>PANW01000066.1 GCA_002707785.1 Cellvibrionaceae bacterium | reverse complement strand
CCAACGGCCGGTTAGGCAAGGCGCCATAATGTTGAATAATATCAGCCGCTTATGCTCAAAGTGGCTAAATCCAACGCTTTTACCGGCCGGACCTCATCTAGGATTGGATACGCTGGCGGTATCCTAGTCGGGGAGCTCTGCTCCGCACGCAGAATATCATCGCCGGATAAAGGGCGCAGCTTGATCAAGAAATAGGCAATTTGAGACCTAGCAGGAGCATGAAATAGGCTAGCAAGCCAGAAATCGTGGTAAAAATCATGACTAACCTTCTGATTTACCGAGTTATTTTAAGAAAAACTGAATTTTAGCCTCCGCTATGGGTCAAATAACTGTGCTATAGTCGAGCCATCAAAAAGATAAAGGCTCGCCTTGCTAAGAGCCATTGTTTCAGCTTCTCCAGTTACGAGACTATCTATGCGTAAAATCACTCGTCGTATATTGAGCCCGATACTTATCGGCAGCCTATTCGGCTTGACCAGTCAGTTGTCGCTCGCAAAAAACGTTGACTTCAACTTCACTCAAGATCAAGAACATACCGCTGTTGATATCATCGACAAGCTATCTACTAGGCATTATCGCAACCAACCTCTCGACGACGAGCTCTCAGAGCAGATGCTCAACAAGTTTATTGAGTCGTTGGATCCGTCAAAAGCCTTCTTTTTACAAAGTGACATCGATCGCTTTGAAGAGAAATACGCCACAACGCTCGATGACACCTTAAAACAAGGCGATTTAGCCCCGGGTCACGACATATTTACAACTTACTATGCGCGAGCTCATGAGCGCCTGAGCACAATCATCGAGCTGCTCGACGAAGACTCTAACTATCAATTTGACTTCACCAAAGACGATTACCTCCCAATCACCCCAGAGGACCAGCGCTGGGCGGAGAGCGTGACTGAGGCAAACCGCAAATGGCACATGCGTATGAAAGCCAGCGTGTTGAGCTTAAAGCTCTCCGATGAAACGGTCGAAGAAGCCAAAAGCACCTTGCTAAGACGCTACAAGAATCAGCTCACACGCCTTGAGCAACAAGATGCCGATGATGTCTTCGAGACACTAATCAACGCGCTCACCCTACTCTACGACCCACACACCAGCTACCTTTCGCCTAGAACCTTGGAGAACTTCAATATCTCCATGTCGCTATCGCTGGAAGGGATTGGCGCGGTCCTCCAAACGGAAGATGAATACACCAAAGTCGTTCGTTTGATCAGCGCAGGCCCCGCTTCCAAACAAGGCGCTCTAAAACCCGCCGATAAGATTGTAGCGGTAGGCCAAGGTGACGAAGGTGAAATGGTCGATGTGGTTGGCTGGCGCTTAGATGAAGTGGTTAAGCTGATTCGCGGGCCTAAGAAAACAACTGTGCGGCTCAAAGTCATCCCGGCAGACGCCGCCAATGGCAGCATCACCCAAGAGATCAGAATCAGTCGTGCCAAGGTCAAACTCGAAGAACAGGCGGCAAAGAAAGGCATTATAGAACTCACGGATGGCGAAGATGTCTTCAAGATCGGTGTCATCAACGTGCCGGCGTTTTATATCGACTTCGAAGCCTATCGCCGTCGCGACCCCAACTTCAAGAGCACTACCGGTGATGTCATTAAGCTGTTGCGAGAGCTGCAACAAGAGAACATCGATGGCCTGGTGATCGACTTGCGCAACAATGGCGGCGGCTCTCTCCAAGAAGCAACTACCCTCACCGACCTTTTTATTGATCAAGGTCCGGTGGTTCAGATTCGACAAACCAGTCAGACCATTTCTCGCAACTATCGATCGCGACGCCGTGCTATGTATCGCGGCCCGATGGTTGTGTTGACCAATCGATTGAGCGCCTCTGCCTCTGAGATTTTTGCCGGTGCAATTCAAGATTACCAGCGTGGACTGGTGGTTGGTGCGCAGTCGTTCGGCAAAGGCACAGTTCAATCATTAACACCGGTTCACAGCGGTCAATTGAAGATCACGGAGTCAAAATTCTATCGAGTCTCCGGTGACAGCACCCAGCACCGTGGAGTAATTCCCGATGTGGCCTTCCCTTTCTTGGTAGACGCTGAAGAAGTCGGCGAAAGCTCTTACGACACGGCCCTACCGTGGGACCAGATACATCCTGTACCGCATGAGGCTTACTACAACTTCGATCAGATCCTTGCCGAGATTGTCGATAAGCACGAGAGCCGAAAAGCGGTGGATCCAGACTTTATTTTTCTCGATAAACAGTTGGCAAAAATCAAGGAAAACAAAGCCAAGAAGGCTATCTCGCTGAATGAACAGCGCCGACTTGACGAGCTAGAGTCCCGTGAAGCCAACGCCTTAGGGCTTGAAAATGAACGTCGCCAAGCAAAAGGGTTGGACGCATTTTCAACGGTTGAGGACTGGGAAAAAGATCGTTCAGATCGTGTTACGGAAGCCACCGAAGAGGCTAGCCAAAAAGATCTTAATACCGATGACGATGCACTGCTGGCAGAAGCCGGCTACATCTTAATCGATACGATTAATCTACTGAACAAGCTGCCGCCTGATCAGGTGGCCAATTTTAAGTAGAGATCTTTTCGCCACAACCTCGAGAGCCAGCTTCGCGCTGGCTTTTTTATAATCTCTTTATACCAATGAACTAAAAGAACTGATTTATGAAGATTGTTTCATTTAATGTAAACAGCGTTCGGATGCGACTCCATCAACTTGAGGCGCTAACCGAAGAGCATGCGCCAGATATCATTGCCCTGCAGGAAACCAAAGCCCAAGACGCGGACTTCCCGATTGAGGAGATCCAAGCCATGGGCTATCACGTAGAGTTTCACGGCCAAAAAACCCACTACGGAGTCGCCACCCTATCAAAGCTGCCTATCATTTCCTGTCAAAAAGGTTTTCCAAGTGACGCTGCTGATGCTCAAAAGCGGTTTATTGCAATAGAGGTGGAATCTCCCTTCGGCGGCAAGCTAAAAGTTCTCAATGGTTACTTCCCTCAGGGAGAGTCCATTGATCACCCAGAAAAATACCCGAATAAAAGAGCGTTTTATGAAGATCTGCAAGACTATCTCATCTCCTGTGCAAGCAACGATGAACAAGTCTTGGTCGTCGGAGACTTAAACATCTCCCCTACTGATTTGGATATTGGTATCGGAGAAGATAATCGCAAACGCTGGCTGCGCTCTGGCAAATGCAGCTTCCAGCCGGAAGAGCGGGAATGGCTGGCTCGGCTTGAAGGCTGGGGATTAACAGACACCTTCCGACACCTTAATCCAAACACGGATGATCAATACAGTTGGTTTGATTACCGCAGTAAGGGTTTTGATCGCGAACCCAAACGAGGGCTGCGTATTGATCTAGTCATGGCCACGAAAACCCTGCTAGAGCGAGCCACCGAGTCGGGTATTGCGTACGATATCCGCAGTATGGACAAGCCATCTGACCACGCCCCCGTCTGGACAGAATTCAAATAGGCTTGTAACAGCCTAGTGATGTCTAACTCGAATCCAGCGGTGGAGACAATCCCCGCCGCTGTCATGCGTTCTGAGTCGTGATAATCCCTTGGGTATCATCGTCATCGGTGCCCAGCCAGCGCTGCAAATGACTCTCCAATACGTCATATCGCACGGGTTTCGCTAGGTAGTCATCCATGCCGGAAGTGAAACATAGGGATTGATCGTCGTCATTGACGTGCGCGGTCATAGCGATGATTGGAATGTGATTGCCATCGTCCCTCTCTTGCTCGAGCTTCCTGATCTGTCGAGTTGCTTCGAAGCCATCCATTTCCGGCATTTGGCAGTCCATTAGAATTACTGAATACTCTCCCTTTTTAAAATGGCTCAGAGCCTCGACACCATTGTTAGCGATCATCACTGGGTAGCCTAGTTTCTTCAGCATACCCTCGGCAACCATTTGGTTGACTCGGTGGTCTTCGACCAGAAGCACCTTCTGCGTCTTGGGCACGATGGCGTCATTATTCTTATCGTCTTTAGGTGCTAGGGGTTTTCCAAGAACTAGGTGACTAATAAAGTCGTGTAACTTTTGTGCAATCAGTGGTCGGTATTGGCTAAACACGCGTTCATGACTGTCAATATGATTAACCAACTCCGCACAATTGCGGTGGTTGTGTCTCAGCAACAACAATTGGGGTAGGTCGGCGAGGCTCTTTGTTTGGGCCAGTAGCTGATCACTAAATGCTTTCGCAGACTCTAGCTCCCTATCTAGGTTCACAATCACCAAAGAGAACTGCTCGTCGCTTGAGGCTCGCTTCTTGAGCTCATCAATGGCCCCTTCAAAGCTGTTTTGAATGGCAAGCCTTAGCCCCCATTCTTGCATTTCTTCTATATGGTGCTCTCCGAGAGGTAGCTCAGGCTGCACTAGGAGGATTTGTTTGCCCTGTAGTTTAGGGTTTACCTTAATGGCACTGTCTTGATGCCCGCGGGAGGTTATCGGTAGGCGTAACCGATATTGCGTGTCCTGGCCACTGATGCAATCAATATCGACTGACCCGCCCATGCACTCTGATAACCCTTTGCAAATTGTCAACCATAGCCCTGCCGCTCTATCCGCTGCATCACGCGCATTGGCGTTGTCGGTAGTATTTTGTCGCAGAGTATTAGAAGCTGATTCAGCAGAGTGTCGATCAATCAGCAAGATCTCTAGAATTCCGCTGCGATCACTCTCGCGTCTAAAATCGATTTCAATATGAACGTTGGCGGTGTCCGAAAACTGCACAGCATTGGTAGAGAGATTTTTAAAAATATGACCGATACGACTAACGTCACCGTAGGCTCTTAGTGGAACGCTTTTGTTGATGGCGTAGTCGAGCTCCACGCCCTGCTGATGAGCATCAACAGACAGATCTTCTATCCACTGCTCTAACTGCGAGCGAAGATTAAAAACGTTGTGCTCCAATACCAGCTGGCGGTTATTGATTTTGGAGAAGTCCACAATGTTACTCACCAAATCCAGTTGGCGCTCGGCGGCCTGTTGCGCAATGTTCAGCATGCCCTGCTGGGTGCCTTCAAGCTGGCTTTCGTTCAGTAGAGACAGCCCCCCAAGGACATCATTCAGAGAGGTTCGAAATTCGTGACCTAGATCATTCAGAAACTGCGCATTGAGATCCACCGATGCATCCACGTCGCGCTTTTCAACCTCCAGCGCGCGCGCTTTTTGCTTGAGCGTATTGATCGCTTCGAGGCGCTGCCAATACCCGTCTTCGAGCACCTCAACTTGGTGGTAGAGCATGACGACAAACACCAGCATCATCACCGCGTACATGTAACCGTCAAAGCCGCCAATAAAACAAGCTGCGATTACAGCGGGCAGCAATGTAATAGCAAGATAGATACGGCTAAAGGCCTTAAAGGGTGAGGTGACATGAATGGTCGTGGAAAAAAAGATAATGGTGTAAAGCCAGAGCAGCGGCGTCTCGCCAACCATCCCCAATGTAAGGGTGAAGGTTACTAAGATAGTGCTCCACCACACTGCACCAACTAAGGTGGATATAAAAAACAGGGTGCGCCAACGCGCTGGGCCGCAGTCGTACATGCTTTCAAAGCGGAACAGAAATCCCGCACGCACAATGGTGGTGACTATCAAGCCGACAGTGAGGACGACTGCAGTCGTGGGCGCCATCACCGTAAGATAGCCAATAGAGAGACACAGAAGATAGGCTAAGAAATTAACGATAAGACCGCGACGACTGTATTTCGCCATGCGAGCATCGGTCTCTCGCATGATGCTGCGGTCCTTCTGCACCTTTCCTTTTGCGTTAAATAGAATCACCCGAGGCCTGTCCTTGTCGTATTTGTTATCTTTCCATGAAGTATAGACTTATGCTCAACAGCCAGCGGGCAATTCTTTGTAAAATATAAAAAACATTTAAATCAAGCGGATAAGGGTATTTTCTAGAATCTGCCTTAACTAATTTCCGACAACTTCAACTAACACCGTCTTGATTATAAAGCCCAACAACCCCAAGCCTAGTGCGGTGAAAAGTATGAAGGTCCCAAAGCGTCCTGCTTTCGACTCTTTGGCCAAATCCCACATGATGAATGTCATAAAGGCAATCAAGCCGCCAACACCAAGAATTAATGACCAACTCTCAAATGTTTCTATATCCACGCTTATACCTCTCACTGCGTAATTTACCCATCATTCAGAAACAAAAAAGCCGGCTAACGCCGGCTTTTTTAAACATCACTCAGTGATGTTAGATCTTGCCTTCAAGCTCTGGAACCGCTTCAAACAAGTCAGCCACTAGGCCGTAGTCAGCAACCTGGAAGATAGGCGCTTCTTCGTCTTTGTTGATAGCAACAATGACTTTACTGTCCTTCATGCCCGCCAAATGCTGGATCGCACCGGAGATGCCAACAGCGACATAGAGGTCAGGAGCAACAATCTTACCTGTCTGGCCTACTTGCATGTCATTAGGTACGAAACCGGCATCAACAGCAGCACGCGAAGCACCAACAGCTGCACCCAGCTTGTCGGCAACCTTGTACAGCATTTCGAAGTTGTCGCCGTTCTGCATGCCGCGACCACCAGAGATGACGATGCTTGCAGCAGTCAACTCAGGACGATCACTAACTGCCAGCTCTTCACCGACGAAACTAGAAATTCCAGCGTCAGTCGCGGAAGCCAGGGCTTCAACTGCAGCAGAACCACCTTCGGTAGCCGCTGCATCGAATGCAGTGCCACGAACAGTGATAACTTTAACCGCGTCAGAGCTCTGAACCGTAGCGATAACGTTACCTGCGTAAACAGGACGTTTGAAGGTGTCGGCACTTTCAACAGAGATGATGTCTGAGATCGCTTGAACGTCCAACAGAGCCGCTGCGCGCGGTGCAATGTTTTTGCCGTTAGAAGTTGCTGGAGCCAGAACGTGAGTGTAGTTCTTGCCAACTTCGGCAATCAACAGAGCCGTGTTTTCAGCCAGTTGATGTTCGTAAGCTGCGTTATCAGCAACCAGTACTTTAGCAACGCCTTCGACTTTAGCGGCAGCTTCTGCAGCTCCGCCACAGTTGCTACCAGCAACCAGAATCTCGACATCGCCACCAATGGCTTTAGCCGCGGTCACAACGTTAAGAGTTGCGCCCTTAAGGCTAGCATTATCGTGTTCAGCAATTACTAAGATGCTCATGAGATTACCTTCGCCTCGTTCTTGAGTTTGTCGACTAGTTCAGCAACATCAGCCACTTTAATGCCTGCTTGACGCTCGGCAGGTGGCTCAACTTTCAAGGTCTGAACGCGAGGAGCGGCATCAACACCCAACTCTTCAGGAGTTGTGGTGTCCAGAGGCTTCTTCTTGGCTTTCATGATGTTCGGCAGAGAAGCGTAACGCGGCTCATTCAAACGCAGATCGGTAGTTACGATTGCTGGCAAGTTCAGCTCAACAGTCTGTAAACCGCCGTCGATTTCACGAGTAACTTTAACCTTACCTTCGGCAACGTCAACTTCAGAAGCAAACGTACCCTGAGGCAGGCCAGCCAAAGCGCCCAGCATCTGGCCGGTTTGGTTGTTATCGCCATCGATGGTCTGCTTACCCATGATGATGAGATCTGGACTTTCTTTGGCAACGATTGCATTCAAGCACTTGGCGACTGCCAAAGGCTGAAGCTCAGCGTCGGTTTCTACCAAGATGCCACGATCAGCACCCAGTGCCATGGCAGTACGGATTTGCTCCTGAGACTGCTTAGGGCCCATAGATACGGCAACGATTTCAGTGGCAACACCCTTCTCTTTCAGGCGAACTGCTTCTTCAACAGCAATTTCACAGAAGGGGTTGATGGACATTTTAGCGTTGGCGATATCAACGTCGGTGCCGTCTGATTTTGGACGGACCTTAACGTTGTAATCAACAACGCGTTTAACTGCAACAAGAATCTTCATGGATTTCCCATTCGCTTATCTGTTAAGGATAAATACCAGTCATTACCACGGTAAATGCTAGCGTTTCCATGGCTCGGAAGCCTTGACCAGGCCCCTGTAGAAGGCTCTATCGGTCTTTTGAGCGGCCGATATACTGACGGTTTCCCCCGTCAAAATCAATAGCCGCCCTTCTTTTCGGGCACTAATTCCCTGCGAGAAGGCAGTTACAGTGGGCTCGAAAAGAGCCGCAGGCAGTCCAGCTGCCACTGTAAGCGATGCGCAGTGTAGTGACTTGCGATCAGATTGCAAAGTGCTCAATGTGCCAATTTGGGTAACCAAATGGTAGAAATTGCCATTGGTATCAGGCAGTTAGCTTCTATATAATCCGCCGCAGGTAAAGAACCAAATATGGGGCCAAGATTAGCCAGCCCCTAAGTTTGTATAAAACGATTCGTGAACAGCCAGGAGAGTAGACTGTGGAACGTGAATATATGGAATACGACGTCGTCATTATTGGCGGCGGCCCCTCTGGCCTTACTGCAGCATGCCGTATACGTCAACTGAACGAAGACATAAGCGTCTGTGTTGTAGAAAAAGGCTCTGAAGTTGGTGCCCATATTCTCTCAGGTGCTGTATTTGAGCCGCGCGCACTTAACGAACTCTTTCCTGATTGGAAGGAAAAAGGCGCCCCGCTCAACACCGAGGTGAAAGGCGACGACATCTACGTCCTCAAAAATGCAGAGAAATCGCAGAAAGTACCAAACTTCTTTGTGCCAAAGACTATGCATAATGAAGGCAACTACATCATCAGCCTAGGCAACCTATGTCGCTGGCTGGGAGAGCAGGCTGAAGCGCTTGGCGTGGAAATCTACCCCTGCTTTGCCGCATCGGAAGTTATTTACAATGAAGACGGTAGCGTCAAAGGTATTGCTACTGGTGACATGGGTGTTGGCCTGAACGGCGAACAGAAAGACTCTTACATGCCTGGCATGGAGCTTCACGGCAAGTACACTTTGTTTGCAGAAGGTTGTCGCGGACATCTCGGTAAGCAGTTAATCGAGAAGTTCAACCTCGACGAAGGTAAAGATCCTCAGCACTACGGTATTGGTATCAAAGAAATTTGGAAGGTACCCGCAGAGCAGCACCAAGAAGGGCTGGTTGTACACACTGCCGGCTGGCCTCTGGATGAAAACGGCGCGGCGGGCGGCAGCTTCCTTTACCACATTGAAGACAACCAAGTGGTCTGCGGACTCATTACCGACCTGTCTTATACAAACCCTCGCTTGAGCCCGTTTGATGAATTCCAGCGCTATAAGCACCACCCAACCATCAAGCAATATCTAGACGGCGGCGAACGCCTGACCTATGGTGCTCGAGCTATTACCAAAGGTGGCATTCAGTCCCAACCTAAAATGCATTTTGCCGGTGGCCTGCTAATTGGTGATGACGCTGGTACTTTGAACTTTGCCAAGATCAAAGGCAGCCACACTGCCATGAAATCTGGAATGGTAGCTGCAGAGTGCGTCGTTGAAGCACTCAAGAGCGAACGCGCTAACGACGACCTGGTCGAGTTCGGCGAAGCCTATCAAGCATCTTGGGCTTACAAGGAGCTGTGGGCACAACGCAACTTTGGCCCAGCTCAGCACAAGTGGGGCAATATCATTGGCTCTGCTTATGCCTTCATCGACATCAATATCTTCAACGGCAACCTACCCTGGACCCTGAACGATCCGGTCGCCGATCACGAGCAACTCAAGCCAGCGTCAGAGTTTCCGGAAATCAATTATCCGAAACCCGACGGCAAGCTGAGCTTTGACAAGCTGTCTTCCGTGTTCCTATCGAACACCAACCACGAAGAAGATCAGCCCTGTCACCTGACGCTAAAAGACAAAGACGTACCCGTTACCGTAAACCTGCCCAAGTATGATGAGCCTGCTCAGCGTTACTGCCCGGCCGGCGTTTACGAGATCGTGAAGGAAGAAGAAAGCGGCGACTGTCGCCTTCAGATTAATGCCCAGAACTGCGTTCACTGCAAGACCTGCGACATTAAAGACCCAACCCAAAACATTACCTGGGTTGTTCCTGAGGGCGCTGGCGGGCCAAACTACCCGAACATGTAGTTTCAGTTCGGTAGCCACAAAAAAAAAGAGAGCTTCGGCTCTCTTTTTTTGTCGGTGGGCCTTGTTGCTCGATCCCTCGCCTAGGCTCTCGATTACTATCTACAGAGACGGCTAAGCCGCTAATCGTTCAGCCAAAAATACTCTCCTGCACTTTCCACAAAATAGCGCTCCTCATCGTTCTGGGCCCAATTATTGGCCATTTCATAGAATACACTTCTCGACAGCAGAGCCTCGAGACCATTGCGCACCATCACAATCGGAAGACTCTCTCCTGCGCCCGACATAACCATGCGCAGCGGGTTCGCCGCGCTTAGCAGAACCTCATTACCGACATTGGTTTCAAATATCAGTGCCTGACTTGGCGGCTCTCCCTCAACCCGCAGGGCCGTGATCAAAAACGGCGCCACATCGACTTTTATCCGCCACTTCTCGACCGGCGTCACCAAAAAGTGATCGTCGCCTTCACGCTTCAATATGCTGGAAAAGAGAGTCACTAGTGTCCGCCTCTCGATCGGATCCCCTTCATGAAACCAGCGCCCTTCTCGATCGATACGAATATCAATATCACCGCTCAACTCAGGAGACCAAGAATCTACCGGCGGCAGATTATTCTCGTATTGCTTTTGCAGCTCAATAACGGAATTAATAAGATCTTTACTCGTCATAACCAGCCCTTCTTTTAACCCACATGATACCACGGACTAGAAAGGCACTAGCATCACACTCGGCAGGATTTTTCTCGGAAAACACTCGGTAGTTGTCTGCAACTCAGGATATATAAAGCTCTTAAGGCAAGAGCGTACGAGTGTATTTGAGATGGGTCCGCGTAGATTCGCCCTGCTTACCTACACTACAACGACAAGAAAATTTCTTGCTCGGCTAATGGTGGGGAGCAGCGCTCAATTGACCCACGTAAAGATCAAATGCCTCAACGGCTATGGCTAAGGGCTCTACCGGCTCTAGTGTGACCATCGCGCTACTTGCTCGCACTACGCTTACGTCCACCAAGCGTGTATTTGGCACATCGTACAACGCCATCTTGAAAACGATAGAGTCTCGACCAATATCGGCCAAGGTCGGATTATCCGTCAACTCAGAGACAGCATTGAGCGCCTGCTGCTCATCAACAAAGCTAGGCACAACCAAGTAGTGCGCGCCGTTACTGCGCGCATCCGCCAGCTGCTCGTACAAACCACCCCGCCATGCGGCGGATTCGACACGAACAAAATCTTCGGACAGCTTGGATACCAGCTCGGTCAATAACTGTTGATTCTGGCGCTCAGTAAGATAAGAAGGCTGGAAAGCGGCGACTGTGATAGCGGCCTTTTCTGACAGCACCCAGCTGCGCCGAGATTGATACTCAGCATTACCGAGAAAACCCAAGCCTGACTGCTGACGATAGAGATAGCCAGATTCTGGTGCCGCGCAGGCAGTCAAACTCAATGCCAAGACAAGCTGATACACCGGTAGCCTCATCTGATTCAACTCCTGCATGCCGCGCGAAACGAAGGTCTCGCTTTAATAGATTTTCGGCAGGCCGAGTAAAAACTAAAGGGGTCGGTGGCTAGCTGGGCGACTTGACACCCATGTGCACACCTAGGTCGAGTATGAACTTTATAAAATCTGGCTTATCGGCCACCAAATCTTGAAAGGAGTGATTGTGGTAGAGCTCAACGGTGCCATGAGTCAATGCCCAATAGGCCAGGTAATAATAGTAAGGCGGCACATCTTTGATCAGACGGCCCTCTTCAATGCGCTTGGCGAAGGATTTGTTCAGCTGCTCTAACGCGGCTTGGCGCAAATCATCGAGCTCCCCTAATTTATCTCGCTCCTCACCATTTGCGACCATTCGCTCTTCCAAACGCTGAAACAGTCTTGCCTGTACGGGATCTGACATTCGCTTACCAAAATACACTCGCGCCGGGGCACTGTAATCGCCGCCCTCTGCGTCGATGATCGCCTGCTCGATATCGGCTTTGAGTTGATGCTCATAGTCAAACAGCAAACGAATGTAAATCTCTGTTTTGGATGTAAAATGCTTGTAGATGGTGCCCTTGCCAATATCAACTTTGGCTGCAATCTGCTCGACAGTGACTCGGTCTTCACCGTGCTCTATCAGTAGTTCCAGCGCGGTATCGAGAATCGCTTGCTCGCGCTGCTTAAATTGCTGCACCTTCTGTTTCGCTTTATCCATGACTACACCTATAAATCCAAGAGCTGACGACCTAGTTAACATACACACAAAAAGCAACGAATGTGAATATTTTGGACTATTTGGTCACAAATTCAAGTCTAGAACGGTATTTTCAAGTCAGCGGTCTATACTTTCCTCAATACTGCCGATAATTAGCTAAGCAACCAAAAGCTCCAAGTAGCTACCTATCACCAACCAAAGGAACATGCTCCATGGCCGAAACCAGCATTGCCAATGCCATCATCATACTGACTGACCTGCTTCAAGGACTAGAAGACGCCTACTGGGAGTCCACCCGTATTGAACATAAAGACGCATTCTTTGATCTCATTAGCGCCGTTTATCAAGAGCAAACCGAGCTCGCCAAGCTAAGCATCCAAGACCACGACCTTGACTATGAGCCCATCTCAGGGAATTTTCGACGCAGCCGTGTACGACTAGCGGATCTGAGGAAGAATCTAGACGACTGCGTGCCGAGGGCTAGCACCGTTTCTCGATTAGAAGAATGCATTGGTGATGCGGTCAGCTTGTTTAGCCACTAGCCGAGAAGTGATACTGCCGATAGAGGCTGGAGCGCCGGCCGGAGGAGCCTGCCGGCGCTCCCCACTCTTAAGTTTGTAATCTATGCGGATTCTTTACGGTGCAATCTGGCTTGCGGCACTGCTCTTCAATCGCTCTGTGAGATCACTCGCTTTTAAAGGCTCAGAGAAGTAATAGCCCTGAAAGTGATCCGCTCCGTAAGCTGCCAGAAACTCTAGCTGCTCCATGGTTTCTACCCCTTCAGCAACTACTGTCATCCCGAACTGATGTGCCAGATCAATCATTACCTGCACCAACACCCGCTCTTTATCCGACACTAGCGCACCTCCGACAAAGCTGCGGTCAATTTTCAGTCGATCAAAAGGAAAATTCTTTAGATAAGAGAGCGATGAATAGCCCGTACCAAAATCATCAATTGCCAGCTGAATGCCTGACCCACTCAGCTCGTTCAGATACGCGAGAGCAGAATCAACGTCATCAACGAGGACACCTTCGGTAACCTCCAGCACTACACTACTATGGGGGAGCTGATTAAACGTCAGCGCATCGCGCAGTGACTGCTTCAGCACAGAGTTTCTTAACTGCCTAGGTGATATGTTAATTGCCATAAAAAAACTGGGGGAGTCATCGCGCCAATGGGCACACTGGGCCACGGCTGAACCCACAATAAACTCACCCAGCTCGACAATTAAGCCCAGCTCTTCCGCGAGAGGAATAAACTCGAGTGGACTAATCTCTCCCAGTAAAGAGCTTGTCCAGCGAGCTAAGGCTTCAGCACCGGCAACCTCCCCAGTTTTGGTATCAACAATGGGCTGATACACCAGGTTAATTTCATTGCGCTCAAGCGCGCGACGAAACTCGGTTTCCATTGCTAGCCGCTTTTGACTCTCGACATTCATCGCCTCAGTAAAAAACTGAAACTCATTCTTTCCCTGTGCTTTTGCTCGGTACATCGCTGAATCGGCGTTGCGCATTAGAATTTCCGGAGTGTCACCGTCATGAGGAAACATAGTCAAGCCAATGCTGACCGTACTCACCAACTCTCGACTAGCAATACTCATGGGGACGGCAAGAGTGCGCAGAATACGCTTAGCACTTTGCTCGGCCGCCTCCGCGTTCGCCGACTCAAGTATAATCAGAAACTCATCACCACCGAGACGCGCCACAGTGTCGCCATCCCTTAATGTCGACTGCAAACGACGGGCAACCTTCTTCAGCAGTTGATCGCCAGCTTCATGTCCAAGGGTGTCATTGACTTGCTTGAAATTATCCAAATCCAAGAAGAGCAGAGACATGGAGCACTTGAGGCGGCTAGACTGCTGCAGGCTCCACTGCAACCGATCATAGGCCAAGAGACGATTAGGTAAGCCCGTCAACGGATCGTGATTGGCCTGATAAAGCAACTCCTCTTCGTGTCGCCTGCGCTCGGATATATCCTCCTGCACCGACAGGTAATGCTGGATGCTACCATCACTGCCTCGCAGTGGCGTAATGGAGGTCGCCGCCCAGTAGAGAGTGCCGTTTTTGCGTTGATTGTTGAGCTCCCCGCGCCACGCCTTGCCTTGTTTGATGGCCTGCCACAACACCTCGTAGGTCTGCTTCGGTGTTTTCCCAGAGCGCAAGAACGAAGTATTGCGCCCAAGCACCTCACTAATTGCGTAGCCTGTCATTGTCTTAAAGGCCGGATTGGCGTAGATAATGTCTGCTCCGAGATCGGTAATGCTGATAGCGTTTGAACTCTGCGCAACCGCTGCGGTAAGCAACCTTAACTGCTGCTCTGCTGAGCGCTCCGCGGACACATCCTTGACCACTCCAACAATCATCATACGAGAGCTGCCAGCCACCTTCACTCGCTCACGAGCGGCAATAGTTTGGAGCCAGCGCACGCCTCTCGGGGTTTTCAATGAAAACTGCATTTCCTGCAGCTTATCTCCCGTTTTCACCGATTCCCAAAATGCCTCTGCGGCGCCGACCTCATTGGCAGCTAGTCGCTGCCTAACCTGCTCCACCACACTGCCAATAGTTTCGCCGCCGCCAAGTAACTCACAATCTGACAATAGCTTAGTGGCTGCGTCCGACAGCACCAATTGCCCCTGCTCTGTGTCGAGACGCCAAGAACCAAAGCCTGAAATCAACTGCGCCTTATCCATGAGACTTTTTTGAAGAGCGGTTCTCTCTTCAGCTCGCAACCGAACCAATTCTGCCGCTGCTCGCTCAGCAATGGCCGAGAATATCTGATCGTAATAGAGAGGATTAGGGAATGCTGCTGAACTTAAACACGCAAGCATTCCAACAACCTCGCCACTGCGATCAACCAAGCGACAGGCAAAATATGACTTAGAGCGCTTCCCCCCCCAAAGCTCGGAACGGGCCAGGGAGTTCTCTGTCGNGCTGAAAGACNGGCAGCCATCAGTTACTAGGGTTTTACGGCAAGCATCATCGATAGGATACGAGAAATTATCTCGCATCTTCTCTCTATCCCAAACCGCTAAGGTGTGCAGGTTTTTCCGATCACCTTCTACAAAACGTGCAACCGACACCCAATCCATCGACAGAGAGCTAGCTAGCGCAGAAACCAGCGATTCAAAATAATCCTCTCCCAGCTTGCTGCCTAAGTGATGCTCGAAGTATTGCAATACTATCGACGCTGCAGCCTCGTCTCGCACAATGGTACAGGTGCCCTGATAACCGAGAAAGCGACCATCAGGGGCAAAACGAGGTGCGCCGTTGATATCCAAGACTCTCGGCGTTCCGTCAACATGCTGAGCAAAGACAAAGATATTAGTAAACCGCTGCTGAGTCGCCACAGAGCGCATCACGACACCGTGATTGCGATCAATGACGACCCTCCAGCCAGGAATTTTGGTCAGGTGCTGTCCTTTAAGGCTTTCAACACTTAGCCCCAAAAGCGCCTCAACTTGTGGTGTCCCCTCTGTGATCAGCAGGTTCT
Organism: Cellvibrionaceae bacterium; assembly: GCA_002707785.1. Taxonomy (GTDB): domain Bacteria; phylum Pseudomonadota; class Gammaproteobacteria; order Pseudomonadales; family Cellvibrionaceae; genus Pseudomaricurvus. Next base: position 11,274 of record PANW01000066.1, on the reverse strand, counting down.
CATCACTGCGCCAAGCCCAATCGGCAACACTTGCCAGAACCGCAAGTTCATTGTCTTTTGAAGAGGAGGTATCGGAAGGCATGGAACTTCTTATGCGTTTGTGTAACAGCAAGTATATACGCTTATATCGAGTAGAGTTAGACTAGTCAGATCAATAGATCACGGAATATCAGTGTGTCCAAACTATTCAGCTTGCTGGGCTTAGCCGGCCTTCACGAAGACGAAAACGACCGCGCCAAGCTCTGGTACAAAATTCTAGAGTGGCCAATGATGGCTGCCGGCATGTGGTTGGTCGCCCTCTGGTACGAGAGTCTTGGCAATGGTCAATCCATCGATCACAGCCATTTGGAGCTTGGCCTCTGGTCGATGTTCGTTATCGAAACCACGGTCATGGCGTTGGTCGTTGATAATCGTCTGCGCTATCTAAAAAACAATTGGATGAATGTCGTTATTATTTTTATCGGCCTCCCCACCTACATGGGCTTTTCAAGCGTTGCTGGTGCGCTGAGGCTGATGAGAATTCTGATAATTCTGGATCTGGCCATACACATGGGCAGCTCTATCCGTGGCTTATTGGCGCAAAACTCGCTGGGGCCGACTTTCGCTGGCTCCAGTATTGTCATTATCATGGCGGGAGTCATGATCGCCGGGCTTGATCCCGCTATTAACTCTCCCAGCGAGGGGATCTGGTGGGCTTGGGTGACGGTCACCACCGTTGGCTACGGAGATCTAGTACCGGTTACCAACTTAGGGCGCTTCTTTGCGGCCATTTTGATACTGATTGGACTTGGACTTATTTCACTTTTAACCGCCAGCATGGCCACCCTCAGCCTGGAGCGTGCGGGAGCGCAAAACAAGAAACTGAGTAATGATGAAGCCCGGCAGCGTTTAGAGATGCTGCAAAAGCAGCTAGACCGACTAGAAGACAAGATTGATACATTAACCAGCAATCAGCCGCGCGACAAACGCTCATTTGACGACTAAGTTATAGCGATTCAGATGATCAAAGACCTAGGATATTGCAATTAGGTTTAAAAATACTCAAATCTGGGACTGGAAGTTTCTACGAGCTGGGCAATACTTAAATCACTGGTGACACACATCCCCCAAGTGTTAGTAGACACCGGTAGAGCTGGACGACGATCGAAAGGCTCAATTTTAGGGAATTTCCTTAAAATGTTTCACTCCTAATGGTCTTGCCCCGAAGCTCTCCCCCAGACTTCGGGGTTTTTTTATAGGCCAGATATTCCCTCGCCACTATTCCCTCTCAACTACAAGGGCTCGGCGCTTGACTCTCTGACTTGTTGATACCATTTTGCAGGTTCAACAATTTCTCCTTCGTCATCAAGTTCAGGGTAAGGCAGATTGTTTTCGTCACAGTATTTCGTCACAACCGGCTGACACCATCGAAACAAAGTCTGTTCATATTCATCCTGCGGAATGCGACTTACTTCGTACATTCCCGCTTGCTGCCTTTGGCGTTGCGCCTCGGTCAAAATGATGGCACAGGCAACCGAGACATTGAACGACTCCACCATCCCCATCATTGGTATGACGATCTCCTGATCCACATGAGCAAGAGCCTCAGCACTAACCCCCGCTTTTTCTGTGCCCATCAACAATGCCGTCGGACGAGTGTAATCCACTTCTCTAAAGTCTACTGCCTTGTCAGATAAGTGTGCGGCAACAACATTGAAACCATTGCTCTTAAGCGATTTTAAACCGACTGCAACGTCGTTATGTAAAACCGTATCAACCCACTTGTGACTTCCCAGTGCGGTTCCTCGAAACGCGCGGTAGCCAAGCTTTGGCTCTACACAATGAAACCGACCTATGCCTACCGCGTCACAGGTACGAATTATTGCAGACAAATTCCTGCCTTTGTGCACTTCATCGGTAATCACGGTTAAATCGGGTTGACGTTGCTGCAAAACACGACAAATAGTTTGATAGCGTTCGGGAGTCATCTGATTTGGGTCCAATCTACAACAGCAATAGAATTCGTGCGCAATTATAATGCACTCAAAACATCTACCAATGGCTTAGCCACAAAAAATTCATAAAATGGTTATCCCCAGAAATTGTGGACAACCCTCTTAATAACTTTCACAAGCACCACAAAAACACCTATTTTTGTAGCGTTTTTATATATTGGTTGATTTTTGATCAGCAATAAAAGTTTCGAAAAATTAGCCACTTGTGGCACGAAAAAATGGCGATACAAAAAACGATCGAAACATTGGCGCCCTATTTGTGGGAAAAGCAATCTTGTGAATAAGCGGTTAGCGCGCCTTAACTGTGAAACCTCCGCAGTCACAAAACATTCATTGTGCAAACACAAAAACGTCACACCCTTTTGAGCTTGGTTCGAGATCGTGTAGACGATGATTTAACGCCGCTGAACAAAAAAAGCCCAGCAAAGCTGGGCGCATAAGATGGAAAACTTCTATAGAGTGCGAAGTGCACTCGCGATCAATTACTGCTGCGCTTTACGCTCGATGCGGTATGCGTGGAGGAGCGGCTCAGTGTATCCAGATGGCTGTTGCTTCCCTTTGAACACTAAATCACAAGCCGCCTTGAAGGCAATGCCATCAAAGCTAGGGGCCATAGGCGTGTACTCAGGATCACCGGCATTCTGTTCGTCAACCACAGCTGCCATACGCTTCATGGCTTCCATCACCTGCTCTTCGTTGCAGATACCATGCTCGAGCCAGTTGGCCAGGTGTTGAGAGGAGATACGCAAAGTCGCACGATCTTCCATTAACCCTACGTTATTGATATCCGGCACTTTAGAACAACCAACACCCGCATCAATCCAGCGAACAACGTAACCCAAAATACCCTGAGCGTTGTTATCCAGCTCAAATTTGATTTGCTCATCGGTTAGCGTCGCGCCCTGCTCCAGCAATGGAATGTGCAGGATGTCGTCTAAGCTAGCGCGACCGCGGGAGGCCAGTTCGTTCTGGCGCTCAAACACGTTAATTTGATGATAGTGCGTGCTGTGCAAGGTAGCGCCGTTTGGCGACGGAACCCATGCGGTGTTGGCGCCAGATTTCGGATGGCCGATTTTTTGCTCCAACATAGCCGCCATTTCATCTGGCATTGCCCACATACCTTTACCAATCTGGGACTTACCTGGCAGACCACACTCAATGCCTACGTCAACATTCCAATCTTCGTAAGCGCCAATCCAAGCCTGCTGCTTCATCACTGATTTAGGCACAAACGGGCCGGCCAGCATTGAGGTGTGGATCTCATCACCGGTGCGATCTAAGAAGCCTGTGTTAATAAAAACCACGCGTTCGCTGGCTGCGCGGATACACTCTTTGAGGTTGGCGGTGGTGCGACGCTCTTCGTCCATAATGCCTATCTTGAGGGTGTTCTTCTCTAGGCCTAACGCCTTTTCAACACGCTCGAACAACTCAACCGCGAAAGCCACTTCTTCTGGACCATGCATCTTAGGCTTAACGATGTTTACACTGCCTGCGCGGCTATTGGCGCGAGAAGTATTGCCTTTGATATCGTGTATAGCGGCCAGTACGGTGACCATGCCATCCATAATGCCTTCAGGCACTTCATTGCCATCTTTATCAATAATCGCAGGGTTGGTCATCAGGTGGCCAACGTTGCGTACAAACAACAATGAACGACCATGCAAAGACAGCTCAGAACCGTCAGCGGCAACATAGCTGCGATCGGGGTTCATTGAGCGAGTAATGGACTTACCACCCTTTTGCAGAGTTTCTTCGAGGGAGCCTTTCATCAGGCCGTTCCAGTTGCGATAAACCTCAACCTTATCCTCGGCGTCTACTGCCGCAACAGAATCTTCGCAATCCATGATGGTGGTAACAGCGGCTTCAACCAATAAGTCTTGCACGCCAGCGGCGTCGGTTTTGCCAATACCGCCTTCACGGTCGATTTGAATTTCGATATGCAGGCCGTTGTTTTTAAGTAAAACTGCACTTGGCGCATCTGCAGAACCGTTATAGCCGACGAACTTTTCTGGCTGAGCCAATTCAGTCTTACTGCCATCCGCTAGAGTGACAACCAACTGACCATTTTCTACAGCGTAAAGCGCTGAATCCGCATGGGAGCCAGTCGCCAAGGGCGCTGCATTGTTCAGATGATTGCGAGCAAAGGCGATAACTTTAGCGCCGCGAGTCGGATTGTAACCGCCTGCACGCTCTGCTCCACCTTCCTCTGAGATCGCGTCAGTGCCGTAGAGCGCGTCGTACAAGCTGCCCCAACGGGCATTAGCGGCATTTAGTGCGAAACGTGCATTCTTTACGGGAACCACCAACTGAGGACCAGCTTGCTCAGCAATTTCCTGATCGACGTTCTCAGTTGTAATTTTGAAATCACCGCCCTCAGGCAACAGATATCCGATCTCTTGTAAGAAAGCTTTATAGGCAACGGCATCATGCGTCTGATCAGAGCGCTCTTTATGCCATGCATCGATTTGTGCTTGCATCTCATCACGCTTTGCCAACAAGGCCTTATTCTTTGGCGCCAAATCGTTAAGGATGTTTTCGAACTCAGCCCAGAAGTGATCCACATCGACACCAGTACCGGGTGCAATTTCGTTGTCTATCAAGTTGTAGAGTTCTTCTGCGATCTGAAGACCGCCTTTTTGGATGCGCGCTGTCATAAACAATCCACCTTGCAATGAGAGATATTCAGATGCCTAAAGCTCTATAAAGAAAGACGTGAAAAGCGTGAGCTCAGCCGCCTCTAGAAAGCACTCTGAATTGAAAATTTACCGAGAAAGTGTAGCCCACGGGAGGATAATTTAGCTAATTTATCGCTTTTATTTCCGATATTCATCAAACAAATAACCATCAAACCTTATCAATCGTCTCTGCGGTTTCTGCGATGAGCTTACGCATCCACTGATGTTCGGGGTTGTTCTGTAATAATGGGCTCCACGCCATTTTCAGCTCAAAGGGGGGAATTTCAAAGGGCGGCGGCATAATACTGACTCGGTTATTGCTAATTTGGAGGCGAGCGAGCTTGCTGGGAATGGTGGCGATTAGATCTTTTTGCTCGGCCAATAAAGCCGCTGCTTGATAATGACGCGTAAAAACCGTGATACGCCGCTTTTTACCCTGCTCTTTCAGCACCTCATCGACCCAGCCGAGCCTCTGCACATCGGAAGGATTAACACCTACGCCCACGCCCATGCCCGTTTTACTGACCCAAACGTGTTGGCTTTCGAGATAACTATCAAGATCAAAGGTCGCCAGTACTGGGTTGTTTTTACTGAGTACGCAACTAAAGTGATCCATCCATAGGGTCTTTTGGTGAAAGGACTGAGGCATGGTGTCAAAGCGGTTAATCACCATGTCCACTCGCCCTTGCTCTACATCAAGGAAGCTCACGTCACTGGGTGTCATGATGTCGAGTGTAATATTAGGTGCCACGCTCCTCAGCCNGCCAAGCAAGGCCGGAATCAAGGTACATTCCGCATAGTCACTGGCCATTATGCGAAACACGCGGCTACTTTCTTGTGCGTTAAATTCAGATCTGGGCTGAATGGTTTTTTCTAAATCGACTAATAATGACCTGATTTGTGGCTCCAGCTCTTTAGCGCGCTCAGTCGGTGTCATACCTTCGCTGGTCCGAATCAGTAAAGGGTCACCAAATAGATCGCGCAAGCGCTTGAGGCTGTTACTCATCGCGGGTTGGCTGATACCCAATTGATTGGCGGCCTTAGTGACATTGCGCTCACGCAGGAGGACATCCAAATAAACCAGTAGATTGAGGTCAACTCGAGCAATATTCATAATACAAATACCGAACATAGAAAGTATAAATTAGGCTAATTCTGACAGAGTATCTACACTTTGTCAGGTAACAAATTCACCCACCCGTTGTTAAGAAAGGATCGAACATGTCTACTTATACTCAAGACATCGAAGCCGTTGCAGCACTGAAAGAAGCCGCTGGTAACCCATGGGATGCAATCAACCCAGAATCAGCCGCTCGCATGCGCGCGCAAAACAAATTCAAGACTGGCTTGGATATTGCCAAGTACACCGCAGGCATCATGCGTCGCGATATGGCTGAGTTTGATAAAGACAAAACCAAGTACACCCAGTCTTTGGGCTGCTGGCATGGTTTTATCGGTCAGCAAAAACTGATCTCNATCAAAAAGCACTTCGGTACTACTGAGCGTAAATACTTGTACCTGTCCGGTTGGATGGTTGCTGCTCTGCGTTCTGACTTCGGTCCTCTGCCTGACCAATCCATGCACGAGAAAACTGCTGTAGCTGGNTTGGTTGAAGAGCTTTACACCTTCTTGCGTCAAGCTGACGCTCGTGAGCTGGGTGGTCTGTTCCGTGAACTAGACGCTGCTCGTGAAGCTGGCGANGCTGCTAAAGAAGCAGAAGTTCAAGCGGCTATCGACAACCACGAAACTCACGTTGTCCCTATCGTTGCTGACATCGATGCCGGTTTTGGTAACGCTGAAGCCACTTACTTGATGGCTAAGCAAATGATCGAAGCCGGCGCTTGCTGCCTGCAGATCGAAAACCAAGTTGCTGACGAGAAGCAATGTGGTCACCAAGACGGTAAAGTTACCGTTCCTCACGCTGACTTCCACAACAAGCTGCGCGCACTGCGTTANGCTTTCTTGGAGCTGGGCGTAGACGACGGTGTTATCGTTGCTCGTACCGACTCTGAAGGCGCTGGCTTGACCAAAGAAATCGCTGTTGTTAAAGAGCCTGGCGATTCCGGCGACATCTACAACTCTTACCTAGACGTTGAAGAAGTTTCTCCAGAAGACACCAACCCAGGTGACGTACTGATTAGCCGCGACGGCAAGCTTGTTCGTCCTAAGCGTCTGCCTTCAGGTTTGTATCAGTTCCGTTCAGGTACTGGCCACGAGCGTTGCGTATTCGACTGTATCGGTGCGATCAATGCCGGTGCTGACATGTTGTGGATCGAAACTGCAGTCCCAACTGTTCACGAAATTAAAGGCATGATGGATGACGTTCGTAAAGTTCACCCAGATGCGAAGTTGGTTTACAACAACTCTCCTTCTTTCAACTGGACTTTGAACTTCCGTCAGCAAGCTTTTGATTCTTGGGTTGAAGAAGGCAAAGACGTTTCTGCCTACGATCGCGACAAGTTGATGTCTGCTGAATACGACGATTCTGAGCTGGCTGCTGAAGCTGATGCTCGCGTTAAGACCTTCCAAGCGGACACCGCTCGTGAAGCTAACGTATTCCACCACTTGATCACTCTGCCGACTTACCACACTGCTNCGCTGTCTACTGACAACTTGGCGAAAGAGTACTTCGGTGAGCAAGGTATGCTGGGCTATGTTGCTGGCGTACAGCGTAAAGAGATCCGTCAAGGTATTGCCTGTGTTAAGCACCAAAACATGTCTGGTTCAGACATCGGTGATGATCACAAAGAATACTACGCTGGTGAAAACGCCCTGAAAGCTGGTGGCGCTAAAAACACTTCCAACCAATTCAACAACATCTAAGTGTTGCTTGAGCGTTAAAGTGAAAGAAGGCGGCCCTCGGGTCGCCTTTTTTGTTAGAATTGCGTTAGAAGTTTAAGGTTAGCTGTCTCTTTCCCCATACAGCTAACCTCAGATATCCAACATCAAACCGGTAAGCGTGAGGTTAGATTTACATGAGTACACCTGCTGAATTTCAAGACTCTAAACAACTGTTATCCGAACAAGGATTCGCCACAGGATCGACTTGGTATCACGGCACTACGTCAGGACTGGTNACCAGCATCCAGACCCAAGGCCTGAAACGCTCCGGCGACAAAGCCATGAAACAAGCCGCCAAACAAACCATGGCGACAATTGGCAATAATTACACAGAGTCTTTTGANCCGGTATTTCTGACTCAAAGCAAAGAGCTCGCTTACCACTGGGCCGAACAAGCCGTAAGAAACCGTCAGGTACGTTTCGATGCCGATGAAAAACCAGCGGTCTTGGCCATCAACCTGCCAGAAGAATTGAACAGTAAGGTTAAGCCAGACGTCGGTGCGGCNAGCCTATTGATGGTCAAAGAAGGTGAAAACTACGTCGCCTACGTCACAAGCCTNTTNGATAAAGCTGGCATNCCTATGCCNAGCCTAGACATTAAGAACGCTGACCGCATGGAATACTTGAACAAATTAGGCATGGCCTACTACGACAAAGATATCCCTGTAGAGTACATCAGCGTTGTCACCGGCGAATAATAAGAGCCTAGTTTCGACGACAACCATGGCTTTGTTTTCTATCGGTTATGCCACCAAATCCATAACCACATTCATCGAACAACTCCAGCGCTACGGTATCAACGCCGTAGCCGATGTTCGGTCCGTCCCCTACTCCGCCACCTTCTTCGACTATCACCAAGACAGGCTCGAGGGCCACTTAGCCCGCGCGGGTATTCGCTACGTATACTTAGGTAAAGAACTTGGGCCCCGCTCCAAAGATCCAGAGCACTACGACGACTGTGGGCAAGTTCAATTTGATCGTCTGATGACATCCAAACTGTTTAACCCAGGTACAAAACGTCTCACTGCAGGACTGGAAAAAGGTTTTAATATCGCTCTAATGTGTGCGGAGAAGGACCCATCTTGCTGCCATAGAAGCTTGCTCATTGCTTATGCGCTCGAACGACAAAGCCTAAATACCGTGCAGCACATTACCCACAACGGTGACATAGAATCTCAAGCTGAGTTGGAAAAACGCTTGTCACGCCTACAAAACGTTGAAGAAGTTCTGTTCATGGGAGCGGAGCAAAAACTCGAAGAAGCCTACAAGCGGCACTGCCAACTCAAAGCCTATAAAAAACCCGCGAACTGAACTCCATTAGCGGGCTTAATGAGGGTGCTTTCGAACAACCCGAGCTAGGCAACCATCTTACGCACCAAAGATTCACACTGAGCTTGGTTCATGTACCTCGGGACCGCATAGGTCGTATGTGACTCCTTCAATGCTGCCTCAGCTATAGCAGGAATATCTGCGCTCTGCAGAGCTTCGAGTGTTGTGGGGATGGCTATGTCTTTGCTAATTCCACGCACGGCATCGATGAACTTCTGTGCCAACACGGCATCAGGTTCAGAGGCGTCTCCCAATTTAACTGCGACGGCCAGCTCTGCCAGGCGATTAGCGCATGCAGACTTGCTGTAATCGAGTATGTGAGGCAAGACGATGGCATTGGCCAATCCATGTGGCGTGTTGTAGTGACCACTAAATTGGTGGGCAATACCGTGAACGTAGCCGAGCATTGCTTTATTAAACGCAAAGGCCGCGTAGGTCGAGGCGATAGCCATACCTTCTCGCGCCTCCATGTTGCTGCCATTGTTATAGGCTTCAAGTAGGTTAGCAAAAATCAGTTTTACCGACGCCATCGCGTACTTATCGGTTTCTTCCGTGGGAATGACTGAAATGTAGGCTTCAATGGCGTGCGTCAATGCGTCCATGCCAGTCGCAGCAGTGATAGGCGCAGGCAAGCCCAGCATAATCTTAGGGTCCAGTGCGGCAGCAACCGGGATGGTCTTGGGGTCCGCTACAATCGCCTTTTGATGGGTAACTGGATCCGAGATCACCGCCCCAACTGATACCTCTGAACCGGTGCCCGCAGTCGTTGGGACCGCAAATAACGGTAGCACCTGCCCCTTCACTTTAAAGAAGCCTGTTAGCTCTTCGGGTGTCTTCGCGCCAGAGATAGCAACAGCAATAACTTTTGCCGCATCAATAGAAGAGCCGCCACCGAAACATAGAATTGCATCGCAGCTATTGTCCCGAGCCATCTTGAGACCAGCGTAAACTTGATCAAAAGTAGGATTGGGTTCGACGCCGTCGTAAACTGAAACATCAACACCAGCAGCAGTCAGCTTTTCTTTCACTGGGTCCAGCAATCCCATTTCGTGCAGCATCTTGTCGGTGACGATTAGGACACGCTGGTAGCCAAACTGAATCATGTTGCCTGCCAGCTGAAGAGATGAACCTTCACCGCAGTAGAGGGTGGGCTTAGGCTGAGGAACAACTTTCAGCAACAGTTTCATCGACTTCATCAGCAGTCTATAGAAAAATACTTGAACTCCAAATGGCATACCAACGCCCTCTTCTCTATTTATTTTGATTATTCATACAGGTCTTTGTCCGCCTACTCGACTGCTGCAACCCTTCAGCTGAACACATTAGTAGAGACAAAGATCTTCTGAGGAAAAGCATCACATCAACTTTGGCTCAACAAGTCAAAATGTAGGCGTGATATGTCAAGCGCTTGGAGTCGGCCTCGTTCAAGCGAATTGCACGCTCTTTGCCAAAGACAACCCAGCGCTATCTCTATGCTTGTTTAAGCGATTTACTGACCACCTCATACACATCTTTAGACAAATCAGGCTCAGCCATGATGCGTTGCAAGGCAGCTCTCATCAGTGACTGTCGCTGCTCGTCATATTTGTGCCACTTAGTTAATGGTGTCAGCAAGCGAGAAGCCATTTGCGGGTTTAGTTGATTCAGCGTAATAATTTGTTCCACCAAGAAATCATAGCCGCTGCCATCTTCGGCGTGAAAGTTGATCGAATTATTACCACAGAACACACCGATAAGTGAGCGCGCCTTGTTCGGATTTTTAATATCAAACGCCGAATGCTGCATAAGTTGTTGTACACGCGCCAGACCGTTCGGTAAGGCACAACTGGCTTGCACGACTAACCACTGATTAACAACTAATGATTCATGCTGCCAGCGGTCATAGAAGTCAGCCAATGATCGCTGCGCCAATGGCTGTGCGGCTTTAGCTGAGCTATTCACGAGACAAGTCAGAGCCGCCATTTCGTCCGTCATGTTACTTGAGGATTTGAGTTGCTGCTCCGCCAAGTTGAGCGCGCCATCGATATTGGCGTGAACCAAATAACTCAAGGTCACATTCTTGAGACTTCGCTGCGCAGTTGCGTCGGCTGACGCCGAAAACGGCTCGTCACAATTATTGGACTGATAGGCAGCCAACAATTCAGAGCTGAGCGCGAGCGCAAGCTGTTGACGGATTTCTTGGCGAGACTGATGGATGGCCTCCACATCGACTACATCAACGACCTCGCTTAGAAAAGCCTCTGTTGGTAGTTGTAACATTAAGGCAACCATCGCCTTGTCCAGGCTGCTATCGACGAGAATGGCGCGAAAGGCATCGATCAGCAGCGAATCAACTACGATATCATCACCAGCTCTAAAAGCGCGCATTCCATCCCTGACAACTTCCAACGCCAAAGTTTGGCACGCATCCCAGCGGCTAAAGCCATCGGCGTCAC
>PANW01000065.1 GCA_002707785.1 Cellvibrionaceae bacterium | reverse complement strand
ATAAGAATAGGAGTGTATGACGCGCCCATACCCATCAAGGCGCTACTGTGACATGTTAGTAGATTGCGACAGCTCTGTTAACACCGCCGCTACCGCCGGCTGCAACAACTCAAACACACGGTGAAACGATTTTTGATTGCCATAATAGGGATCGGGAATTTCGTCTTGCTCCCGCTGTCGTTTTTCTCCCGCGCCTGATGCAGGCAATTGGCCCTCTACCAGCGCCACGGGTGTCGAATGGCGGTAGCATCCCAACAGCTGTATATCGGCCAAGGAATCCTCAGGGCAATTATCTTTTAATACCTGCAAATGCCCTTTATCCATCGCCAAGATAAGATCGAAGTCGTAATAATCGCGAATCTCCAGTTTTCGCGATTTAATACCCTTTAAGCTAACGCCCGCCTGCTGCGCCACTTTTCTGGCTCTAGGATCTGGTGGCAATGACGCAGCACCTGCTTGAATGCCACAAGAATCCACCGTTAACTCAAATTGATCGGCATAGGCTTGCCCCTGGTGTCGCAGCAGCGCTTCTGCCAATGGCGAGCGACAAACGTTGGCGGTACACACAAACAGCACTCGTACGCGGGCGCGTTGACTCGATCGTCGCTGAAACCACTGTCGCCATGACATCAGCGCTCGGCCCTGCGCAATAGATCGAGAATATAACGCACCGGTATCGCGTAGGTAATGGCTGACGGTTTCGCTAGCACGCCCTCTTTGCTTTCTTTCACAAACACGCTGTTCACAATACCAATCACCTCGCCGCTGTCACTGTGATAGACCGGACTACCGCTGTTACCGGGATAAGCAATGGCGTCCAATTGATAGACTTCAAACGGGGTATTTAAACGCTTTATCTGCGCCGGCGTCAGTAAATTAGAAGACAAGGCAGGCATCACAAACGGCGTGATCGCAGATACGATGGTCTTGTTGGTGACCGGATAGAGCCCCAACACCATACCCAGCGGAAACCCCGTAAACGCCACCTCGCTGCCCTCGCGAATAAAGCCCGGTGTCGACAAGGTCAGTGCCGGTAGACGCCGATCTTCCAAACGCAGCAACGCAACATCGTGAACAGCATCCGTTTCTACCACCACAACTTTATGAGGTTTGGCTTGTTTGCCCCGACCGCTGAACACCACCAAGACTTCATCGTTATCTCGATCGAGATCCTTAGGCAGAACATGGGCATTGGTAATCACATATTCGCCGCTACCTACCACAAATCCCGTGCCCATAAATCTTATCGGTGGGCTTTTAGTGCCCACTCGCTTGACCGGCCGCAAAGTCCCCACGCTCACCACGCTGGGACGAATAGTCTCCAAGGTATCCGCGAGCGACTGCGCATGGGCTGCCGAAGACAAGGCCGCTAAGCCCACTACCGCCAGAAAGAGCGCGTAACGCCATATCATCCATGCACTGCTTGCGGGTATTAGATTGATCGCTTGCTGCAAACCATTCCCTCGCTCTTTGCCGATTCGCGACTACTCTATCGCAAAACACTGATTGTCGCTGTGTGGATCAAATGCCCCCACGAATCCCTTGAGGTCGCCGTTAGTAGGTTTTACACCACAAATATCACTGAGATAGTCGCGATTGTCCACCCCCTGCATGGCGACATTTTGCTCCGATCTGCGCAGGCTAAAATCGAGTTTTTCAGGCGCTCGAAACACCCTTGAAAAACTCTGCCCCCATAGGCTGTCCACGCTTAATCGGCGATTACTTTGTGCCAATGTAATGTCGCCACCGTCGCGCTCTTTAATGCGACCACTCAGAAGATTATTGGCAATCACGGCACTGGATTCTGTAAATCGTACATCTATACCCAGTGTAGAATAGAGCGTGTTGTTAGCAATGGTCGAGCGAGCCGCCCGATTCAGATAAACCCCCACATCAGAGCAATTAACAATCAAATTGCCAACAATATCACTGTCACTCTGTTCGTATTGACATCGACCACCGCGGCAAGCGGCTGCGTAGGTTCCGCCATTACCCAATGACAAGCCAATTTGCACATAATCCATAGACACACGATCGGCACACATCACTAAGTTTCGTTCAAAGCGATTGAAACTTCCCCCGCCTTTAAAAAATGCTCCGCTGCTTATCTTGTCACCTTTAGCCTTCTGGAAGTTGGCAATGACATTGCCCGCAACACGCCAGTTATTGACCGCTACCCCATCAACCCCGACCACCGATTTACGAGTTTGACGGGGACGACCATTGCCAATGAAATTGTTTTCAATCACGCCAAAATCCGGCGTCACCCCCGCTCGATTGGCATTGATTTTAATCGCTGCATTGAAGTCAGTGATTCTATTGTGGGCAATACCAGTAGACTTGCCTTCACCCACCACGTGGAAGGCATGTTCGCAACGATTGTCGTTTTCACAGCTTCCCTCAATCACCAACCCTTCAAACTGCCAGTAAGGGGCATTCACCCAAAAGCCTTCAATCAAGTTAAAACGTAGTACCGATTGCCAAGGCTCGGCCGCGGCAATAGTAATGGGATGATCCACCTGCGCGGGAGCTTTAATCGCGATGGATTTGCCAGAGAAAGCGTATTGGCCAGGCGCCAAGAGGATTCGGTCTCCCGGTTGAGCAGAACGTATAGCGGCTAGCAATGTAGCTTCATCGTTCACAGGCACCAAGCGTAGAGGTTCAATAGCGGAGACCATAGACTCCCGTACCGCCGCTTGTTGCTGCCGCTGCCATTGATCAATGACAGCCGCCACATTGACCGAAACATCCGTACCATCATGCTGCCAGTGATGCACCCAAGCAGCCAATTGCTTACGATCCAAAGGGCGATCAACCAACACGAATAAAGTCGCGATAATCGCCGCTACTAGTACCCCGAAGGCGACAATCGCCTTTAGTTTGAACATGATCCTGTCTCTGCATAATCCTTTGCTGACACTAGCATAGATGATACCGCGCTGAGCGAGAACTCTGACGCACTCTCCAAGGACAATAAATGGCTATTATTCGGCCATCGAGTGAGACCAGAATCAGCCATGAGCCATGAGCCATGAGCCATGAGCCATGAGCCATAGAACGAGTTTGGCATCGGCAGGGATTCGCACGACCCTCGGATCTAACTCTCTCAAAGGCATTTTTGAGTTAGTCTTCAATACGGCGATAGTGCCCCAGCCCTCTATCGTATTGAAAATAGAACCTCAGTGGTGGACCCGGCATAAAATTACGATCATTTTCGCTCGGCAAGCTGGTTTGGGTAAAGGCTAGCTGCACTCGAGTACTTTGCTCGGCATTCCAAATAAGCTCTAGAGAATCCAACGTGCTGACATCAGAACTGGAAATCACTTGGCTAAAGACGCGGCGGGCACGATGCATAACATTTTGCTCGGCGATTCCTGATGCGGCATTCTCTGCGCCCCTCTCAAAAAACACCAGATGTAACACTCGTTGTTCAACTTGCCTCTCAATAAACAGAGCCGCTGGCTTTTCGGTGTCCCGAAGTAGCTGTTGTAGTTCTGTAGCCTCCATGCGTTGGCCCATATCAAGGGATTGATACCGAGTAAGGTTACTGTGCGCTTCAGAATCCACGACGGTAAATAAGCGAACCGGATGATCAAACTTTGCCAAAGACAGCAGTTTGGAACTCACCTCCTCGGCAGATGATGCGAGAGCCAAACCCAACAAAAGATAGGCGAGTAAAGTTTTAACCAACAACGAAGATCGCGAAACTTTGCGGACCATATGGAACATCCTTGATAAATAGAAATTTATGAGTCGATCATTTATTGGCCAACTTCCCCAACGCTCATCAGTGAACATTCTGCGACCCCAACTAAGAACAACCCTCAACCCAAAGGACATTGGGCAGCATTCCTGCCCGCAGCCCCAGCACTTTGCCTTCGGCATATTCGATCACCAAAGCAAACTCGCTCTCGGGATCGGAGTAAATCAAATAAACACCTAAACCAAAATAGGCATGAGGCTGAATGGTCAACTCTGGAAACCGCTCCCGTAGCTGATTAATGCTCGGCTTTAGAGTGCGCAGATAGTGAATGCTTGGAAGTAAGCTATCAGCTGCGTAGAGAGAAACCTTCTCAGCCATATCCGTCGACACGTCGGCTCGAACAACTCGCCCCTCATAGATCATTAGGTAGATCCCTGGCCATTCGTTAATACCGACATACTCACAGGCCGATGGCTCATCCGTAGAAGCGGAAATCGGCGTGACGCCATCCAGAGTTTGAAGTTTCTCCTTGGTGATATTGAACGGTATTTGACCGACCGCTTGAGGCGACAGCATCACCTTATCGCTATCTACATCATCCAATGTCTCTGCCATGGATGCTGAACAAAGGTAAAGAAAAATCCACAGCCCTATCATCCGACAAATTTTACATAGGTCATGGCGGCTCCTAATAATCAATCCTGTACCCTCCACTCAATCAACCCGCTGCGCTAACATGCCGAGATACTCCGAAAACTCGTATCATTCATACCATACCATCTATTAAGAGGGACAGATCCCGTTTATAAACACTCAAGCCATAGACTTGCTAGTCCTAGCGCTTCTTTAAAAAAGGAACATACTATTGAGTCAATTGGTATCAATCTGTTACTTTTATCCTTCTGTCCCTCTATAAAATACAGTCACTATCACTCTCTAAGCACGCCACCATCACAGCAGGAAGCTTGTTTATGCCCTACTCACCACTCTGGATACAATCCTAAAAACAGCTAGAAGACTATACGGGCAGATAAACACCAGAGCGCTAACATCCAGTGTGGTCGGCGCCGTGTTGCTTACTTCCATGGGACTGCACGCTGAGACGGCCAAGCAGTGCACAGAAAGAGATGATCGAGAGATTGCTCAAGTGGTGAAACACCTGCCGGCCACTGAGAGCCGGAAAGCACAAGTTTTGCTGAAAACTGCATCAAATGAAACCGTCACGATACCTGCATGGCAACTTCAAGCAGCTACCCCCGAGAAGCAATACGTTAAGATCCAGATTCGTCGAGATAGGCTTGGGGTTTGAGAACCATTCAGTATCGTCAATGTTGAACCCTTGGTAAAAAGCGGTTTCAGCTTTAATCCCAGCCCCAAACAAGCTTACGCCGGTGCCTTTATTCTCAACATCAACCAAAACTGTCCTAACGAGTCACAATGTCAGGAGGAGCCTCAAGTCAGTAATCTATTATCTGTGGCCGATAAGGAAAAGCTTGAGCAAATTAAGCCTCGTACGCTCGCAAACTGCTCGCCCGCCACCCTTGAAAAAATTTGGTCAGAGGTTTCTGCCAGTAAGGATCACAAATTGATTGCCTGCGCCAAAAGCACAAACCACAGAGAAACAGCAATAGAATTCCTACTCTATCCAGCAGAGAAGTTCGAGCGGATGGTGCTCTCCAAAATCTATTGAGCCAAGGCGTTACCTCGATCAGCAGCGACCCAATGACGCTTTTCAAGTATTTAAAAAATAGCGTTTTCAATGAAGATCATTAGTAAACGAAAATTCTACTCACACTGTGAGCACTCTACACAAGGCAACCAAATGAAGAATCTAGTCACGATCGCAGCTCTATCTATCACCTTTTGCTGTACAGCTGAACCTCAAATGTCCGACGAAGAGTGGGCGAATATGATGGCTGACGCGTTCTTTCCCGATGAATACACAGAAAGGGAAAATGAATACACATCTTATGCCCGCGATCTAGCCTACACAGCCAACAAATGTGTCCTACGTACCGAAGAAATCAATACCTCGATGAACGATGTATGCTATTCAATGGTGTTGGAATTCGCCAAACACGAAAACAAACGAACTACCAATGAGCATTACGCAATCATTAAGACATTCAGCGAAGACGCCAGACAAGAATACGAGCGCGAAATGAAGCGAGCCCACGACGCCATGGAGAACATACGCAAGTACCCCGGCTGGGAACAACTGGTCGATCTGCGGGAAAGTAAATTAGACTAATTGCGGTTCCGGGCTTAGAGACTTAGACGAGATAGAGAGAATAGGGTGTTAGATGGATATTCGGTAGATACGAGCATAAAGCTCGCTACTTTTCCAGCATGCCACAGCCCAAGATTCACGTTCTAGGGAATTTCCATCCAACTATCGGTTATCTTTGAACATCTGTCCGTCTAGGCAGAATAACCATCAACGCGTAGGTTCGCATAAATCGACGTACACATAGCAGGAAGCCCCTATGACACAGCCTTTTTCACATTGCGACACGGCCACCACTACTAGCCATCTACGCCGTTTAGTAAACCAACTGAATGTTGTCGCTACTTGTGTCAGTGCTTTGCTGTTGTGTTCAAACACGCTCTATGCCGCTGATGGTGGGCGCTGCACATCCGACGACGACAGACAATTTGCACAAGTCACCAAACTATTGCCTGCGAAAAAGAACCGAGATCGGCAAGTAGAGATAATCACAGCCGACGCCGAAGTACTGACAATACCTGCATGGAAACTGGAATCACCGGCTTTCAAAGGGCAATATCTTGAGATCGATATACGTCGCAACCTTCTGGGCACTTGCACGCCCTTCAGTGTGCTCAGAGGCGAAGCCCTACAAAAGAAAGGCGTCAACCTTAATCCATCTGACCCTCAGCTTTATCAAGGTGCATTCGCCCTCGAAATCAATCGCAACTGCAGACAGAGTTCTGACGGAAGCTGTGCGGGTGAACCTTTGTTGAGTTCTCACTTAACATTGGCGGATACCGAAAAACTCACGAATATAAAACCTCGCAGCATAGGCAGTTGCTCACCATCGAGCCTAGATGTGGTTTGGTCACAAATCGCTGCCAGCAGCGAATCCCGATTGCTTGCCTGCGTGAAAGACACCGATGACAGTGAACGGGTGGTTGAGTTTTTGCTAGTTCAGAAAGAAGAAAAAGAACAGTTAGAATTGAATCGGTTGTACTGAACAAGAGCATCTCTTGCTGTGACGTCAAAAATAGCCTTGAAGCGCGTTCATCACGAGCGCGCCGTAAGCGCCTGACTACCGACTACCCAGCACAATGGCAAAATACACCGCGATGAATACCCCCAACAGCAATTGGTTCACGAAAAAATAGTTCGCAGCGTTGCGCTGCATTTTTCGGTAGTCAAAGAAACGGGTGATTAAACGCCCTTGCGGAAATAGAAAAACCAACAAGCCCGGCCACAGATCCCAGTTGGGGTAATCGACAGGGGCAAAGGCCGCAGCAATGGCTAACGCGAATACCAACAGCGCAATACCGAACAATTCGAAATCCAACGCCTTTAGCACTATCTATACTCCCTTTCATTGCCAATGCCGAAACAGCCCGCTTGTCATCATCTATTCACTTGCCTTGGCAGAGACTAGACGACGGCTGCTTTCAGACAAGTACTGCATGAACCGATCAGCGTCGCTCTGAAAATAGCTCTCTAGAGGCGCCACCTGCAACGCCTGTAAGCAGCTCTTCCAATCCGCTTGCATCCGAGGATAGACAGTTACGAGTCGGTGCTCGATCGAGCTCTCCTCGATGGGGATCTCAAATTGCTGATGCAGATTCGCAGCCAATAGCAAACCATCCCGCAACTTAGTCACATCACAGTGAGTATTGATAACCTGCTCACCCAGCACGATCGTCATTCGTTCAAACAAATTTTCAGGTAGAAGATTGGAAGTTCGAGAAAAGGGTCGATCGTTCGCAATCAACAGTGGGGCAAAACGGATCTCTTCACTGCGCATTAACATAGAGGCATCTACCGTCTCGTTGAAATCACGACCGTCAATAGTAAGCGTAAAGTTGTATTCTTTCAGCGCATGCGCAGGCATCAGCACGACGCCTTGATAGCTGGAAATCGACGGCAACTGAAAGTAGCCTTGTTCGTCGCTATAGACAGGTAGAGCTTTAGGGTGTTGATGTTGCAACTTTACGCCGGCTACCGGCTCTAATGTGTCCTTCTCCAATAGCTGCCCGTAGATCAAAGGTGCGTCATAGACTTTCACAACGGCGGGTACGCACGCCATCAATAGCCCGCCAATCAACCCAAGGAGTATCGGTTTTGCCATGATCGAGATCTGCATCTTGTTTGCTCTCCAATGCGAATAATATTACTGATTTCTAGATGGTTCTCCATTTTCTGAAAACATCTCTTAACCTTCACTGCACAACTCTCGAATTTTCTTGATACGTTCAATGGCTCTCTTTGCAGTGTAACTTCCGCCGAAATAAAGACTGTGTCGTTCGCGAGAATCTGCCCCACCACCAATCTGTCCGAGCATGACGCCAGTAATATCAATATCACCCATATCCCATTCATAGGCCAATGTACGGTTACGAGAAAAACGCTTGGTCACACTATGCCTTCCTTCAAAGTCGTAAGTTCTTTTTCGAGAATAGCGCTCGCCATCTCGCCAAATACGGCGCCTTTTATAACCGTCGATATCCAAGGTGAACGTCAAAGTACACTCCTTGAACTTGACATTTTCATGGCAAACATCCATTTCCTCTTCAAACCAATCAGAATGATCATCGTAGATCCCACCGTAGCTATCGCTCTCACACTCTAGAGAATTCACCAGCTCTCTTCTGGTTTTTCGCAATAAACTCTCTTTAGTGAAGTCCCGATAAAGGCTTACTGACTCTTCGGTATTATCCTGAAGAACAACGACAAGCGCTTTTCGTTTCATTAATGGCTGACGGACTTCCACTTCATACTTTCCTTGTGGTAGGAGGTCGCCACTCTTGAAATCTTTGTATTGAGTCTCGCTGGCCCCCAGTGGCTTAAGTCGATAGCTGACAGGAAATTCCCATCCGTAGGTTTCTTTATCCCAGCCGCTGCGATGACTGTCCACTTTGAATGTCAGTTGAAATTTCCTGTTTTCCAAAAGTTTTGCATAGATCCTATGAGATTTTTCAGCCTGTTCTTTTGCTACCTTCCAATCATGGCGAGCGAGCGCGCTAGATGCTTCAGCCTGAAAGCCTTTAGCCTTAACTGCGAGAGCCTGACTATCGGACGGAAAACTCTTACCCGAGATCATATAGGCCTGCCATTGTTGTTTTTGAGTGACAACTTTGGCTTCTTCAGCAATTGCTGTCGCGACAAGGTGATAATAGGATTTCTGAGCGTGATTCAATGACATGAGCAGTTTAGCTGATTTTTCATAATCTCCACTCTGGGCGCTTTGCAATGCCTGATCAAGACCTTGTTGATATTTGCTAGCCCCTTTGTCTTTATTGAACTTGTGTAGAACAAGTAACTCAGTTTCGTATGGTTTTCGTACGCTTGGTGTAACTGTTTAACTATAGGCTCATTTAGGGCCGAAGCCTCGTTATAATCAGCTGCCAAAGAAGCAAAGCCCTCACTTGCTCTCCTAAAATCGCCCTCGAAGAAGAGCTGAAGCGTCTGCTGATAACGCTGCGCTAGCTGCTGGTATGGTGGTGATTTGGCTAAGCCAAACTCCTTCATTATGACTTCATAAAATTCCCGATTAGCTTCGGCCTGATCGCGCTGATCCAACAGTGCTTTAGAGAACTCGACTTGCATCAACTTATGTTGCAGACTCTTTTTAACAACGTCAAAAAGCTGGGTGGATTTCTGGTAATTCTCCTGCCCCAACAATGCCTCCCCCACTTTAAGCTGACCATTAACTTCTATCCAGCTATGATCCGAGAAAATACGCTCGTCTATCAATTCACGAGATTGCTCGTCAAGTGATAGGTTCTTCTCGATAGCGCGCAACTCCTGCTGCAGCAGATTTTTGTTGGCCTCTTTTGCTGAACGCAGTTGACTTTTTATGCGCTTAACATCTGCATTGCCGTCTCTCACATTTTGATTCAACTCGCGCTGTTTGGCTTCCAACCGCTTATAAAGTAGATTTACCTCACCCTGACTTTGTAATGCAGCACTCTGTATTGCCAGACGCTCAGCCTCGCTAACAGGACGCATTTTGTCCCATAGCTCGCTAAAGCCAATCTGATTGAAGATAACCACAAGTAACAGCGCCGCCACCCCCACGCCAACCCATCTAGTCGATATCACGGATAAGCTAAAATCCGAAGACGACCTATTCAGTGTCTCAGTAAAAGCCTTAGCACTGGGAAAGCGTTCATCAGGTTTCGGCTCCAGAGTCTGATCAATCGCGCATGCGAAGTGCTTGGAAAGATCGCTACGTAAATCTCTTAAAGGTTTGATGCGACCCGCTGGGACATCTCCGGTGAGCAGCTCATAAACCAATACACCGAGGGCATAGAGATCGGCGCGCCCATCGATCTTAGCGGTGCCTTTTAATTGTTCTGGCGCCATATAATAAGCGGTACCCATCGCCATACCCGTTTGGGTTCTTTGCGAATTGGACATCACACGAGCAATACCAAAATCCATGATTTTGTATTCGCCCTCTTCGGTCACCCAGATATTCTCGGGTTTCAAGTCGCGATGTACAGTGTATTTATGCGCGTAAGTGAGTGCCTCGCACAGTGCATTCAGTAGCGCTTTTGCTTCGTCTTCGTCGAAGGCTTGACGAGAGAGCTTGCGGGTCTCCATCAAGCTGCGAAGGTCCTGACCTTCGAGTAGTTCCATGGTTAGAAACAGATAATCGCCTTCTTGCTGTACATCGAAGACGTTGACAATGCCTGGGTGAGAAAGGCTAGCGGAAATACGTGCCTCACCCATAAATCGTGAGCGAGCACGTTCATTTTTAACCAGCGCAGGCAACAACACCTTAGTGGCGACATCTTCTTGTTTGGATTGATCAAATGCATGATAGACCGCGCCCATACCGCCGGAACCAATTTGCTCTTTGATCAGGTAGCGCTGGGCCAATACTTGTCCGGCCGCTAAACGAATACTCTGCTCTGAGCCACTGCCAAAATTATCGGCATCTGCGCCGGGTAAGTCCGCCAGTTTAGTTTCGCTCAATCCCTCAGATGAAAAGGCCCGTTGGTGATTGGTATTCTGGGGTTCGGTCTGCGCTTCAGGCGATGGCGCGTCTGCATCAAATACGGATCCATTCTGGGAAGACGTGCGCTGGGTTTCCGTGACAGAAGCAGCTCCGCTCGAATCAATGTTGATTACGGTCTCATAGCTAGCCAGAAGTACCTCGTAAGCTTCACCGATATCGGCTAGGCTCTGCTGAAATTTGTCTTTCAACAACTGAGTTGGAGCGGCTTCGAGTTTATTCGATAGCTGTTGATGTTTCTCTGCGTAGGTACTTTCTACAATTTCTCGTGTTGCCGAGGCAATCACACCCCAATTTCTGCGCTGCTGTTGCTAAATCCACCGATCCTTCTCCCCAGAAAGCGTAAAGTGAGCTGTTGTTTTCTGCCCCAAAAAATCTTGTTGCTCTTTACTCGTTGTGCTTGGCTATACGTTATCCGTTGTCCGTTATCCGTTATCCGTTTAAAATTAACTGTTCTTAGTGACAGCTATCCGTACTGAAGATAACATCAAGCGACGTTATTAAGTCAAGAATTCTAACGTCAGGCCAGTTTTTGTACCAGCCGACCAACACCCTATAATCGAAGTAAACCGCTTTACTTGCCGAGCATCTCTCAACACTGAGTTCGACGATGCCAGCATCGTCTTTAAAAACGCTTGTCGTTGGCATAAGCAATTAGCTTCTGCATTGATTGCCACGATTTGATAAAACTAATCAATACGCTATCATCGGCGGCTATCTGCGCTGGGCTGCGAGTTTCACTAGTATCATCGTGAGGGCCATCAATCATGATGACTCGCCCCCCAAACTCGATGGATTCCAACTCCCCCTTCTCGAGATAATCCATGAAGTAGGTATCTTTTTCGTTAGAAAACGACAATACATCACCCTGACGATTCCAGCTCAATCGGTATTGCCAGTTTTGTTCACTGGTTGTCACTGTGAGTAGTTCACCGTCCATGTTGTAGCCATAGCCAATATCTCTTATCCAGTCGTCGTTTCGATATTCGTCGATACGGCTTATTCTCTCGCTGTCCTGCTGATAGCTGAAACGCATTTCACGTTCTCCTTCGCGGTAGGAGATAGTGCGACAGTGCTTATCGTACTGCCAGTATCGAGTCATGCCATATTGTGGCCTGCGTTTAATGATTCCACAGTCATTGTTTTCTATCTCCAGCAACAGCTCGTCACCATCAAACCGTTTCATGCTAGCCATATAAGTTTGATTATTTTTGTCACGTTTTCTTACGATTTCTTCAGACCGTTCACTGAGCGTTTTCTCACCCCTTCCTCTTTTGGATTCCACCCGATAGTGTTCCACCTCACCTTCTTTTAAGGGGCGAATGACCGAGGTTCTATAGGATTCCCACTGACCATCTGGATTTTTCACATAATAAGCCTGACCTGGTGTCGTGCCGTACCGAACCTCCAGATGGCTGCCGTCTTCGTAAAAGACATGACTCATCTTATTATCGCGATCGTACTGATAACGGTAATGATTGCCAGCGACATCGCGACTCTCAATCAAATTCCTATCCTCATAGCGAAAGTGAGCCTGAGCATCCCCCAACTGGATCTGACTGACATAGTGCCCGCTGTAAAGAAACTCGACTCGGCGTCCGAGATTATCCACCAGTGCCCGAATTCGATCAGAGGAATCTCGCTCTAAATGCAAGCTTCGCCCGTGCTCATCATTGAGATGTGTAAACATCCCCTGATGATTAAAGTGTTGTACTCCTTCTGGCACACTTCGATGATAACCGTCGGTGTCGGCGATTAAGAACTTGCTCGCATAGCCTTTTACGCGGCGGTATATTCTCTCTTCGTTTTCTCCGACTCCCTCTTTCTGATAGACCGTCACCGAGCCACAACCGCTCTCATAGACTTTAATGAGTTCGGTACTTTCTACCTCAAGATAAGTCTCAACGGTAGAACCCCAGCCAGGCCCGTAGATACCTTCAAAGCTAGCAAGACTATTGTAGGTGCGATCAACTTCAATGGGCCAACCCTTCCGATCTTCTGGAGCAACCAGATCGGTATAACTCATATAAAAATTACCATTATTGAAGTTAACGCCGGCGAATGCTGTAGTTACAATGAGTAACTGAATGAAGCCCAGCGCCAAACACTTCAACCCAGCTTTCGTCCAATGTTGCTTGTTGTTCCGTAAGTGCATAGAGAGAGTTCCTACCCGTATTTTCAATAATGGATTAGAGGGACAGAACAAAAAAATACACGCTAGCTGTGAACGAGCATCAGGGTAAGCAGCGATTCAGCCAAGCATTTACCCGCCCGGGACTGTAGGCAATCAGGATAAACGTGAAATTGTCATCGGCAGGTGTGGCCAAGAGTGCATTTTTTAGCTCGAGCGCCAGCGCCTTGATATGTCGATCGAGATAGCGATCCAATAGAGCCGCCAATTGCGCATCACTTAGCATGTCAGTAACCCCGTCGCTGCACACTAACAACAAGCCATTCACGCGAGGTTTGAATTGCAGCCGATCAACCTTGATCGACTTGGGCATCCCCAGAGCCTGACGGATTAAGTTGCGCTGTGGGTGAGTTGCCGCTTCGTCCCGACTCAGCACTCCGCGCTCTACCATGTCTTCAACGAACGAGTGATCACGGGAAAGCTGCTGTAGCTTGATTTGAGCGGCGTGCCTGTTCGACTGATTGAGACCTCTGCCCTGTTCATCACCTCGCCGCGGCTCTTCGAAACAATAAATACGGCTGTCACCCACCCATGCCAGCTCAAACAATCTCCCTGTTTGGCGAACAGCAGCCAAGGTCGTTCCCATGCCGGCTAAATCTAACGTTTGAGCTCTCTCGAGAATCCGCTCATGGGCTTGCAGAAATGCATCGGTGAGATCGGCCCCTTCAGCCACTTGCTGACTAACCGTATCGACGGCTAAGCGACTGGCGACGTCTCCTCCGACATGTCCGCCCACACCATCAGCAACTATCCACAATCCTTGGGCGTCATCGGCGAGATGGGTATCTTCGTTGACTTCACGCGCATGCCCCACATGACTAACACTGGCACTGCTGCATCTAAGCCCCATGGTTAGCTCTTCTCACTATTGATTGACTGTTAGATCAGCCAGCCAAGCCTGCTGCTGTAACAGTTCACGATTCAGTGCTTCGGTGTCGGCATCCATCACTTGCTTGATCACCTGACCGGTGGCCGGATCACTGGCAGTAACCGTAACAATCCCTTCAAGGTCATAGGCGAGTTGGATTTCAATCGGATAGTCTTTGCGAGGACTGGGGATGGAATAGGCAAAATACCCAAGACTAATCTCTTCGCTTTCAGTTCCTACAAGACGTTGTTGAACTGCCTCAACAATTAGACGTGTTTGATCATCTCGAGTGGTATAGAAGGTGGTAGAATGCGCAACCGGCACGGGCGTATTCCGCTTAACTAGCGCTTTCACTGCAGGTTTACCGTCGACACCAAGAACGCGAATCCCCAGATCGTGGGAGCAGATACTCTGCAGAGTATGCTGTGTCTGTAGCCTAGTCTCGCCAAACTCCTGCTCGGCCAATAGCGCAGCGCCGTAAGCCACCGCTTGATGGGGTTGTTTCGACTGCAGCTGATCCCGAGGCTTGCCGCTGATTCGAGATAATTTATCGGCCACAAGTGGCAGCAGTGATGATCCGCCAGTGAGCAATAGCTTATCAATAAAGCTCCAGTCCATACCGGCGGCGTCGAGGCAACGCTGACACACTACCAAGGTTTCATCGACAAACTGATCGAGCAATTGATTAAACAGCTCTTTGCTGAAAACAAAATCTAGCGTACGCCCCGCCAATACCAAGGTTTTGCTAATTCGTGATTTTCCTGGTTTGGTTAAGGCAATCTTGGCACTTTGCGCGAACTGTCGAAGCTGCAACTGACTGGCAGCATCGTCAAATGCAAAACCATGTTGACGTTGGAACTCATCACGTATGTAAGCCATGATCAGCTCATCCACCTGTTTGCCGCCGTGGTGATTACTACCTTCAGTTGCAAGGGCATAGAGGCCTTCAGGCCCCGCCTGTAAAACAGTCGCATCGAAAGTACCACCACCAAGATCATAGACAAACAGCGTTTGCTCGCCGGTGTTCTCGCTGTAGCCATAAAAGGTGGCGGCGGCTACCGGCTCCTCGATCAATTTAACCCGCGCTAGCCCAGCGAGCATGGCAGCTTCTTTAGTGGCTCTGCGCTGGGCGTCATTAAAGTTGGAGGGAACAGAAATAAGTGCCCCTCCGATCTCTTCATGAGCAAAAGCGTCGACATCACGCAGCAGCTTTTTCAACACTAAAGCAGATAGACTCTGAGGCCACCAATGCCGCCCAAGATGATCCTCAAAGCCTGTTTGTTGCTCCCCCATCTGCAGCTTAAAAAAGCGGGCATGGGAACAATCTGGTTCATCCTCCAACAACTCTTCCAGAGATGAGCCCACTAGGCACCCGTCTTCACCGATGTGAACCACGCTAGGTGTGCGAAAATCATTGGCATCGTGAAAGTCGGGAAACAGTGTCGGCAGACCCTGATCATTCACGTAGGCGACCAGAGAAAATGTCGTACCGAGATCAATTCCGAGATACAGCAAAGCAGCTCCTATCGCTGTTTTAATTGTTATTTGTTGAGTTTCTTAAGCGCTAAAGAATCACGTCTATAGAATCAACCAAGGTAAAGGCGAGCCGGCAAATTGATTCGCGCCCCATGCGACAGCAGTGTAAATCACGGGATAACCAACAGCAGTGATAGGATCGCCAGAGTCTTCAAGACAACTGCGCGCGCCCCATAGGCTGATGACCATCAGGGGTAGAAAAACCATAGAATGGCTAACAAATGCGCCCTCAACATCGGACACCCATCCTGAATAGCCAATGTACAAACCGATTAGCAACCCCGCTAGGACACATACCAATCTAACTATTGAGTAAACCAGTTCCATCTCCAAGAACCTTTCGTTGTTCGCACGATTTCTACGCTTTTATTTGGGCAACCATCGATAGATCTTCCCAATCCATAACGAGCTAGTTTAAATACACCCTGATTAATTATCCAGCCTAGCCGACTATGTCAATTAGCAGCCCTCTCTCCAACAACGTGAATCCCGTATTTCTCAGTCAGCCTTCGAACGTCGGCTATATCTGAAGATGTAAACCATCAGACACAATAGGCCGACACTCCAAATACCGCCTGCTGCCATGAACAAGGGCTCTGCCCACGCTTCATAACACCCGTTAGAAAAGAAACCTCCGACTTCACATAGAGCTTTTTCTAGCTGCCAGTAGCCTATGAAATAAAGACCACTCAATAGACACAGCAACCCAAAAACGATTAGTCCAGTCAGGACGGCATAGAGTAATTGATAGGCCGACCTAAAAAAGGATTGCAGTTGATGGCGACTCAAACGCAAAGATTTCATCTTTCCTAGAATCCTCACAGCGCAATCACCTGAGGTTTAATGTCGACAAAATCAGGCATCACCTGCCCGAGCTTCGCACCAAAATAGGTCGGGTCGGCAACCCAATAATCGCGAGAGAAGTAACGAATAGGCTTGTTAGATTGCACTGCAACCTGATTTTGCGGCAGGCCAACCGCTATCGCCACATGTCCAGGGTAGACCAAACCAATCACCGGCAAGTCCAAGATCTCACGCACCATCCACGCCAATAAAAAGGATCGATCCTCACAATCGCTGGCGGGATAATAGAGCGACTCTTCTGGCAGTAGATAGTTCTCAGCTCCGAACTGTTGTTGATCCCGCGCGTAGTCGAAACTTCTGTGCAACCAGATCAGTAACTGATTGACCTGATCGACGGGCGGCAATTGCGCTAGTTGCTGCCGCCAATAACTGCGTACGGCTTCAGCAATCTCTGGACTAATCTCTGCGCGAAAATAGTGCACCAAATCAATCTGAGGATACGATTGAAAGTAAGACAAACGATCCGCAGAAAGACGAAGCTTGAGAGGTTGTCCACTTTGATTGGTCTCTTCGGGTTGCCCCCCTGCCCTAAGTGTTGGCTGCTTAAAAGTCTTACTGAAATCCATTTGCAAAGGTTTGCGGGCCTCAGCGGGATACTCCGGATAGCTCGTCATTGATCCCGTCACTTGGGCTGATGTCGGATAATAACGCTCGCCCTCGACCAGATAGAAAGGCTTTTCATAGAGGGTTTGCTCAGTGGCATACAACAAAAACAAGTGTCTTCCACTAAAGCCGACACACACTCGATAGCCAAGTTGGCTCAAATAAAACCAAGCCACCATGGTTTGTTGATTGTGAGATACGGGCATTTCTTGGCTGTAGCGTTGGACCATTTGCACGGTCGCCCAGTCAGACAACTCCAACGTCTCTTGAGTTGCTCGAAGCTGTTGTAGTTGCGGTTGATGAGTCGAGTTGCTCAGTTGCAGCCATGCGTCACGTATATCCTGCTGATCAGCAATTTTTGGCAGATCAGAAGGCAACACAGTACTGATCCGAAGACTATGGCCATAAAACCAAAACTCACCCGCTTGGGCTTTTGCTGACACAGTCCCTGTGATTTCAGGCATCTTGTCTTCAACACCTGGCTGAGTAATAGATAGCGGTGTCGATAATGAAATTGATGTATCTAACGGCTCATTCCGATTGGACCGGTTCGCGGTCAGTGGTGTAACCCCAATCCGCGGTGGAGTACTGAATTTAGGTGCCGCGTCGCGAATCAATCCACGGTACTGCTCAAACGCCTGCCACTCGTGACTTAACCATTGGCCGAACTCGGTATTCTGTTGTTGCTGATAATCCTGTAGCTGCTGCTGACTCCCCTCAGAGAAACGCTTAAATTCGCTCTTTTGTTGGTCCAACCAATTCTCCGAGGCATGGCCTTGCCCCCAACAGATCAGCAGTAGCAAATAGATCGGCCATCCACTCAAAACCCAAGGTGACCTGACAGTTGTTCGCTTTGAGTGTTTCATGGTTGAAACTCCAGATTGCATATTCATCACTCCCCTCAACTATCTACTTGGAGGGACAAACTCCAACAATCAACACTCAAGCATACCCCATGCGGACGACCGCACACGGCCTTTCACCAGCTTGAATTTGTCATAGCGCCAATCGCCCGTTACCATCCCTATTAATAACCTCTACTGAATATCAATACTTCATGGCAATAGAACCCGACTCAGAGATCGATTGGGCTGCGCTTGTATTCGAGCCAGCATGGTTGCAACAACTCGATCGCTTAGCGCTAAAGCGTTTTGCCCAACAAGGACTCGCCGAAGAAGCCAGCAGCCATGTAATTCATCGGTTGTCTGAAGATAACTGGGCGGCCTGCCAACACTATGGCGGCCGCGCCAAGCCAAATACCTATTTGCTAACCTTAACCCATAATTTTCTCGAAGAATTTTCTCGCCAACGCTTTGGTCGCCCTCGCCCACCGGAATGGCTCAAGCGTGAAGGGGAACTGTGGGTGCGTATATGGAAAATGATTTGCCTAGAACGACAACTTGTCGCAAGTGTCATCGACAACCTAACCTACAATGACCGGCGAGATACGGGTTTTGTTCAATCGATCATTCGCACCATTAAAGCTCGCCTACCCTGGTGTGGATCAAGCGCACGAGAAATTCCTGCCGAGTGTTTTGACTGCGGCATCGACGGCACTGAGGCGCCCGACAGCAGTCATCCCGGAATTAGCGACCAAAGTACTGAAAGCCGATTGCAACAGCACGAGTGGGAAGAAGCTCTATTGCTGCTAGCTGAACATCTACTCTCAGAAGACTCAGCAAAGCAGGCGTCCACCGATGCCAACTGTCCCTCTAACTCCAGTATGAACATGCCGTCGCCGAATCAAGAGCAGTTAGCGCAGTTACGCCAACAGATGAATCTCGAACCGCAAGAGCGCCTATTGCTGAAGATGGTTTATCAACAGGGGCTCAAGCTAAACCTAGTGGCTAAAAGTCTGAATATGCCCAGCTATCAGCCAGGTCGGCTACTCAAAGGCATTCATCAACGTATTGCAGAGGCCTTGCGGCAGGCCAATATTCATTTTGACGCTTTGGCCATTGAGGAGTTGAGTGATCATGGCCGTTAATACACACTCAGAACGCCCTCCCTCTACAACGCAGCAGTTACAAGCCAGACTCGCCCTATTGGCCAGCCGCGACGAGACGAATATTGAGGGACCAGTACCGAGCTTGGAAGAACTCGGCTTACTGCTGGATGATCGCCTAGCGTTCGAATGCAAACAACAGATCTATCAATACCTAAACCATGATGAACAACTGTTTGCGCATTGGATGGGTTTGATTGAAAGCCGCGAAACAATAATCAAGAGCGAGACGGGTGAAGCAAAACCCAATCTATGGCAGCGTGTTAGCCAATGGCTAACACCTTCTCGACTAACCTATGTGGGTTCTGCCACCGCTGGAGTTTTTGCGATTGCGATTCTTACGCCCGCCCTGTTAACAACCGGCCCAGCTCCATCCTCATCAGCAGATCGACCTGCGCAGTCGCAGGAAGCTGCAGTAACCGCCAACAACCAATCATCGGGCCTAGAGCCGCTGCCGAAGCCATTGCAGAAGCCCCATCAACGCCCTGCCCCACCGCCGCGCCAAACTGCACCGATGACCGAACCTAACCCAACCTATGCCAACCGTGATGAAGTCTCTCCACTTACTTCAGAAACTCCGTTGATCAGCCGAGCTGCAGTCGAACTGCATCTGCGCCAAGGTTTCGCTCAAGCGTGGATGCAACTAGACATCTCTCAGCAGCAACATTCTAATATCGCTCCGCCAGTCACTGAAGAACAAGCCCCAGCCCTCCAACATCCAGAATTGATTGCGCTGGGAGCCTCATTAGCGGGTGCTTATCTCAAGTGTCTAGATGCACCAGGGTGGCAACCTGATTCAGCACTCAAGGCAGAGTTAGAGACTGCTGCACCGTGGTTACTCGTCAAACAGGATCTCTGTGGCAATCTGACAACTTGGATTACGGAGTAGAAGCATCAGAGAAAACCAACTGACCAGACGCATTTTTATCGGTTGGTTTTTTAGCCGCTGTCCCTCTAGTATTTCTGTAAGCCAACACGTTCATACGGGTTGAATCCTCGGCTGCTATAAAAAAGAATCGATACACTCAAAAGCCTGCCTCTAAAAACGGGCGCTAAACACTAATCACGAACAGGGTCACAAGCGGACCACAAGGACATTGCTATGCCTTCCAAGGAATTTGACAGCTCTCGGTCGCAACTGGAGCAACAGCTAGCTGCCGTTCGAGCCGAGGCTGAAAAAGCCCAACAGCAGGCGCAGCAGGCACAAGCCGATAAACAAATGGCGGAGGGGGAAGCCAGTGTCGCGCAACAACAAGCCCAAGCGAGCCTGAGTGCCATGGAGCTAGCGCAACAGCAAGCTCAAGCTAGCCAAGAAGCTTTGCAAACTGCCCAACAACAAGCCGCCAGTGCTACCGAAGCCATGACTCAAGCTGCGCAGGGTGCACAACAAGCCGTCGATTCAGCGAGTGAATCTCGAGCTAACGCGACTCAATCTAGCACCTCACAACAGGATGCCCAACAGCAAGCCGGCCAAGCTGCACAGGCTGCCGCCGAGGCGCAACGTCAAGCCGAACAGGCAACACGCGCCTCCGAACTCGCCGATAGCGAAGCGGGTGATGCCCGGCAGGCATCGCGAGAGGCCGACAATGCAGCCAGCGAAGCTCAAACTGAAGCCCGTGCGGCGAGCCAAGCATCAGACGATGCCCAAAACGAAGCCCGCAGTGCCAATCAATCGGCTCAAGAGGCGTCCGCCCTAGCCAGCAACAGTAATGAATCAGCCATCCAAGCGGCCAATCAAGCTCACGATGCGGGCAGCTCCGCAGGCTACGCTGCCGGCGCAGCTTCAGAAGCCACACAGGCTCAATACAGCGCAGCAAACTCAGCCCACGAGGCACAGTCGGCCTCAGGGCAAGCGTCAAATTCTGCCACCGAATCGCGCAGCGCTGCGCAGCAATCCAGTGACTCAGCCAACAGCTCCAACAGCGCGGCTCAACGCGCACAAACGGCCGAAGCTGACGCGGAAATTGCCGCCCGAAAAACCAAAGATGTCGAACAACAAGCGGAACAATCATTAGATGAAGCCGAAGCCGCTGAAACCGCCGCCAAGCAAGCACAGGAACAATCCGAAGCAGCACTGAAAGCAACCCTACAGGCTCAAGCTGAAGCCGATCAAGCCGCCCATAAAACTCAAGATGAATTAACCGAAGCCACTCGCGCCGCCGATCAAGCGCAGGATGAATACGCCGATGCCGCGCTGGCCTCCGGTAAAGCATTGGGTATGGCAGCTCAGGCGCAGCAGGCTTCGAACCAAGCTTACTCAGAAGCGGGCCAAGCCGCTCAAGCAGCAAACGCCGCCCAAGCAATGGCCAGCGACGCCAACAGCGCCTCCAGTGAGGCGCAAGCTAATGCCTCGCAGGCATCATCTGCTGCCAACACGGCGTCCAGTGCACAGACTCAAGCGACCTCGGCTGCCAGTACCGCAGAGGGTGCATCAGGGCAGGCACAGAGCGCCGCCGGACAAGCGAAAGGTGCTGCCGCCAGCGCTGAAACCTTGGCCCAACAAACCAGCGGTTCCGCCTCCGATGCTGTCCAAAGCGCGAAGATGGCAGCGACCTCTGCCAGCGATGCCAATCGATCCTCAGTGCAAGCTGAAACTGCGGAGTCTGCCACTTCAGCGGCATTGGCCAAGGCACAGAATATCATCGCCCAATTAGAAAGCCTGCTTCAGAACGCGCAAAGCATCATCGCCAAACAAGAGTTGCTGCTCGGCTCGTCACAAACTCACGCAGAAGGTGTACAGCAACTCAATACTTGGTCGGTGGATATGCACGGCAACATCTGCACTCTGGAGCGCGACGCCCAAGCGCGTCTCGATAACATCAACACCTTGGAACAAAACTGCAATGACGGCGAACAGAAAGTGCAACAGTGCCAGCAGCAAACGGAACAAAGCCGAGACGATATCTTCAGCCTCAAAGCCTCTTTAGAAGTAACAGTGTCCGATGCTGGCAGTTCAGCACAATCTGCCGAACACAGTGCCGATAGAGCCGAGAGCGCCGCCGCTCGCGCCGAACGTATTAGCTAAGGAAGTCGAGTGCTATTGAGATATCTTTCAATACTGGTCGTGGCAGTCGCTCTCGGCGGCTGCATTACCGCTCCTACCGCCACCGACATGAGCACCCATAACGCGGGCTCCGCTAGTATCCCGAGTGTCTCAGAGAACACGCGAGCTGCGGTAAACTACTTATCACCTTGCTTAACAATTACAGATCCACAACCGCGAGGTTTTTATCTCGGTTTAGGCAGCGCCGATAACCTAGCTCAAGCGAAACAACACGCCTATCGCGACATCGCGGAACAAATTTCTGTACAGATCAACAGCCAATCCACCGGCAACATTCACAAAACCGATGTGAGCGTCAATCGCAATTGGCAAGAACACATTGAATCGAATACGAACGCCAAATTGGACCATGTCAGATTGGATTGCCTCGATCGTCAAGATCCCAGTGGTCAAATTCATTTAGCGCTGCGCTATGATGGCCGCCCCATAGCCAACCAATTTGCTGAGCGCATTGTCGGGCAGCTAGGCTTCAATCCCCGTCGTTTGTTGCTCAATGGCTCTCGCAGCTTGATAGACAGCGATCTACTCATCGCCACGCGACGACAGGTTGAATCCCTCGATGGCAAACAGGACGCGCAGCTTGATATCAGTATCAATCAGCAAGGAGCACACTGGCAGATTATGGTTGGCGACAGTTTGATCGAGGTCGGTCCAGAACAGCTCAGCTATGTGGTTAAATGGTCCGCTTTAGCGCAGGGCGGCTTGCGTCTTAACGCGTTAGACGACCAAGGCTTTCCGCTGGATGCACAATTACAACTAGCACCGCAGACAGAATATCGCTGGCATATCGCAAGCTCCCGCTCCGGCTACTTACATTTGATCGGTATCTATCAGGACGGAAGCTTTGACGTGATTCGTGAAGACATTGCGATCAGCGACCCAGGCTCGCTGCAGATACCTGAAGGCGATGGGGTTTTTGAGTCAGGTCTGATCGCTCCAGACAGTATTACCTCGGATGTTTACATCGCTATATGGACCGAAATGACACTCGATCAAAGCCATCTGGCAGGCCTATTTACCTCGCACCAATTAGGCCCCTACCAATCACTCAATCGCCTGTTGCTGGCGCTGGAACAGCTGCCACCAAACACCGAAAGTGCCGTCGCCACTCGCACTATGCTCATTACCCCCGAGCACTAATACTGTCGGTTAGATTGTCGCACTGCAGCAAGGGTTTTGAATTCAAATCTAAGCTAACTGGCTGCGCACATTAGACGCCAGCTCATTCAATTTTTTTTTCCTTGTTGTTCGATAGGTTGCTGCCAGCGCTTCCAGTCTGCCATCTGCTGTTCGATGGCCTGAAGTCTCTCGCGGGCTTTGTACTCATGCTGTTGTCGTTGTTGGTGCTGCTGCTCTTGCCAGTGCTTTGATTGATCGTCGAGTTGCTGTAGCCACTGTTTTTTCAGGCGCTCTAACGCATCGTTAAGCTGTGATTGTTGGTGACGGTTGCTGTCTGCCAATTGACGGCGAGCGACGGTTAGAACCTCATCGCGAATTTTGGTCAGTTCCTTTTCCATTCGAGCGAACTCTTCTTTCGGCATACTGATATACGAATAGAGCACGCCTCCCAAAAACAGCGGTAATCCCAACATCATGAGCAGCTGTCGCCACTCGGGCACCAAGGACCCCATCACCATGCCGGCCAACATCAGCCCCATCAT
Source organism: Cellvibrionaceae bacterium (assembly GCA_002707785.1). GTDB lineage: Bacteria > Pseudomonadota > Gammaproteobacteria > Pseudomonadales > Cellvibrionaceae > Pseudomaricurvus. Next base: position 39,617 of record PANW01000065.1, on the reverse strand, counting down.
GGCTTGACGACCGCGTCCTAGGCGATTGAAAAAGCTCTGTTTAGGCATCTCACCCTGATAGCGCATTTCTACACCGAGGGCCTCATAGAGCTCATCTTGTAATTGGCGTTGATCGAATTGCCAAGAACTCAACGTCAACGCGGTACCAAACAGGTTTTCAGTCTCTGAACGGATGTGCTCAGCGGCTCCCTCAAGCGACCGCTGCACCAATGCCATATCCTGCTGCAATCCACTGCGCAAAGTGGCCTGCAAAAAACTAATGAGATCGGACTTATAACCACCTCCTAAGGACAGTTGGTAATGCTGATAGCCCTCTACCTTTTCAACATCGGTGGCAGCTAGCGTATCAATGTGTTGCTGGAGATCGATGTTCGCGGTAGCGGTGAGCAATTCTCTCTTGCGCGTCGCCGCCTGCAGCAACTTGGGAAGTTCAGCAAATTGCTCAATAATCACCGTGCGCAAGGGCAGCACTGGATTGCTACTAGTCGATAGCGGCTGTGACGACTCTTGCTTTCGCGCTTCGCGCTTCTTACGACTACTGAACTGTCGCAATTGCTGCTCATAACGCTCGATCAAGGCATCGACCGCCGCCGCGGAGCGCTTGGCCGCCAATAACAGGCTTAACGCTTGCCGAGTAGCATTGTCTCGATGAGTTAATAAGTCAGGTAGGCTAGCTTCCACGTGGGTAGTCAGCAGCTGGGGTTCAAGATTAACTGTTGCCTGTCCAAGCTGCCACCAACCTCGCTCCGGCGGGTTGATGTCATCCACCAATTCATCGACCTGCAGTAACGGCCAGAAAGCCTGCATGTCCTCTAAAAGATCTCCGATCACTTGTTGATCGCTTTCATCCAGCTGATGATGCATAGGGGCGGCTACCACCAACACATTAGATTCACGCAGAATTTTGGTCAGTAGTGCCGGAGAATGCTGTATAGACCGCGAACTTTCGGGGATCAGGACTCTCAAACTTTTTAGCCCCTTATCAGCTTGCGTATCCATTCGCAGATCGGGTTTCAGCGTCGCATTTAGCAGGCCCTCGCTATTGATCGCTTCAATCAATTCATTCCACGCTCCAAACTCCACTCGCTCGCCGGTACTTTTTTCAAAGCTATAGCCCTTGTCTTTCAACTGTACTTCCAGCAACCCTATTTGATCGGAGACCTCGAGGGAAAAGACCGCGAAGTCCTGACCATACAACCACTTTAGCGCTGCGGCTCTGGCTGCAGGGGTCAACGCCAAAAGCGTAACGGTAAATGGCGCTTGGTCTAGATCCGTTTCAAGCCTTTGAAATAGATCAGCCAAAGGGGTCTCGGCTTGGCCTCTCTCAATAAACTGACAGGCTTGCTGACACTGCTGCAGCTGCTGAATAAACTGTTGACGATAAAGGTCGTTAGAATGCATGAATGGGCTCTTGATATGTTCCACTAAATAGTTGCAGTTTCAGACGCTACTTGAATCTACCATTGACCGGCCTGAAGACCAATCATTACGAAGTAATTCTACCCTTTGAACTGCGGAAATTCTCATCTCCAGTGACCCATTACCCAGCGTCTATAAGACGATTGAAGATACACTTCATACCTCTTCTCTCACGTGCCAAATGTCCTATACTGGCTTCATGACATCCATTTACGCATCGATCTACAACGCCCAAGGGCAGCGAATCAAACGCTACCTCGTGCACTCCCCGACGATCTTTATTTTCGTCACGAGATGTTTGCTGGGATCCGTGTACTGGACTTTTCGGCACAATTGAACACGATGCTGGAACAGAGTTTGACTCATTCCGAACAAGACTACGAACTGAACTGCACTGCACCTATGAAAAGTTCGGGGCCGTGCAACAGGAACACGAGACGTTTACGGTAAAGTTACGAATAAAAAGCTAATCGTCAATGTAACCATGCGCTCCCCGCCCAACCGCAATAGCGCGTGGCCACTGTTCGAGCTCATTGAGAATTGCGCCTACTTCACGGCGCTGATCGGGTAATAGATCCGTCACAGGACAACTCTTTAAAGTAGCATCCCAGAGCCGAGAAGCATGCTGCTGAGATAATTCTTGATATCGAGCAATCAACTCCAGTTGTGATGCCGATGTGGAGGTATCCGCACTGCGCTTCTGGTAGCGCCAATACAACTTGCGATAAACGTTTAATGCTTTGAGTGCATCCCAGCCTAGCTCGCGATCACAAGCCCCAAAAAGACTGTGAACATAGATGAGAGTTTTTACTAACTGATGCGACGAACCCTCGGTGATCGTCGGCTTGGGAATCTCACTCAATTGGTCATCCAGTACCACGGGGTCCAGCATCACCTGCTCCGGCTCTAGCATTTTCAAACTGCCATAAACCAGTAGCGTAGTACTGCCATAACCGCCTTTTCGAACCAGTGCCTGATAGGGTGCTAACGCATGTCCCGCCATCAACACAGTTGCTTGCGTCCGAGCGGGAGCTGGTAGGCGGTACAGTCCCTTTTCATCCGTCATCACTGAGCGCTCAAGGTGATCGGCGTAAAACACTTGGGCATCAGCAACCGGCTCTAAACTAGACAATGCAACTAGCTGCCCGCGTATTTCCGGTCCATCATAAACAGTTGTCACAGTAGGGACACAGGCGCTCAGCAACGCACTCAGCGCTCCCCCAACCAACAATCGCCTTGCTCAAATCAATCCTTGCATAACTGTACAGTCCCCTAGAGATGAAAACGCTGAATACTAACATCAGCTAAGCTACGCGCTTCATTTTGCGCCCGAATAAACACTGCATTCAAATCGATCACGATACGTGACTGCGTCTCAAGCGCTTCTGCGCCTGAAAATTCAGTCGCTGCTGGAGGCTTGCATTTGATACAAATAGGACCATAGATTAAACACATGCTGATAGGCATGATCGACAAGGCCTTGATGGGCTTGAGTGGAACCCAACGCGACCTGTTCCTCAACTTTCCAATACACTTTACGAGCCGTATTCAGAGCCAAACGAGCACTGTCTAGAATGTTCTTATCGCACGCACTCGCCACTAATGACAATAAGTCTACCGAGTCTAGGTTTAAGCCAAGGTGGGATGTTCGTCTGGACTGCTCATCCCCAAACACTGGAATAGAAGCCAGTACCTCAGGCTCTCGGCCCAAAAACACAGTAGGGATATCAACACTTTCTTGAGTTTGACTGAGTCGATGAAAATAAGTTACCACAAAAAAACTCTGTTCAGTCTGCGGATCACCGATCTTTATCAACTGAGCTTGCCTCAGAAAAGAGAGCTTTAACACCTCACTGCTGTAATCTTTCACCGCCTCCAAATACAGTCGGCCATGTTCATCGCTGCGAGTGATTCCTTCCAGGTACTCATGATGCTGCACAGCTACGTCGGCTACTGGCAATAGGCTGTCAACCGTAACAACCTTGCCATGAACCTCCGGAGCTACGTACACCGACTCTCGGAAAGGAGAACAAGCCGAGAGAGTACACAGCAACACCCCCCCTAGTATTACTCGAAAACCCACAACAACTCCCTATTCCTGTTTAACTCTATTGCCCGATTGCTCAAATGGATTTCGATGGCAATCCTATTGTTATCAATAGATATTTGAATAGAAGGACACAAGACTAAAAGCGAACGTCAGATTATTCACAGCAAACGATAATCTTCAAGCCAAAGTCGCAATAGCTATCACTCATCCTGTTAGTTATCTACACTCTGTCCTTCTAAAGGAATATCGACCATCACTCTAGGAGCACACCATGCGTTCACTGCACTTACTGATTGCCAGCGACCTCAGCATTTTCTTATTCGGCTGTACCCCCTCTCTGGATATTAAAGATACCAATATTCCACTGCCCGAATGGGTGGTGATGCCAAATATCGACAATGGCCTAGCAGACTCGGCCTGCGTGCCTTTTAGTGGCCACTTCACTATCGATCGCAATCAGGCAACAGCAGAGGCTCGAAACAGCTTGGTGAGACAAATTGAGCTTAAAGCTGCCAACATGGTGAAAACCTATGGTCACAAAACCGATACCGTATCAGGCTCTAACATTGGCGCCAACTTCGAAACCAGCGCCCGACAAATCGCCGAAGCCACACTCCAGGGCAGTAAAGCGATCAAGACTGATGTTTTCGACATCGATGGCAGGAAAAATCTGTGCGTACTGGTCACCTTGGAACCCGAAAAAACCAAAGCTGTTTTCGCGAACATTGTCAAAAGTAGTGGTGCTGAACTAGCCAGTAACGATGAGAGAGTTCTGTATGAAGAGTTCAAAGCTTTTAAGGCTCAACAAGAATTAATCCAAGAGCTACCGCTTAATTAGAGTGATCATCATAAACACAGCGTCCGAGTTAAGAACACTAATCTTATTTAGTCATTGTAATACATGAGTTTTTTATGACAGAAAATCAGCCGACAACCTGAATACAAACTGCGGCTAGTCGCTCGTCAATGTGGTTAGAACGCTGTCCGTGAGCGAGCACATCTATCGAGGTGGTATTTGACAACTATGGATCCCATTGGTATTGGAGTTCCCTTCCAATAGGATTGTATCTCTATGAGAGTATTCACTAGCTTTAGTTCGGATAACACTCTCGCTCGAGCACGCCAAAGGTAAGTTGCGAGACACCCAAAAAAATGACAATTATTCTACCCGATACTAGATCCCACAACCTTATCATTGTGATGCTATTGATAGACTGAAACGTACAAAGATTGTGTCCTTAGGCACCATGAAATTATGCGATTCTCTCTCATTCAACGCGTTTCATAGCGTTATAGGCTGAGACCCACGCAAAAGAAGCGTGAGCCTGGGGCAACAAAGCGTCTCTCTTACACAATAATGCTATTACAAACGACGCACTTCACAGCGTCTTTCAACAACGCTCATCCCATAGAACTTAAGTTGTGCAAAAAAGCAGGTAGGTTCAACACAGCCTTCTGGAGCATGAACCCCAACACGAGTAACCTCCCCTCGCGCAACCATGAGAACACCAATAGCTGCGGATATTCCAGTCCCCTCATCCATCCGAGGAAAACCATTTTCTGAACGATGGCTGATGTGTATTTGAATTGACTCTCCGTTGCGTAAGCCTCTAACTTCTACGAAGGAGTCGGAACAAACCGGCGCAATATCTTCAGAAAGAGGCGGGCTTTTCTCGGCCAAATTTGCCATAACAGCCATACCCACATCTGCGGCCTGAACAACCTGTCCTTTTAATGTCATCTCGCTATGATCGGTGAGACCTAATTCCTTCATACCTAGCAACAGATCATCCATACCTAGAACGCCACCGCGATTGGTTATGTTTTTGGCTTTGATGTATCGAGGTAAAGTAACGGTTTCCGGATGCGCGACAAAATAGACCCGTTGACGTCCCAAATGAGGGAAGTCAACTTCTTTCATGCCACTACCTCCGGGCACCTGACAGAGTTTACCATCAATAAATTGAGGTACATCTCCAGCAATAATTTCAATACCATGCTCAAAAATCGCTGCATTGTCTGCGGTTTCGCTCAAGTCCGTTTCTATATCGTTGACCGACACGTTCCAGAATAGCCGTATATCCTCCACAGAATCCATTTGATCAGCGGCGTACCGTGCAAACACATTCAACAATCCAGGACTCGCCCCCATCCCCATCAGCACTGTGATTCCTGCGGCCTCCGCCCGACTACTGTATTTGTCCATTATTGCCAGAGTCGGTGCGGTGTCATCGCAGATATCTACATAATTCACCTTTGCATCAATTGCAGCAGAAACAACTATTTCCGCGTATCGAAAAAACGGACCTACAAAATTGGCCACAACATCCACGCCCCCCATGACCTCCAACAGCTGAGATCGGTTTAAAACATCGATTCTCATAGAAATCACTCGAGAATCTTCCAGCTCGCAAACAAATTCCTGTGCTGCATCTAAATTGATATCCGCTACAATAATCTGGGAAATGTCGGAGGATTGCAGTAGAGCCTTAACTGCACGACGCCCTTGCTGGCCACAGCCACCTAGCGCTAGAACTTTCATAATTACTTCCAATTTGATGTTAGTTAAGATGATGAAGATACGTGAACAAACGGTTTTCGATCTATCCAGGGGTAGGCGCGTTCCAATTGACCGGCTAGGTTGAACAACGTGACCTCGCCACCAAAGCGTCCAACAAAGTGCATTCCTAGAGGTAGTCCTGTGTGATCACTTTGCAGAGGTAATGACACAGCAGGGTGACCGGTAATATTGAAGGTAGCAGTGTAGGGTGCCGGACCAAATATGTGTTTTGTCCAGCTAATGGCATCAAAACCGGCTTGGACAGAGTTAAGCACTCCATTTCTTGGAGCCACGTCAACCGTTGTCGGGGTTAGTAAGACATCATAGGTCTCGAACATCTCCCCCACTTGCCGACAAAGAGAATTGAAAAAGTATTGCATCACCAATATGTCGACGGCGCTTAAACCTAATCCGTACTCGTAACAAGCAAACATTGCGGGGTCTATATTATCTATAGAGGGTGTTCGACCTGTTTTCATACTCGATGCCAGCACTGTAGTCGCCACGGTCGAACACCATGACGCTGCTACTGCACTATCGAATTGATCGCGATCGACTTTGATATTTGTTGTTTCAACTGTATGCCCCAAATCCTGAAGCTGCTGAGCAGTTCGATGTAATGCGTCCTCCATGGAGTTACTCAGTCCCCAAGAATGGGTCCAAGGATGATCGATGATGCCTACCTTTAGTTTATTTGGCTTGCTCGAAACCGCATCCAAAAACGAACCTGATGGAGGTGGAATCTCCACGAAATCGCCAGTTCGTGGACCGCAAGTACAATCCAATAAAACAGCGCTATCTCTCACGGTTCGACTAACAACATGCTCCCCCCCCATTCCAAACAACACATCGCTATTGCTAGGACCAATTGAGTTACGCATGCGTGTGGGTTTTAATCCCACCAATCCACAATAGGCCGCAGGAATACGAATCGAACCACCGCCATCGTTGGCGTGAGCAACAGGTAAAGCACCAGCCGCAACAAGCGCTGCGGAACCACCACTTGAACCTCCGCTATTGCGCGACAGATCCCAAGGATTATGGGTCACGCCGCACACTCCACCATCGGTGCAAGTGTTATAACCAAACTCTGGGATAGTGGTTCTCACCACGGTTTGCAAGCCCGCTTCCCGGTAAGATTGTGCGAGGTATGTTTCCTCCTCACAGGTATACCCCTGCAGGAAGATACTATTTGCCTCTTGGAGTTGGCCTGCGAAAGCCGCGCCGAAATCTTTAATACCAAAAGGGATCCCATAGAGTCTCCCCTCAAGATTTGGCTGATAAAGAGCCGCAGATGACTCATACAATTCAACAGCTGCGTTAAGTTGCGGATTCACTAGGTTCACCGCATTGAATGCAACTTGGAATAGCTCTTCTGCACTCATTTGTCCTGACCGAATCAGATCTGCCAGTCCAATGGCATCGTATCTAGCATATTCACTAAGATTCATAATCACTCCACCTATAGTCGTGTTGATGTTTGCTCAAGACTGATAATTGTCAGAATCGATAACCCGCTCGAACCCCGTAGTAACGCGGCGGCGAATCCTGAACCAACGCCAATCCAAAGTCGCTGATCAACTGTGTTTGGGTGATGTACTCCTCGTCGCTGGCATTATTCACAAATAAAGATACGAAGTAGCTTTCACTATTTGCAGACAGAGTCACTTCCAAATCCGTTGTGGTGTAAGCCTCTTGAAAACTCTCTGGTCTATTCGATGACAACATGTATTGATCGTCGGTGTAGACTGTAGTCAAACTAAGATTCAAAAAATGCTCTTCGCCGACTGGCAGCTCATAATCAAAACTAAGGCTGGCCGTTAGCTCTGGCGATCGCGCTAACTGGTTGTCGGTGAAATCCTCGGTATCGGATACAACAAACCGATCATACTCAGCCTCTAGCCAAGCTAGCGTTGAAGCCACGCTCAATCTCTCGGTGGCCTTAAAACGAACGCTTGACTCAAACCCATACCCAGTAGCCTCAGCAGCATTTCGAGTAATACTCACTACATCAATAATTTGAACTTGGAGATCATCGTAGCGATAGTGAAAAAATGCAGCGTCGTAAACCAGCCGGCGATCCATCAAACTACCTTTAACACCCAATTCATAGGACAGCATTTCTTCTGGTTCAAAACTACCCTCTGTAGGAACTAGCACGTTAAAACCGCCAGATTTGTAGCCAACGGACGCAGATGCGTAGAGCATAGTGTCGCCACCCAAGCTGTGATCCAATACGATCCGGGGTTGGACCTGGCTCCAAGTGTCACGACTGCTAATCTTTCCAGCGGTTTCAATTAGAAAGAGATTTGCCGTGGGTAGCGCACCCATTGAATTCAAGGCGGGCCCGACAAGCGCATTGGCAGGAACAGGGTTGTGTGCAACGAACTCTTTATCATCATAGGAATACCTCAATCCGATTGTCAGATTGGTTTCACTATTGAGTGCAAGTTTTACATCACCAAATATGGCATAATTCCAATACTCCCCCTCCGCATTATTGAACTCGCTGACATCATCACCAGCGAAGCCCAAAGCACTCGCGCAACTGCTACCCAGAAGCTGGCTGCACAGTACCTCTTCTGAATAATCAACACTGCCGGTTGCTTGAATATCTTCATAAGAAACGGAAACTCCGACAAACCAATCCAGATTCTCACCCGTGGAATTAAGACGAAACTCTTGGCTAAAAGACTCACTCTCTTCATCTACACCAAAATGAAGTAAACGAAGACTTGTCGCGTCTGTATCTTCCAGATAATCCAACTGATACTTTCTCCAGGCGGAGATAGAGGTCAGCTCATAACCATCGCTAAAAGTGAAACGTCCCTTACCCGAAACCATGCCAATTTCACGTTGGTTACGCTGTTCATTGAAGATATCGGACACTGCTTTTCGCGTATCTAGTACCTGACCATCAACGCTGAGTAGGGATCTATAAACGGCCGCATCTTGATCGTTTTCAGACCAATCAATGGTCACGGTATAATCCACCTGCTCGCCCTCGAATTTGAACGCAGCTTTAATGGCTTGCAAATCGGTATCAACCATATCTCGGTTTGATATCTGTTCCTCAACATAGCCATCGCGATGCTGATGAAGCATCGCCACCCGAGCATAAGTACTATCAGACAGGCTATCGTTATAGATGAAGCGAGCTTCCTGATAGCCATCATTGCCCGTCCGTACTTCCACACTGCCAGACCGATAAGGTTCCGGTTGTGCCCGCGTGATACTAATTGCACCTGCCGTGGTATTGCGACCAAACAGTGTTCCCTGAGGACCTTTCAATAATTCAACTCGTTCCGCGTCAAACAGATTGACAACAGCTGCAGCAGAACGACCAACGTAAACCTCGTCAACATAGACACCTAGCGCGGGATCGTTACCAATTGTGAAGTCATTACTTCCAACGCCTCGCATTGACAAAATCGGCTGAGAACTCGACACCATGCTACCGTTGAATCCAGGAGTTAGACCTACGAGATCAGAAGCGTCACTAATTCCCGCCCTTTGCAGAGTTGCCGCCGAGAACGCAGAAACTGCGACGGGCACCTCCTCCAGAGACTGTTCACGCCGCTGTGCGGTGACAATCACCTCCTCCACCACAAAATTCTCGGCGTGCAAAAATGGGATATAGCTCGAGGACACGAGAGTGCATCCTAGAGAGATCATTCGGGGGAGTGTGTATTTCATTGTCGGACTCCTCATTGTTATAGGTGTGGCGCTGTAGCTAAAGCATGATCGTGAGTGATCACACTCATTGCCTAAGAACCATTCATCGCAGACTTTCGTCATTAGCGATGACTAGAATAATGAGAGTTCTCGATAAATAATTGATAATATGCGCATATTAATTGATAATAAACGCATAAATAGGAACAGCGAAGAGAGATATCACGTGCGTAAAAACTTGCTAGCAGAAATTGACTGGCTTTATGCTGCTCTTGATCGCTACGGCCTAAACCCAAAAGTAGTGGAGCACTACTTGCCACAGAGTAGCCGAACTGAGCTCCCTCACTTGGTTACCTTTGATAACTACCTACTACTACTAAATGGTCTGGCCGAATTAACTGATGACCCGCTGTTCGGGATGCACGTTACCGAAGCGCTGCCGATGGAAATGCTAGGTATTTACGGCTACCTAGTGACCAACGCGCCGACATTACGCAAGCTCTGCCAAAATGCAGCTCGCTACTGGGCTACCTTAACCCAAGCGTCCACGGTGGAATTTCTAGAACAACAAACAACTAGCGCGTTGCAATACCGTTTTTTAGTATCCACAGACATTCCCACTTCCCAAGAGGTTGAGTCGACACTAACCGGGTTAGTGGTGCTCTTTCGTCAACGCATTGGTGCCAGATGGACGCCGCTAGAAACCCACTTCCAACACCCTCCTAAAGGAGCAATTGAATGCTATAAACGTATCTTCGGAGAGCATGTGCACTTTGAAATGCCGACCAATCAGATTGTGTTTGACACGCCAATTCTGGATCTGAGATACGCTCAAGCGGATGCCCACTTGCTAGGGATTCTCCGCGAACAAGCTGAAAGGCTATTAGAGTCCGTGGTAAGAGATGACCACCTAGTAAGCAACATCAGACTAATGATTATGAGTCAACTCGCTACGGGCAAAGCAGACGTGATTACGATAGCCAAACAACTGCATATGTCCCCTCGAAAGCTTCAACTGCAACTCAAAAAGCACCACACTAGCTTCAGTAAAATCAAAGACGATCTTAGACTTGAGTTAGCTAAACGCGCACTGCTAGAGTCCGAGTCAAGCGTCGCCACTATAGCCCAAAAACTCGGATTTTCTGAATCCGCCAGCTTTAACCACAGCTTTCGTCGCAGGATGGGAACAAGCCCGCTTCAATACAGGCGAACACATGAGCGCCCCGCCTAACTCTCTGCAAACGACTAGCACTCCAAGTTCTCTAGAGACTAGGTTTAGTGGGGTACTACCAAACGCAACACCAGCTTAGGTATTGGACCAGTTTCTACTCGCTACAACTCACACAAATGTACGGAAAGACCACTTACATACAAAATGACACCCTGCAGACTGAACGCTGTTCCTGCTAGAATAGCGATTACATTGTTGTTCCTAAGTCCCACCTCAAATCGCTATGAATCAAATTAACCGACGCTTCACTGTCGCCCCCATGATGGAATGGTCCGATCGCCATTGCCGATATCTCTGGCGCCTGATATCCAGACACGCAGTGCTCTATACCGAAATGGTCACAACCGGTGCTCTGATCCACGGAGACCAAGAACGCTTCCTTAACTACCATGAAGCTGAGCATCCAGTTGCTTTGCAGCTGGGTGGGAGTGATCCCGTGGACTTGGCCCGCTGCAGTCAGCTTGCGCAGCAATGGGGTTATGATGAGGTCAATCTCAATTGTGGCTGCCCCAGTGATCGCGTACAGAACGGTATGATCGGTGCGATCTTGATGACTGAACCCCAGCGTGTAGCCGATTGCATCAAAGCGATGCAAGATGCTGTGGATATTGAAGTTACGGTCAAACATCGTATTGGTGTTGACGACATGGAAGACTATTCCGGCATGGCCAATTTCGTCGAGACCATTGCCAACACCGGCTGTAAGACGTTTGTTGTTCATGCCCGAAAGGCTTGGCTCAAAGGTTTGAGTCCAAAAGAGAATCGCGAAGTACCGCCACTCAAATACGATATGGTGCACCAACTGAAAAGGGAATTTCCTGAACTGGATATTGTCCTAAATGGTGGTCTGAAGACACTCGATCAATGTTTGGAGCATTTACCGGCATTGGATGGTGTCATGGTGGGGCGAGAAGCCTACAGCAATCCCTATTTGTTAGCAGAGGTAGATGGCCGCTTTTACAATGACGAGCATCCAATAGCCAGCCGCGAGGAGATTGCGGCGCAGTACATTCAATACTGTGATGAGCAAATCCAGCAAGGCCAACTACTTAAGTACATGAGCAAGCATGTTTTGGGACTGTTTCAAGGGTTGCCAGGGGCACGACGGTTTCGCCGGCACATCAGTGAAAATGCTCACAAGGCTGGGGCTGGAATATCAGTATTGGAAGATGCAGTGGCACTGGTGGGCTGCAACAGAACTGCGAAAGCAGACTAAAACCTATTTGAGTGGCTTCTAGTGCGGTCACTCTTCATACAAGGCGAGCAATCACTATGTTAGAAGGCATCAAAGCATTTTTTTCTGAAGTGTTTGAACAGAGCGATGTAGACGTTGAAAAGACTGATCCCAAACAATTGGCGGCCGCTGCCTTGATGATCGAGATCGCCACCATCGACGAGCATTTTGATGCAACCGAGATTCAAGCCTTGGTCAAAGAACTGCAACGCCAGTTTGATCTCGACAGCGAAACTCTGCACCACTTAATCGATATTGCCCGCAAACAAAGCGATCAATCGACGTCGCTCTATCAATTCACTCGCTGTGTGAATGATGAGTTTAGTCATCAAGAGAAATTTGATCTATTGATTGGCATGTGGCGTATCGCTTATGCCGACAACAATCTCGACAAATACGAAGAATACATGGTGCGACGGGTCACCGACTTGATTCACGTTTCTCATGGAGACTTTATCCGCGCGAAGAAAGTCGCGCAGGAACAACACATTCAAGAATAGCGTTAAGGTAAACCTCTGGCGAAGGTTAATGGCGATTTAGCTAAAAGCTGTTAATCCGATCTAACATTCTGAAGCTATGTTTGATCATCGGTGAGGATGGGGCGGTGAAAGCTGAAGATTAAATTGTCGATTCCCCAACACACGGTAGTGAACAGAGCACTTCCGTTCAGGTAATATCGCAGCCCCTAAGAAACATCTTCTAGGGTTTTCACCAAATCTTTAAAGGTTTCGTGATTGTCCTGATTTAAATCCATCAAGATGCGGTGAGCCTCAATCACTTTATTCTTCGCTTCACACTCGTCGATCGCCCCCATTTCTAAACATTCGCTGGGAGTGACGCACTCAGAGAGTTCGTCGACAATATCGAAAATTTCCGCAAACCCCATGGTTTCGAGCAAACGGTTGATACCGCGGGATGTGGCGATGACCACTGGACGGAGATGTTTACGCTGATCGGCTAAAATCGAAATCTTGGCCATTAACCCGAGCGTGGTACTATCGATAGCATCGGCTTCGCTGAGATCAAATATAATCGAGGAGAAATCATCGGCCGCGAACATGTTATTGATAAAATGATCAAACGACATGCATAACGTAAGGCGCACGTCTCCGACCATTTTAATCACGTAAACACCGGCGTGATCCGCAACCCAAATTTTACCTTGCTGCATAGAAATATACCTACCTAACGTCAGGTCTCTCTCACAATACTCAGTATCGCGATGTCATCGGGCGCTTCCTGAATCGCGTCCAATTGCAGGGCATCATAAACATTTTTCATGCCACCTTGGCTGTTAGACAGCAATTTGAGCAAAAATTCCTCTTTTTCCAACAGATCCGTTGGCGGCATGACCTCTAGTATACCATCAGAGAATATCAGCAGGCTCGCTCCCGGAGGAAAATCCGCCTCAAATTGCGGCCACTCTTGGTTCGGGAACAGCCCCAAAGGCCGCCCTTTCCCTTCTAGAAACTGCGCTTTGCGCTCATGAATCATCACCGGCAGCGGTAAATGCCCAGCCACCGCGTAATGTAGACGATTCAACTCTAGATCAACCACTCCGACAAAACAGGTCATATGGCTGCCTAAGCGTGTCTCTAGAAGCTGGCGATTAATTTCAAATAACCAGCGATTAAAATCTTCTTCGACTCGACTGTCTTCGGCGAACAAGCTCCAATCGCGCACAATCTCTGCCGCTGCGTGTTTCAGCCAAATGGTGGCAAACGCCGAAGAGGCGCCATGCCCCGCCACATCCGTTAAATAAAACGATAAAAAGCGTTCCGAGCGGAAGGCCAAATCAATAAAGTCGCCACTCAGAAACAGCGACGGAATCACCTTATGCTCCAGGCAGTAGGCCCCTCTGCGGAAGGGCGATGGCGGTAATAGCTGTTGCTGGACTCGTCTGCCCGCTTCTTGATCACGTTCGAGTGTTCGTAAATGGTCTTTCAATTCGCTATTGGCACTTTCCAGCTCTTCACGATAGCGCTGGTTTTGAGCCAATAGATCGCGGCGCTCGAGGCTTTTATTCACCGCATGCACCAACACTTCCATATCAACCAAAGGTTTGATTAAGAAATCTGACGCGCCGAGCCTTAGCGCTCTCACCACATCGCCAATCACCCCCACGCCAGACATGACGATTACCGGGGTATCTGGTGAACACTGATGGACCTCCTCCAACACTTGCAGGCCATCTTTCGTTGGCATGCGCAGATCCGTCAATACAACATCAGGGTGCTGACTGTGAAACAGATCCAGCCCCTGAGCGCCTTCATCGGCCTCTAGAATATCGAAGCCACTATCTTCTAAATAGGCGACGACGTTATGTCGAACAATGCTGTCATCATCAATGATGAGTAATTTGCGACTTCCTGCGGGCATTGAGTACCTGATTTATCTTATATAGGTGGTGAAGCGTGAGTTTTCTCAGCCATTTCAGCCAAGCTGTCATCAACTGCCAAGGCGACAGGTTCGGTCCAATTCTCCGCTCCACATCTCCTGCAAAGGCAGTAAAGAATTAAGCGACAGTAAAGCCGTAACACTACTCCCATCAATTAGGCCGTGCAAGCTGTTCAAATTAGAAATTTTAAGGTAAGTTTGACTACAGGTTGATCAAATTGACCCAAGTTTAAGCCGCAGAAACCTAGGGGGATCACCTGCGACTCAAGCTTTCTCGCCACTCTGAAGCATGTGAAACACCCTGTAGTGACAATAATGATGACAATATCTAGGAGCCTGATATGAGTCTTGCCGATAGAGCTTACAGTGAAAAACGCAACTTCATCCGTATGCAAATCGATACCCCGATTTCTGTACAAATCGAAACACACAACGAGAATATTACCGGCCTATGCCGTGATCTTAGCGGCGGCGGAATGCTGGTTGAGCTGGAAAAAGCTCTGCCCGTCGGCAGCCAAATGAAGGTCGAGATTAACTCGCCCCATGGCCACGAGCCGATGCTGCAAGCCAAAACTCGTGTCACACGGGTGCTGGGCGGCCCCAACGATCGCTGTATTTTGGGTATGGAAATTGAAGAAATGCTGAGCTGAAGCGGAAGTTGGTCCACCTAGACCATTTAGCTCAATAAAAAAATGCCCGCTGTAGCGGGCATTGGATAAAAACTCTGAAATTCACCTGCAAGCGGGTGATTTAGAACTCGTCGTCTTCGCTAAAATCATCGCCACCAAAGTCATCCTCGACTTCACCGTCTTTAACGAGATAGTTACGACGCTGCAAGAACGCATCTCGCATAAACGCGTACTTGTCACCACTGATCAAGTCTTCGGCCTCAATTAGGCTGGCCCGAGTTTCCAATAAGTCAGTGGCATAAACGGTATTGCGAGTCGGTACATGATCAACGTAGGCGATGGGATTGGTATAACCATCGACAGGCATTCCGCCCAAATCACGCAGGGTGCTTGGCCCTAAAAACGGCAAAACGAGATAAGGCCCTTGGCCAACGCCCCAATCTGCCAAGGTTTGACCGAAATCTTCACCTTCAGCACGAGGCATTCCCATGTGTTTGGCCACATCAAAGAGGCCAGCGATACCGATGGTGGTATTCACCAATAGACGTCCACTATCGTTAGCCGCCTGCCCCCATTTCCATTGCAGGACATCGTTAACAATATTTTTTACTTCACCGAGGTTTTCAAAGAAATTAGAGACACTGACTTCTACTGGGTCAGGGGTGACCGCTAAATAGCCTTTTGCCACAGGTTTCACCAGGTAGGTATCCAGAGTGTCGTTGAACACAAAGATTTTGCGATTCATCCCTTCCCAGGGATCGACCTCATCGGCTGCCTGGGCTCCGCCCATCGAAAGCAGTAGACCGGCGGCTAATAATACGACTTGGGTTCTGATTCCCATCCTTTCTCTCCTGAAGCTATCCATGCGGGTTACCCACAACTTTTATCGGCGTAAAGGAGAGTATTTTAGCTCAGGTCGGAGGGAAGGCATAGCGCCGACCTCCGACAATTTGAGTAATCCGTTATTCAGCGCACTGAAATTGGTAGTGCAGGTAGTAGCCGCCTTGATTAGGTTCTGACCACTCCTTGACCTTTTCCCACCCTGCGGGGCAGTAGTTTGCCATTTGAACGTACAACCCATTGAGGGCTGATTGAGGGCCACCAGTGATGGTGAATGGTTCGCGGATATTAAAGATCACACCGGCATTATCCTGAGAAGGAGTCGTCGCAGGTGCGGCATCCACCGGAACAGACGAGACAGCCGTCAATGTCTGAGTAGCGACTGCATTTACTTTTTTACTGCCATGATAAGTGTCTACAACTTCTTTCTTTTTAGTCAAAAACGAAGATTTAGAATTGGGATCATAGATCACAACAGGATCATTGTTACATTCTATGTGCATTTTATGGAAGTCTAAGCTATCTGCCATATCGACAGTATCTTCACAGTCACTCGAATTCGCTAAGGCAAGCTGAGATAAACTCGCCGCAACCATCACGGAAATGATTATTTTGTACATATTATCTCTCCACAAGACAAATTTATGCTCCAAAATTTAATATAGAAAGGGGTGCATCGCACCCCTTTCTTGACAAATCAATCACTTACAGGGATTAGAACTTATGTTCCATGCCCACTCCGAAGTAGTCATTTTCTTCTAGAGTAACTGAACCAGCTTCAAACTCTTCATTAGTGTAAAAGCCGTACACTTTGGTTTTCTTGCCTAGTTTATAGTCTAAGCCCAGAGAATAAGACTCTGCTTCTAAATCGAAGTCATCTTCTTCGTTGCTCGCCCACTGAGCTTTCAAAGTAACTTTATCGATTTTGTACTTCGCAGAAATCATATAACCGTCTGCGTCGAACTCATCTGATTCACTGTCTCCATTTTCAGTTTGTTGGTACATAGCACCTAACTGAAAGTCGCCCATATTTAATTGAGCCACAGCGCGAGTAATATCAACGTAATCTGCATCTGCGATTCCGAAATCTTTGTTCAAGTTTTTGCCAAAGCTACCATTCTTAACATTCTCATCGCGAGCAACCGCAAAGTACATGCCATCACCGGAATAAGTAACCGATGCTGAATAAGAATCCATAAAACCATCTTTGTCATCGTCGCTGCGATCTTCACCAAAGATTGATGCGATATTAACTTGGAAGCCGCTCATTTTAGGAGAAGAGTAATTAACGATGTTGCTAGCACGAGTTTCGCCACCGAAGGTATGCTTAATATCACCTTCTAAGTCATTGAACAGGTCGATCTTCTTTTGAGCCAATTTCAATGGAGTGTCGTGTTTACCGGCAAATACGGTACCAAATCCACCAGTCAGACCACCATAAATATTGCGCTGACTAAAGGTCTCATTATCATCCTTTTCACCGTCATCGATAAAAGTTTCATATTCCAGTTTATAGATAGCATAAAGGTTGTCAGACAATTGAGTCTTACCTTTAAAGCCAATACGAGAAGCGTTGCTGTTCAACTCCCACTGGTCATCAGAGTCATTGTCGTCATTAACGACAGAAACATTTACTTTACCGTAAACCTTACCATCGATTGGGCCGGCGGCCATAGCAGTTACAGGTAGCGCGGCAGCAATAGCCATAGGCAACAATAGTTTTTCATGGTGTTTTCCCCCAAATATTTTGGGGGTTGTGTAGACCGAAACTAAGTAAGTCTTCAACGCAACCCTTGCTCATCGATTACGTTATGGCAGGCATTCTGACGAGCAAATATGTCAGTAATATGACGAGCACCTAAAAAGTGCAGTTTTTATTGCGAACGGATAAACATTCGAGAGAGAAAAATATTCTTAAATATCAATAAGTTAGAAAGTATAGCTGTCTTTTAAATAGGAAAAGAGAGAGAACTGAATCAAAGAATAATGTCACATTCTTGTAATTTTAGGAGTAAGTCACGCCCCATTTGAACCAAATTTTGTGGATTTGGGTGCCGCATTTCTTCTGCAAGCTGTAACAAAGCTTGCTCGCCCGTGAGGGCGTCATCTGCTTCTAGTAGATTCAGTAGGCGCACGGTCAAGGCATTACTTTCCATGAATTGCACTCGATCTAAGCGGTCGCGATACACCAATATAAACGTCGGTTCTGTTGGAGGTTGCTGAGGTTGATACTGCGGCCCCAAGCGATGTACCGGATATTGGTATGACAATGACCACACTAATGGCGATACCCGTGGATGATCAGACAAGACATTGTCGGTCAGTCGCTCGCTACCACTCACGGGTAACTGCTCTTCTGAAACATCCAATGCCAGCTCAACCCATTCATAGTGAGCCAGTTCCAAAATAAACGCAGGATCGCAGCTGTGCTCTCCTCGTTCTTCTTGCAAGTATTTTAGGAATTCCTGACTAATTTCAAGAAAGTATGGCGAATGAGATTCGTGCGAGCGGATAAAATCTCGGGTCATATCATCCCAATCCGATCCGCTATAGAGACTCTTGAGTATTGGAAAACCGCCACTCAAAAAAGTTTGTACATTTTTGAAAATCAGATCTTGATAGATTTTTAAACGCCGCTCTTCCAACCCCTTAGGGGCAAGGTTTACCTCGGGATCTCTTAGATGATCGGCGAATTGCTTTTGAGTGGTTTGGAAATTCACGAGGTTAGTCATATTCTATTCTAGGTTTTACCAGCGCTTAACTGACGTAGGCTGAGCGGATGGCTTCAAGCTTGTGCTTTTTTGATGGGCCGCCTGCAAGGATTTGATGGTATCGACCTCAACCATCAACTGCTGTACCGGTGGAATATTAAAATCCCGTTCCAGTAAGGTTGGCATAGCGCCGAAGCGCGCATAGGCCGCATCTAATAGATCCCAAACTGGGTCGATGACATCGGCACCGTGGGTATCAACCCGCAAATCTTCTGCCTCATCAAAATGACCGGCCACATGCACGTACACCGCTTTATGGGCAGGTAGCTGGGCCAGAAACTCGTAGGGGTCGTATCGATGATTAATACTGTTCACGTAGATGTTATTAACATCCAACAATAGATCGCAATCAGCTTCTTCAATGACTGCGTTGATAAATTCGATTTCAGACATTTCCTGGGACGGAGCGCAGTAATAGGAGACGTTCTCCATCGCGATGCGTTGTCCGAGAAAATCCTGCACTTGGGTAATACGCTGAGCCACATGCCGCACGGCTTCTTCAGTAAAAGGGATAGGTATCAAATCGTATAAATGACCACTGTCACTGCAATAACTCAAGTGTTCGGTGTAATAGCGAATTCCGTGGGTCTTAATAAAATCTTTGATGTCTGCCAGCAGCTGCATATCGAGAGGATCGGTTGAGCCAATAGACAATGACAGACCGTGACATACGAAAGGGAATTTTTCGGTGTATTGGCGAAACTTCTTACCCATTCGCCCACCGAGATGAATCCAGTTCTCGGGTGCAACTTCCATAAATTGCACATCGTCAGTCGTCAGATGCTGAAGATCGTCGAGCAAGCTGCGCCGCAAGCCTAAACCCGCGCCTTGTACCGGAAAAGATTTCATAGACGCTACTTAAATCTAGCTGTTGTATAAAAAAGGGAATCCAAGATAGAGAAAACGAGCCAAGCGGCCCGTTTCTCAAACGTTGGTAACGGGCATTAGCCGCCGCACTTACCTTCGCCACATTTACCTTCGCCTTTGGCTTTTTCGCCGCCGCACTTGCCTTCGCCGCATTTGCCTTCAGCTTTGGCCTTGTCTTTGCCTTCGCCACATTTGCCTTCGCCACATTTGCCTTCAGCTTTGGCTTTACCTTTGCTTTCGCCGCACTTACCTTCACCGCATTTGCCTTCAGCGTCTTTACCGGCCAAGTTGTAGCCAGAAGTCAGCTCTTGCGCAGCAAACGGATTCTCTGCAGCTGAAGCCATTGGAGCCAGTGCTGCTGATGCAACAAACGCAGCGCCAACTGCTGCTGCTAAGGGGGTTGTCATTTTCTTCGCCATAGTCGTGTTCCTTTGATTTTTTTAGTTTGTTTCGCAGACTTAATCACCGCGCATGCCGTGATAGTGCCTACTATGACCGAGTACAACGAGGTTAGTTTCGGTGGCCATCGAAAAAATCTCAAGCTTTATTGCAAATCTATGACAGGGACTGTGATCCAGTGCGGTTTAGCGCCCCCATTTTGGGCATATTCCACCCCAAGATTTTCGCCCCGACTACAACGCTGGCGCTGGCTCAGGCTGGTATTGGTAGTGCAGCAACTTCAGCTGCTGATCTGGATCGGCATCCGGGAAATCCGCTGACGGTTGGAGGCGCTCGACGAAGCAACACTCTGGACATTCCAACGCCACGAGCTCTTCAAGAAAGGCTTGGTCTAACTCCGGCGCATTCAAGCAAAACAGAATATCGCCACCGGCGACCATAAGTTGCGGTATTCGTCGCACCAATTTTCCGTAATCACGCTCTGCCACAAAACTGCCCTTCTGAAACGATGGCGGATCAAAGATGGCAATATCATAGGGACCAGGTCGACGAATACGTCCCCAAGATTTCAGAATATTCTCTTGTAGAAAACGGATGGAGTCGGTCGGCAAACCATTCAATCGATGATTGTCCCGGCCCTGACTAAGAGCGCCGCGACTCATATCCACATTGACCACCGATTCGGCACCCGCTTGCTGTGCGACCACCGAAAAGGCACAGGTATAGGCAAATAGATTAAGTACCTTGCGCCCCTCAGCGAGAAACTCTAGCCAGCGCCGCCCGGGCTCCA
Organism: Cellvibrionaceae bacterium; assembly: GCA_002707785.1. Classification (GTDB taxonomy): domain Bacteria; phylum Pseudomonadota; class Gammaproteobacteria; order Pseudomonadales; family Cellvibrionaceae; genus Pseudomaricurvus. The sequence continues at coordinate 18,755 of PANW01000065.1, read as the reverse complement.
TATCGAGAAAGAAGCCAGTGTTTTGCCTGCCACCTAACTGCAGAGTAAAGCGTGCACCGCGTCTATGGGCATAGATGGTGTCTGGCATAGTCCCATACACGCATGCAGCAGGCGTATCCGGCAGGTAGCGACGCTGCACCATAACAACCTCCACATCGGGCCGAGTGCTGGCTAAAGCGACTAATTCCCGCTCAATGGCCGCTTCGTAGCCCTGTGTGGCCTCAGGCGTGTCTTGGGGTTTAAAAAAAGTGACCCACAACACCGGCTGATACCAATCCACCGTGACTTGCTCAAAGCCCGGAAATGTCTTACCTCGACCATGAAACAACCGTCGCGCATCATCAATCTCATGATTTTTACCGGATCCTGATTCCGAAGGCGACAGTATTGAGGTGACTCTATCCAATAGCGCGCTCACGACACGTCTCCTTGCTGAGCGTCCGTCAGCCCCAAAGGGTATAAAATACGATCGTGATAGCCGGTAGTGACCTCGATGTAGCCGCTCCACAACTGATCCAACTCAGGATCATTGCTATCCATTAACAAACTGCGCCCGTCGAGTGTCTTGATCTTGGACTTAGTGGCCAATACCCAAAGATTGTCGCGACCAATACGCCGCAAAATGGCTGGCGACAGCTGTTGATTACCGCGCCCAATCAACGAACCCTGCCCTCCGGTGACCGACAAAATGGCCACAACCTGGCCATCATGACGTTCAAGTATCTGTTCGAGCTGCCGTGCAGATTGATCCTGTGCCAACAGCCGCTCATCCTTGACTAGGTCTATTCCCAGCAGGGTGTTGTCCAAGCCCAAATCGTCCATCAGTGCTTTGGGAGTCGTACCTGCGCCCACGAGATACAAGACGCCCTCGTCCATACGTTCGCGTAAATCGGCGGCAATATCATCGAGCACCAATTCTTCGACTTCGCGCCCAGCATTTTTGGTGCCCTGCACGAAGTGGCCAAACTCTGGCACTCTCATCTCACCAAAATAGCGACTGTTAACTTGCCCCTGCCGGAGTGCAGCTTCATCAATATCACGGACTTCCTGTAAGCGAATATCCACTAACTGACCTTCCACTGCGGCATTGACGACTTCAGCGGCCGCTTCAGGTGATACCGCAAAGACTCCGGAGTGCATTTTCACTCCAGAGGGAATACCCAACACCGGTAAGTGCTCGCCAACCGCAGAACAGATGTCGCGCGCGGTACCGTCACCACCGACAAACAACAGAAGATCAACGCCAGCAGCCATGATGGCCGTCGCGGCATTTACGCTGTCTTGCGCGTGGGTAGACTCCGACTCAGGGCTATAGACCACAGATGGCGTAAAACCCGCCCTGCGGACATAACTCTCACCCATGTTATTGGCTGCGGTCAGCAGAGACACAGACTCGCCACAGAGTGACTGCAGACGCTCCAAACAGCGCTCGACACGACTGCTCACGCGCTCTGCAGCACCCTCAACCATCGCCTGAACAACCAATTGACGATCATCACTGCCTTTCAGTCCAGCCGGACCACCAATGCCAGCCCAAGGATTAACGACCAACCCCAGCCGCAAATGATTTGTATTCATAAACACACTTTGTATTGCTATTGGCCTCAACCGTCTGGCTGACGCGATCAACTAAAACTGAGCCTCTGAGGTAAGCCATCACTCACTCTCAGTTTTCACGCCCAAGTTATTCTTAAATTGTCTAGAGAAACCAGCTGGCACATAAAGCCACACAGAGTTTCTTGCCCTATACTCGAATCATCATTCAAATTAAGTAGAGAGTGACATTAATCACCGAGGGCGCAGCATAGACCGCTGAAAATATCAGGCGAAACGCGAGTGAAATCACAAAAGTGTAACAATCTCGCCCTATAGTGCCTCCATCGACAAAGCAGGTATCCCATGTTGAGTAATTTACAGAGCAATTGTTTCGAAGATGTCTCAAGTTCATCTAACGTCATCGATTTCCACGGTGCCGCCATTGTGAACAGTGACGGACGCGAAATTCCCATTACCTCTGACATGGTCGACCAAGCCTTGCAACAGGGCCGAGATTTTCTCTGTCCCTCGCAAACCATATGGTCACACGATAGCTGCCAATCGAATTAACTCTCCTCTCTACTTGCTAGGGTAAAACCCAAAGTCGCCAGTGTCTTACTGAGCGACTTTTTTTCTTTCTGGCTCAAGTGATTTGGTAGTGAGTCGATTTCGAAACATGGAAACTCTCTGCGCTTGGGATAAGTTTTCCTCAAGCGATCAAAATTTTGAGCCAATACATCTGAATCCAGTCGACAGCCTTCAGTGGTCAGCAGATCACGAGTGCGCTGGTCATCATCAGCCACTCGATAGGCCGCCAGAATTGCCTGATTGATGATCTCTTGCTCTGTTCCGTCAAATGCCTCTAGCGCCAACGACTGTCTATTAGAGCTGTCGCCGCGTAGTAGTTGCGCCGCATTGATCTGGGGCTCAACCCCCAGATATTGGCACAAGGCACGATAAATCATCGCCGTGCCTTCCACCTTGCCATCAAAGCTGTAACCGGCAATATGCGGAGTAGCTCTCTGCACCTGATTAAGTAAATCAATATCCAATGCCGGTTCGGGCTCCCATACATCTAGGGCCACGGTTAAATCACTGCGTTCGTTTAACACGGCTTTCAATGCCTGATTATCTATCACCGGCCCACGACCGGCATTGATCAACACACTGCCGGGGCGCAGCTGGCGCAAACGTGCCTCATTGAGTAAATGACGACTGGGATGAGCACCTTCGATCGTCAACGGTGTGTGCAAACACACAACATCAGCAGCCAGAGCCTGATCCAATCCGCCGAGATCGGCCTGACTATCCGCACTTAGAAATGGGTCGTAAACCGATACCGGCAAGCCCAGCGCGGATAGCTTGCGGTACAGACGCCCGCCCACATTCCCGCAACCGACTATGCCAAAACTAGCACTCTGCCAATCGGGTTTTAGGTCAGCCAATACCGACAACACATATTCGACCACCGAGTTAGCATTGCACCCAGGTGCACTGTGAAAGCCGATGCCCCGCTCGCGCAGAAACTCTTGATCCAAGTGGTCAGTGCCAATGGTGCAGGTACCGATAAATTTGACCGAGCTGTTTTCCAACAACTGTCGATTAACAGATGTCACCGAGCGCACTAGCAAAACATCGGCTTGCGCCACATGAGCTGCCTGCATCTCCCGACCCGGATAGGTCGCGACCGTTCCCATGGATGAAAAGAATTCTCGCACAAATGGAATGTTCTCGTCGGCAACAATGGACAACGACGGTTTATCGATTGTCGTTAAGGGCATTATAGGCTCTCCATCAGCTGATCGAATTTCTTGCGTAGAGGCTTACCAAACCCCATATTCTGACAAAACACCTCGAAGGCGGCTTCGTCAGGCCGCCCGCGCTGTAGGGCTGGCTCTTCCACCACCATGTCAACGTCAGTAATGATTTCGGCTAAACTGCGAGACATGGCAATCTGTTGCACATTTTCACTGAGTTTTTGCCCTAAGCTCTTTGCGCCGCGAATGGGTAGGGTTGAAATTTCATCCAGCCGAGCAAAGATACGCTCGATACTGGGCTCCCACTGCAACATTGCCTGCGCGGTTTTTGCACCAATACCGGGAACCCCGGGAATGTCATCGACCGCGTCGCCGACCAACGCTAGATAATCGATCAGTTGCTCCGGCCACACGCCAAATTTTTGCTGAATTTGTTCACGCCCTAAACGCTCTTGTTTACTTGGATTGACGTAATCCCACAAGAAATCCTGAGGCCTTGTGATCAACTGCCCGAGATCTTTGTCACGAGTTAGGATGGCAATACTCTGGGACTCACTGTTGTCGCGCAGCTGCGCCATCAAGGTTCCCAGTAAGTCATCGGCTTCATACACGGCGCTGGAGAAACTGGGAATGCCCAATATCTCCGTCACTTCACGGCAGGCACGCAATTGAAAAGCCAGTGCTTCATCAGGTAGTGCCCGACTGCTTTTATAGTCAGGATAGATTTCATTGCGAAAACAACTGCCCAAACTCTCATCAAAACACGCCGCCATCACCGACGGGTTTTGCTCCAGCAAAAAATTCAATAAGAAGCTGCTATAGCCGTGAACTGCCGCCGTTGGGTAGCCTTCACTACTAAACCAGTGGTCCGGCAAAGAGAAGTAATAGCGGAATATGTAAATAGACGCATCCAGTAGACAGCTCGGTGAAGCTGCAGACGGTATTACTTTAGGAGTATTTGGCACTAGAGCTGTTCTCGTCGATAGTGATTCTGCGATCGAGGGCTCTGACGACCCGAGCGCTGGGCTAGAGCCTGGAGATAACATTCCGCTCTAGCGGGCAATCCTTGCTTGCAGTAAATAGACACCTGTTCGTAGATCGCCTCTTTAAAAGACTCGCTAGCCCCGACACCAGCTTCAAGATTGTCAGCACTGATGCGAAAGCTGCGTCCCGCTGCGACAGAAAACATCCATTCAAATGACTGTGGTTTCACTTCCACTTTTTCGAACTCGATTTGTTGCTCTCGACTGCGACCATCCGGCGCGTACCAATAGCCATAGTCTTCTAGCTGTCGGCGCTGATCTCCAGCAACACACCAATGAGCGATTTCGTGCAAGGCACTGGCGGCATAATCGTGGGAATAAACAATCAGATGATGATCTTGGGTATCAGACTTTGGCCGGTAAATCGGCTCACTGCCGCCGCCCTTGACGCGCGTTTGGTGGCTATCCGAAAAACACTCGTGGAAAACGTCGCACAACTCGCGATGATTCAATGGAGTCACACTTTTGCCTTCAACTACCTGCTTGAGAGGCTTTTGCAAATCCAACACAGTCACGACACATCTGACTCATCATCAACACAGGAGACTCGCGTCAGCTGCTGGTAATAACCATCCGTAAGGTAATCGACCCCTGCCAGCAAATGGTCCAAATACCAGCGTTCCGGCTTCATGCCATCGCGCAACATGGCTCGATTGGCCACATACACCCATGCGGGAATACCGCCCTCTTGAGTATCCACAGTATAAATCTCGCGGCTATAGAGACGCGGAGCGCCCTCAAAGGGATCCATTTTGAAGATTTCATCGTGATGAGAGAGCTGATAGAGCACTCCCTCAACCCTCTGATGTGGGGCGTAGACGACATTGGCATAGGAGCGATGTGGGGCATCTGCAGCCAATTTATTGAAGGCCAAAGCCAAGTGATCAATGCTGCCCGACAGCGCTCGATCAAACGCCAAACCACGCTCTAACATGCGGTTTGCGTTCATGTTGGAGCCATATGCAAAGTAATAAGCCGACAAAATAAGGTTACCCGTTATAAGCAAGTGCTATAAAAAACCGCAATATTTTCTACACAAAGTGTTGTGCTTTTTAAAAACTGCATATACCTTATGTAGAAAGGTGTATATAAATGCATCCGCCTTACATGAATTGCGTTTTCACAAATCTGCCTCTCGTAGGACAGATTTCTACTGAGTAGCTATTCTAACAGAGGCCCATCGACGGAGGTGGTATTATGAAGACCTCAACCCCTAGCCACAATATGGATAACGTGGTTGATTTCTTTACCGGGCAATCCTTTTCGGAATTGCACAACACCCGCATTGTTCGTCTGTCCCCGGAACTGGATGGCTTGGAGATGCTCTACTCCAATGAGGCCAGCCCCGATAAACTCTTCAGTCTAAAGATTCTCTGCTGGGCCCTTAGGGCTAACGGCGAAGTTGTCGGTTTAGTCCCCTGGCTGGATGACATTATTGCCGCTCCAGATATTCAAGACCCACTCAATGGTAAATGGGAAGGTTATTACGATCCCGGCATTGATGAGATTTTCTTTGACGGCCCTATCCACAAGGTGGTTGAACTAGAGACTGCCGCCGAATACTACGATTTCGAATGCGAACACCCTAACGATGTTCTGCAAGAAATCCCAGACACCATCGGCACTCACGCAGTGCTCTCCGACAATGGATTTCACAGCATCACTCTAACAGAAGTGGTCAGTTGGCGACTGCACCACGATGGCAACCTCTGCGGTATGTTGGCCGATCCCAACAAGATCGAAAACACCCCAGTATTACCCGGCGATGATTGTCTGTATCCCGCCTCAAGCCGAGAGGAATTCAGATACTTCTTTCAACACCAAATTGCCAACAAGCTAAAAGCGGAAGATCCTGAAGCGCTCGCCGCCATTTCAACGCTGGTGGATGAGGTTTAATCAAGAAAGACTACGCCGGATAGGTAATTGCTGACGAAACTGATTTCCATATTGTGAGAATTTCGTCACAAGATAAAAGATTGCGGGACTCACGCAGGTGCCCCCTATCCCGCTCTTATTCGAAACACAGGCTGTCACTCACTGGCAGACGCTGTCTGGATAAAATAGACCCACTGCTCGCCATCCCGGGTTACCTCCAACAACTCATGCCCTAAAAACTGACAGAACTTAGGAATATCTCGCTCGGTTGATGGATCAGTCGCAATGACTTTAATCACATCGCCCGCTTGTACCTCTCGTACAGCACTGTGCAACATCATCACAGGTTCTGGGCAAATTAAGCCTTCGGTGTTCAACAAACGGTCAAATGAATTTTTCATAGCGCTATTGTCTATCAACTCATCCTGTATTTCAAAAAATCGTTGCTACACTTATCGCTAAACGAGCCAGAAATTTCCCTTGAATTTTGCCTGTAGGGGTTAACTCAATTATGACTGCATCATCACCATCGATTCAGTATTGTCCGGATGTATTCAGCCGCGGAGCTCTGGAACTGACCTTCAAATTATTGCGTGCACACAACAATGCTCGACTGGCGTTGGACGTTCAAAACCAATTACAAAAATCACCCACTAAGCGTCCACCCAACGCTAACAGACATCAAGATCTGTTTCGCGTCACTTTAGAAGCCCATACCGTGGGAAAAATCATTGATGCGCTAACGATTATGGGACATACACTACTCAACAATCCGGAGAGAGAAAGCGGTACCATTGTTGCCATCAGATCATTGATAAAAGACTGGATTGCTCTGGTAGAGTGGATACTGGCTCATAGCGACGATGGCTGCTCTCACGCCCTCCATTGAGCATTTAATGGAGGACTGGTGGAGAGTAAGAAGATTCAGTAAGATGCGATCAAATAAACGTTAAAGGACAGGTTATGATCAACGTTTTAATCGAGCGCAATATTGCAGAAGATATGGAAAGCACCTACGAGGCAACCGCCAAACGGACCCTGCATTTAGCCTATCAAGCCAAAGGCTTTATCAACGGAGAAACCTTTTCCGACATCAACAATTCACGTCGACGGTTTGTTCTGTGTAAGTGGCATGCGGCCGAAGACTGGTACAGCTGGTATCGCTCACAAGCCCGTAAAGACATGATGAGTGAATTGCAGCTGCTGCTTAACGATCAAGAAAAAATCACTCTGCTCGAAAACTAAGCGCAACCACCTATTAGAAGATTATGATTCAGCTAGAAGATTATGATTCAGCGGCCATAAAAGCCGAGATGGCGTCCGCCGCTGATCGCATATGTTGCTGATGGGTATAGCCAGACTTTACTCTAGGCTTGAGGTCGTGATCGCCGTCTTCCAGCCAACATAGCTGGATTGCTTCTGGCAAATCATAGCTCACGACTTCCTCTCGGGAACCCAGTGCGTCCCGGGTGCCCTGAATCACTAGACTCGGTGTCTGCAATTCGTAGAGATGTTCCGTGCGTAGTTTTTCTGGCTTTTTCACCGGATGAAATGGATAACCCAAACACACTAAGCCATCCACCTCAGCTTCATCGGCCACAAGTGAGGCCATTCGCCCTCCCATAGACTTTCCACCGACGAACAGTTTTCCTTTCCCTCTGCACTGCTCTATGACTTGTCGCCAAGTATCGAGCAACAGCGGCTGACGATCGGGTGGGCGTTTGCTACCACCGCTGCGACGTTGAGCCATATAGGGGAATTCGAAACGAATCACGCCAATTTCGCGCTCTGCCAACAGGATCGCCATCTGCTCCATAAACTCACTGTCCATGGGGGCGCCTGCGCCATGGGCCAGTATCAACAATGGCGATTCTGGCCCCGTGCGCAACAAGGAACCGATCACGAATCACTGCCTCCCTCTTGCAACTGACGCTCGTTGGCTTCTGCCAACAATCGGGGCTGCAGTGATGCGCTTTCCAGCGTAGGATCAAAAACAATGACGATGTCTTTTTGTCGAAGCTGAGCTCGCACCTGCTCGACCTTATCCGACAGGGAGGCTTCAATCTCACCGTAGTCGGTACCATCGCGAGTAATGTATTCCTCGATCAAGGCCTGCAACACATCAGCGGATAAACGCTCATAGGGAATGATCAATGTTTTTAGATCCTTGTTAATCGTTAAGGCTTGCGAAACTTCAGCGTCATGCGATCACTTTCGCCAACGGCCAAGTACTTAGATCGCTGATCATCGCCCAATCTAAGGCTCGGAGGCAAGGTCCATACGCCTCTAGGATGAACAGTAGAGTCTTTAGCATTGGCATTCACTTCTGATTTAGCCTCTAAAGTAAAACCTGCGGCTGTCGCCAACTCAACAACTTTATCTTCCGTGACATAGCCTGACTTAATCATATCTTCTAGTGAAGTGCCTGGTTTTGCGCGATGCTCGACCACACCGAGAATACCACCGGGCTTAAGCAGCTGAAAGAACTCTTCAAACGCCGCTTCCGCATAACCTGCTTTCATCCAGTTATGAACATTACGAAAGGTCAGAACGTGATCAGCACTTGTCGCTGGCCCCGCTGAAACCTTAGATGGCGGATGGAATTCAGTCACCTCAACAGCACCGAAGAGTTCTGATTCGGCCGTAACTCGCGCCTCAAAGTTCTGACGTGAACGCTGGAAGTATTTTACCTCGGTATTGGCGGCAAAGTGAGCGGCATACAGTTTTCCGTCGGCTTTTAATACGCCCGCCAATATCTCTGAATACCAACCGCGACCAGGCCAAATCTCCACTACATGATCATCTCTCTCTATCTCGAAAAACGTCAGCGTTTCAGCAGGGTGCCGAAATTGGTCTCGCTCGACATTCGTTGCAGTACGCAGCGAACTCTCTACCGCCATTTGAATATCCTGAGAGGTCTCCATGGCGTTCGCCAATGTTCCTAGCACCAATCCTGTCGCCATCAACACCCCTTGATACAAAGCACGATAGCGCGTTTTTTGTAGTTTTATCCGCATAATGTTCCCTCTCTATTATTGTGACCGAAGTATCTAAAATCTTGCCGTTAAAGGTTGAAATTCAGCATAGGAATAGCTTTGCGACAAAGCCTGTTGAAACCGCACGACACACACTATACTAGGGTATCTCTGATCCGCGATAGCAGCAGAAAGTTCCGTAGACACTGTCGCGCATTAACTGAGCATTAGCAAAGCCTGTCAGTGCTAGGAAGCCGGCACTTAGTCACGAGAGCTTAAGGTTGCGTGATCCACTCAACCTTAAGCTCACAAGGCCGGTGACGGCGCCACCAGACATTGCACAAGATGACCATCTAGCGATTGACTGCCCTTTACCAATAACGAACAAAACCGGATCTCACGTAATAGCGCCGGTTGACGAATGATACAAGGAAACCTAATTAATGAATCACGTCCTCGTTCTCAGTATTCTCAGTGACGACAAGCCTGGAGTCGTTGAAGCGCTCGCTCAGACCATCGCCGATTATCAAGGCAACTGGCTAGAGAGCCGAATGAGCCACTTGGCAGGGAAGTTTGCAGGCATTCTGCAAATCAATCTGCCTGAAGCGCAAATGGCTCCTTTGCAGCAAGCATTGGCAAACTTGAAGACCTCCCACGGCATCGATGTCGTCGCCTCTTCTGCCATGGAAACTGAAGCCAAGAGCGATATCACCACCTTGCAGTTCAGCTTAATGGGCAATGATCGACCGGGTATTATTCGAGAGCTATCGCAGGCCTTTGCCAGCCATCACATTAATCTCGATGAGCTACAGACCAATTGCAGCAGTATGCCATGGTCGGGGGATCCTATGTTTACCGCGCACGGATTGCTTCACATCCCGAGTAAAGTCGACCTAGATGACTTGACCGATCAATTGGATGAAATTGGCGATGAGCTTGGGGTGGACATTGAATTGGGTGAAGTCGAAGATGCTGCAGAGGAAAAATAACGCCCTCTAGCTTTGAACAAAAGAGCCGAACTCGCGAGAATTCGGCTCTTTCAATATGTGGAGAGTCTGCGATCCTTGCAGTCTTGTTATCTTCCAACAATAGACTAGCGGTCATAGATGACAATCACGTGACGCTTTAATGACTGTTCTAACTCTTAGTATTGGCAGCCACCCAGTCGCTCAATCGCCAGACTCCTACTTAATCATTCGCATTCAACACCAGAAAAAAGCCGTTGCCGTACACGGAGTCATACAAAATCAATCGACCAACGCTTGCAGCCCATAGCCGACGCCAAACGCCAAACCGGCGGCAATAGATCCCACCACCAGCGTTTCGAGCACAGACAACAGGTAGCGCCCATCGGTAAAATGTCCTTTGGCAGCCCCCACCACCGCAAACCCTACCAAAGTGATGACGGCGCTAAACAGGAAGGCATCGTCGATAGCGCCAGGAACAAACCAATTAATGACAAACGCCAACAGCGGTAAGGCGCCCGCCAGTAGAAACGCCACAAAGGTGGCGATCGCCGACCACCAGGCATTGGTGTCTTCGGGGTTTAGGCCGTGCTCTTCTTGCAGCATGGTATCTACCCAGAGTTTTGGGTTGGCGGTAACCGCCGCGACTAAGTCATCCAGCGCACGTCCTTCAATCCCTTTCATCGCGAAAATCTGCCGTATCTCTTCACGCTCACCTTCGGGATAGGTTTCAATCTCTGCGATTTCTCTTTCTCGCATGAACGCACGATAGGCGTTTTCTGCTCGCGTCCCCAGAAAATTACTGGCCGCCATACTGAAACCATCGGCTAAAAGGTTGGCCAATCCAAGTACAATGACGACGCCACTGCTCAAGCCCGCACCGGCAACACCGGAAACAATAGCAAAGGTGGTGATAGAGCCATCAATCGCGCCAAAAACCATATCTTTTAAGTAGGTTTGTCGTGGCCCCGAACTCAATCGCTGTGAAATGGCTTCACGAGTGTGGGTACGTTTTAGTGAAACTCTGCTCAAACGGATCATAGTGATTGTTATCCGTACGGGTTGGTGAGAAAAAGTCGTACTCTAGTTTACGGGATGACTTCTCAGTATGGCCTTTTACTATGGTTTTGAAAGGGCGACCTCACAAAGCAACTTACAAAGGGGACAAGACTTCCCGCCAGTAGATCACTCGATCGTGGCCGCGATAGGATTCGAAGGTCACGGTAAAGCGCGGCAAGTTAGATTCTCCCGCATCATTGAAATCTCCGTCTTGATTCCAATCAAACTGCAGCCAAGGGAAATTCACCAAATTGATGTCAACACTGAAAAAATCTCTGGCATTGGGTGCTCCCACGAACATTCCGGAGTCACCGCTGCCACCACCCAACCCATCACCGAAATCCAACACTAAATTTCCAGTGGGGTCATAGGTAAACAGGACATTCGGATTACTGCCGACTGGAGCGGTAATCGGGTCACTGATCATCGGGCTTGAACTACCACCAGAGTCGACGAACTCGATATCAGAGCGAGGTATTTGGGTTTCATCGCCGTCAGACAAGCCCCATATAGAGCCATTCCAGTATTGCACCTGTAGCGGAACCGCTAAACCGGTGGATTCTGGCCCCCAAACGTCATCTCCGAATAAACGGGCAAAACGCTGAGTGGTAATGCCTAACTCAACATGGTCAGCGTCGTTTTCAAGCGACGCACTTAAATCGGTATCCAAATCAACGTTAGACGTTTCGAGATCGTAGCCACCTTCAGTGTCATCCACCCGAGCGCCAATGGCCAGATCGGTCAAGGGCGATTCCAAAACCAGAGCTCGATCGATTTGTAGCTGTGTCTCTCCCTCACCAATCCCGCCAAGCCATGTAATCGTCGTAGAAGATGCCTGCATTCTATTCTCATCAAACAATACAGGAACAACGCCCAACAGCGCATCGTAGCTTAGGTGGGTGTCATCATTGGCGATTTTGGCAAAGGCGCCAGTGTAATTGAGCGTGTCACCGCCCTGTAAATTCTCTGCGTGAATGTCGTAGGTAACATCAAACGGTTGTGATAAGTAACTGAAGCTACCGTTTGCTTCTGACAACACCGCATTCTGAATCGAGAACTGCGCGGGAATGAAGCGGCCGATGACTGCACTTTCTGAGCTGGCAATATCCGCATCCGACGCGCCTAAATAATCATTGAGGTTGTCAGCGCTAAAGGTAAACGCGCCCACTTCAGAAACCGATTGCGACACAGTCACGGTTCCTGCGTTAGTGCTAGCAATGGTAGCGGCGGTCTGACTGATAGTCCCCAAGTCTCCCCCTGCTGGAGCGACCAAGTCGTGCGCCAATGGAATCGAGGTAAAAGAGAAGTTTGGTGTGATTGCATTGTTACAAAACTGGGTATCCGTTTCACCCGCGCCCCCCCATGCTCTGGCACTGATCGTGAGTGGAAAGGTATCACCGGCACGACGCAACACGCTGCAGCTATCGTAAGCTACACCACAGCTCGCATTGGTATCCCCACTTTCGACACACAAACCCGCGGGCCTAACGACAAAATCATTGCTGTTGCCTTGAACGTTTACCGTCTCGTTCTCGACAGCGAGATCTGCATTGGCATGCAAACTAATCAAGCCAGCATCGGCATAGGAAAAAGTAAAACTGGCGGTACCTAATGCATCGAAGTTTAAAGGCACATTTACGTAACTCAACGGGGTAGCATTGTTACTGCCATTTAGATCGACACCGTTCAGTGTCAAGTGATTGCTAAGCGCACAAGTGCTCGGACTAGTGCACTCGTAAGCCAACCCAACATCGACCACACCTCCGGAAATTAGTGCGTCGCATCGTCCAGTATCCGAGTTGGTTCGCACGGCTTTGATCGTTAAGTTTGCGGCACCAGGCACTTGACTGGAGGACTTTGCCGATATCTGCGTTCCAATAGCATCGACGACATTATCGCTGTAGAACTTAAACGCAGTGTCTACAAATTCAATGGATGGATCTTCAACCCCGCCATCGATATCAGACGCGGTGCCGTCCGAGACATCAATATCAATCACAGCGGGAGTAGTTTTCACCAAACCTAACTCAACACTGGTCTCATCGTTGTCGAAGGTATACTGATTTCCGGAAAGTGTGCCCAAACCGCTAATAAGAACCCAGTCATCAATGGCAACATCGGTAGTCAAACTGATGGTTACCCCATTCACAATCACCGGTTGATCCAGACTATCGTGAGGTGTAATGGTAACGCTGGCGACTTCACAGGTTACGGTGGGGCTAGAGTGTGAGATGGCGTAATGATCAGGGCCGATGTTGCAGGCGTGGGTGTCATTGTAGATAACGCCAATTTGACCACTGGTAAGAGTTTCGCTATACAAGCGAACTTCGTCGATATAGCCATCAAAAGTTCGACTATTGAAACCCAAATCAGTACCAATCAATACCGGATCATTGTTGAGAGTTAGATTTCCGTTATCACCATGAGTTCCCGACAATATTCCGTTTAGATAAATCTGCTGTTCACCATTTCGGTACACGATAGCGACATGAGTCCAAGTATTTAAAGGCACTTGCCCAGTAGACGTCATTTCATTGGAACCACCGCCCCACCACCAAAAAACACGGCCATTGCTATCCAAATGAAATTCAAAATTTTCATCTTTGGACACAATGGATCTCAGACCACTAGAAGGATATGAACGAGGGTAAACCCAAGTGGTTACCGTTAGGTTGGTTCGAAAATCTAGAACCGAGTTATTTCCCGGATCATTAATCTGTACATAGCCAGAATTAGGGCCGTCGAATACCCCATAGCGACAGGTTCCCGGGTCACCTGCTCGCGCTGGTGTTACAATATCGGTTCCTGGTAAACCATTCACGTTAATCGCTCGACCATTCAAATTGTCTGCGCCCTGATCCACCACTTCATTGGCGCCCCCAGTCCATAGCGCTTCATCTAGGCGCCATTCGGCAACAGCATCAGGTACCGCTACCGGCCCCGTTTCGGTAACTATCACATCATCGACATGCCAATAGTCAAAGCCATCGTTACTAGGGGCATTTTGAAATCTCAATCGTAAACTGTCGTGTAACGCAGCCGGAGGGAGGTCATACAGGCGATCAAATATCTCCCCTTGAGTACCACTACCGGTAAACGTTTCTAGCACAAACCAAGTACCGTTACTGTCGTTGTACTCCACAGTGAGGTCTTCGCCTGTATCAGGGTCTTCTGAGAAACTGTCTGAACCTCTTCGCACCCAGACCGCGAGAGTCGCCGAATCAACAGCCGCATCGATTGCTCGATTATTTTTTAGCGTTAGAGAATCTGGCCCCGAAAATAGAAACGCCGATCGTGGAGACGATTTGAAGGTGTCATTTGAAACACCTACATCATTATTGTCACTTCGATCCCAATCTGAGTTCAAATCGCCGTTATTGTTAAAATATTCTTCAAACAGCACGTCACCCGGTGCCGACTGAATATTCATTGAAAAAACGAGACATAAAATAAGGCATGAAATCTTAGCCACTGAAAGTCGCGATAGTCCTAGCCTGCGCATCTACACACCCTCTCTAATAAAAGAGGATATTTCTACGGTTCTGTCGGCCGACTCAGTACCAGAACCACAACGCCCTCGGCTTGATATCGTAAAAAAAGTCGTCGCACTAGGAACATCGGTATTGCTGGAGCAATTAATGACTGCGCTACAGTTTGCCAAACCTGCACCATTGAAATTCACCACATCACCATCAGCGGCGGCACAGTTGCCCACCGCCACTGCTCGGCTGACAGGAGTTCCGCCACTGGCCACATAATAGATCTGGTTTAGCGTGTATTGACCACCACTTTCGGCAGCGTAAAACGCTTGCAAAGAGATTCCTTCCTGCGCGCCTGAAAGCGCCGACTGGCCACTAAAACGCGAGACAACCAAAGCCAAAGCCCCCATGGCAATGAGAATAAACATCACGATGGGAAGAAGAAAACCACCTTGTCGAGAAGTTTGAACGCTAAGGGACATTGCGAATCAACACCTCTTGATTGAGGGCTACTGTTTCACCACCTCGGCTATAAGTGAGACGCATAGACAAAACGCTGTTGCGATCTTCAGTGCCTGCAGAAACCAAAAACGGCACGCCATCACTCCCCACAGTCTCTGCCATGAGACTGCCGGCGCCGGTGGGAGTGCCTGTTGTTGCGCTCGGTGTCGAATACCCAGAGAAATAACGCAGATCGCCAGCGTTGAGACAAAATGCCGCTGGATTATCCGTTAAATAAAAGCGGCTCGAAATAGAGTTGCGCAAGAATTGATGAGTACCTGATAGCGACACCGTGGCATCACTGTGATCTTCTGATCCGGCAACGCCAACACTAACGGCGGAATTCGAATAGACTTCGGCTGTGGATAATGCCCCCACATAGACGTAGCGAGCAGTCCCAAAGGTCACTTGATAGCCGCCACTGGCAATAGACGCAACGCCGCCTGCACCGTTGTCCACATCTGGCAGCTCACCGATGTAATTGCCACCACCGGCAATGGGTAAAAACTCAACACAGCTTCCGCCATTGGTGACCCGGACGCTATTGGGTAAGGCCGCGCGCAGCTGTCGAGTCATTCGCTCCATTGCTTGACGCCCGTGAGCAATGAGTTTGGCTCGATCCACTGTTCGATTGTAATTCTCGAGAACTGAGGCCACAAATTGAACTGAAAAGACACTCAACACGGCCACTAGCACCATGACGGTAATCAGTTCAATAAGAGTGAAACCTCGATGACTATGCACTAGAAGTTCGCTCGATAAGCGCTGAGAACGGCACCACCGCCACCGGTCGAATTGACCGTGACGGTAATTCGTCGCGCCTGATTATTCGCTGACAGGCCGAGCTCTGTACCCGCATTGACGACCGTAACGCTGATCTGACAATTATCTAGACTGTTGTCGATATGGCCGTTGTAGTCACCCACATCATCGAGATCAGCATCGGCTCCAATTCCAGAACAATTGGCTGCATTAATGTCTGCACTGCCACAGGCGGGTATCCCCCCTGTCGGAGTATTTTCATCAAACTTTCGAGCTAAGATTTCATCGAGTTTTGATTGCGCACATTCCAACGCACGAATTTGCACTACTGGATCGACGCTGTTGCTGGCGGCTTGATTAAACACCCCGATCAAGGTAACCAAAGACAAGCTAATCACCACTACCACAACTATCAATTCGATCAGGGTAAAACCTGATTGCTGACGTCGGTGTCCCTGCATTGGCCTGTTTGAGCCTTTAATTGGCGTAGCCACTGTCGCTCACCGTTACCGTTGCNCTGGCGCCACTCTTNGAAAGCGTAAACACCGAAGCTTGAGTTCTGCCTAGCTTATCGAAATTNAGTGTCGCTGCCGGCGACACNGTGACCCCACCGGTGAATNCNAGTGGGTATTGAACCGTNCCGTGTAACAAAGGCGCACCGTTCTCGGTGATACTCACCGAATTGGCCGTNGCGACTACGCGAATCGGATTAGCGGCCGAGTCTCGGGCCATGGCNANCTGTTGCCCATACAACAAAGCCGCAACGAAATCGTCGCGGCTTGCTTGGACCTGACTNATCTCTCCACCCTTGAAACTAGAAAATACACCGAGCGCTAGCGCACTGAGAATAATCAGTACGGCAACGAGTTCAACCAGTGTAAATCCATTGGACTTCAATCGGTCTGTTCTCTATTACTCGGCAGAGATCATGGTAAAATTATCTGTAACTGAGGTGTCATTGGCATCAGTAATAGAACAGGACGTGGTCGCACCTTCAGTTGCACTGGTAGAACCCCCAGCAATGGTGTACTTAGTAGTATCTACCGAACCTTCGATAACCGCATCAGCAGCCACGGCACAGGTCACACCCGCCGTATCTTGAACAGTTTGTGTGCCAATATCCAAACCCGCATCATCGGCAACATTTAGAGAATGATTGAGTGCTGACCCACTTTCAATTTGACCAATCATACCTTGCAAGGCCGCATCACGCGCTGAATCCTGAAGATCCACAAATCTCGGCACCGCAGTCGCTGCCAAAATACCCAAGATGACGATCACCGCGATCAATTCGATTAATGTAAAACCACTTTGTTGTTTGTTCATGCCAACCTCTTTAGCAATGTTAATAAATACTGTGTCGCCTTCCATTGCGGTTTCTTTAATTTCTACTGTCTAGAAACTTTTGTAAAACTATCTATCCACTATTTATCTCACTGACTTTAACGTTTAATCAAACCCAGAGAGATGAATTTGTTTAATCGATCATGATTCTATCTATTTACTCAAGCATCAACTTGATCGAGATTAAAAATCGATCACTATTTAGTCTATTTTTCAGCACTTAACTCAACCCCCTTAGCCAGCCTAGCACTATTAATAGTTGCCTAGAGGATTGAGTTTGCCGCGCGATCAATGATCCTATTCGCAGCACTCGCATTTGTCGACTCGAATCATTACTCAGACACACTAGACATTCTATTATATCCAGTTTAGTAGTTATTCCCTCCTATTCCAGATAATCGGTCACACTTCGCACCTGACCGTTCCTCATAAAGTACTCAAAATAAAACTCCCGGGAATCTCGGGTAATAAGATTGTACCGGCAAATATCATTACTGGGCTTAGGCGCCCAATACTGAACGCCCTTTGAATCCGCAGGAATAACATCTGGCAATTGTGAAGGGTTTTGTAATAACGAATCCCACAACTGTCGACATACGTTTTTTCCACCGGCGCGGCGGCTAGTTTCAGCGATTGGCCATCCACTATCATTGAGCTGTAACTGAAAACCATCCAACTCAACGCTTTTTGGTTGACCATCCACAATCCATTTTACATGTACGCCAGCCACAGCGGCGGCGAAACGACTGGACAAAAACTGCACACCAGAAATCCTTGTATCACGCACGATATCCGCGTAATAACTCAGAGACGATGCTGCCAGAACCCCAATCATAGTGACCACCACGATGAATTCTAACAATGTAAAACCCGTTTCTGAGCGCCTTTTTGTCATCGTATTCTAGCCACTCTGCACGTTGTACATTTCCCACAGGGGTAAAAATATACCCAGCGCCAATACCATGACGAAACCCGCCATAATCAAAATCATTATGGGCTCAATTCGATCACTGAGCGTCTGTACATCATAATCAACTTCACGCTCATAGAACCCAGAGACTTCCTGCAATAGTTCTTCGACTTGACCAGACTCCTCACCCACCGCAATCATCTGCAGCACAAGGGGCGTGAACATATCACTGGCGTTGTGAGTACGAAGCAGGCTATCGCCCCGTTCAACACCCGCCTTGATTTCGCGAATTTTTCCGGCCAGAAAAGCATTGTCAATTGCCTTTGCACTGAGTTCCAACGCTTGCGGCAGCGGCACCCCCGATTTCAGCATTAATGCGAATGATCTCGAATAGCGTGCCATTAGAGCTCGTCGTAAGATATCACCCACCAAAGGAATGTTAAGTTTGGCCTCCCCCCACCAGGCAGCACCCTTATCAGTTTTGGTGTACTCGCGAAAGCCAATAATAGCGGCGACCACTGCAACCAACATATAAGGCCAGTAATCGAC
>PANW01000064.1 GCA_002707785.1 Cellvibrionaceae bacterium | reverse complement strand
GAGATCTTCAATCCGAAGCCGCCACCCAATCAAAAAGACCAACCTCAGATGAGGTTGGTCTTATGACTGTCAAACTGTGGGACAGCAGTGGGCTCTGGCCGGTTTTTTTGTGCCTAGAGAAATACTCAAAATCTAGTTACTTCTTTGCGGAGAAAAGTCACATGACTCGCTTTGATGTACACATCTATTTGAGCTGCTTTTAGCCACAATGTCCCTACAGATGCAGCACAACAGAAACTTACTTGATAGATAACAGACAAATTACGGAGAAAGTCCCATGAAAAACTTACTCGCTAAATCCATTTTGATTGCAGGCGCTATTGGACTCGCTGGCAACGCTCTGGCGTTAGATTGGCAGACCAATGAAATTCATGTCCAGCAGGGCGTATTGGATATTCCTAGCTACGCCGGCGGTGGCAGTGAAGATGTCTTTATCGGCACGCTTCAGCACGCCAGTGGTTGGAAGTACGGCGATACCTTTGCTTTTGTGGATTATTCTCAAGGCAGCGATCAAGGGCATGATATTTATGGTGAGATCTACGCTAATTTCAGTTTAAGCAAGATCTCGGGTAAAGATGTTAGTTTTGGAAATGTGAAAGACGTAGGCATACTCGCTGGCTACAACTACGGTAAAGAGGGCGGTGTACGCAAGTATCTACCGGGTGTACGTTTAGCGCTTGATGTTCCAGGATTCTCGTTTTTGAATGTCGATACTACCGCTTATATTGATGACAACATGGGCGGAGGCGGTGACCGAGCACCAACTGAAGATGACAGCTTCATGGTAGATATTAATTGGGCTTACCCTTTCTCTTTAGGTGATCACTCGTTCAGCATTGAAGGGCATATAGAGTACATCGGTAGCAGAGATAACGAATACGGCGGTAAGGTTTCACATCACGTATTGGCTCAGCCACAGATTCGCTATGACTTAGGCAAGACACTTATGGGGCAGTCAGACAAACTGTTTGTGGGTGTTGAGTTTCAGCTCTGGCAAAACAAATATGGTGATAATGCAACCGATGAGCGCGCAACACAGTTCTTAGGTGTCTATCGATTCTAATGCCCGTCAAGCATCCCCGCGATCAAGCCGTTAGCTGTATCAGTTAGCGGCTTTTTTGTTTCTGATATTTTTGATTGTATGTCACATTGAAAGGTAATAAGTACACATCTTTTGTGACAGTGATATGGGATTCTAGTACCCATGTTGAGGCATTGATAGATCGGCGATTCAGTCGGGACTGAAGCATGCTCCCGCCGTTATCGCACTTATATGAATGACTCTCAGATTTCTCTTTTCATGTTTTACCCTCCCTGCTTGCCGGCCTTGTGCCGGCTTTTTTATAGATCTTTGTTTTCTCTGTTGCAAGAAACACACTTTCAGTCTGTGTTAGTGCACAGAGTAGGAGTCGTCCTCTCTTTATACTCAAGTTCAAACTACAGTTATTGGAGGTCGTCATGGATTTAACAGCGCATTGGGTGGGCATCTTTTCTTTAGTGTGCTTCGCCATCTCATATTTTTTCGTCGTCGGTGAAGAGTTCACTCACATGCGGAAATCGAAAGCTGTGATCTTTGCTGCGGGTGTTATTTGGGCGGTGATTGCTTGGAAATTTGCGTCGATGGGGCACGTCACCGAAGCCGAAGAAGCGGTCAAACACTTTTTGGTAGAGTTTTCTGAGTTGTCCCTATTTCTCTTGGCGGCAATGACGTTCGTCAACACCATGATAGAGCGCCGAGTCTTCGATAAACTACGCTCCTTCTTGATCAATCTCGGATTGGGGTATCGCAGTCTCTTTTGGATAACGGGTGGGCTGGCGTTTTGTTTGTCTCCCATTATCGACAATCTCACCGCCGCGTTGGTGATGTGTGCAGTGGTCATGGCGGTGGGCAAAGGAGATGCGCGTTTTATCGGTATATCCTGTGTCAATATTGTGGTGGCTGCTAACGCCGGTGGTGCTTTCAGTCCGTTTGGTGATATCACCACCTTGATGTTGTGGCAAAGTGGTGTCGTTGATTTCAATAGCTTCTTTCACTTGTTTGTACCCTCGTTGGTGAACTTCCTAATCCCTGCTGCGGTGATGTCTTTGACTATTGAGAATAAGTCGCCTCAGGCTGAATCTGAAGAAGTGGTCATGAAGCGCGGTGCTTGGGGTGTTATCGGTTTGTTCGTGGCGACGGTTGCGACTGCGGTGAGTTTTCACAACTTCCTACATCTACCGCCTTTCCTGGGCATGATGACCGGTATGTCTGCTTTGGCGATCTTTGGCTATTGTTTGCGAATCACTCATCCCAGCGACGATACCGACTTGGTGTTCGATGTCTTTAATGAGGTGGCGCGCGCCGAGTGGGATACTCTATTGTTCTTCTTTGGTGTGATTATGTGTGTTGGCGGATTGGGATTTGTGGGCTACTTAGATCTACTTTCTGGTGCCATGTACACCGAGTTAGGGCCAACCTGGGCCAATATTATGGTCGGTATCATGTCGGCACTCATCGATAATATCCCAGTGATGGTGGCGGTATTGCAGATGATGCCAGAGATGGATCTGACTCAATGGTTGTTGGTCGCGCTGACCGCCGGCGTCGGTGGCAGCATGTTGTCCGTGGGCTCCGCTGCGGGTGTGGCTCTGATGGGGCAGGCTCGAGGTTACTACACCTTCTTCAGTCACCTGAAATGGACCCCGGTAATTGCTGTTGGCTACGGCGCCAGCATATGGGTGCATCTAGCGATGAATTCTGGAATGTAACGCTAGTCCATCAGCAAGAGATCAAAGGGCTGCATATGGGCGGCCCTTTTTTATGGGCGGTGGGATAAACGCAACAATGGCGATGCTGAGAATTTCGGGAGGAGAAAACGGACGGTTGGATAGCTGTCACGTCTAAATTATTATTGAATATCTATCGATTCTTCACGGTGGAGTCAGTTATTAGTCCAATAAGTTTATATTTTTCAACAGGTTACAGATTAACTTTACGTTACATGTAATTTTGTTGACGAATTACATGTAATAAAATAGAGTTGGACACATGAATACGAAATCATCCGCACATTATCAACGTGAATATCGAAAGCGACTGCGAGAGCAGGGGCTGGTTAAAAAAGAGGTATGGATCCTCCCTGAGAACGCAAAGCAGCTGTCTGTATTAGAAAAGCAGCTGCGGGTGCCGGAAGGGGTAAATAGGTCAAATGGAGAAATTGCTATGACGGATAAAATAAATGCTTGGACGACAGTCAGTCTGTACGAGGCTTTGAAGGAGGCAGATCTCTTTTCAGGCGGGCAGGCGACGATTGAGTTAATTGATGGCGTTGAGCCTGCGCTGCATGTGGTGATGGGTGAATACGGTGATTTGCCGCTGTTTCTCACTGTCTCGGGCGAGCAGATTATAGTGGAGTCAGTGTTGTGGTCTGTTGCTGAGGTGAAAGACGTCGCCGGCTTTAATGAGGCGGTGCTCAGAACCCATAAGTACTTTCCTTTGTCCACCATCAGCTTAGACAGTATGGGGGCTGATGGTGACTATTATCTAATGTTTGGCGCATTGAGTTCTACGTCAATCCTTCACAACGTTGTGTTTGAAATTGAGGTCTTGGCCAGCAATGTTATTCAGGCCACCGAGGCTTACAGTGAATTCTTATCCATTCCAGTTGCAGCAAGCTAGTCAAATAGGAGCAGGACAATGAATATATGGGCAAAAATGATGACCGCTTTACGTGGTGGTATTAATGAGGCGGGTGAGGCCGTCGTCGACAGTCAGGCGTTGCGGATTCTCGATCAGGAGGTGCGAGATGCGGCAGAAGAGTTAAAGCTCTCGAAAAACAGCTTGGCCGAAATTATGGCTCACCAAAAGCTGGCCGAAGAAAAGCAGTCTACCGTTCAAGCGCAAATCACTGAGCATGAAGGTTATGCCATCAAGGCGCTTGAAAAAGGCGATGATGCGCTGGCGCGCGAAGTGGCTGAGAAAATTGCCGGGCTAGAAGGGCGCTATGAGCAGGAAAAAGAAGCCGCTGAAGGTTACGCAGCGAGTGCCGGAAAGCTGAGGGCGGCGATCAAACAAACCGAACATAATCTCAAGCGCTTAAAGCAGCAAATTGACACTGTGAAGGCAACGGAAAATGTCCAGCGTGCGCAGGCTGCGGTTGCGGATAGGCACAGTGGTTCTAACTCGAAAATGAGGACTGCGATGGATTCACTTGAGCGGATCAAAGAAAAGCAGGCTCTGAAAGAGGCGCAGATGTCTGCGGCGAGCGACTTGGCAGAAGATGCTGGTGACGAATCTCTGCAAACCAAATTGGAAGAGGCCGGAATTACTTCTTCAGCCGCCAGCGCTGATGATATACTCGAGCGATTAAAAAATAAGCGCAGTTAACACTGCGCAAGCATTGTAGACTAGGGAGAGCGAGATGTTTGCCGTATTACTCAGCGAGAAAATGGATCCGTTTTATCAAACGGTATCCTCATTTCCCACCGTAATCTTTACCTTCTTTCTGTTGCTCTGCATGCTGTTCTGGTTGGTGGCGGTATTGGGTTTTGTTGAGATTGATGCGTTAGATCTACCTGATCTTGATATGGATGTCGATCACGCAACACCCGATGCCATTGCCGGGCTGATTATGAAGTTTGGCTTACACGGCGTTCCCGTTACCATCACCTTTTCAATTCTCACGCTGTTTGGTTGGTTCATTTCTTATTATGCGGTCTATTTCTTTGGCGGCGTGTTCGAGGGTGGGATTATTGGTGTCGTCTACGGAGTCGTGGTGTTTGTTGTGGCCTTATTGGTTGCGGCAAAGATAACCTCATTTCTTATTCGTCCGTTGCGGCCGTTGTTTAAGAAAATGGAGCAAAGTACAGAAAAGTTGGTGTTGGGGCAGATCGCCGTCGTGCGTACCTCTCGCGTCGACGAAAGCTTTGGTGAGGCCGTTCTCGAAGATGGTGGTGCAGGTCTTATCCTCAAAGTGAGAGCCACCAATGGAGAGCGTTTTAAGAAAAACGATCGCGTTGCACTCTTGGAGTACGTCGAAGATCAAAACGCATATCGAGTAATCTCTGAGCAAGAGTTTACTCAATAAACATTAGATTTAAATAAATGGAGTAGGTGTTATGGCGGATCTATCAGGAATTATGCCAGTTTTAATCTTAGTGGGCGCAGTATTCGCGATCATCATGGCGATACTAGCAATTATAAAGGCTTGGTATGTCAAAGTGCCCCAGGGCACAGCCCTTATTGTCAATGGCTTAGGGTCCGTTCCCAAAGTATCCTTTACCGGTGCCATCGTCTTTCCCATTATCTACAAAAAGGAGTTAATGAAAGTTTCATTGATTACGTTGGATGTGGATCGTCGCGGCAACGATGGCTTGATTTGTAAAGACAATATGCGAGCCGATATAACCGTGGCCTTTTACCTGCGAGTTAACGAGACCGCAGAAGATGTGCTAAAAGTTGCCAAGTCAGTCGGTGCTGAGCGGGCCTCAGATAAAGACGCCGTGGATTCACTCTTCTCCGCGAAGTTCTCAGAAGCGCTGAAAACCGTAGGCAAACAAATCGAGTTTGTTCAGCTGTTTGAAAACCGACAAGAATTCCGAGAAAAAATCATTGAAGTTATTGGTGATGACTTAAACGGCTACGTGCTGGAAGATGTCGCTATCGATTATCTTGAGCAAACCCCCAAGGCTTCGCTTGATCCTACCAATATTCTCGATGCTGAAGGCATCAAAAAAATCACCGAGCTCACCGCAGCGCAGAATGTTCGAACCAATGTGTTGGAGCGTGACGAAGAGTTGGCGATCAAAAAGAAAAACGTGGAAACCGTTGAGGCAATGCTGGAGCTAGAGCGCCAGCAATCCGATGCTGAGGCCAAGCAAGAGCGAGAGGTCGCAACCATCCGGGCACGCGAAGAGGCGGAGACCAAAAAGGTTCAAGAAGAAGAGCGTCGTAAAGCCGAGGCAACCACCATTCAGGTTGAGCAGGATCTTCAAGTTCAAGCGGAGAACCAAAAACGTGAGATTGAAGTGGCTGAGCAAAATCGTCAGCGTGCAGTGGCCATCGAAGAAGAAAAAGTGACTCGTGCCCGTGATTTGGAGATCGTATCCCGCGAGCGAGAAGTAGAGATTCAACGTATCGAAGCCGAAAAAGCGTTGGAAGTGGAAAAGAAAGAAATTGCGAATGTGATTCGTGAGCGTGTTGCTGTCGATAAGACCGTTGCTATTGAAGAAGAGCGTATCAAAGAGGTGCGTGAAGTTTCTGAGGCCGATCGAGCCAAGCAAACTCAGGTGCTTGCCGCTGAAGCCGTGGCGGAAGAAGATAAAGTTAAACAGGTCAAGGCTGCAGAGGCAGAAGAACTGTCGGCGAAACATAAGGCGGTTGAAATTACTACCATTGCTCAGGCAGATCTTGAAGCGGCTGCCAAAGAGGCCGACGCCAAGAAGAAATTGGCTGAAGGCGTACAGGCTGAACGCGCAGCACCTGGTTTGGCTGATGCCAAGGTTCAAGAAGCCAAAGCCGATGCACTCGAGAAAGAGGGTGTGGCCGAGGCGAGCGTGGTGCGTGCCAAAGGTGATGCAGAAGCTAGTGCTCATCTAGAAACGGGCAAGGCAGAAGCTGAAGTTATTGCTGCGAAGGGTGATTCTGAGGCTCGCGCGGCGAAAGAGATTGGTATGGCCAGCGCCGAAGTCACTCGCGAGCAATTCAAGGCAGAAGCAGATGGTCTTGTGGATAAGTTCGAAGCAATGAACAGTATGAGCGAAGATGCTCGCGCGCACGAAGAATATCGCATGGGCTTAGACACTGCCTTGAAGGAAGCGCTAGCGTCCATAGATGCTGGTAAAGATATTGCGAAAGAGAACGCCGAAGTCCTTGCCGTCGCCTTGCAGAAGGCGAAGATTGATATTGTTGGCGGTGAAGATCACTTCTTTGACAACTTTGCCAAGTCTCTCTCCATTGGTAAGGCCGTCGATGGTTTAGCTGAGAAGAGTGGTGTTGTCTCTGCGTTGATCAATCGTGTAGTAGAGGGTAAGGCATCTGCTCCAGCGGACAAAGAATCCACAGATCTATAACGATCTGTTTCAATGATTCTCTGCGGTGGGGGCTTGCTCCCCCATTCTTTATCAAGGTCGGATCTCCCTAGGAGGGCGTAGAGTTATCTACTCCCACTGTTGAATCGATCTGAGTGGCAAAAGGAATGCTGAAATGGTGCAGCAAGATAAATCTACCGAATTGGCGACGGATATTGTAGATGCTGCCGTAGCTGAAGGCGGCGCCTACGACATCATCAAAAAGCGATTGCTCGAACAGGGGCGACAGCTTGATACACAGGTCCATGAGCTCAATCAATCTAGGCTGAATGAGTTCGGAAGCTCTGACATGAGTGTTCTGGCTCGTGTCAGGGTTCGTACCGAGAACAACTGCATTGCTCGCGATATCGTNCAGGTGGGCGGGCATNTATTGTTCGGTTACAANGTCTTTATTGGTTTGAAAAAAGAAACNAAAATNGAAGACGTTTTNGCTCTGTTTGATGCTCGTGAGAGCGAATCTGGNTTTGAAATGGAACCGGTATCGATGGCCGGAACATTTCTGTCAGAAAGCGGTTTTGTCAATGATTTCGATGAACTTTATCGGTACTACAAGCATACCAAACTGGTAGAGCTGACGATAAAGAATGGTAAGTTGCTGGCGGGCTTTCAGATCGGTGAACGCTTAGAGGATATGCGTGTTTTCCGTTGGTCTATTTCCGCTGACGGCAGTGAAATAAAATACATCGACAATCGCGGCGAGCGTGATATTCAGCTGCCGCCGGCCTATGATTTTGAATGGACTGAAACCACGCGAGAAGATACCGTCCACGGCCGTCACCCTCACATCAATATTCTGGATTCCGTGTTCGTCGAAACTGTAGGTGGTGATCTTACCGTTAAGGTGGAAAACAATACCGAAGACGGCTTGGGTATCTATCAAGAAAGCGTTGAAGACAAAACTCAATCGCTTGATGACGCCGATGTCTTTTACGCCTCGGTGGGCAGTTTGATACTGCTTAAGATACTGCCCTATCGCGAAGAGCAGTGGCGTTACCTTATCTACAACACCATGACTCAAGATGTACTGCGTATCGATGCATTGGGTGAGTCCTGCGTGCAGCTGCCTGAAGATCACGGCATTATTTTTCCTGGTGGCTACTATCTTCAAACGGGCGAATACAAGGCCTTTGATGAAGAAGCGCAAGGCTTAAAGTTCAAGCGGAAAATTCGCTCACCCAACGGTGAAGATGTCCTCTATGTCTTTTATGAGCCGGAAGAAGGGATTGTTGGCTTGTTTGCCTACAACCTCATCGAAAAGGCCCTGCAAAACCCAATCTACGGACATGGCTATGCCTTGGCAGAAGATGGCCGCTTGGTGATTTTTTCGGCCGAAAGTGAGCCGACCCGAGTTCACCCTATGCAGTTGTGGCAAACCCCTTACGTTAGCGCCGAATTTGCTAGTAAAGCGCCGGCCAGTCAGAGCTTTTATGGGCGCATCGGCAATGCTGAATTAGTGCGCGGAGTTTCGGATCTCTACAGTATTTGTCGAATGATCGGCAATCAAACGGTGACTTCTCGCCTCTATGAAGAGCTCAGTAAATCCGCCAAGAAGATCTTCGATGATCACTATTGGGTCGAAGAAGAGCAGGCGCAAGGTATTGCCTCTGTCGTTCACGAGATTGCAAAAACCGCCGAACTGGTCATTGACGAATTTGAAAAAGTCGAGAGCATACGTTCTCAATCTAAGAAGACCATGGTTGAGGCCGAACGTCTTCAACAAGAATTGATTCAGTCGGTGCGGCCAGAGAACTGGAATACAGCCGAAGAATATGTGGCGGCGTTAGGTGGGTTACGTCGTCAGCGTGGGCATCTGGTGACCATTAAGGATCATCGCTACATTGATCTTCAGCGTATAGAAAAGCTGGATGCTGAGCTGCAAGAACTGGACGCCAGCTTGAGTCAACAGACGGTTGATTTCTTGTCCGATGATAAGGCGCTCGAACCCTACTTGAGCAAAATAGATGACCTCAATCACGAGGTCGAAAATGCAGAGACCATCGCGGAGCTGTCGCCGCTGATTGAAACTATTGAGGGTACAGCGTCTGGTCTGGATCTATTGTCCGAATTAATGGGGTCTCTCAAAGTTGATGATGCTACGGTTCGAACTCGTATTATTGATGCCATCTCTCAGGTTTATTCGAAACTCAATCAAAGTAAAGCCAGCGCCAAGCACAAGCAAAAGAGCTTAGGGTCAGCAGAGGCTATTGCTCAATTTGGCGCTCAGTTTAAGCTCTTTTCGCAAAGCATCACTAACGCTTTGGGTTTGGCCACAACTCCGGAAAAATGCGACGAGCAGCTATCAAGACTATTGGTTCAGCTCGAAGAGCTGGAAAGCCAGTTCAGTGAGTTCGATCAGTTTCTCGCAGACATCCTAGATAAGCGCGAAGAGATCTACGAATCCTTCGAAAGTCACAAGCAACAGTTGATGGATGAGCGTCAACGTAAGGCCCAATCGGTCACCGATGCCGCAGGTCGTATTCTTTCGAGTATCGAAAAGCGTTCACTTAAATTCTCTGAAGCCGATGAACTCAATACCTATTTCGCCTCTGATACTTTGGTCACTAAAGTTCGTGAGTTAGTTGAGCAGCTCAGAGATCTCGATAGCGCGGTTAAAGCCGATGATATTGAGTCGCGTTTTAAAGCGATAAAAGAGCAAGCACTGCGCTCTTTGCGAGACAAAACCGATATCTATGAAGATGGTGGTAACATCATCAAATTGGGGCCGAGACACAAGTTCTCTGTCAATACTCAAGAATTGGACTTGACCATTATTCCGCGAGACGGCGAACTCAATATTCATCTCACCGGAACCGATTATTATGAGCCGATCACGCACCCAGATTTGGTGGGGCTCAAAGACTACTGGGAAATGTCTCTTGAGTCTGAGACAGCGGAGGTTTATCGCGGTGAATATTTAGCGTCGCTGATTCTCGAGGCTGCTACATCACATTCTTCCGGGTTAACCATGAAGGGCCTACAGGCCGCTCTGGTAGATGAGGCTTCGATTACTCAGCTGGTGCGAGATTTCGCTGGTCCTCGCTACAAGGAGGGCTATGAAAAGGGCATTCATGATCATGATGCGGTGTTACTTCTAAAGACGCTCCTGCCGGCACTTGGTCGCGCGGATTTACTCAAATACGACCCCCTCAGTCGAGGGCTGGCCCAAATATTCTGGGCAAATATCAAGAGTACGGCGAAAGCCAGATCCAAGCCGGGCGCAGACAGTGAGGCTTTGTCCTACAGTACTTGGCCCGAGCGAGCTCAGTCCGCTGCGCAAATGCAGTCGGTCTTTTCCAGTACACAAGCGTTGGAGTTGCTGGCGCAAGAAGTTCGTGCGGCATTGANGGATTTTNTCGCACNGCANCCNCTNCCNGTGANNGCANTGGATATTCGCAGGGCGTCTGATTATTTGGTCGGCGAACTAGGGCGTGATCGGATCGAATTCATCGGTAGTAAGTACGCCACGCACTTGGTTGAAGANCTCAAGCGCTCTATGGATGANGCGACTTGGCGTCGNTATCAGATGGCGCTTGAGAAAATGATGGGTTGGCCGGCTGAGCGCTGGAACTTAACNTCGGCATGGTTAACCGCGCTTGTGGAAGAAAAGCAACTGCATCAACTCTCCAAGTACATCCCTGAAGCCNTAGCCTTTATCAATGCCGACGAGCGTTTGGATCGGCGNTTTACTGAANTNGATTTGGAACTCAGCATCGAAGGNCTGTTGGGCGACCATCCCACGATTAGTGAGCAGCGCTTGTCCTTCTCTCTCGATTCCTATTTGCAAAGAATGGAGCGGCATCGCTTTGATGTGGTGCCTGCGTACCACCGCTATTTGGAAGTGCGGCAACAGGTGATCACTTCCGAACGCGATGCGTTGAGGTTGGATGAATTTAAGGCGCGTCCGTTAAGTTCGTTCGTGCGCAACCGATTGATCAACGAATCTTATCTACCGTTAATTGGAGATAACTTAGCCAAGCAAATGGGCACAGTGGGTGAGGATAAACGCACCGACTTGATGGGATTGTTGATGATGATCTCGCCTCCGGGTTACGGTAAAACCACCTTGATGGAGTATGTGGCCAATCGACTCGGATTGATCTTTATGAAAATCAACTGTCCGTCTCTGGGACACGATGNACTTTCTCTAGATCCGGATCAAGCGCCCAACGCCACCGCCAGAAATGAACTGGAGAAACTCAATCTAGCCCTAGAGATGGGCAACAATGTGATGCTGTATCTCGACGATATACAACACACCCATCCGGAGTTCTTACAGAAGTTCATTTCCTTGTGTGANGGNACTCGACGGGTGGATGGTGTTTGGAANGGCAAAACCAAGACCTACGATATGCGNGGTCGAAAATTTTGTGTGGTCATGGCCGGCAACCCTTATACAGAGTCGGGCGAGGCTTTCAAAATTCCCGATATGCTGGCCAACCGTGCAGATATTTACAATCTGGGCGATATATTGGGCGGCATGGATGAGCAATTTGCACTCAGCTACATTGAAAACTCGCTCACCTCCAACCCCGTATTGGCACCTATGGCGGTGAGAGAAATGGGAGATGTTTACAANCTCATCGATCTTGCCAAAGGAAAAGATATCGCAACTACCGATTTAAGCCATCAATACAGCGGTGCTGAAATCAATGAAATTACCGAAGTCCTTAAGAAGATGATGGTGGTTCAGGATGTTGTTCTCAAAATAAATATGCAGTACATCGCATCGGCCGCTCAGAATGATCANTATCGCACGGAACCCTCATTTAAGTTGCAGGGTAGTTATCGCAACATGAATAAGATGACCGAAAAGATATCCGCAGTGATGAACGAAAAAGAAATGCTGCAAATGATTGAAGATCACTATCTGGGCGAGGCGCAGTTATTAACCACCGGAGCTGAAGACAACTTGCTTAAGTTGGCGGAGCTTCGCGGGAATATGACCGAAGAGCAGTCGGCACGGTGGGGTGAAATCAAGAGAGATTTCCTTCGCAACAAAGCCATGGGCGGCGATGACTCCGACGTAGGTGGAAAGGTGGTTGCGCAATTGGTTGATCTGGTTGGGAGNATTGAAGGGCTGGGTCAAACAGCAGATAGGGCAATTCAATCCACAGTTGATCAGCCTGCTGACAGAAGTGATGAAACCAAGGCGCTTATGTCTATGATTGAAGGTCTTACCGCTGCGGTAGAGAAAAATACCCCCAGNGTGGAGGTCGTCAATCAGCCTGTGCCAGGGTTGGATAAAGTGCTTACGGTGCTGGCGGACACGATGGAGCATAGTATTTTTCCGTTGGTCCGCAGTATGGACAAAAAACTTGAGATCGATCTGCGTACACACGACAAGATGAAAGATATCGCATTGCAATTGCGAGAGCTGGAATCGGTCGTAAAGAGTACGACCCATAAGCCTGCCAGCTAGGCATGTTGAGCCCATTGAGTGAGGTTTTAGTGGTTCTATTACCTAGTGAATCGCTAAAACCCCGTTGTGGATCTTATGNCTAAGACAATATGGCTGCGCGTAAAAGTCATTGTTGGTTTGATGAGTGTTGTTATTGGCGTTCACCTTATCAACATGATGTTATCTGGTCAGCTCAATCAATTGGGCATTCTTCCAAGAGATCCATCAAGTTTGCCTCATATTTTTACGGCTCCCTTTGTGCACGGAAGCCTAGAGCATTTAATGAATAACCTACTGGCTTTGTCAGTGCTCAGTGGATTGATTCTTATTCGATCACTAAGGTTCTTTCTGTCCTCCAGCNTTTTTATCATTGTGTTTAGCGGCTTNCTNATATGGCTGTTTGCGAGAGATGGATTTCATATAGGGGCCAGTGGGTGGATTTTTGGTCTGTGGAGNGTCAACGTGGCNATGGCTTGGTTTGATCGCAGGGTNATCAATATTGTTCTTGCACTGGTCACATTGATTTTCTACGGCGGTATGATCTACGGGGTGTTGCCGACAGAGTCTCGGATATCCTTTGAAGCTCATCTTTTTGGAGCCCTTTCGGGAGTGTTGTTTGTTTTCTCGTATACAAAAGTCTTCAGAAGGGACAGTAATNGATGATCAGGGAAAGACAGTCAATGATGAATTGGATTAGCANAGTATGGAATCAATTGTGGGGAGCTAGGGAGGCCGAGCCCGTTGAGTGGCGCCCTGAGTGGTCTCATTTTTTGATGGATAAGGTGNCGTTTTACCGCACTCTAGAGNAAANGGAGCGCCGTTTATTCGAGCAGAGAATCATACTTTTTTTGCAGACAACCGCGGTAGAGGCTGGCCAGTTTGAGGTCGCGGATGAAGACCGATTGTTGGTGGCGGCCAGCGCTATCATTCCTGTTTGGGGATTTCCCAAGTGGCACTATTTCAATCTCAGCGCCGTCTATCTCTTGCCGGCTGCCTTTAACGAACGCTTCGAGTGCGGTCAGCCAGACTCCGTTATAACCGGTATGGTGGGCACGGGGCCCATGTCAGGCAAGATGGCTCTATGTAAACCGGCGCTGTATCAAGGTTTCGAAAACAGTCGTGATAAACAGAACGTCGGCATACACGAATTTGTTCATCTGGTGGATATGGCCGATGGCGAGTGTGACGGTTACCCGGAGCGATTCAAGGAATACTCGTTCTCTATACCTTGGTTTGATTTGGTGGCGCACAAAGTCGAAGCCATCCATCGCAAGAAAAGCAATATTCGTCAGTATGGCGCCACCAATCGCGCAGAATTTTTTGCAGTGGCCTCTGAGTACTTTTTTGAGCGTCCTAAGATGATGAAAAACAAGCACCCTGAACTGTTTCAGTCGTTGACTGATTTTTATCAACAGGATGTGATGGCAATTTCGAAGGACATAAAACCCAGGAAAAAGTCTGCCTGCCCTTGCGGCAGTGGAAAGCGCTACAAGCACTGTTGTTTACCCAAAGACTAAGTATCAAACCATGAACCGTGTTTTCATCGATCGATAAGGAGAGAGATTATGGATTGTCCGCAGTGTCGAGGTTACAAGTTAGAGCCGAAGGAAATTGAGCAGGGCCTCCTTGCAGGAGTGTGCAACAAGTGTGAAGGCGCACTATTGTCATTGATGAACTATCGCTTTTGGAACGATCAAAATCAACCTTCGCTGGAAGCGGGTGAAGAAATTGAACAGGTGGAAGACAGCAGCAACGCCAAAACCTGTCCGAAGTGTTCACGGTTTATGACCAAATTCAACATAGGCTCGGGTGAGAGCAATCGGCTCGACCTCTGTGCGGGGTGTGATGAGGCGTGGCTCGACAAGGGAGAGTGGCGTCTACTGAAACAGTTGGATCTACACAATCAATTGCCGAAGATATTTACCGATGCTTGGCAGCGAAACGTACGTAGAGAGCGCCAAGAACAACACTTTAAGACGCGTTTTGAAAAGATATTGGGGACGGACGATTTTGATAAGGTGGATCAGTTTAAGGATTGGATGTCTCGTCACGCGGAGCTTGAAAGCATCAAGCTCTACCTGACAACAAAAATAGAGTGAATCGCACTCGGTGCCGGTATCCCAAGCCTTCGATACTCCTTCTATTGATAGAGCTTTCCAACGAAAGCCACTATAGAAAACACGAGGCAGGGCTTGAGCCCGATTGCCTCGCGAGAGTTCCTCACATTATAGGGGCATAGGGCCGCCACTAACGCCGGGCCAACGAGAGTTGCCGATAGTATCCGCAAACGGCTCGAAGGCATCGGCATCAATGGGTTCGTCATCCATGGTCACTGAGCGTGTAATGAACTCGGGTGTCCACAAATCTGCTTCGACTTCTCCCGCAATCGGCAGGCGCTGAGCGATGGGATCCCAAGGGCTTTCGATGAGTTTCAAGGTGCCGTCAACTCGATAGCGAGATACGGTACCGAAACGGGCTTCTACTTTGACCACNTGAGGTGGAAAATCAAAGCCAGGCTCAAAGATATTGACCTTGCGAGAGTACTTTAACCACCATTCGTTATCGTCGAATTCAGGCTTATCCAGCTCTTCCTTAATTTCCCCAGAGAATTCTAAGAAGGTGTACTTCTGGTGAATTGCTCGGCAGGCCACTTCACTACCCATGCGATGGAAAGCGACTTCGGCGGGGTACTTCGGTTGGCCAAATCGCTCTTGGCTTTGGAATACTTCCGCTTCTTTGTCGATGGCATAACCTAGGCAAAACCAACCTTCAACGCCTTTGTACTTGGCAGCCACCTTAGTCACCAAACCGTGTTCTGGCCAGTTGTTGATAGGAAAGTTGTAGGCGGTCAACATCACATGTGGAGTATCTGAGGGCTCGAAACAAGGGGGCAACAACTGGGCGATGTTTTCAGGGTGGGTTAAGTAGGACATGCGCAGCATGGGCCAATTAAAGGAGTCTCCGGGTGGAGTCAGGATCTCAGACATGACAGCCTCTCAGTAATCAATGGGTTTCTATCAACACAATTTATACCGGCAGGCTAACATTCGAGGCTATTGGCGCCACCTCCATATGGAGGGGGCGGATTCCGAACAGCCAGAATGGCACACGATGTTTAACGCTCAGGTTGAATGAGGGAATTTCTATCCCTGNGATGTCGCGCTATCTGAAAGTGGACCTAAATGGAATTGCATTACATCAAATTACTCTTCTTATATTCAAATATTCGTGTTCGACTTATCTTGCATCAAGTGTCTAGATTGGAATGCTGCTACTCTACTATCTATGGGCTGTATAGTTCGTTTTCGTAGATTCTTGAGNCCAGCGTGTAAATCGACAAAGCTGATGACGCTGATCCCTTCTATNGATNGAGNCATCTGCTTTTATCGTATTACTGCTATCGCTTTATTAAGATTGGTTCTAGTTTATGAATAGGTATGATCAATGGGGATTTTCGAACGCTACTTAAGCGTCTGGGTGGCAATCTGTATTGCCAGTGGTGTGCTATTGGGTACTCAGATACCGGACGCTTTTCTCTATGTTTCTAAATTAGAAGTTGCTCACGTCAATCTAGTGATTGCTGTGCTTATTTGGTTAATGATCTACCCGATGATGATTCAGGTGGATTTTTCGTCGTTGAAGAATGTAGGCAGCCAGCCCAAAGGACTACTGCTAACGATTGCGGTTAACTGGCTGGTGAAACCGTTTACCATGGCCATCTTGGGGTGGTTATTCTTTCACTATGTCTTTCGTGATTTGGTCAGTCCAGAAGATGCCACCGAATACATTGCCGGTTTGATTTTACTCGGCGTCGCGCCCTGCACGGCCATGGTGTTCGTTTGGAGTAAGCTCACCAATGGCGATCCAAACTATACGCTGGTTCAGGTCTCCGCCAATGACATCATCATGATATTTGCTTTCACGCCTATCGCCGCGTTTTTGCTGGGTGTTACTAATATTACNGTGCCGTGGGAGACGCTGTTCTTTTCCGTGGTCTTGTACATTGTGATTCCTCTGGTGGCGGGTTTGATTACGCGAAAAGTACTGGGGCAGCGCACCGATGCATTTGTTCATCGATTAAAGCCCTTAACGATCATTGGTCTCTTGGCGACGGTTGTTCTTTTGTTTGGTATTCAAGCCAATACCATCGTTGACAATCCGCAGGTGATCGCGTTAATTGCGGTTCCTTTATTGTTGCAAAGTTATGGTATTTTCTTTCTCACTTACTCTCTCGCAAAACGAATTACGCTACCGCATAACATTGCCGCTCCGGCGGCCTTGATAGGCACCAGTAACTTCTTTGAATTGGCCGTTGCGATTTCAATCTCCCTGTTCGGGCTGCATTCCGGAGCCGCTCTAGCGACGGTGGTGGGTGTTTTGGTGGAGGTGCCGGTGATGTTGTCACTGGTGGCTTATGCCAATAGGACTAAAAGCTCGTTCGAACTATGCTCAGGTGTGAATAGCAAGTAGTGTTTACAATAGATTGGAATATAGGAAAAAGCCGACCCTTACGGGTCGGAATAGTGCCAAGAGAAGTTCTAGCTTGATAGGTCATTAGAGTTGGTATGAGAGATACTCAATAGGCTTGTGGAATTGATCTGGAGAAATTTCGAAAATATTTTAGAGGCACAATACGGACTAGCCCGCAGAGTAATCTGCGAACTGGACACGAAGATCTTTTTTACTTATTTTTCCAGTGGCAGTATGTGGAATATCCTCTACGAACTGTATGTCATCGGGAATCCACCATTTGGCAACTTTACCTTCCAGTGAGGATAGAATTTCATCTCTACAAGCTTCTTGATTGGCAGCCATTTTTACGACGAGTAGCGGGCGCTCGGTCCAACGTGAATGAGGAACACCAATAACGGCAGCTTCAGCAACCGCCGGATGGCTCATGGCTGCGTTCTCTAAATCTATAGAGCTGATCCATTCCCCCCCGGATTTGATCACGTCTTTAATTCGATCGGTAATGCGCATATAGCCTTGCGAATCTATGCTGGCGACGTCCCCTGTGGGGAAATAGCCATCTTTATCCACGGGAGAGCTATCTTCTTGTTTATAATAACTATGACAAACCCAGTTTCCTTTAACTTGTACTTCGCCGGTAGATTCGCCATCCCAAGGTTGTTCATTTCCTTTCTCATCAACAATTCGTATGTCGACGCCAAAGATGGGGCGACCTTGTTTGACTCGAACCGTGTCTAGTTTTTCTTTAGGTAAATCACACATACCAGCTTTCAGCGTATTAAAGACACCTAGGGGGCTGGTTTCTGTCATGCCCCAACCTTGTAGCGTCTTTACTCCATGGAGTGTTTCGAACTCATCCATGATAGACAGAGGACATGCTGCTCCACCAACCACCACTCGGTTGAGGCTTTCTACCGATTTCTTGTGCGTACGTAGATAATCTAGAAGAGCCAACCATATCGTAGGAACTCCAGCAGAAATGGTGACTCCCTCCTGCTCGATGAGATGTTGTAGAGTTTCACTATCACCCATTTGACTGCCTGGAAGCACAAGTTTACAGCCAACCATCGGGGCCGCGTAAGGCAAGCTCCATGCGTTTACATGGAACATCGGTACAATTGGCAGCACGACATCATGACTGGATAGGCACATGACGTCGGGGGTGATTGCTGCATAGGCGTGCAGCAGTGAAGAGCGATGGCTATAGAGTACACCCTTTGGATTACCAGTGGTTCCTGACGTGTAGCAAAGTCCACTTGCCGAATTTTCGTCGATTTCAGGCCACTCGAATACTTCTGGCTGAGTGTCGATAAAAGTCTCATAATCGATGACATTGCGCAGCGTCGTTTCCGGAACGTTGTTCATGTCTGTGAGCAGCACGACTTGCTTCAAGCTGGTGTCGCTTTCCATCAGTGTTTCTACTAACGGAAGGAATACTGGGTCAACAAACAGCAACTCATTTTTTGCGTGATTGACAATGTACTCCACTTGCTCGGTAAACAGTCTCGGATTTATTGTATGGCACACGGCTCCCATGCATGGGATGGCGTAATAGAGTTCGAAATGACGGTGGTCATTCCACGCGAGAGTGGCGACTCTGTCGCCTGGTTCTACGCCAGCTTCAGACAGGGCGTTGGCGAGCTTTCGAACACGACGAAACGCATCCCTGTAGGTATAGCGGTGGCAGTGGTTGTCGTAAGTAACCGAGACTATTTCAGAATCCGCATGTGCCTTCTCTGCGAATGTCATAACTGAAGTGATGGATAGTGGCAGCGTCATCATCTGTGCGGGTAACATGGTTTTCTTCCTGATGTTGTGTGGTGTTCTGCTGTCCAGTTCTATCCACGTGAAATTTAGTTTCTGTGTTAGCAAGGCCCACGATAGTGAGCCTTAAGGATTACAGGCAGTGTATAAGAAAGTTACGAAAAATTTAGAGGGTAATGCCCCATAACTCTAAAGAAAGAGGGAGACCAGATAATGTCTCCGGGAGTGACGGTGATGCCTTTGGTCCGATCGCTAAACTCAAGCAGTGCATGGCGTGCCTCCATGCGTGCTAACTGATTTCCTAAGCAGAAATGTGCGCCTCCGCCGAAAGATACATTGGTATTTTTCTGTCGCAATATATTGAATGTATCGGGATCATCAAAACGACGTGGATCTCGATTCCCGGCAGCAAGATGCAACCAGAGAACGGCGTCTTTTGGTAGAGTCTTACCTCCTACCTCGAAGGGCTCGGTTAGTACCCTCCAGATAAAATGTACCGGGGTGTCGTAACGTAATCCCTCTTCAATTGCCGCATTGACCTTTTTCGGATTATCCCTAAGTATTTGTAGTTGATCGGGGTTCTCCAATAGCGCTCTTGTGCCATTTCCTATTAAACCAATGGTTGTCTCAAAGCCGGCTATAACTAGACCGATGGTTTGAGAGATTAGATCGTATTCTGAAATTTCGCTGTCTTGTTTGGCGGACAGCAACAGCTCACTGACAAGATCTTCACCCGGATTTTTTCGTCTCTTTCTAATCAATTCTTCAAAATAATCAGCCATATCATTGCCCGCTTTGGCGGTAAGGCGTTGATTTTCTTCAGGCAAAAATCGTCCAAAGAAGGCATTGGTTCGTTGCGCAGTAAGCAGATCGAACATCTCCCTATCTTCTTCTGGGATACCGATGATAGAGCAGACCATGCGAGAGGGAATTACCATGGCCATGTCCTTAATCAGGTCTAAGCCCCCTTCAGCCATGGCTTTGTCCATGATCTCCTTTACGGTCTGTTCGACCGATCCTTCCATCTTTTTCACTGTTTTCATATTCAAAGAACGTACCACCAGCTGACGCAAGCGAGCATGCTTTTCTCCGTCCTTGTTTAACATGAAATCGTGGAAGCTGCCTCGGTCGTCGAGTGGATTAAAGCCAGGAGATGTTCCGTTGGATAGCGTTTGACTGGTTTTGGCATTTCGAAGTACATGGTTTATGTCATCGAAGCGAGAGATTCTCCAAGTATTGGCTGGAGTCAAATTAACCGGTTCTTTTTCTCGTAATGCATTGATTTTGGGGTAGGGGTTTACTCTATAATCAGGTTCGAACGGATTCACACCCGCCCAATCGCCCGGTCCGCCATTGGCGGCAACATTCTCTTCGTGGGAGGTGAAATCAACATTAATTCCTACGGTATCCATAGTCTATCCTCTACTTAGAAAGCATCTCTCGACTTATCGTCTCTAATTTCGTTTTATTGTTTAATGTTTATGAAAGAACTTGGCTAGGTCATCCAGTGCTTCATTCGCCTCGGGTAGATAGGGAGAGAATGCTTGCCATACATGCACCATATTTGAGTAAATGCGAAGCTCTCCCAGACCACCGTTCGCCTTGTGTTTTTCAAAAAATAGTGAAGTGTCATTTAGTAAAACTTCAGAATCACTCACCTGCATATGTAATGGAGGGAGTCCGTCAATATCTCCGTTCAATGGAGAAATCAATGGGTCGGACAATGAAACTCCATCTCCGTAAATGTGCCCTAATCCTTGTATAGCTTCCTTTGATAGCAAGGCATCGGATTCGGCATTGAGTGTCATTGAGGGCGAGGTGGCACCAAAGTCACAGACCGCGGAAAAAGTTGCAGCAGCATCTGGCATTGTGGTGAATTCATTTCGGTAATTGACGAGTAGCGACAGTACCAAACCACCACCGGCCGAATCACCAGCCAAGAACAACTTTTGAGCTGCTGAACGCCCTTGTGGAGAGTTTTTCCAAAGCCAGTTGACTAGCGTGATAGCGTCCTTTGGGGCCGCTGGGAATGGATTTTCGGGAGCTAATTGATAGTTGGGTACCAATATAGCCGTATTAGTACGCGTTGCGATTCTGGATATCATTGCTCGGTGAGTTTTTGCGGAACCGGCAACCATTCCTCCCCCGTGGAGATATAGCAGCCGTTGACTAAAATCGGCGCCATCGGCATACACCCACTCACAGTCGATCCCATCGATAACCGTAGAGGTTGTCTTTGTTCCGGGTTCCATTTCTAACACACTGTGCATAGCGGTCGGTTTATTATCAGCACTGAGAAAAATTCTATCGACGGATTCTCGCAAGCCCGTTACAAATTCACTGGCATCGTGTGCGAGAAGCAGAGCGGCTTCACTGCGCATGTAACGTTCAACTTCCGCTGCTTCGGAAAAGCTCATAATGATCCTTTACTTAGATCGATTGTGTGGTTTCTACAGGTAGAGTAAGACCTGAATCATTGTTCCTGTGCTTAGCTATAGAACTTTAAAGATATCGTAAACGACGTCTCCGCCGTTAAAGGTGCGGAGTTTTCCAACGCAGACAATTTCATTGAGCCATGCGTACTTTTCGGAATTTGTTTCAATGTACGGGGCGCTACGGAAATAGATGTCATCGCCAGTCAAACATTCGCCGTTGGCTACGCGCTCCATCAGAGCTTCTGTCATGCATACGATACCGTTGTACTGAAAATAGGCTAGGCTGCCATCATCGAGCTTAGCGTTCATGCGCACGTCGAGTTTCCAAGTACCGTTCGGCATGACATCAATCCAATCGCCTGCTGGCGCCACAACTTCGCCACGAATACCGGAACCCTCAAAGCTGGCATTGGACACCTCAAAAATCAGTTTGTTATTGATCCGTGCCCCCTCAGTGAGCGATATGCTGCCTTTGAGTGTCATAAGGAATTCAGTTTTTGCGGCTTCAACGGACATGAGATATCTCCAGATAGGTAATTTGATGAGTAGATTATTCAACGGGCTCCTAGAACTTACCCCACTCATATCGGTAGAACTGGCACCACTATTTGTAGTGGCGTGACCTTTCCGCTACTTGTCTACCCTTGGTAGTCACCGAGTTGTAACTCTAGAAGGAGAATGTCATTGAATAAGTCAAACCGACGGATCAGGCTTAAGAGTCGTCCCGATGGGATGCCCGACGAGGGGACCTGGGAGCTGAACAGGGCTGCTATCAGATCACCTGATGCCAATGAAATTCTTGTAAAAGTAAGCTATGTCTCAATCGATCCCGCTATGCGGGGTTGGATTTCGGATCAAGAGTCCTATCTTCCGCCAGTGGCAATAGGTGAAACTATGCGCGCTCTAGCTATTGGTCAGGTGCTTGAAAGTCAGCACGAAGCTTATCAAACCGGGGATTTTGTGAGTGGTATGTTCGGGGTTCAAGAATATGCAACTTTGCAACCTGACGCCTCGGTAGCTGTGATTGATCCTCAGCTTGCAGCTTTAACCACTCAGCTAGGCGTGTTGGGCATGCCAGGGATGACCGCCTACTTCGGGTTGCTTGACGTTGGCCAGCCCAAACAAGGCGAAACACTGTTGGTGTCTGGCGCCGCTGGAGCCGTTGGGGCGTTGGTGGGGCAGATTGGGCGGTTGCAGGGTTGTAGAGTCGTCGGAGTGGCCGGAGGGAGGGAAAAGTGTGAATTTCTCACCGATGTATTGGGTTTTGACGATGCAATTGACTATAAGGCCGAAAAGGATCTTGGTGCGGCGCTCGGACGAGCTTGTCCAGAGGGTATTGATATTTTCTTTGACAATGTTGGTGGTGACTTACTCGAGGCGACGTTGTTTCATCTATCTCATCGAGCAAGAGTTGTTATTTGTGGTGCAATTTCTCAATACAACTGCGCGGATAGCGTGTCGGCACAGATAAACTACATTCCCATTCTTTACCGGTCAGCGAGGCTCGAGGGTTTTGTGGTTCTGGATTATATGCCTCGCTATGGTGAAGCTGTTGAAGCTCTTTCCGGATGGTTGAGTGAGGATTTGATTTGCCCGCATGAGGATGTCCGAGAGGGAATCGAGAAGTTTCCACAAACACTGAATGCTCTATTTAGTGGGAAAAACTTCGGTAAGCTCATTCTTAAGCTGGATACTGCCGAGTAATAGCGGGTGTTGTTCAGTGTTGCTATCTGGGAACGCTCTGACTTGCTGCAACGATAGGAGGGAATGGTGAGCCGTCTAAAACTGATATTGGTAACCATTTGCTCTCTTGATGGTGTCTGTGACCAACCGCTATACTCAGCCTATGACAGTATTTGACCAGCGCTACATTATAGATCTCATAAAAACTCGTCCCCCTCAGAGCGGTAGCGGGCTGGTAGAGCGAGCCAGCCTGTCACAATTACAAAAAGCTGAGCAGGTGCGTTTGAACTCGCTTGTACTGGCACCCGTTGGTTACGGAAAAACCAGTTTATTGGTGCAGTTATATAAGAGCTTGAAAAGCGAAGATAAAGACGTCGCCTGGCTTTCGGTCAGTGAGGATGATAGCGATGCAGTACACTTTTTGGCAGGGGTCACAGCTTCACTACAAGCCATGCATGGTAGCTTGGGGAATTTGACCCAATCTTTATTGAATTCCGGTTTAGGCGTCTCTTATCGAGTCATATTAACAACGTTACTCAATGAAATACTGTTGTCGGATAAGAGCATAACCTTGTTTCTTGACGATTTGCATCAAGCCAATTCCGAAGAGTTTATATATGTAGTTTCCGAGTTGTTGGAGAGTGGGCCTGAGAATTTACATTTGGTTCTCGCTAGTCGAACCTCCATTCCGTCCTTTGCTAAACTACGGGCGCGCTCCAAGTTGGTTGAAATTACCAGTGAAGACCTAAGAGTTAGCCATTCAGAAGCAGAAAAAATATTGGCATTAACCTGTCCAGATAAACTATCCAGTGTGGATATCTTTTCTTTGATGGACCGAGTTGATGGTTGGATTAATGGTCTTCAAATTGCGGCTCTTTCTATTAATGCTGCCAAAGATGTTGACGAGTATATGCGAAGTTTCTCTGGTCGCCAGCGAGATTTCTCTGAGTACATAGAACATG
Source organism: Cellvibrionaceae bacterium (assembly GCA_002707785.1). Lineage (GTDB taxonomy): Bacteria > Pseudomonadota > Gammaproteobacteria > Pseudomonadales > Cellvibrionaceae > Pseudomaricurvus. The sequence goes on along the minus strand of PANW01000064.1, from coordinate 12,446 downwards.
ACATTTTCGTAAAACTGCCGGACGAGATGCAGAAGTTTTTGGTTGAAACATCTATACTGGAAGTGTTGACGCCCGAGCTATGTGACGTGGTGACAGAAGGCCATGATAGTGAGAGGCTTTTATCTGAGATACAGCAATCTAACCTATTCTTGGTTAGTCTAGATGAAGAGCAAAGCTGCTATCGTTATCATCATTTTTTTCGAGACTTTCTGCGTTCAAAGCTCACACAAGATTCTGCAGTCAATCGTACCCAAGTCCACCGCAGAGCCTATCGATGGTGTCTTGATGGTGGTTTGATTGCTGAGGCTATTGATCATATGGAGTCCGCAGGTGATTGGGATGTCGCGGGACAAACCATTGCGGATCATTTAGAAGTAATGTTGTCTCGGCATCGTCTATCGACACTAAAGCGATGGATTCAAAACCTCCCTAATGAGTTAGTCGAACGCTCGCCGGCGCTGCTATTGAGCTTGGGGTGGGTTGCCGCTTTCGATAGAGATGGATCCGCAGCTTATTGTTACATTGAAAAAGCGAAAGGATTGAAGCAGGAACTGCACGACCAACTGCACAGCAATATCATGGCTCTTAATGCTGTGACAGTTGCGGTTGAAGATAATGCTGAAAAGATCTCTCTGTTAGCGCAGAGTGAAACCGTTGATATCCCTGCAGAACACAGTTTTTTCCATAGCTCATATAGAACCGCACTCGTTTATGCGCTGATGCACGAGGGCAAGTATGACCAAGGCCATCGTTTGGCAATAGATCAAGAAGTCGCGAGTATAGACAATAATTTCCGTGCCGTCGTATATTCTCATATATTTCGAGGATTGGGTTATCGGCGCGCGGGTCAACTTGGTGAGGCGATGAAGCAGTACCAATTGGCGCAACAGGTTGCACATAAAAAATTTGGGCTAGGTTGGATTCCTTTCAGTGTGCCGAGTGCATTAATGGCGGATATCCACTATGAATGGGGGCAGTTTTCAACAGCCTTAGAGCTACTCAAGAATCAAGATGTTGTTCGCCAAGAGTCGCCAATTATTGAGCCGCTTATTTTCAGCTATCAAGCGTCTTCTAGGCTGTCCGCTCATGAGAATGACGTTGAAAAAGCCCTGCAAACACTTGCACAGGGTGAAGCTTTAGGCCGACAAGACAATTATTCTCGCCTTGTTGCTGCGATGCTGAGTGAGCGTATACGGCTATTGCTGCTAATCAATAAGCTCGATGCCGCAAAGGCTGTTTACGAGGAAATAGTCGAATTGGGCGCAGAGTGTGCGCAGGGCGATAGTTGGTCGGAACTCAACTACTATGTGAACATAGGGGTTGGGCGCTATTTGATAGGAGCTAAGAAACACAGTGACGCTTTGCCGCTACTAGTAGAGCAATCACAGTTAGCTAAGCGCTATCATCAGTATCGCCCGCTGCTCAAGCTGTTGTTGCTCGAAGCTCTAGCGCTAGTGCAAGTGGGCAAGCAGAGGTCTGCTGCTAATCGTGTGATCGAGGCTATCTCATTGGGGGAGGTGGGGGCTTGCCAGCAGACTTTTTTGGATTCGGAGCCTTCGGTCCAAGCGTTGATTCGAACTGCGTTGGAACGATGGAGCGACACCGATGTTCAGGCCGGCGTAAAGATTGATCCCACTTATATCGAAACTCTAAGAGGGGTGTTTGGGGTGACCGCAAGCGGCGAGCCTATAGTAGAAATGGGCATAGATCTTGACGGCTTAGATCCTCTCACACCGAAAGAAGTAACACTACTTCGGTTGTTACGTAAAGGATTAAAAAATAAAGAGTTGGCCGAAGAGATGCACCTTAGTGTCCATACTATTGCGTGGCACCTCAAAAACCTATACTCCAAGTTAGGGGTCGCGAATCGTACTGCCGCCGTCAATGTTGCACGCCAAATGCAATTGAACTGAGTCTTCGCTGACTCATTCAACTATTGAGCTGATCCGTCGCTGATTGCATGGCTCTTGTTGATATAGGGTGTCGCCCTCTCGCTCATGTACCTTTCCTGATTTCTTAGCCTCCGGTACTGGCTATCTACGTTTAAGAGTCAAGTTTGAACACTGCATCAACGCTTATTATCAGCTCCAAATCTGTCTAGTATTTGTATCCCTCTTTTTGAGAACCCCCTCCCATTCGGATTAACGGTTGTAAATCCACTCAAACGAGTGGTTCCTCGTTCTCTTAGTTTTTGTACTCTCATCTGAACGACTTTAGCGACTCAGCGAATCCGGCACATCGGAAAGGCACGTCCTAGAAGTGACGATATAGAGGAGAGAATATCAATGACGACCCCCAAAAAATACGACGTGCTGGTGATTGGTGCGGGATTAAACGGTTTGTACGCACTTCAGAAGCTGAGGGACACAGGTTTGACCTATCGTTGCGTTGAGCGTAACGCCGATCTAGGGGGTACTTGGTACAAAAATCGCTACCCTGGATGCACCCTGGATTCCGAGACCTTAACCTATCAATTCGCGTTCTCAGAAGAGTTGGTCGACGAATGGAACTGGGAGCGTCGATTTTCGAAGCAGCCCGAGTTGTTGAATTACATTAATCATGCGGCTGCGAAATTTGATTGGCGTGATCATATCGATTTTGATGTGCACATAAAAAATTCGATATGGGACGAAGAAAGTGCCTGTTGGACTTTGTCCGATGATCATGGAAAAGCCGAGTATAAAGCCCGCTATGTTATTTTTGCCACAGGCCCGCTGTCTGAGCCTTTGTACCCTGATTATCCTGGACGCGATAGTTTTGAAGGGCTTCAGTGCCATAGTATTAACTGGGATGAGCGCTTTGATGATCTCACTGGTAAGCGAGTTGCTGTCATTGGTACAGGCGCTACTGCAATCCAGATTATTACGGAAGTGGCGAAGAAGGACTGTCAGTTAAGCGTGTTCCAGAGAAATCCTGATTGGGCCACGCCGCTAGGAAATGGATTGTTGTCTGATGAAGAAAAAGGCAAATACAAAGGCGCTTCTGCAAAAGATAGTTTCTCCAGATTGCATAACTCCTTTGCAGGTTTTGAGCACAATTTTATCGAAGATGGTTCTTTGTTGGATCTTACGCCAGAAGAGCAAAAGGCTCACCTAGAAGAGAAATATTACGGCCCCGGTTTCTCGCTTTGGTTAGGAAGTTACGCCGGCGTCATCATGGATCCAGAAACCAACAAGGTCGTTAGCGATTTCATTGCCGATAAAGTGCGCTCACGTGTAGATGACCCTGTTCTTGCTGAAAAATTGATTCCCAAAAATCATGGCTTTGGACTAAAGCGCGTACCTCAAGAGAGTGGTTACTACGAATCTTACAATCGCCCTAATGTGCAGTTAGTAGATTTACTGGAAACTCCGATTCAGAAATTTACTTCAAAAGGTATCAAGACCACAGCACAAGAGCACGAGTTTGACGTCATTATTTACGGCACGGGTTTCAATGCGTTTGTTGGTCCTTTCGAAAGTATCAACATTGTAGGCAAGGGTGGCGTTTCTCTGAAAGAGTATTGGGCCGATGGTGTTAAAAGTTACTTGGGAATGAGTCCTCATGGTTTCCCAAATACCTTCATGCCATTGGGACCGTTAAATGGCGGCACCTTGTGTAACTTCCCACGCTGTATTGAAACCAATACTGATTGGGCCATCGACTGCATCTTAGCCGCAGAGAAAAAGGGTTGTACACAGGTCAATGCGCGCAAAGAAAGCGAAGGGGAATGGGTTGAAACCGTTGCCGAGGTGGCAAGCAGTTTACTCATGTCGACAGTGGATTCTTGGTTCAATGGCCAAAATACGGATCATCGACCGAATCAATTCTTGGCCTACTTCGGTGGTGCGCCTAATTATCACTTGCGGTTGAATAATGAAACGGATAACGACTACCCGGGCTTTGAAATGAGTTAACGGGACGTGTAGAGAAGGCTCTACACCCAAAGTGTGTAAATCAATCCGCTGGGCATTATTTGAAATACTGCTGTACTGAATTGGAGCAAAGGTCGAATGTCGATGTTGAATGAAAAAGTTGTAATGATTACCGGTGCTAGCTCTGGGATAGGGCGAGGCGCGGCTTTAGCCGTAGCGGCTGAGGGAGCACGTTTGGTGCTAGCTGATATTGATGCTTCGGCGGGTGAGAAAGTTCTCATTGAAGTGGAAACGCTAGGCTCAGAAGCGATCTTTGTGGCAACAGATGTCACTGACGCAACGCAGGTGGAACGTTTAGTGAATGCTGCGGTCGATCGTTTTGGCCGATTGGATTGCGCATTTAACAATGCAGGTATCGAAGGTGCAATGTCGCCCCTAGGGGATATTGATATCGGTGAATTTGATCAAACTATCGCGGTCAATTTACGTGGCGTTTTTCTCTGTATGAAGTATCAGACTTCAGCTATGAGTAAAACTGGTGGAGGCTCCATTGTCAATAACTCGTCTGTGATGGGATTGGTTGGTGCGCCACAAGTAGCGGCTTATTCAGCGAGTAAGTTTGGTGTCGTAGGTATGACTTACAGCGCTGCGTTGGACTATGCCGAAAAAGGCATTCGTGTAAATGCAGTTTGTCCAGGCGGAGTTGAAACTCCCATGGTTGCGGAAATTCTGCGTGATCAACCTGGTGTTTTAGAGAATATTCTGGCCGCGGTCCCTGCTAAGCGACTGGCATCTCCGAAAGAAGTTGCCCAAGCGGTTATTTGGTTGTGTTCCGATTTGTCCAGTTTTGTAACCGGATCAGCTCTACCTGTTGATGGGGGCTATACCGCGCAATAGTAGTAGCTGAAAGATTCCGATTTTGTGAATAGTTCGTTTCGTAAAAGCGAATTTTGAATAGTGCTTTACTTAAGCGATGAAGGTGTTGAGATGGTAAAAGTTACATTTGTATCAGCGGATGGAACCTCAGTGGAGGTTGAAGGTGAGGAGGGTCGTTCGTTAATGGAATGTGCCATTGACAATATGATTCCCGAGATCGAAGGCCAGTGTGGCGGCGGCGGGGCTTGTGCCACCTGTCATTGCTATCCACGAGAAGAGTGGAGCGAGTCACTGTCCCCAAAGGGGGATTTTGAAGAGGCTACCTTAGAGGGCGGTCTGTCCGAAGTGAAACCTAATAGCCGGCTCGCCTGTCAGATATTCCTTTCTGCTGAAAACAATGGTTTGATCATTGATCTTCCAGAATCGGGCTACTAAAGTAAACTGCTGATTTTCGTTCTAGATAACACTCACCGTAACTTGACTCCGTGTCACTGAGATAGGTCTAGATTAGCGATAGAACAAAGAGATTTTCTCGACAGAATTTTTATACGTTTCTAAGCTAGAATCGCAGCTAATTTTCTTGATATTACCTCGTAAAACTGCGCATGGATTGCGCTTCTACTAGTCGTTGTCTGTTGCGTTCATGCCCAATTTCTTGGCTCTTTGAGCGCTCTTTTTATTCGATTTCTCCATTTTTTTGAATAACTTCACTCTTAACTTTAGTCGATGTCACTACGAAACCACCAATCGAAGTATTTTAATACTACTAATAAAGGGGGGGTGTTTGAGTGGTGGCATCATTACTATTTTTTTGGGTGATACGTGCTTCCATGACCCTGTCTCCCATAGCCAGTGGTCAAAGAGACTCGTATGTCCCGATATAGATAGCCAAATTAAAGAAAAGAATAATACTCAAAATGAGGGAGAGATAAATCGTGAAAATGAGAGCGAAAGCGGTAAATAGAGGGCTTTCTCAAGCCCTAGCGATTGCAATTTCTGGTGTAAGCGTGCCGGCTATGTCGCAGCAGCTAGAGGAAGTTATTGTTACCGCGCAGAAGCGTGCAGAGAGTCTTCAAGATGTTCCTATCTCTGTGGCAGCAATGAGCGGCGACAGAATTGCAGATGCAGGGATGAGAAATTTGGGTGATGCTATTCAACAGGTGCCTAATGTAACGATTGTCGGATCCGAAATTGGTGACAGCGTTAATATACGAGGCATTCAATCTGGTAACCAAGCAGGCTTTGAACAGTCAGTGGCAACCTTCGTCGATGGTGTTTACCGTGGTCGCGGTGTTCAATCAAGATTCTCATTCTTAGATGTAGAGCGTTTGGAAGTTCTGCGTGGGCCACAGGGCGTGCTGTTTGGCAAGAACGTGGTGGCCGGCGCTTTGAGTATTACCTCGGCGAAGCCTACGGAGGAGTTTACTGGCTCTGCAAAGGTTTCCTACAACGTTGACCTAGACGAACTTGAATTTACCGCCTATGCCTCGGGTGCGTTGAGTGACACGGTCACTGGACGTATTGCAGTTCTCGATCGCAATATGGATGAAGGCTGGATCGAAAACGTTCGTTATGGTCAAGACGAACCACAAACCGATGAGCAGGCGGGGAGAGTCTACCTAATATGGGATGCAGCCGATTCTACGTCTCTTTCCTACAAACTCGAATATGGCGAGTGGGACAACAAAGGTGTGCCTTGGGAACACTATGTATCTGGTCCTTTGGCAGCTCTTGCTCCCCTAGGTCACGAAGATAGTATCAACGGAAAAACTGCCATGGGTAGTTATCCACTGGCGCCAGACCCAGAGCAGGAGCTGGGAGCGATTCAGCTTTTTGAAGGCGATACCCTTGAGACCGCTCTAACGCTGAATCACGTAACGGCCAACGATGGGGAAATTACCGCTATTGCTTCCTATTCAGAATACGATTCTGAACGGATGGTTGATGCTGATGTGAGCTTACTAGACACCTTGAACTTCAACGATGAAGAAGAATTTGATCAAAAGACTTTCGAGATCCGTTATGCATCAAATCAGGACAGTGCTATTGAGTATATCGTAGGTGCCTTCTATTTGGATGCAGATCTTATCGCCGAAGGTAATACCCCGTTGGGGGTAGCGGCTATTAGTCAAGGCGTGGATGCTGCGTGCGCTGCAGGCGGCGGCACAACGGTGCCATTCACTCCGGGAGTCGATAATCCAGAACTCATTGCGGCAGCATCGGCTATAGCTAACGCCGGTCTTGGTACTTCCGCCGCAGTCGCAAATGCCTGTGGTTTGGCTAGCCTAGCCGATCCTTTGGTTGGGGCTGGGATCAATGGGTTTAACCGCTATGTCATACTCGATCAAAATACGGAATCTTGGGCAACGTTTGGCCAGCTAACGTGGAATATTACCGATAGCGTTCGTTCGACTTTCGGGCTGCGTTATACCGATGAAACCAAAACCGCGTCTCATCGATCCGTGGTGGCTGATTACGGACTTAATGGCAAAACGCCTTCTACTGATCCACTTGCATTTGCTCTAGCGGGCTTGCTGGGTGAATACGCGCCTCACGAATTTGGTGATCTCGAGCGTGAAGAAAGCAGCTGGACATGGTCTGCGAATGTACAGTGGGACTTCTCTAGTGACGGGATGGTTTATGCCACGGCGTCGACGGGATTTAAAGCGGGAGGTTTTAATTCTTTCTACTTGAGTCAAACACCCGATGCATCCGAGATCGAGTTCGATGAAGAGGAGGTGTTGACCTTCGAAGTTGGAGCCAAGCTCTCTTTGCTGGATGGCGCAGGCGAGATGAATATCGCTGTGTATCGCTCGGAATACACGGATATGCAAGTTGCGGTATTCAGCGGATCGACCACTTACAATGTTGATAACGCTGCGGAAGCGGTTACACAGGGTATTGAAATTGACAGCCGATGGCAGTTAACGGACGAGTTATTGCTTACAGCCTCAGCAGGTTGGATTGATTTCGAATTTGACAACTTTGCCAATCAGGGATGTACCGATTCTCAGTTCGTTCAGTTCCGTGAGCAGAGCTGGGATTCTGGCGCGAATCCACTTGCGGCATTCATGACCAATGCCGATTGTGCTCAAGCCGGAGTAAATGATTTGTCAGGTAAGACCGCCGCTCAGACACCAGAGTTCTCTGGGAGTGTTTCTTTAGTCTACGAATCATCACTTACTGATACTTTGACCCTTGGGTTGGGTATGGATGTTAGCTATCGAGATGAATCCTATCGTCAAGACGACCTTGATGAAAATGCACTAGACGACGCTTCGACGCAGGTAAATGCTCTTGTTCGCGTGACGTCGATAGATGGTTGGTCCGTTATGCTCAATGGCAACAACTTAACGGACGAAGAATCTTTCACCTTAAGTCAGGATGTCCCCTTGGCATCTGGTGCACATTTCGTTCAACCCATTCGTCCTCGCACCTTTACGGTATCTGCGAAGTATGAGTTCTAACGTTTCATTAGCAGGTTTGGCGATCGATCGGATCGCCAAACTTGAATAATTATCGGTGATATATCGGGTCTTTATTTTTACTCCGGTGGTTTTGGATAGCTCGATATACCTGATTGATAGCTAGATAAAGGTGCAATGAAGTTGATTAGTAGTACAGATAAATGGATCCAACTAGGAATAATTAGATCATGAACTATGAGTTTGTGAACGTCGATCGCGATGCCGGCGTAGAGACTATTTCTCTCAATCGACCGGATGTGAGAAATTCTCTGAATAGACAGCTACGGAAAGAACTTCGAGTCGCCTTGGAGCAATCTATGGCGAATGAAAATATTCGAGTAGTCGTGTTAACGGGAGAGGGAAGTGTATTTTGCGCAGGTGCGGATCTGTCTGAAAAAATAGATGATAACGGTGAAGTTGACTATTTGGCTGCCACTGTGCGCGCAGAATACAATAGTATTATTGAAATAATTACTCGAGGATCAAAGCCTGTAATCTGTGCGGTAGCTGGCACTGCTGCGGGGTTCGCGGGAGCGCTTGTTCTAGCCTGTGATTTAGTTGTGATGACAGAAGATGCCGAGATATATTCGGCATTTAGTGGTATTGCACTTGTTCCAGATGGAGGGTTTCATTACTTTCTGAGTAAAGCACTCGGTGCTCAAAAAGCTTACGAGATTATCGCTTTTTGTCAGCGCTTAGATGCTCGTCGTTGTGAAAATCTGGGTCTCGCAAATAGAGTAGTATCTAGTGATGAGTTACGAGAGGCTGCAATGGCGTTTGCAGTTCAATTGAGCCGGTTGGCGCCTCTTAGTTTGTGTCATTCCAAGCAGCTGTTGCGAGAGGCCGCGACCGAAGAGCTCATGGTGGTCGCAGATAAAGAAGCGATGTTTCAAGAAAAGAACCTTCGCAGCAAAGACCATCAGGAAGGCGTCAGCGCTTTTTTTGAAAAACGGAAAGCTAATTTTATAGGTTGTTAATCTTAGAGCTCTTCTATGGGTTTTTGGATAAACGTGGGGGTTTTCAATGAAGACACGAGTATGTCTCTCGGACGAGATGGCGGTCAATGAAATACGACCGATTAAGGTCGGAGAGTTATCGGTTCTAGTCATTCGCTTAGAAGAGGGTTTCTACGCAACTCAGGCCAGATGCACACATCTTTTTCGATCTATGGCAAAAGGTCAGGTTGAAGATGGAAAAATACGCTGTCCGCTACATCGTGCTAAGTTTTGCGTAAGGACTGGTGAAGTGAAAAAGTGGGCGAACTTTCCTCCTGGCGTTCAGTTGCTTAACTCGGTGCGAAAAGAAAAAGCACTAAAAATTTACGAAGTCGAAGTAGATGACGGTGTGGTCTATGTGACTGATAGAAACGTCGTTGCATAGCTATTTAATAGCTGGAGTTATAAATTACAAAGAATAAGGCTATGTCTCATACCAAGTCCCAAAAAATGGAAGAAATTCTAGAGCTGGCTGCCAATGCGTTGGGTGATATTACCTCGCTAGTTCTTCGCGAATTTTATCAACGTTGTCCCGAGGCCAAAGAAATGTTCTCGAACCTCAGCTATGGCAATTCCACGAATCTAGAAGCTAGTATGGTCGACGCCGCGTTGTATTGCATGATGAACTGGATCGATCGGCCGCTCGACGTTACCAGCAAATTGGAAAATGCCGTACCCTTACACGACTATTGGAACGTTCCCGTCGAATATTGTGTCAAGTTTCAGCGAGCTGTTTTTGACGTGATTAAACGAGCCATTGAGGATCAGGAACTACACGAGTTTCTCGGCGAGATTCAACAAGAGCTAGTTTCAACAATAGAAAACGTATCCAAGGTCGAGAGTTGAAATTTCAAATCTATAGAGAGAGACCGCTATGAAGTCCATGGTGAACGAACAAGATAAAAAGTGCCCTTTTGTTTTCAATACTGATGCCACAACTTTTACTGTTGGGGATATCGTGTGCTATCGCGCACCAGAAGTTCTGGGCGACATGCCTTTTGTGGGTGAGTTAATTGCAGTGCATAGTGACCATGTGGTGTTGAAACACCACGGGGAGATCGGAGGCTTAGAAAATCACATTATGGCTTCGCGCGAGGACTACCCGATCGTTGCCAAAAGTGAAGCCCTCAAAATCATGTCATAAGTCATTTTGGGGACGCTCGTATTTTCTGATTAGGTACGAGTGTGATCCGTTGCTCATACCACTCGAGGGTCATTCGGTTCTTCGGTCATTGTAGTAATAAATCTAGCGTTAATCGCTAGAACCTACCTCTAGGGGCTTTCCGATAGCCTTCTCTACGCTGTGTGTCATGACTTGATTGCTGCGAAGACTGAGTTTCGAGTTGAGAAAAGATTCAAAAACTGATTGTAAAGCAACCTATTGTTCTGCCTCCTGTTCTTATTTTTCCACTAAATCTGCGTCTAGCCAGATTCTTCTTAATGACACCGGCGGCGGTTTTCGGCGCGTTTAGGGGTAGGTTTATGTAGCGATAGTGTGTACCCTCTCGCCCGTTCCACAATCATGGTGATTTCACATTTGCTAGGGAATCTCTACAGAAGATCTATTCAGTTTGCGTGTCACCGCTAGCGAACTACCCTTTAGAAGAGCTGTCATTGGATAAAGTTCATGCGCCGCACCATCTACAACACGCCTATAGTGCGAGAAATTCTCTCAGGTCTAGCTAGTTTGGGACTGAAGCTCAGTGGCTGGAAACTCGATGGCCAGCCGCCACAAGAGCAAAAATACGTTCTCATTGCAGTGCCTCACACTAGCAATTGGGATTTCCCCATCACCTTGGCCATGGCGTTTCGTTTTGGTTTTGAGCTCTATTGGATGGGCAAGGATTCGCTTTTCAAAGGCCCTATGGGGCCATTGATGAAGTGGATGGGCGGCATACCGATTGATCGCAGCTCAACTAACAATGTCGTCGATCAGATGGTGCTGGAGTACAACACCAGCGATCGCTTGGTGGTGGCAATTCCCCCGGAAGGCACTCGCTCACGGGTGAATCAATGGAAGACGGGGTTCTACTACATCGCCGTGGGCGCCAAGGTACCTATTGGTCTGGGATATCTCGACTACCAGCACAAGAAAGGCGGCTTTGGGCCGACGTTTTATCCAACCGGCGACTTGGACAAGGATTTGTTAGAGATCCGCGAGTTCTATGCCGGTATCGCCGGTAGGCACGAGGATCAGTGTGATAATTGATCGGCCGTGTCGATAGGGTTCTGTTGGGGTGGCCAGCTAAGAGTAGCGTTTCAATAGATCACGGCGATAATCCTTGATAGACGTCTCTACCTCAAAGCGTTGTTTTAATGCGTCTAGCTCAGCCTGCCAGCCACGCAAATCTTCCATTACCAAGGTATTGTCGTCCAGTTGCCACAATTGCTCAGAGCCTGCATAAGAGAAGCCGAGCACCAGCATGGCGGTGGCGTCTCCTTGTTCTGCGGCGGCTTTGATCTTGCGCATGCGGCGAGTGATCTGATTCAGTTCTTGTTTGAGCCTCCACACATAGGCGACTTCTTCGAAGTAGGGGGTATGTCTAAGTTTCCGTAAGGCAGTGATCAATACCGCGACCCCTAGGGCCACTCCCAAGGCATTCAGCACGGTATTGCTTCCAGCTTCGCTACTGCCAAATAGAGCAATCAAAACGGTTGAAAAGCTCAGTGACAATATTGCGAGACTAGCGGCCAAACCAATGGCCACTCGCTTGTAGCGATGTTGATAGAGTGTTTTGTCGACTGGGTGCAGTTGCATAGGAGCTCCGAGGGAAAAGACTGGCCGAATTGTAGAGCTAGAGAGTGATTTTTCCTATGGAAACTTGGCGAGTTGAAACTGCACTAAGATAGGGGAAAACTCAGATCGATTTACCATCTGGATGAAGTATTATCAGTAATCGGTAAACTTATTCATTACGAGGCTTCGTGGCGAAGTCTTGGGTAATAATCTCCGGTATTTCGTTGGCTAGCGTTATGCTGTTCCAACTATGAGTTTCTGCTGGGTCTCGGCGAACCCGCTGTGATCATTGACATAAAAGAGGATTTCGCAGGCTTTTTCGTATGGTGCCCAGGAGAGGGTGGTTCTCAACGTTATCGAAGCAAAGCTTCGAGTTGAGGCTGACGCCAGTGTTTTATCAGCTGGCCGGGAGCCCCGACTGATTATTAGGCATAAAAAAACCGGCTCTATAAGCTGGTTTTTTTGTATGGTGCCCAGGAGAGGGTGGTTCTCAACGTTATCGAAGCAAAGCTTCGAG
>PANW01000004.1 GCA_002707785.1 Cellvibrionaceae bacterium | reverse complement strand
TAACAGTTAATTCTAAGGCGTGGTTTCATACGGGAAAAATGTCTACATCTAGACTTTTCCTGTACACATATAACCACGCCGGTATATATGTGCCTTATTTTAAAACTATACTGGAGTCTATATCTGTACATCGATCAATTCCTCCATTAACGATTCTAGTGCCAAGGCCGAGCTTAACCGCATCCGCATAGCGCATTACCCAAAGCCTACCGGCGTAACTCCAACGGGCGCCGGCGGCTTTGACCTTTGCTCGTAGATCCAGCTCATCGATATCGATCTTAATAGCAATCGCTTCTTGGTTTCGTCGTGCGAGATAGCCTTGCTGTGTATAAGCCGCACTGATCAGTGGTCGCTCATCAACAATGATTTCGATGGTGGTGAGAGTTCTTTGCTGGCGCTCATCTCTTCGATAGCGCACGGCGACCAATTGATGACCCCATTGATCGAGAAAACGGCGACTTCCTGTCGCACCGGCTTTGATGGTTTTGGTGATTCGCATTTCCTTGCTCCCTTCCGATTGGGACTCGCCTTCCTAAGAGCCAACCATGAAACTCGGTTAGCTCTGTAACTCGGAGCTACGCTCGGTAGCTCTTACATTTTTCTGTAGTTCTTTTTGGCTTGGTGATCTAGTGTAAGTCCGCGAATAAAGTTGAACAAAACACCTCTACAGCCCGCATTTTTAATCATCATTCGAGAAATACTTGAACAAAATATTCGCCAATAGTTTGAACAAGTTTTTCTCTCTCACCAAAGCCGTTCCCCCCCCACAGATGGCAAGGGCGCGGCATAAACTTGAACAAACACCTTGTCCAACACATCTAGGCATCTCTTCACTCCGGTAGCGAGAACACCTATGCTCAAATAATGAGCAAACTACTAGTTCGCCCTCAAAGGTATCCCGACGAGTGCATTGCCAGCTACCTTATCCGAATCAGCGAGAAGAATGGCTTTAAACATATTGGCCATTTGCTTCAACATGCCGGTCTACCCTGGAAAAATCTCAGGGTGCCAACTTACCAGATAATTACTGGCGAATACGACGCCAGGCCCTATTTCGCAAACCTCGGCCTTAATTATACCTATCCGAGAACAGCTGACACGTTCAAATTATCCAACTCTCCCAACTTTACCACCAAAATCTTCGTCAAAACCCCTAAAGTCTGCCCCAAATGCCTCAAAAACGACGGATATAGCTCAGATCTATGGTGCCATATAGCCTATACAGCCTGTATCAAGCACAAGCTTATGCTCGTAGATACTAACCCCGATAATGGTAAAAGGCTCAGCTGGTATCGTGGCTCCCTAGATAGATTCACCAAGGGCGATCCATCCCCTCTCGAAGGCTTACTTGTTAAAGCATCGCCAGACACTCTAGCTTTCAGTAAGACGATGGCCTGCCTAATTGAGACTAGGAAACCACCAAAATCAGCACCCGTCATACTCCGAGGACTAAACTTCACCGAATCTCTTTCCCTCATCCACTTCATCGCACACTACCAATATCGACTATTTCACTGTGCATTATTCTCACCGGCAAGCATGGATAATTTAACCGCATCTCATCATTACACCGAGGCATGGAGAGCCCTCAAAAAATGGCCCAAAGGTTTCCACATGCTTCTTAGCCAGTACATTGACAACCCTATGAGCCAACGAGGACAGTCTGGGATCAACAAGCATTTCCGTGACATCCACGAAAAGCTACACCGGCAGCGAGACAACAAGGGGATTGCTCGCTTAAGGGAAACCTTTCATCAATTTATCGATATCAACTGGCCAAATGCGATACAGGCCAACCGACTATCAAGGATATCTCTATCATCTGATGAGCGCCCTTTAATAAGTCAAAGAGAGGCTCAAAACATACTTAACTGTCGTGAACCACGAGTTCACAGCCTAATTTCACAAGGAAGAATTACTCCACATCGATTCAAAGGAAAAACTTACTTTTACAGGAATGAAGTCAACTCTATAGCCAAACTATACGAAAACAATTGGTCAATGAAACAAGCCGTTAGCGAGATCGAATTATCCCGCCATCAACTCAAACAACTTCTTGATGCAGGGATTATTAAATCTCTGCAAAAGGCTGATCCTCAGAACCGCGATTGGGTGATTTGTAAACAGAGCTGGATAAAACAAATAGATACTTTCAAACGCCTGGCTTCTGAGCACGTAACAACTGGCTATTCACTCAGCAGTCTACAAAAGAAAGGGTTTCAAATATCGGATGTTTTTCTTATGTTAAATACCAATAAATTGAAGTTTGCGTTTAAACCCTCAAGTCAAAAGCCATTGAGCTTCAAACAGTTAGGAGAGTACACCGTTATACAAATATAACCCAATTTCAATGAGGTAGCTGGCCTGGATGAGGCCGCCAGCCTCAATATCAATTTTATAAATCTAGTCATTATCAGACAGAGGCCAATCGCTGAGCTACAGCTAATCTGACAGCACCTAATGTACCAATAGAGGACGTTCTCCCCCCCCCGCACAAGAGGCAGACTAAAAGGCGTTGCGTTTTGGATGTCACAGCAATCATTGGAAGCGATTGCTGAGGTTTATTAAGTGTCAACTGTAAGACCATATGAATAGTTCCGGAGCAGCCATTCAAAATAAATTATTTGCATGATTTTTGATAGCCCAGGAATTCCATGGCGCCAGTATACTCTGAAGTCGCCTAAATCCACTCCGTGGTAGGGAACTTCGATAACTCCCGATGGATTCTTCGGGTAATAGAACAGCAGTGAAACTCCAATAGTATCTGAGAAGATACCGAACCAGGGTTTAAAGCCGTCCTTCAAGGGAAAGAGATCTTCAGATTTTCCATATCCAGGGATATTTTTCCACCCTGTTGAGTATGAATACTTATGAACAGGATCCATTAAGAAGTAATATACATAGGGTACAAACCCATTTCCAGGATCTAGCTGTACTGGAATTAGGCTTTCAGCGGCACCAACAAGTAACTCTGATATGTTATTGAAAGATACTTGATCTTCCGCCATTAGGGCGAAGTAGCTTAGATACTCTACCTCTTCTTTTGGAATTACTCCGCGGCATGATTGCTGAAAAAAAAGCTTATTTGTTAGCTCTTCAATTTCAGCGTTTGAAGTTTTCTGATCTTTCTTTCGGTAATCTGTATTCGAGAGCACGGAGTTAAGTATTTCAGCTGCAAAAGCTACGGAATGAAAATCTTGCACAACTCTTTCCTTGAAACTTAACGTCTCAATCAGCCGGCGCTTCAGCGGTCGACGGCATTAACTTATTAAGCCGGTTTCCTCGGCGTTTATCCCTGACATACATTTGTGCTGAATCGACTAGCTTGGTTTCAAATATGTCAACAGCCTTGATTAAATCACCAAGCTTTTTATATCCATAGTTACGTGGATCAATTGACGCTTGATTAGATATTATTGAGCCAATTCGCCCTAAGTAAGCCCAACCCTCTTCATCTTGCTCTGCATTAATTGCATTTCTTATTAGATTCATCAATTTCGTATCTGCTTTTAGTTCAGATCCTGTTTTTTTCTTATTAACGGCAGCTTCTTCTATCGCTGTTTCTGAGTCATCTAGATATAGGAATCTTGAGCAGGCATTAACAAAAGGTTTTGGGGCTTTTCTCTCCCCAAAACCGTATACCATCTTACCTTCTGCTAGAATGCGCATAATCAATGGGGTAAAATCACTATCTGACGAAACTATACAAAAAGCATCGATGTTTTTCGTATACAAAGCATCCATTACATCAATCGTCATTGCCATATCCGTAGCATTTTTTCCTTTAGTTAAATCAAACTGCTGAACGGGCTGTATAGAGTACTCATGTAGAGTATCTTCCCAGCCCTTTATTGATGGGCTCTTCCAGTTTCCATAAGCCTTTCGGATACTTAAAGATCCATACTTTGCCACTTCAGATAAAATCTTCTCAATTTTCTTTGCAGGTGCATTATCTGCATCGATAAACATTGCTATTTTCTGATTGATTTCCATATTCTCTGTTCCGTCTATTTCTGAAGTTTAATGTTTTGCTCACCGGTAAATTAGGAGCGAAGAGAGAATTTCACCTGAGTGTAGTAACTTGTTAACTGCCGATTAACTGCGGAGGGTTTAACATCCATACAATTACAAACACTGCTATGGCTCCTGTTGCCCTTACTGAAAACCTCTGAAACCTAGATTCAACAGTTAACAATCCAGGAATTATTGCCGCAATAGCAGCTAAAGAGACGGCGAAAAACCCTCGAAATATAAAGAACTGCGCTGGTGTAGGGTTAGGGATAAATATAGCCGCAAGAAGTATTATTAAGGAAAACAATAATCCAATAACTAATCCTGCTATAAGCTGCCATTTCGGCGTTTCAATCAAATCGTTTGCTCCGGAGTAATTAAACCCTGCTATTGGCAGGGTATTTTCTTTAAATAAGCTCTCTAATTTTTCCCACTTCTCTTTTGGAAGGTACTCTTTTGTCATCCTCTGCATATTTGCATAAGCTGACTCATCGGGCTGCTCTAGAGCACCTAACCATGCTTCAGAATGACTTCGAAGAAAACTTACATGCACAACAAATGCTTTTAACACGCTGTGACAAGTCTCGGCGAAACCCGTAACCCACTTCCCATTCACATGAGCTCCTAATAACCCGCTATTTCCGACGAAACTTTCAATAAAGTTGAAATAGCTTGCACCTAATTTCTGGCATGTTAATAAATCTTGGAGAGAAGGACTTTCTCCTTTTTCATGAATTTTAATAACGACAGAATTTAAATGATCCATGTAGGCCTGTTTAAGCCTTTCAATATCAGCCTCAGCTTGAATAACTGCTTGCTCGTTAGTCATAATTTATTTAGTTGTCTTCGTAGCCAATATAAGCAATGTAGTCAAGTCGGTATTATCTATACCTTCCATCATCATGCACTCATATGACCCAACAGCGTCATAGACTATTCTCTCAATATCAGCCTTTGATGCTGAACCGCCAAGAGCCTTAATCCGTCTAGCGATCTCATTGAGATCGTCTTCAGTTGGCGACCAATTGGTAATCAGAAGCGTTGCTTCAAGTTCTTTTTTTAGGTTTTCAACACTCATGCCTGTCAACCTACTTCTTTGTTGCAAGTTGCATTAAGGTAATTAGATCAGAAGTATCTGCACCCTTGTAAAAGTAACTACCTGCACCAGGGCAGTGCTTCTTAACAATTTCTTCCCAGTCTTTTTCTGATGGAGAAATTCCCTTAGCTATGAGAGCTTGTATATCCTGCTTGATTTTCTCCAGCTGGTAAGACGTCGGGTCATTGGGAGCAGTGCCAAACTTGATTTTTATTTTATGAGCTAATTCCTGATCACTATTCATCGTAGTTCCTTGTTTGATCAAACCTTAGGTGGTTAACGCAGTGTAGGCTATCCCAGCCGCGCATCTTTTGCACGGCGATAACACCACTTTATTAGCCACAAGACTTTACACTCTTATGCTGTTGTATCTTGGTAAACAATTTCACTGTCTTCTACGTGTAGATCAGCAATTTTCTGAGCAACGGCACGGTAAAATGACCCAGTGTCACCATTTGTCATTAGATCTCCGTCGCAATCGACAGGAATACTTCCATTGACGCTCATAGTAAGGGTTCTGTTACCACTTGGGTGATATGAGACTTTTAAAGTTACTTTTGACACATTTACTTCCTTTGTTGTGTTTGGATTCTAGTGATTGGCTAACGCCCAACGAAGGGCAATTTTGGAGCGCAGCGGAAAAATTGCCCCGCCTGCGCTGCTTGTTAGCTGCTGGCATTGAGACGGTTTAACAAAAACTCCGTTACAACACCTACGGATTCAATAATGCTATGTGCTTCTTCATCACTTAGCGATGAAATACAAAGCCTGCCGTGGCCCGTACCTTCTTTGTTTCTCACTCGGTTTATTGCAGTTGCCATACTAAAAATGGCCCTTTCATAGTCCTTGATTACTGCCTCATTAGGCTCTTTCGGTGTTTCTGGTGTCGCCATTTGTAGAGCAGCATAGGCTTGACCCATTAAGGTTGGGAAATTTGCATTCGGCGGATGCGCCCCAAACTTAGTTTGAATTATGTGTTTCGCCGTGGCCTCAACGAGATCCTTACCTGTTCCAGACAACAATGCCGCATCTTCAGACCCACGTTTTGCTCTTTGAGCATATGCTTGCAATGCCTCAGTTAAGTTTCGGCCTTTCAGGTTGTCTAATATTTTGGGGCGAATTTCACCATTCTCTGAAAGTGAAAAACCTTCCGAATCAAATGCACTTATTGCATTAAGGATTTGCTCACGCCCAACGTAATTAGGTGAAGATTCTCTAAAACCTCCTACTGCCCTAACGTGGGATAGAACTAGGCCTATCAATCTCCCTCCAGCCTGGGGGTTACTTTCAATTGCCCAGTTCAGTGTAGCGCGGAGGCGCTTTGCTTTTCCCACGGTTTGACCTTGGTATTTGGGGTCTGCTGAAGTTAGACCGGCTTTACCAATTTGAACTTCTAAGTCATAGTGAGTCGGTTCTCTAGATTCAACTTGAGCATCATCGATAAGTTTCGATATGGCAACAATGACTAGATCTGATATTGGCAATTCCATTTTATTCGAATATATCTCCAATATTGATTGGTTAGCTAACGCCCGCATAAGGCGCCAATAAGCACTTGCTAAGATTTTAGGCCTTGTGCCGAGCCAGCAAGCGCTTACTGGTGGCTTTGATGCGTTTGTTAGCCAATTGTTGGTATTAAATTAGGAACTCTCTTTCCTTTAAGCCAATCCTCATAAGTAGGCATGGTATTCCATGACTCTTCATTGCTCATTTGTACGGTGCTAGCGTCTTGAAGTTCCATTGCTTTTACTAGATACCTTGCCTTTTGAGTTATTCCTTTGCGAATTTTCAGTGGTCGGTCATCATAACCTTGTGAGGGGTTGCTATCTGGGACAAATAATATGATTTCCTCTCCATCGGTATTGAAGGTCAAATCCCTATAACTATCCCCACTCTTATAGATGACGTGCCTTTCGGCTTCAATGAATTTATTTCGAAGATACCAAACTTTATACCCTATGATTTTATCGCCACCATGCTCTTCGATATATTTATCGACATTAATCTCGCAGCAAGATTGTCGGCACCATGGCTCTGACAAAACATCCACAAATTCTGGGGCAGTGCTACTGAGTCTTCTACAGAAAGATGATATATGTGAGTCTATCTTTGTAGGGGTGGTTAGGGACTTTCCATCCAGATTTAGCATGATATCTCCTTATGGCTAACAGATAATTCAAAAGAGTTAGGCTGTATATCACCTAGGCAATATATCTAGCTAGTATTTAGCAAACAAATACCTAAAAATTAATTAAAAGCAGGGGAGAGAGCTCAGAAGGTAGACGCTCAAACCCTGCGTCGACATGCCAATCCTTTTCCATTGATCATATATTTACCACTTTATAAATCAAGGGGTTATCGAGCTTTTCCCGTGATATATAGCCTATGGCTACTGACCAAGGAGATGATCACAAACGTCCGCTTTGGATTATTAACTGTCAGATTGCATAGCGTTCTCACAGCGCCTTACTGTCAGATCAAGTTTGAACTAATACATATCAATGTGTTAACACCAAGGGACTTTGTCGTACTCTAATTACCAAGCGACTTTGTCGCATTTAGCTGCCAAGGGAAATTGACGGATCTACTTAATCAGTGATTCTCTGGATATTCATATAAGAATATTTGGGGAATGCAGTGGATGATTATTATGGATTCCAAAGCTCAACTCACCGTCGACGTTATTGCTAAGGTTGCGGAGGGGAAGATTAGCACTATTAATGCGGCAAAATTACTCAATAAATCACGAAGAACTATAGAAAGATATCTACATAAATATCAGAAAGTGGGTATTCAATTCATTATTCATAAAAATACCGGAAAATCACCTGCCAACAAAACACCGGATACATTGAAAAGAACGGTTCAAGCACTTATCAAAGAAAAGTATTTTGACGTTAATTTGACTCATCTTGCTGAGCTGCTTGTAAACAATGAACATATTCACGTAAAGCGTGAGACTCTCAGAAATTGGGCACATGAAATTCACCATGTTAAACGCGCTAAGAGAAGGCGCTCACAAGCTCGTAAAAGAAGGGAGCGCATGGAGTCACCAGGCTTGTTACTGCAAATGGATGGTAGTCCTCACCGGTGGTTTGGTGATAAGAAGTCTTGTCTAATTGCTATTATTGATGACGCGACCAGTGAAATACATGCTGAGTTCTTCAAATCAGAAACCACCCTTGGTTGCTTAAAAGTCATGCGTGATTACATCGATAAGAAAGGCTTATTTAAAGCTCTATATGTCGATAAGGCGGGTATTTTCGGAGGGCCCAAACGCTGCAATTTCTCACAAATGCAACGAGCCTGCGATGAACTTGGTATTGAAATTATCTTCGCCAACTCGCCTCAAGGTAAAGGGCGCATTGAACGTTCATTTGACACGTTTCAGGACCGCCTTGTCCCTGAGCTACGCCTGCGAAACATTAGTGATATGCAAAGCGCTAACCGCTATCTACAAGGCGTTTTTATCCCTGAATACTGGCAGCAAGCTATTGCCGTGAATGCCAGAAGTGCAACATCTGAATTCACACCTGTTCCTGTGCATCTCAATCTGGATGATATCTGCGTACAGAAAGAGTACCGCAAGATCCGTAATGACCATACGTTCAGCTATGGCAACAAGTTCTATCTCATTGACTCACCGCTCAAGCACTCTATTGCCAAACAGAAAATAGAGATTCGAAAGCGATCAGGGGACAGATTTTCCGCCTACTTCGCGGGTCGTCACCTCGCTGTTTCGGAAGTTATCGAGCCGACAAAGGCATCAATGTATGACCTGGAAATACAAAAGAAAATCGACGCCATCGAACTGGCGGAAAAGTTGGGTAATGTCTCCGAGGCGGCGCGAATCAGTGGCTGCTCTCGCGAAACCATTTACAAGAATCGAAGACTCCTCAAAGAAAAAGGCCCTTTAGCTCTGAAGCGCACATTCCGCCCTGATATCCGCCATAAGAATAGAACCGCTAAAACCATTGAGGAGTCTGTAATCGGCTTCTCATTGGAAAACCCGCACTTGGGGCAGGCGCAAGTATCGGCTCAGCTGAAAGCGGCCTATCAGGTTGAGATCAGCCCTGCTGGCGTCAGATACATATGGTTAAGGGAAGAAATGAACACCAGCGCCTTGAGGGTGCAAAAGGCGAAATCATCTCTTGCAGCCGCATAGAGATGAATCGCCATTTGTACAACTATCTAGCTGCTGGTATTGTACTACGACAAAGTCCCTTGGCAATTAGTCCGCCAGTCTCCCTTGGTAATCACACTAATACATATCAATGACTCATATTTCGCTCATCGAGCTCCCTTTTTATCATCAGAAATTCACTTCTGAAAAATGACACTCAACTGATTAAATCCGCAGTCAGACAACTGCTCTAGCACCGAACCAATCGCGCGATCAAAACTAATATGCGTTCGCTTGAAATCCAAGGATACAACACCATCCAACTCACACAGCAACCCATCACTACAGCCGGAGTTGTAGACAGAATCCTCTAAACTACTGGTTATTTTTTCAACACCATTGATAACAACAGTAAAACAGTAATCAGAAACTTGATACCCAGGTGCGATTGACAAAGAGTTCACCCCTTCAAGCTCCTGCCTATTAACTAACGCAAAGGGATATTGAACAGGATCCAAAAAGCCAGCACCTGAACAATCTACTCGCCAATCCGCAAGCAGGTGACCAGCGAAGCCAGCAGTAACAGAAAAATTTTTTATCCCATCATGAGGTAAGCCAAGATCACGCTCAATACTTTCCTTTGACGGGTGATGAGGGTGGGCCCCTATAGATAGAATAACCTCTTTCGTCCAATCTACGTCGACTGGAACGCTAATTGAATGGGTGTTGGACTCCAATCTTGAGGAAATAACTCTGGTCAACTTCAGCGTGATAAAACGCTCACGATCGATCTCGTACACACGGGCATAGCGAAATCCACTAGCTACGAAAAGCGCAACAGGCACCACTATACGCTCTAACCCATTGCGACCAGAAGTTTGATACTGAAGCCGGACCGGGATCTGTGCAGCCAATGCACGAGTGATGGGAGCAATCACTTCAGCCTCGAGCGGCCTGTAGGTCAAAGGTTGATCATGCCCATAATTTGATCGATCAACGCAGTGTCGCACCAAGGACTTAGTCATTAAATCCAGCACCACTTCAGGATCATGATTAAATCTAGGCTTGTAATCTTCGCTGGACCAATAACCCTCCCTGCCCCGACTGATCACACAATCAGGGTCCTTCAAGCTGCTTAGGAAGGATGCAATATCTCGACTAGCGGTAGCTACACCCACCCCAAAGACAGCGACCAAGTCACTTCGAGATAACCTACCAGTAAAGTACAGCATCTGATCAATGAAGACATGCCGTGGGCACGCATTAGCTGAATCCATCAATCAATAAC
This sequence comes from Cellvibrionaceae bacterium, assembly GCA_002707785.1. GTDB lineage: Bacteria > Pseudomonadota > Gammaproteobacteria > Pseudomonadales > Cellvibrionaceae > Pseudomaricurvus. Next base: position 27,582 of record PANW01000004.1, on the reverse strand, counting down.
TCCAAAATTCATCAGTCATAACCTTTGAGCGTTCTGCCGACAAGGTACCACTAAATCACCTCAAGATAAACTTATGATCGTAATATTTGCTGTTATTCGAATCATTTGATACGATTAGGCCGTCTTTATACTTTGATGATCAATACACATGAGCCATAAGATCGCGTCCATGCTGGACCAAGTTGCAAACGGAGAGGCCATCAAATGGACCGCCCTGATAAGGGCATTTGTTAAAGCGGGGTTTAACCCCCCAGAGATAGAACGCATTCTTGCACCTTTTTCAACCAAGGGGTTAACCCACGTAAGCATCACCAACCACACAGAATTTGATGCTTTGCGGCGGCGCTACCCAGTGAAAGACCTAAGATCCAAGGCAACAGCAGCTTTGTCAGGTCACAGCCACGATGCCAAGAATCGTGGCTCTTTACTCAATATTTCGATTCCTGATTCAGAACACCCAGTATGTGCAACTGCCTCCAGTGAAGGAGATTGGATCTTCCCTTTTGGCGAAGATGAATTTAATCGTGATGCAGTGATCGTCGAAAACCTGGAAAACTTCCTCTACTGCGGAAAAACCCGCCGCTTTGTTGCTGGGCTTCATCCTCTGAATACTGCTGATTCGCCCATATTAATCTGGGGAGGCGGCAATGCCGCTGAAAAAGAAGAGCACATCCCGTTTTTCCAGCGCTTTAAGCAGATTCATGTACTTCCCGATCTGGATTATGAAGGACTGGCCATTGCTGCACGTCTGGCTCATAAACTTGATAACTTCGGTCAGTTCCTTGTGCCGACGGATATAGAGTTTTACCTATCCATATCATCCCGCCACATGACCCCCAAAGAATCTGAAAGACTCCAAAAGCTATCCACGGAAGAACCTAGATTATCAACAGTCATTGGCAAGCTTGTTAACGCAGAGCTTACCCTTGAACAGGAAGTTTACCTACTGGAACCACGCGATTATGACCACGCTTGATGCTTTTGCAAACGCCAAAGAATACCGCTTCAATAAGATCGTGCTTGTCCACTCAGCAAGCGCTGCCTATATAGAACTACCCATTGATACCTCTTGCGCAATACTGGGTGGGAACAACAACGGCAAGACCAGCTTGTTGCATGCATTTCTACTTTTTCTCTTACCAGAGGTTAATTTCAATGAATGTGGCAAAAAGTTTGGATTTCAGTCCAATGGCACCGAGCACTCAGGCATAGACTCGTTTAACTATTACTTCCCCTCTCCTGACAGCTACATCATTCTTGAAGCGACAAATCCGAGACACACCTTCTGTGTTCTACTTCATCAAAGTAGAGAGCATTTAGGATACGGGCGTATTGCGGTACCCAAGCCTTATTCAGAAATCGAACATCTGTTCTGGGACAAGAAAAGCCCGTCCAATGATGGCGCAGGAGCTCCACGCTTTGATATTGACTTCACTCACGTTCAGAAGGCCTTACTGGGCCTGGGAGGATCAAAACAGACCCAGCGTACTGAGTTACGAGAACAGCTCTACAACCGGGTGCAAGTCGGCCGTAGCGACACACAATACTGTTTGGTTCCACTCGGCAGTGTATCCGAGTCGTCCATTGCTGCCCTTAAAACACTACTACAGCTATCTGCCGGTCTACTCCCGAAAGGTAATGGCCTAGCCAAAGCTGTTGCTAGCGTCATCAGCAGCTCTATGAGTTCATCTAAGGACAAGTCTGAAATCGACTTTGAGCGAATACAGGAAGAACGGACAGAGTTGAAGGAAAAGCAGGATCACATAGACAAACTAAAAAATAACAAAAATACTTGGGATCAACTCAATACAGAGCGCCGTGAATACACGTCACTGAAAACAAGTGTCACCAATGATCTGCGTTTTCTGTATCAGAAGACCTTGGATCAGCAGGCCTACCACTATGAGGTTGTCGGCGAAAACGGCGAACAACTTCAAGGAATCAGCAAGGAACTCGGGAATTTAAAGGATACAAAGGGGGACCTTACTAAAGAATTGAATCAGATTAGAATTTCTCTCGGGGTAGCCTCTAAAAAAGAAGAAGCAGCCAGAGAAAAGGTCGAACTGGCACAAAATGCTATTAACTCAACAATGCCTGTTATCCAGAGCAGTGACCACCAGGCAATAATCAATTATTTGGGTGAATTCAAAACAGAGTGTGAAGAAAGGCTCACAGACCTTCAAAATATCGATACCGCACGCGCTCGCCTGCAGAACAACATCACCCAACAGCAAGCAGTTAATGATCAAGTAGCCGCTTTAGACACTCTTATCGAATCTGGTACAAGCCTACTCGACGAGCTCGATGAGAAAACTAGTTCACTTATATACTCAGTCAACCCAAGCTTCAACAACGTGCCAGCACTTAACAATCTTAATGTTATTGATGCCTGCGGTCGCTTCGCCACTGCACTTGGTCAGGATGGCGGTAAGCTGACCATTGGTGGTATAGCAATGCCGAATTCGCCATTTTTTGAGTACAACGCTGAAGCCATTCGTTCAAAGTGGATAGAACAGAAACAATCGCTCATTGCTGAAAGCAATAAATTGGAAACGCAAATTTCGAAAGACCATAAATTTTTGTTAGGCAGCGAAGCCGAACAGGACAATGAACGTAAAGAACTCAAACAGCAAATTGACGAAGTCAAGGCAGAGATTGCCAGCATTTATGAATTTAATGAGAACAAATTAAATCTGGAAGCCTACTTAGAAGAGGTAGAGAAATACGCCCAAAGAGAGGAGGACTTAGACTCGAATATTGATGAATTAAAAGGTGCAATACAGGCTCAATATACCTTACACATCAACACCAAAAGCAAAGGCGACAATTCCCGTCTGGCCAATACTCAACTTGAAAACACCATCAGCACACTCAAACGCAACTGGCTTCAACTGACAAGTAGAGTATTTGATCACCTCCCAACTCCAACACAAGCAACAATAAGCGACGCAGATGAAGCTAACAATGATGCCTCCAAATTGGATGAGATTATTATGGTGAATATGGCAACCGGCCGTAAACGCTGCATTGAACTTCTCCAAGAGCTAGTTAAGGCTGATATTGTCAGTGGACTTGACGATATCGCCTACTCCGTCGAAATAACCAGCACCGAATTTACTGAGTCATGCAATCGCTTGCGCACTGAGTTCCATAATCTGGACATGTACGAACAGGAACTCAAAGACAAGATCAAAACGCATAACGCTAATACTTCACGAGAGATTAGCCTACTCGAACAAATTAATACGGGCATTGAGGCATTCACTAATGAGATTAATAAGTCATTCTCAGGCATTCAGGTATCAAATCTTCAGTCCGTTCAGTTGAGCGTCCAAAAACACCAAGGCTTTACCTCCTTAATCGATGATGTAGCATCTTTCCGTACAGACATGGACGAACTAGCTTCAGACTCATTCTATAAGCGCTTGGGAGCTTTCAGTGACACTTACCTACAAAAAGGGAGAAGAAAAGGGTTGTTGGATATTGAAAGCATTATCACGGGAGTGGAGTACATATATAGTTTTGAGGGTCAGCAGGAGAAAACCCAGCAAAGCAACGGCACAACCATTATGGTCAACACTGTCGTACTGAGCATATTGCTCGATAAGCTGACATCGGGTGATCTCAAGATGAGAATGCCCGTGATCTTCGATGAAGCCGCCGCCATAGATGAAAACAACTTGCCCGCACTTCACGACATCGTGCAATGCGTTGGACTGACGCTTCTAGCTGCAACACCTCACTTCCAGATGCATATCGGCAAGACGCTTGGCTACTGGTGCTATCTTTTCGAACGAAAGGTGACTGATACCGAACAGGTCGGAAAGAAATGTGCGACGATATTCCACAACAATGGTGAATACCTCAAGAACATCGAGATTGACAACCAAACCAAAGAGCCCCTGGATGAATCATTAACAACAGAAAGTGAGACCGCATGACCACGGCAACTCACCTCACCATTGCCACGATTTTTGAGAATAAGCGTTTATTCTTCGAATTGATGGATCGCCATAACACTGGCAACCAGGCCAGTGGTTTTTTATTCCTCATTTCTGAATACGATCATGCCTTGAATGTGGCCAGTAAAAGCATGGATGCAGCCACCAAGAACAAGTTCATTGATGCACTATCGCTCGACAATCTGAAATACAATGACTTGCTTGAAACACTCGACTACAACGAGGGGCACTTTTCTCTTAATGCCCATGTCGAGGGACTACTGCGGCAGCTCGAAGCCAAGCGAATTCGCGAGCTGTCTGACTACGACCTCGATCTACTGGTCGGCCAGATCGACAGCGCCTACGCTATGGCAATGAATGTCGGTCACCATCATAGTGTCGACTTGAGCTATAAAGAAATGTTCGAGGCAGTTCGAGACACCTTCTACAGCGTAGCCGCTAAATTAAGGGTTAATGTAAAATCTCTTAAAGGTCACGCCGAACAACTGAGTGAGATTGTTGATTCAGTGGACTTTGCTGTTGATGGCCAATACCTTCAGTACCGAAAAACCATGGATCGGATATCTCAGCTTTACCAGCGTAACGTATTGCCAACCCTTCTGTTTCTAGATCCCACTCTGGACATTAAGCGGACTCAAGACAGTAACGCAGTCGTCACAATTTACCGTGAGTCCAATAAAGCGCCCATGAGAGTGATGAAGGACATTGTTGATCACTTTGATTTGTTCAAAGCGCACGAGCAGTCCCTGATACTTAACCGCTTGCTACTAGATATTAAAAGCTTAGGGCGCGATATTGTTATGGTGGCCGAGCAACTGAGCCGCTACCTGAAAATGGATGAAGAAGATCGCCGCTTCTACAATGCGGCAGAGGAGCGCTTCAACCGCCTTAAGGATGTCGTACGCGAGAACCAACGCGGCCAACAGCGGGGTTATTTGCTGCAAGCAACTGCCCCTATTTTTAAGGACGCCGAAATCCTTGGCCTACTCAAAGCCTATGGAAATCGACATGCCCAGGCTGTCAATTGGCCTAGAGAATCCGCTCTGGAGAGTTATCAGGAACATTTGCGCGTGCGGCTAGAATCACTAAAAGAGAAAACTGAACGTCAGAAACCGGATACAAAGACCCGTTCCTCCTTTATTGACACCCGCAAGTCTGAACGCCTCATGATTACCCTAGATGCCATGCAGTTACCTGAAAGCACTGGCGATCTTCATGCACTACTACACCAACACCTGGCAAACGCAATTGAAGATTACGAGCTGTCCTGGCTTGGCGAGGCTGTTGAGTACATCAGCACTAAAGGTAAGATTCGGAATGTTCTAAATTATGATTCAGAACTACAGCGAATAACATACAAAGGATTCGAACTCGGATACCGGTCTAAAGAATTTATAGCTTACGTTGAAAAGGCAGTGTAGATGGACAACACAAAGAGCAAAGAGATATACGACATTTTTATGCAAGGCGCTTTCGTCAACAAAAGCACTGTTCAAGGTGATCGCCTAGTACCCAACCCTCTATTCGATGAGTTAGCTAATGAGTTCACCCGCGAACAGTATAGTGCCCTATATCAGGCTATCGGCTATAAACTAATTCAGCTAGGTAACAGCTTCTTCGTAAACAAAATAGGTGAAACAGGGCGTCCAGGAGAAATTGCCATGAAAATCATGGCTCTATTCGACTTATTGCATCGCGCAATGACCTATATGTCATGCCGATATTCTCAAATCACTGAATTTTCACTAGGGATCGACTGGACCACACTTGAGCAGCACAACCAGAACGAGGAGTTTCAGAAGATTCTTCAAGCTGTAGGCTTGAAAGATAGCTTTACTCGAGAGATAGAAAAAGTACTATTTGTAAGGCAGCTTGCTCATAGAAACCACCGAGACCGACTGGTTCTCACCGATGCCGGAATTGCTTTGTCTACCAACTTCTTGAACAGTGCTGACTAGATATGGCTAAAGGACTATTTTTCCTCTAAAACTGTTGAGATCTGACTGCAAAATACATATTCGCCGAAGTCAAACGTATCAGCACCGAATCAGCCCACATCAACCACCGGAGGTGATATATCAGGTTGGTGGGATAAGAGTACACCTATCAACCATTAAGTTCGTATGCCCCAAATTTTTAGTGCCAATGCTATTCTATCCATTACCTAAATTTTTCATGATTCTATTTCTGTTACAAAGCGGGACTTCCTCTGAAATTTTCTATCACCCCAAGGCATCATTCTTTGTTTGGGATAAGATACATAGAGCCAACGCTTGGCCCTTGTAACAGCAACAAAAGCGTTGTTTCGCTCCTCATCGAGTTCCTTGGTAGTTTTAGCTCTATAGTCAGGAAAAACACCCTCGCACATACCAATTAAAAAAACGATATCCTTTTCCAAACCCTTCATAGTGTGCACAGTACTTAGTGTTAAGCCATCTTCGACGTTGCTGTCAGAAATCTGCCCAAGCGCTAACGCATTTCGAAATGCAAGCAATGAATCCCCCAAGCCCTTCCGCTTAAATCGAGTCCATGCACTATTAAATTCGTTGAGTTCTTCGATACTTAGCTTAACGTCTTCAGCTTTATCATCAGAAATACCACCCTGGCTCTCAACCAAGGAAGTAAAATAGTTATTAAACTCCTTAACCAGCTTAGGTAGCTTGGGGTTTTCTATATCTAAGCCATCAATTGATACGAGAAGCTTTTCCAATAACTCCGCATTCTCATCACCCCCTAAAGAAACCTGCTTTGCTATATTCGACAAAGCAGATAAAGTCCAGCTTTCTGGTTCATGAGTATTTAGTACCTGACATAGTTTTTTACCATCAACCCAATCTTTAGGGTTCAATTTAATGCGCAGAGCATAATCCAAAACCTTACCAAACTTTGTCGAAGGCTCAAGTTGCCTCTCCCCCTTTCTTAAGGAATAAGGTATCCCATTTTCTCTAAGGCTATTTTCAAGTTTGCTAAACACGAATCGATTACGACCAATCACCACCATCTTACTTAACGAAATTTCGCCTTCAATTTCATCGTGGCTTTTCATACCTAAAAGATACTTAATGTTTAAAGCAATTGATGTGGCTTCATCCTCCTCCGTGTCAAACCCCGAAACATTGACACCACCTTCCAAAGCATACTCAATCTCTGTTTGTGAGTCCGGTTTCAACTTATTCGCAACCCGGATAACTCCCTTCGTACTACGATAGTTTTCCTTTAGCTCGAACTGCTGGGGAGAGAAATCGTCCACAAAATACGTACAAAGATATTCCTTCGATGAACCATTAAACCCATAGATCATTTGATTTGGATCGCCAACCATCAGAATACTGCGTATAACATCACCACAAAGCGCTTTGATGAATTCATATTGAGCCTTGTTTAGATCTTGAGCCTCATCCACGCAGATGTGCTTATACTGAGATCGGTATATCTTTGCGATCCATTCATGCGTCAGTAATATTCTATGTGCATACACCAGAATGTCGTCATAGTCGATCCCACCACTGTTCAGCAACGAACTTTGATAATCCTGAAATATTTTCCAGATATTGCTATCAGGATATTGCTCGGATACATCTTGCTCTGAGAGCAACTCCCGCTTGATCTTCGAGAAGATATCCATGTAGGCCTGCAGATTTTTTTCCCTGCTCTTTAATTCCTTCGAGTCAGGTATATTCAAATACTCATCAATATCAACGCCATCATCTCGTAGAGACTGCATAAAGACTTCCATTCGGTCCTTGTCTCTATCATATATATGCAGTTCAGCTGGAAGACCAACAGTATGGCCATACTTTTCCAGAATACGCTGTGCAACTGAGTGTATTGTCGCAATCCAGGCTCTGTCTTCTACCTGATCACAATCAGCTAATCGAGCACCCATTTCTTCCGCTGCTTTATTTGTGAAGGTCAACGCTATCACGCCATCTTTCTTCGTTTTCTCTAAAATATGACGAACTCGTTCGGTTAAAACGCGGGTCTTACCTGAACCAGCTGATGCCAGCACTTGAATGGGTTTATCAATTGGCGCTTCAACAATCTGACACTGAGCTTTGGACAGATTCATTTCAGACTCCAGATTCAATTTGCTTGAAGAGATCAATTACCTTTTGCGGAAGTGATTCCTTTGGTAACTCTATTAGATTATCCGTAATTGCCTTAGCATACAGTGGCTTACTAGAATCGAGAATCTCAAGCACTGCACGCTTTCGCCCATCTTCCCCTTCGTAGTCTCGCAACTCTGACTCGAAAATAGGCTGTTTACAAGTTTCGCATGGTGGTTTGTCAGACTTCGTTGGCTTCAAAGGTGTTCCATTCCTTTTACTAATCCAATTATCAATCGCTCCTGCACCTGCAACTTCGTGAATTGTTGCTTCGATCAAACCAGTGAAACCTTGACTCAGTAAATAGCCTTCGTAATCCGTCCCGCTAAGAATAGTTATATTAGAAGCTTTCTCAATATCAATTGGCCCAAATACTTTTTCATAGTTTTTCTTGAGCTCTTTTATTGTCTTATCTTCGCCATCACTAAAGATAAATACTGGAATATTTAGATCTTTTGCCAGAATAAGAAAAGGGCGGTATTTTGCACCTGAACCATTGACACCAACAAAATTAATCCCTAGCGAAAACGGGTGCTTCCCGGAAAATGCCTCGAACAATTCAGGTAAGGCTTGCTCTTCAGTTTCCCCTTCGGATAGTACTATCGCCCTAGAAAATAATAACTCACCACGAGAATGAACCACCTCTCTTTTCAGTTTTCTTAGGTCATCACCTTCGAATTCTGATCTCAACTGATAAACCTCGACAGAATTATCTGGTTTTCGTAAGGATTTAATTTCATGCAACTCTGCCAGACCCGCAATGTACGGTGAGTGGGTACTAATAATTACTTGTCCGGGTGCATCGATGAGCTGTTTATACAAAGTCCGCTGAGCGTTCGGGTGCAAATGAGCCTCTGGCTCCTCTGCAGCCATGATAGGGGAAAATGGCTCTGCTTCCTCTTCATGATTCTTAGCTAACAGTTCGGTAAATGCTTTTACTGTCAACATGGAAGCCCAACTACGAGTTCCCATGCCGTGGTATTCCATAGAAAATGAATTCTTATCGGACTCCCCGAAATGCACACTAAACCGCTTGGAAAGATCCCGAATCTTTTTCGGGAAGGGAGTAAGCTCTGTTTGACCAGAACCTTCAAATGACTGATTAAGGTTATCCAAGTGATTCTTTAACTGCTTGAGCGGTTCACTTTTTTCGATGGCCTCTTTGTTAACTTCAGCCACCAAGCGCTCCAGCTCAGTTACATCTTTCTCATCATACTCAACACTTGACAAAACACGACCAACAAATGAAGATTTTTCTTTCAGCTCACTATGAATATCCCTTTGCGCATCAATCGAAATAAAAGGGATGGAGTCCAGCCGTTTGCCTAATCGATTCTTATTATTAATCCGCGTATCTTGCCATCCACTTCTTTCTGGCCACACATCCAGATGAAACCGACCTACGATATATCCACCTTTCACTCTATCCGGCTTAGCAATTGTTCGGATAGCAACGAACTGCTTTCCATCTGCCTCGGCCTGAATTTTATCGCCAAACTCCTGTTGCCAGGTTTCAGAGAATTCGCTTGTTCTAGTAGTGCCTTCAATAGCGATAAACCGAAGATCAACAGTGATGACCTCCTGGCGTTTCTCATCCTCGCCGATATGAAAATCTTCATCAGACAAGTAGCGTGAGTAGTCTCCTAATGCCAACTGCAACGCCTTGATCAAAGAGGTCTTACCAGCATTATTTTGCCCAAGCAAAACGGTGACTCTTGGCAGGGTCACCTCGATATTGGATATGCCCCGAAAGCCATAGATACGAACAACATCTATCTGAATACTCATTCTCTCTCACTCCCTAGCAACAACCGCGTCGCACTCGTTAACAGTTCTTGCGTCATATTCGTTGCTATAGCTTATCGGCATCAAGCCCTGCGGCCTTCAGACGCTGGGTCAGATTTCGCATTTTGCTGAACTCAGTCCCGAAGCTGCCTCTTAGCCCAACTCCTTCACAGAATTCTTTGGCTGTGATGCTCTTTAACTCATCGGCATATTTGATCATTTGGAGATGCAGCTCAGCGGTGTATTGATTGCGGGGGGCATCAGCCAGTACTTGCTTGATGCATCCATAAATCTCGTTTTCGTTCATTTTTTAGCCTACACGACCACCCCTTAGATAATTTATATAATTTATATAACTCGGGGACATTTCACAAGAACAAATCGACCACTTCCGTCTGATATCTGTACAACAATGACAATCCTAGAGATTAAGAAGCTGCCTTGCACAAGCTGTGTGTGTTTGCTCGATTTGAGGGGCTGAACCGGCAAATTTGCAAGTGCGGACCAGTTTTATTTGCGGGTGCTGACGGGATATCTTCGGTGATTTGTGGAAACCACTGCAATGGAAAGACTAAAATGGGCTGATTAGCATCTGGCGGTGCTGAACTGGTAACGATTCAGATCATTGGAAAGTTAAATGGTAGGAGACCACTCAAAATGCTAAATATGCCTGACAATGTTCGTGAAGCCCTTAGTTTTCTCGGAAAAATTCAACTGTTTGAAGCCTTTGTTGATCAACAGGAAAAGCAGATTACGGAATATTCTCGCAACTTCGATCAATATATCGAGCAGTACTCAGTAGAGAAGTATGCTTACCCCGGTATGGGAAAAGACGAAGAGGGAATTTATATAGACCAAGTAAATCACATTTCAGGCATTAGTGAAGAAGACTATGACCTGCAAAGTATATTCACGGAACTAATGCCGACATACCAGAGGCGTAGCATATTAATAACGCTATTTTCAACGTTTGAAGTGGCGCTAAAGAATCTATTGTTTGCTCACGCTGAGACAATTGGAAGGTCTTTCAACGTTAAGAAATCCAAAGAGCAGAAAAATATCAGTGTTCTTGAGCATTGGCTAAACCAAGCTATGGATTTTGGCATGGAATTACAACCAACAGATACCAGTATAGATATTTTCGCGGATATTCATTGTTTGCGTCTGGTAAGGAACTCTTTTGTGCATGATGACGGCATGAAGCCAAATTCTGAGCTTAAAGGATATATACAGAGAAATCCCCACCTAAACACTAACGGAAGCCAGATTACCATGGAATCCAAATATGTAATCTACGCGGCATCACGACTTAAAATATTCGCTGAAACTCTTATTCGAGAATGCCTGAAAACTCGCTCAATGAAAACCACGGCCACTACTTAACCTCCTCCTTAGCGAAGGGAGATATACCATACAGAATGGCTTCGAATAGTGAAACGAACCATCCTGTAACGATTTTATTTTTCTTTGTACGCTGACCAGACCAAACAGCAGGACGTTCAGTAATAAACAAAACAATTGATCATTACGACTCGTGAGAACACCTCACATGCTCACTACAGAGCCCCTCTAGAGAAAGAGCGGGCTCCAGCGTCCCCCTGTTCGCCATTTTCGAATTAACCATTCCAAGTAACTCGACTATCAACCCACATGAGAAAAAGGCTTTTCGGAAGCTCTTATCGGTAGCGTCACTGATATCTGCCAGCGGGGGAATGTAATCCCTAAGCCGAAGCGATTGTGAATGCCTGGGGGCATGATGCGCATCGTAGATGAATCTCATCATCGACTCGCTGGCAACCAACTGGCGTGCCGCCCAATCTAAGCTTGCTTCGGTAGCCTCCTCTGCATAAGATCCTGCAACTCTGAAGAGGTGGTCGGGCAACATTCGCTGCCAAAGCAGCAAGGCTGAGAGCAAGCGGATATCGTTAACCGCTTGCCCTGACTCCTCGGCGATGAGAGCGGTGACCTGATCAATTTTTTCAGAAAAGGAATATGCGGCCAGGGAATTCTCATCAATCCACCGCTGTGCTGCTTTTGTTTCTAACTTAGCAGAGAGCTGGGCTTCGAAGAATTTCTTTAGATCCCGAGAAAGCCACCTTAGTTCCTTGGCACTCTTTTGCACTTCAGAATAGAAAAACCAAGGGTCATCTACATCCATAAAATCGGTGATGGGGTGGTTTTTTGAATCACCCGAGATTTCAATGGAACTATCGTCGCTTGCAACAACAGTAAGCTGCTCGTTATGGAGGTGGCACCAAGAATAATCATCTAGATACCAATAGAACATAATCGCTTTATGCTCAGCCAGGCAGCTTTTACAGACTTGTAACTTAGTATTCTTTTTTGCGAATACTACCTCATCGAACGACATCGCCTCGACTGTTCTACCGAGATAACTAGACAGTAGTTGTGCCTGTGTATCTGCCTTATTGATCCCTTTGAGCTTAAGGCTTCGAGAGACCGCCCATTCTCGAAGATGTTCGACGAGCCCGGTTACAGAATAAAATCCATTTACCCTAGATAGCCTTGCAAGATAATCGTCAACTCGTTCGAAAGGATGCTTACTAGGCCTGACCAGCAGCTTTCGATCAATCATCATTGCATTCTATCAATTCCAATTTTCCCGTCAGCATATAACTCTTAAACTGCGCACTTCGGAAACGTTCTTTCCTATAGGATTTTTGCTGAACCCATTGCGACGGATTAACAATTTCCCTTAGCCTAATATCCTTGATTGGCATGATAAATACATTGTTGCCATCTTTAATCCCTCTTATTCGGATAGCCTCTTGAAAAAAAGACAGACCCATTTTTTTATCCGAAGCACTAGCTAAGATTTTTGCTCTAAGAATCTGCCCGGTAGTTGCCCTGATAACTCCAGAGCTATAGGCAAACAACCGGTAAGCCATCTCTGTATCAGTCAACGAAAAATCACTATCAAATTCATAGTTTTTAGAAAATAGTTCAAGGAATCTTATAAAATACGAAAACTGGCTAGATACGCGAAAGGTTTCCAGGTAATAGCGATAGCCGATACGGGTATCCAGCTGATCATTTTCTTCCACGAAGCTTCGACACCAAGGCATGCCGACCATAACGACCGGTACCTTGGTGTCATTCATTAAATCCTTAAACCAGTCAGATATACTGGCAATTACGCCTGGCGAGCGGTTTTGAATCACTGTCTGAACCTCGTCTAAGATGATTAATTCGACACCGCATTCCAGACAGAAATTTCTAATCAAATCGAATCCCTTCTCCTTAGTTTTTGCACCTTTGCCTCCTTGCGGATCACCCATTGCAACCAGTATCTGCTCTGTAAATGCTTTGGCCGTTTGCGGCGACCTTAGCCTCACGTACAACACCGGAATATGGGTGTACTCGCTCAGTTCTCTTCGCGGGTATTTTGCTGCGTACTGCTTTACCAGCTCGGATTTTCCAGATCCAGATTCGCCAGTGATCAAACAGTTAGTATCATTTTCCTCGATGCAACCTTGAGCCCGCAAGCTATCCAACAATCTAAATATGCGCTTAACAGCCCCAGTTACTACAAAGGGATTTGTATGGGGATGCTGCATCACCATACCTCCCAGTCGTCTGTGGTTTCTTCAACTAGGCTGTTTTGCACAATTACTGTCTCAAGCTCCTCTGTCTGCACAGTAATATCGGCAACACCTAGCCCTTGAACACGGGCAGCTTTCTTGGCGGTAACTTGTGTTTTACGTCTTGAATTCTTACGATGAAGTTCTTCAATATTGCCAAATATTTCTACCTTAGCCCTTTGCAAGACTGCATTATCTTTATAGCTCTTTCTTTGCTCATTGGCATGCTTTTGGATAGCCTTATGGGCATACATTGAAAGACCTTTAGCATATCTATAATTGTCACATCGAACACAGACATATATGCCATTAAGCTCATCAAATACATAAATATGACCAATATCGAACGGACTGTATTTAATTAGGGTTTTCGTCACACCTTCGCGGCGATAGATATCTCTTAGGCTATCCGAGTTGTATTTAAGGTTTTCAATCTGTACACCATCTCTTTGAATAGTCCGCGTATCAGACGCCATAAGGATAGTTTCAATTCGTTTTCTGTCTTCTTCAACTACGGGAAATTCTCGAGAAGATTCATTCCACAGCTCCAACGGCGAATTTTCTGCTTTCCCCCTTGGCTCTAGATGGTAAATATTGACCAACCAGTTGAGGAATATTTTTTTGAACTGAGTCAATGTTAACTTTGCTTCCTGCTCTGCTTTGTATTCGTCCGACCCATTCCCAACCCCATTGGTTTTACCCGGTAGCGCATCAATCAGCATTGTTTTTAATGTACGAAAGAATCGTTCTACTACCCCTTTATAATTTGGGCTTTTTACCGGTGAATATTGAAGCACTGATCCAACCTCGCTGATGGCCATATCAAGATTATCACCCCAGAACTCTGTTCCATTGTCTGCCACCATTGTTTCCATTACACCATGAGCCGGCCAACTACCTTCTACTCCATAAGAGTCTAACAATTCATTTTTGGGTAGAACTGCACTCCCAACTGCCAGCGATGCTGAAGCATACGATGGCTCTTCAAATGAAATTTGAAACCCCATTACCATGCGCGAATAATGGTCAATCAAGACTGTTAAGGTTGGCCGCCCAAGTAGGGTTTCAGTATCATCATTCAAAACATTGATATCCAATGGCGTGTGATCCGCCTCTACCCGCTCCAATATCCTGCTAGTTTCAGGAGCCTCTCCAACTTTAGAAAATTCATACCGAGCTCTCTTGGGGCCGAACCTTCCCAGAATATGCTCCTGGTAGGTTCTCCTCTTCATGTGATATGCAAATGTGCTATAGACGGGGAGTTTTAATAGATCCTGTGGGTTATCTAGATTGTGCTTCAGGATTTTTGCATCCAATATTGCATAGACAGAGCTAATCAACATTTGGCTATCCTTGTTATAGAGGGGGACCAAATCTGCAATAAGTGTATAAACCCTAGAATCGAGCCGTTGCGAACGACATCCCTTTTTATAATGATTCGGATACAATCCCTTAATCCGTTCTCCCGCGTTACAATATTGATTAATCCAGTTGTTCAACGTGTTCCACGCTGGGGGGAGGTTATCTCCTATTGTTCTCGCGACGGATTGAATCAGCTTATCAAGCTTCTTCTTAGACCTTTTTTTATCATCAGATTCTAAATATGCTTTCGTATATGCATACTTTCTGACAGTTTCTATTTGATCACTTTCTGAGAGATCCTGAAATACGATTTCGCCGTTATAGCGATCTTCAGCAAGGAACTGTACATCGTTATCTTCTATATTTTTCGATAATTCTTCCTCGGTTTTAATAACAACCTTTTGATTGTCAATATTTGCCAAGGTTACATTTGATCCATTCACTCGCCGTATAAGCCAAATGCCGTTCATGTCATAGCTTTGGAATCGCACTGCAAATCCTGCAACCCATCGACTTACGTTATGCATAGTGAACCTCCGCATTAAGTGACAGTTTAATTTCGGATAAGTCTGCAACGATTTGGCCATTCGCAATAAATCTGTAAATGGTTTCTAACCGAATACCTAAAGGATTCTCCAGTAAATCATTCAAGATTTTAGGGGCAGGAATACTGCTTTTAAGCAGCGAAAGAGCCCCGGAGTTATTGCTTGAAGGACCACGATATCGCTGTAATCGCTTGAGGTTACTTAACAGAGGTTGTACCCGGATCTGGCGCTCATCTACACAAAGAAAATCATATCCAGATCGTTGCATCTCAACGGAAGCAAGCTGTAGCTTGTGCAGGTAGATCTCATCCAGAGTATTAAAGTCTTTCTTAACTTCTACAAAGGCTCTCCCGCCATCACGGAAGTGAACTTCAAAATCGGGAGTGTATTCTCTATTCTTCAAATACTGACTATTCAGTCGAAGAGTTTTCGGCTGCGGATAGTAACGTGAGACATTAGAGTCTGCTTCCAAGTGAAAGCAGTAATCTTTCTCCAGCAACGATTCCACCAACACCATCTTGAAAGTGCGATGGCTAGGCTCACAAAATGACTTGGTTGAGGGGAACTTACAGATATTTTTAACTGCGGAAGCCTTTATCTTCCTGGCGGGTTTACGGCTCATAGGTATCTCCCCGGCATTAAAAAATAATGCCGAACTCACTGTTTTGGGCACACTGCGGCTTGATAGACTCTCTTAAAGCTGGATAACAGGCACAATCCAACCTCGACAAGGGTCGATTAGCGGCAATAATCTGAGCTTACTCTTGACGGAACAGAAGGAAGGGGAGATACTTTCTGACACCACATCGTAGGTATCGCCTACACCTAGAGCCCGGTAGCAAGCAATTGTTGTCGGGCTTTTTGTTTCTAAGTCATTGAATTACCTCTGCTTTATGGAAGCTTAAGTCTTCGTAGCACCCCGTTTTACCTGCCTTTAGGCCTAATTCCACAGCAATTTTATGGCTCTCGCCCCGGAGTGCTTTCCTACTGCCATTTAACACCTGATACACCAGGGCCTGGGAATAACCCCGGTTTTTAGCCCAACCGCTGATACTAAGGCCTCGCTCGGCAAACTCTTGCTTGACCTCTTCAGGCGTTTTCATACGGACTCACCAATATGATATTGATACGAATATAACAATATTATACAGTTACAAACACATTTCAATACATACATAACAATTAACAGGGTTAAGAAGGCGACTTTATGCGACTTGATAGACACCAATTTGGGCAAAATCTCAGCGCTGAACGAAAGCGCCTGAATCTACAGGTCAATGAAGTCGCGCAGGCCTGTGACATTAAACCTGGCACCCAGTACCTCTATGAACAAGGCAAGAGAGTTCCCAATGCCGACTACCTGGAAAGCGTATTTAAACTCGGCTTTAGGCCTCACGCTCTACTTCCAAGTGCGACACAAACCAGCCCCAATGTGGATATCCAAAGTCTGAGGGATGCTTTTATCAAAACTGATGGAGAGTGCCGAGATAGCAAGGGAAGATTACTAGACTTGGAATACCGGCTAGCAAGATTCATAGATATCCTGACCCTTACAGATGCAGAGCTACTCCAGCAAACGAGCAGATAATTATGAGCCTCTTTGATTATTGCCGATCAGTTCTATTATTCGGAAATCTTTTCCAGATATTTAAGCTTGTGGAGTCTGAAAAGCGACTCAATAACATCACAAAAGAAGATAACTACAACGACTTCTTAGCCAAGTCCGCATTCAACGATTACCAGCGCTCTGAGGAAGCTATTCGATATGGTTTCACTCTTACACTAGAACAAAGGAAAACTCTTAATAAATTGTTTATGGTGCTCAGCCATGATCATCACGCTCACAATCTTTTTACCGGAAGATATATAAGAAGTAATGGCAAGATCAAGGCCTACTTTCTTGTAGAGTCTTTACTTTTCGTTTTGTCAAGCATCGCCATTGTCTGCACGTTGGTTATTCTTGCAAACGTAGTAGCAGCAGTCCTATTTTCATCTATAACCACGCTTTCCAAGTTATCCATCTTGGGGATTCTCGCGGCGATTAACGGGATTCCTTTATTTCATTTTTACTACCGGTTTTTATTGCCGTCTAATAGCTATCTATGCAACCGAAATAAAATAAACAATCAAAGCACATTAGCATGAAAAGCTTGAAGCATATTCACCTGGAGGTAATAGAAGATCTCGTAAAGTCCCTCAACGAGACTTTCAAAATCGGTGAAAATATTCGAGAAATCGCATTATCAGAGATGGATCAATACCCTGTTTTCGCTCCAACCTATGGCGACTCAGATGAAGACTACAAATCAAATCAAGCTAGACTTGCCGCTATTGAAAGCCTCACAAGAATATTCCGGCCATTAAAGAATGAAAGCCCTCTCCAAGCTGGCATATTGTGCGCCTCAGACACACTGACGAATAAAATTCATGACTTTAACGACGCAAAATCAAGATTCATTTTCCTCTGCTCTAAAGCCCAAAGAGTTCACTCTGTATCCCTTAAAGTAAACAATGGGAGATTTATATCAAAAACTATCAGGAAAGGAATCTCAGATAATATAGGTGATATCCCGACACCCTCGAAACTCGAGGCAGATATCCTCTGCAAGCAAATAGATTTATTAGCATGCCGATCAAAAATAAGGGTGATGCCAAGAAATGTGGATTCACTAAGTTGGACATGGGCAAGCAAGCACACCAGCATGCATAAAATAACTAAAGCAGAAGCCCTCGAGTTAGCACTAAAACAACCAGAACCCAATAGGGAATCAATCTACAGAACCATTGATGATTGCTCTGATGAACATTTCGTAAAAATCAAACCAATAAAAGAGCAGCTCCGAGCCAACTATGCCTTCACTGTGAACAATTTGAGAAAACGGACTTCCACCTCGATATCTGGCGTAGTAATTTCCCCCCAGACTGAATTGCCTCGCGTTCTCTGGCGAAAGCCTCCATCTCAACGGCAAACAAAATCTCCTCGCCTACAAAGAGAAAGATCTATTCATACAGATCCCTTTATAAAAGAGATCAGCCTTTATCGATATCGAGCATGACCAACTTATCCGAAATAGAGAGACTTCTTCAAAATCAACTTATTTCTCTCAATGTAAGAGAAGAGGGGTTACATAAAGCCGTGACGGCCATAACGCTCAACAAAATAATACAAGAGGGCCTAAACGGAGATTGCCTGAAAACACTGGAAGAGAGCATACCACGCTCAATACTAGCAGCAGTTCTTGATAGCTCTCCCTCGAGATTGAAGAGACTATATGGCCGCAAGCTACCTATAATTGATGCTGATAGGCTCTATGCGCTAATTCAATTATGGCCCTTGATTATGAACTTTTTCGATAATGATAAAGACGCCGCAGAAGAGTGGCTTTTGGAAGAATGCCCAGCCATTGACGGAGCTATTCCGGCAAAACTCTTGGCTACATCGGTTGGCCGCAATGTAACCAAGCTCCTGATAACCAGAATGTCGTATGGTGAGATGTCTTAGCTCTCCTTGTAACGTACAAACATGAATTTTTACCTGTAAGACAATCTTTATTGCCAGTACTCAGTCACTCCCTTAGATCCGCAATATACTCAGACTTGAAATTGAAAAAATCATCCCTATATTAGCCTCTAGTAGTAGTTGAATGCCGCCAGCCAAGCCGACCTCGGGCAAATTGATAGCTGTTTAAAACAGCTAATGAAGCATTTCAAGATGTTAATCTTGTCATATCACAAAGGTCTTTTGTGCTAACCCTATAATGCGTGTTAGTCGGCTGCGTGCGATTTAAAAAAGGTGCTCAGCATGAAAAGGAAGCCTATCCATCCTGCCGACAATTCTGCCAATCAGAGAAATTCCAACAAGGGCAGCAACGGCACAAACCGCCAGTATGACCAATCCCAGGGGAACCGAAGCAAGCAAAAGGAACTTCACCGTAAATCGAAAAGCACTCGAAGCTTTGTGACATTTATGGTTTCAAACTATCAGCTTCACAAGCTCAACCTTGATAACGAAGACTTCAGGATTGTATCGAAAGAAGCAGCATTATCTCGGCGACTCATATCATCCGTCAGCCAATACCATAACTATACAATCCTCGATATAAGCAAGACAATCAAACCTGAACGTACTGGACCTAACGCGTCTGGGGGCTTACAACTGGTCAAGCAAAAGCTCGGTGCAACTGGTGCCAATCACCACTGGCAATATTGGGTTGATAACAAGCCTTTCGTAGACCATAAGCACCCTGGTGCAGACTTTTATGAGCTTGAGTACTGTCCGGCAATCGATGGCTACGGAGAGTTTTCTGGAAATGTATGAGGATTACTACACTGATGACATGAGCCAGGACGAACTCGATGAATATTCACGAGCAATGAATCCAGAAGATGGTTACGACTTCGATGACTTTGTAGCGGATCACTACTGGTACATTTATGAGCAAGACTAACTAAGTTGTAAGTAGGCTCCTCTTCCAATCAAATGTCATTCCTACTGGTTAGACATAAGACTCTTCCCGTAGGAATGGCGGATTGTAATGTAGCCAATACTGTAAAAATCATACGTCTTTACAACTGAAGGTAGCCGCTCTTTGCAGTATTCGTGCATCATCAAGAGCACTATGTACTACATATTTCCCCGATTTTATTAGCGAATCTCTTCTTCCAAGAAAATCTTCAGTATTGATGTTTGACGAATCTATATACTCAACAATATCCCTGATCTGAAAGTTGCAATGGATGCCGTTATCTGAAAAAAGGACATTATTCCAAAAGCCATCCCATTGGATCGAATCACAATAGACCACCTCGCCACTCAGCAAATTATTGAGTTGGGTAGCCACAACAGAAGATGGCTCCCCTTCATTAAGTAATTTTGCTCTCGGAATGCCATGAATTTGTTCCGCTTGCTCACTCCAAAAGCACCAATGTTCTAGTGGACGAATATAGGCTTGGTATTCAACAATTCCATTAGTTAACCCCACTTCAATGGGATAACTCTCTCGGCTTAATCCAGAACTCTCGAAATCAATAATCCACACAAGACTGTCTTTCCGTTACTAAAGGGGGGAGGCAAGGGAGGCTGCAAGCATTGGTAACTCTCAACATCAACTCTGCCTCCTACCAAAAGTACTACCTTCTGACTATGATGTAACACCGCACCCTATATCCAAGTCACCTGTCTTGGAGGCATTCCACAAACATAAGCTATTTTCCCGAAAAGGTGAATATCGAATATATTCCGATAATGACCTGAAGCCACTGGCGCGAATTTCAGCTAGAACTGCGCAATTTGACTAGGACAGATCTACGGGAGAGATTGGGCTGTTCAGTGAACATTCGAACGCCAAACTATGCAGCCTACCGCCAGCGAGTCAGAACCAAAACAGCCACTTCTATACGGCTGTTTTACTTTGGGTCAGCCTAAATATCACCATGCCGTGGGGTGCCCTCAAATCTAGCAGCTTGCCGCCCCGTCGATTTGCCCCTCACACTATAGTACAATCCGCATCGACACTAACCATCAACAAGGAATGTTTTATGGGGAAACCCGCCGCTCGCGTGGGAGACATGCATGTCTGTCCCAAAACTAACCCTGGCCCCGTACCTCATGTAGGTGGCCCAATTGCCGTAGGCTCGTCTAACGTCATTATTGGCGGCATGCCCGCCGCCCGCGTCGGTGATATGGCGGTCTGTATTGGCCCTCCAGATAAAGCTTCTTCTGGCTCCTCTACCGTTCTGATCAATGGTAAACCTGCTGCTCGAATGGGAGATTCCAGTGGGCATGGCGGCAAAATCGTCGTGGGCTACCCAACTGTTTTAATTGGTGATAGTGGCGGCTCAGGCGGTGGTGGTGCCGCAGCGTCTCCAGCAGGGGGCGGTAGCTCCCCCGCAAATAACTCTTCTCCCCAAAGTACCAGCGCCAAACAGACACCGAAAGAAAAGCTACCCCAAAAGCCGCAATCTTTACCAGAGTGCGAAGAGCGCATTGCTCAGGCCAAAGACGAGATTGCAGCCTGTCGAGCCGAAGGGAAACCACTGCCACAGTCTCCCTATACCACCGCAGATAAAAAACGCATTGTGGAAGAGGGCTTAGACGAGAAATACATTGTTCGTATTGTCGAAACCAAGTATGCAGGGGACGATGGCAGCATTGGGAATCCCCATGCCGAAGTCAAAACTTACTGGACAACCACATTTACCCAATTAGAACACGCAGACAGTGATGCAAAATTAATCTGTGATGCTGTTGGTATTGATCATAAACCAGACAGTGAATATACCATGCTGCTGATTGATCAGGAGGCGGCCGCCGAAACTGGAGATATGGTGAGTTTCATCCCCACCTCAAAAAATTTATCAAATTTCGCGCGGCAAGCATTAAAAGACGAATTCAAAGGGAAAGAGCATCTGGTTGGCATAGTTATGAGCCCAGAATACAGCGAATACTATGAGTTCGCGGTTAATGACGCGAAAGAGCAGGAACTAAATCTTTGGAACCCCAAAGATTTTGAAAGCTATACCGCCGACATGGATGAATCAACCAAAGAAATATTGAAAATACGCCAAGACATGAACAACAAACTTGGCGCCAATAAACATTTTTTGGGCAATGGGCTTACCAAGGATCTTGCCTCCAGTAGTAGGGCTACACCTTTTGGCGACATCGATCTCAACCGCGAGTATGGCGTGGCAGAAGTGTTTACTCACGACAAAAATCCCAAAACCCTGGGCAAGCTAGAACAAGATGACCATATCTTAAAGCGCATCCCTTTGAGCTAGGAATGAAAATGAAACAATTTGAAGAAATAGATCCCACCAATGTAGCCAATGATTTGAGAACAGTTGCCAAGTTTAAAGAGGTTGACAGCGATTACACACGGTACTTGTTAATTGATGGCTCTCATTTAATTCTTGCGGCCACTCGATACCACCTTAACCCAAAAACCAAAGTACAGCGCTGGATTTCGGGGCAAATTGAATTCCCCAAACAGGGATTAGTGTGGTTTTGCGATACCCTCAAGAATAAATTTTTTAAATCCGAGGCGGAAGGTGGACTACCTAAGGGAACTTTTGGCACTACGACTGAGATTGACGGGGAGCGGTTGAAAATATTTCGCTGTGCTAACGCCGACGGTCAAGGCGGCCCAGGCTACTCGTTGACCACCCTGGATCGCATTGAAGAGCGTGGCTCGTTCCCTAAGGAGGATATTTTTTCAGACAAGATGCTGTTCGAAGATGGCCTAATGGGCATTTTCCAGCGTGTCGCCAATGAAATCCAGGCTGGCAAGTTGTAGCTCCAGCAACTTTCTATTGACAAAAAAGACTGAAAACCCCTACCCGAGTGGTTTTCAGCCCTTTTTGTTCAACCTTATTCGCGAATCTGTTCAACTAATTGTCGAATTGTTCAACATTATACGCGAATTTACATCTAGCGAGCATCCCGTTCGCCTCAATACCGTATGGTTAAACGCCAACGTCAGCCAGGTTGCCTTTTTCTTCCAACCAAACTTTTCGATCGCTTGCGCGCTTTTTGCCCAGCAACATATCGAGCATTTGATTGGTGTCATCGCCCGGCTCGATACTCAACTGTACCAGTCGGCGGGTGTCTGGATCCATGGTGGTTTCGCGCAATTGCAGTGGGTTCATTTCACCCAAGCCTTTAAAGCGCTGTACGCCAATTTTGCCTTTTTTCTTTTCAGCTTTCAGGCGATCAATCACGCCTTCTTTTTCGGCATCGTCCAGTGCGTAGTAAACCTCTTTACCCAGATCGATTCGGTACAGGGGTGGCATCGCGACAAACACGTGGCCCGCGGCGACCATCGCTCTGAAGTGTCTGACAAACAGCGCGCAGATCAGCGTGGCAATGTGGAGACCATCGGAATCCGCATCGGCGAGAATGCAAACTTTGTGATAGCGCAGATTTTCGAGATTGTCGCTGCCGGGATCGATACCCAAGGCGACCGAGATGTCGTGAATTTCTTGTGAAGCGAGCACCTCTTGGCTTTCCACTTCCCAGCTGTTGAGAATCTTACCGCGCAACGGCAGGATAGCTTGGAATTCACGGTTGCGTGCTTGTTTAGCGGAGCCGCCGGCCGAGTCACCCTCGACCAAGAAGAGTTCACCGCGTTCGGGTTCTGCCGAGGAACAATCCGCCAACTTACCCGGAAGCGCAGGGCCTTGGGTGATTTTTTTGCGGGCCACTTTTTTACTGGAGCGCACACGTTTTTGTGCGTTGCTGATACAAAACTCTGCCAGCTTATCGCCGTCCTCGGTGTGTTGGTTTAACCACAAGCTGAAGGCATCTTTGGCCACGCCGGAAACAAACGCCGCCGCTTCGCGGGATGACAAACGCTCTTTGGTTTGCCCCGAGAATTGTGGGTCGGCCAGTTTCGATGACAGCACATAACAACAGTTGGCCCAGATATCATCGGGGGCCAGNTTGACNCCGCGNGGTANCAGATTGCGAAATTCGCAGTANTCGCGCANCGCTTCCAACAANCCNGTNCGCAGGCCGTTCACGTGAGTNCCGCCNTGTGCCGTGGGAATCAAGTTCACATAACTTTCTTGNGTNACCTCACCGCCTTCTGGCAACCATTGCACCGCCCACTCGGCGGCTTCGTGTTCGCCGGTAAAGCTGCCAACAAACGGCGATGCGGGCAGGCTCTCCCAACCATTGGTAGCGGCACTTAGGTAGTCTTTGAGGCCGTCTTCATAGAACCACTCATCAACTTCGCCGCTCTGCTCCTCTTTAAAGATGACCTTTAAGCCGGGGCAGAGTACCGCTTTTGCTCGCAGTACGTGGCGCATACGCGAGACAGAGAACTTGTGTGAATCAAAGTATTTGGGATTGGGCAGAAAGCGGACGCTGGTACCGGTATTGCGCTTGCCGCAGGTATCAATCACCTTTAGATCGCTGGCTTTGTCGCCATCTTTAAAGCCAATGCGGTGCACTTCGCCACCGCGCTTGATGGTGACTTCCAGTGCTTGTGACAGCGCATTGACCACCGATACCCCAACCCCGTGCAAACCGCCGGAGAATTGATAGTTATCGTTGGTGAATTTACCACCGGCGTGCAGGGAGGAGAGAATAACCTCGACCCCGGGCTTGCCTTGCTCGGGATGAATATCCACCGGCATGCCACGGCCATCATCGGAACAGGTGATGGATTGGTCTTTGTGAAGAATCACCTCGATATGTTTGGCGTGCCCTGCCAGCGCTTCATCGACACTGTTATCGATGACTTCTTGCGCCAAGTGATTGGGACGCGTGGTCTCGGTGTACATACCCGGGCGTTTTTTAACGGGGTCGAGCCCCGTCAGGACTTCGATATCTTCTGCGGTATAGTTCGCCATGCTGCCTTTCTTGCTGCTTAAGCAACCCTCAATGTGGCCACTTATTGTTCATTGGCAATGGAAATCAGCTGTGATCTCCACCTGAAAATGTGATCGCTTGTTTTACCATATCTGGCGAGCGCTGGCACCCATCTAGGCGAGGAAACGCGAGACGAACATGGAGGATTCATCGGGACGGGAACTGCGGACGAGAATCGTTACCGGGCTAGAAAACTCAAGGCGTATCAACGAGGCGCTGCTGAAGCAGCTCTAAGCTGCAAGTTTGAGTGGTTAACTCTTTTTTGAAGCGCTGCAGGGTGGGCACCAAATCTTGTGCCAACTGCCGATGACGTGAATGCAAGTGCAAGTAAACACTGGGTAGCTCGATGGCGCCGACGACATCCGTCGATTCCTGAAGACGCTGGTGCAGTGCCGGTTCTTGAGTAAGGGGCAGCGCCAGTAGCTCAATACGGTGATGGCTGAGCATATCGATACCCTGCTGCAGTTTCTTTATAAAGACCAAGTTTAGGTGTGGGTATTGGCGAAGAATCTCATTGGATGCGGCGGGGACTCCATCGTAGACACCAAGACTGAGCGCACTGTTGCGATTGTGAACATCCACATCAGGGCGTGAAGACAAACGGAAAATTAGCCCACAGTTCTTCAAAAGAGGCTCTTCGACCCGAACAACATTGTCAAAGGCGCGACTGAGATTGACGGAGCGATAGAGGTCTCCGTCCAAACGACCGCTATTGAGCTGCACCATCAAGCGCTTGCCTGGGAAGTATTCTAGCTGCATGGCATAGCCGTACTCGGCCAAGGATTTTCGCACCAACTCTTCGCCTATGGGCATCTGATTTAAGTTTCGATTGAACTCAAAGGTTCCCAACGACAGTACTTTTTGTTCGGATTCGATGCTCCAAACCGGTGGCGACAAGGTCGCAGAGACGAGCCAGAGCAAGAGCAAGAACCACCATCGTCGCGTGAGATTTGCAGTCATGGTCCTCCTTGAGCGGTCTCTGACACGTCCAAATATTCGGTTTCACCCGACATCAACACTCGGCTGCCCTGCTGGCACTTTGGCGGTGACAAGGTCTGCTTGAGCCGCTTGATGGTCGCGGCCAAGGGCTCGGCCAGATCTGCGTGTCGGGCATTGATGTGAAAATAGTCGAGCGCCAAGTTCACCCGCGCGTAGCGCTGAATGAGGCGATCACTCAAGGCATCCAAATAGTGTCGATCAAGATCGTGTACAGCAATTAAATCGATACGCTCGTGGGTGAGCATTTTTACCCCCTGCGTTAGTCGCGAAAAATGCACTAACTGTGTATCTGGCCAATAGCGACTGAAGAAACCAGACGCGCCTGGCGCGCCATGATAGACCGCCAATATAGGAGTTTGCCCCTCTGTGCCGTGGACAATATCTGAACGCGCTTGCAGCCGATAAACAGACACGCAGCTGCTGCCCATGGGCTCATCGACACGAATTATCGACTCAAATCCACGCGATAGATCCACCGAGCGCAACAAGTCTCCATCCACCTCCCCGCGGTTCAATTGCGACATCAGACGTTTACCGGGCAGTGAGATGAGTTCCATTTGATAGCCATGCAAAGAGAGCGACTGCTCGAGCAGCTGCGCGGCATAGGTGTGCTCAGCGTGATGTATGCCACTCAAAACACCCACACGAAAGGGCAGCAGCTCGCCTGCCAAACTGCTAATTGAGAGCATTAAAACCACCATCATCACAGACCACCGACTCATTGAGCGCACCGACTCCCCCCTTATAGATACGCTTTATTATAGACGCAGATGACTTAGCCGCTTGAGCGCGCGGCGTCGGGCGTCGGGCGTCGGGCGTCGGGCGTCGGGCGCCTAGTGTGTGCCGGATTCAATCAAAGAGAAACTGAATGATGGCGGGTAGCTTTTCTTCGTACCCCTGAAAGGCGTGATCTCCCCCTTGCTCGACCAATTGCTGGCAGCCTTTGTAGCGCTCCACGGCCAATCGATAGTCGAGGGTCTCGTCGCCGGTCTGCACCATCAGCCAATAGCTGTCCGCGCTCTTCAACTGCGCGGGATAGGCTCGTCGGAATTGTTCGCCGTGGGCGGGTGTCATTTCATAGCTTTCGTCGGTGTAGTAGTTGTGTTGAATCTCTCCGGCCACCCGATCGACCAGTTCGTGGGGGCGCACCGAGGGATTAATCAACACAGCCTTATGCCCATAGTGCTCTACCAACCACGTGGACCAAAAACCGCCCAGTGAGCTGCCAACAAAACCCACGGCTTCGCCCTGTAGCGACGCCATCAGTTGCCGTAATTGCGCTTGAGTTTCTTCGGGGTAAGGGCTGAGGTGCAAACAGCGATAGTCGATATGCGGTGCATGCTCGGGCAACCAGCGCTGGGTAATTTGTGCTTTGTGTGATAGAGGCGAGCTGAGAAAGCCGTGTACGTAGACCAAAGTAGCCATGAGAGTTCCGGGCAGAAGTTCAGTATCAGATAGGGCTTTGTAGAAGCCACATGCGGTAGAGTTTAAGTTTAATAACCCGCCGAGGCGTAGTCGATACCGTAGGCTTTTTCGGGCACGCGATCGATGCCGGTGCTGAACTGTCCATTAGGCTGCAAATCAAACCAGCGATAACCGGGCATCAATTCATCCAAGGCGAAATCTTGGCTGTTGGGCTTAAACTGAATACAGGTGGACGGTGACGCATAGAGGGCAAAATGGGCGTAGCTGGACACAAACTCTTGGTGCACATGCCCCCAAGATAGCGCTTTTACCTGAGGAAACTGCGCCAACGTATCCAATAACTGATCAGCATTCTTAATCACGTATTGATCGATCCATTCGCAGCCTACAGGCACGGGCTGATGGTGCACAAACACCAACGCC
>PANW01000001.1 GCA_002707785.1 Cellvibrionaceae bacterium | reverse complement strand
CGTGAGAGATGATCAACAGGGTGCCTTTGAACTGCTGCAGTCGCTGCTCAAGCCACCAGGTGGTGTCGAGATCCAAGTGGTTGGTGGGCTCATCGAGCAGCAGTAAATCAGCTGGGCACATGAGCGCTTGGGCCAGATTTAGCCGAATGCGCCAGCCGCCGGAAAAATCGCTGACTGGGCGAGCGCCATCGTCACCCTGGAAACCTAAACCATGCAACAACTCCTGCCCGCGCGATTCTGCCGTGTAGCCGTCGAGTGTTTCGAATTCGGCATAGAGTTTGGCGATGGTTTCGCCATCGTCGGGATCTTGTTGCGCAATGGCGGTTTGTAGCGCGCGAAACTGGCTGTCTCCGTCTAGAACGTAATCAATCGCTGAGCGATCGCTGTGAGAAACTTCCTGCGCCATGTGAGCAATGCGCCAACCATTGGGGATCGAGCATTCACCTTGGTCTTGGTCCAGTTGGCCACTGAGCATTTTAAAGAGTGTGGATTTGCCGGTACCGTTAGCGCCGATAAGACCCACTTTGTGGCCGTCATGTAATCTTAAAGCGGCTCCTTCTAGTAGGATTTTGCTGCCGCGTTGTAAATTGAGGTCGTGTAATGTAATCATGGCGGCATTCTATCACGCAGAGCCCGCTATGAATCAGTCCGATACTTCCCTGTGGACCTTTTGCTTGTCTTTTTATTCTTTTCCTCAAGTGGAGTCTGTGTGCCTGGAGTTGCAAGACCGCGGTGGCGTGAACATCAATTCACTCCTGTGGGCGATGTGGTTAGATCGTATTGGACCGTCGGTATCTGCTGAAGTTTGGTCGCAGGGCCATGAAAAAACAGCCGTCTGGCGTCAGTGGGTCATTCTTCCGCTACGACGATTACGGCGAAGGCTACCCAAACGCAGCCCGTGGTTAGCCGTCAGAAGAGCGGTGCAGCGGTGGGAACTCAGGGCTGAAAAGCGGGAGCTTGAACAGCTGCAACAGATAGCGATGAATACGCATGAAGTAAGAATTGGCCAGGCCATGGATTGGGAGATTGACAACCCGAGTGATTGGTATTTTCTGCGGCAATTGTTACAGGCGGAATCGGATCTGTGTGATCAGTTGATTGAATTGTTCGAACACTGGCGTTTAGAGACCATGGAGTCGTGTTCTAGCTCCTAGGCTTTGGTGTTTCTGAGGGCATAAAAAAACGCCGCAGAGCGGCGTTTTTCAGACCTGGGTTGTTAACCGAGCGCTTATTCGTCGCCGAACAGGCTTGGGCTCACAGGTGCAGGTGCTTCGGTAGGCTTAGGTGCCGCAGCTTTTTGAGCCGCTGGTTTGGCCTTAGGCGCTGCCTTTTTGGCGGCTGGCTTTTTAGCAACAGCTTTCTTGGCGGTAGGTTTCTTTTTCGCAGGAGCTTTGGCAACGGCTTTCTTTGCAGTCGCTTTCTTAGCTACGGCTTTTTTGGCGGCTGGCTTTTTAGCGGCGGCTTTCTTCGCTGGAGCAGCTTTAACGGCGGGCTTCTTAGCAACAGCTTTTTTGGCAGCTGGTTTCTTAGCAGCAGCTTTTGCTTTAGCGGCGGCTTTCTTCTCAGCGGCTTTCGCTTTGGCAGCAGCTTTCTTTTCTGCAGCTTTGGCTTTATCAGCCGCCTTTTTAGCTGCCGCCTTGGCTTTAGCCGCCGCAGCTTTGGCCTTTACTTTAGCTTTAGCAGCGTCAGCTTTCGCTTTGGCTTTAGCCTTTACAGCGGCTTTCTTAGCAGCAGCTTTGGCTTTAGCGGCGGCTTTCTTGTCAGCCGCTTTTTGCTTCTTGGCGTCGGTTTTCGCTTTCTTAGCGGCAGTCGCGGCCAGTTCTTTTTCAGCTTGAGCTGAAGCTTTAGCAACGGTGGCTGCTAATTTGTTAGCTTCAGAGATGCTAACTAGAGCTTGCTTGCTGTCGACGACTGCAGCTTTGCTGGCAGCCAATGCAGCTTTCTGAGCGGCAACCGCATCTTTGGCTTTGGCAACTTTCGCTTTAGCAGCAGCAGTTTTCTTGGTTTTGGCAGCGGACTGAGCAGCGGCTAGCTTGGAGCGCAGAGCGTCAAATTTCTTCTGGGCAGCAGCGTTAGCTTTGCTGGCAGATGCTACGGCTTTGGTGGCACTTGCGGCTTGTTTAGCGCGGGCTTTGTCCAGTTGAGTTTTCAGTTTTGCAATTTGAGATTCCAGATCGACGATAGGATCTACAACTTTTTTGCGAGCTGCCATGGAGTGCTTCCTCTAGATTGAGTCGGGTATAAGAAAAGTGACGCGATAATACCCACCTTTGATGAAGAATTGTATGCCTTGGTTACAATAAAAGCAGTTTTTTAAGAAAAAATTGCCGTTATCGAATCAAATGTGGTCGAATGAATCTCTTCAGTGGAAAAAATTGTCATATTGGGAAGGCGCTGTGGTCATTAGAAGGAATTTCGTATGCGGTTGATGATTAAGTTTTTTATTTTTATTTTGGTGTTGGGTTTAGGGGCTCCCTTTATATTGAAGAAGCCCGATGGCACACCTTGGATGGATGCTCGTCAATTCATCCCTGAGGTGAATAGCTGGTCTCAAGACATAAAAAATTGGTTCAGTAGAATGGGGCGAGAAATACCAACGTCTGTTGGAGGCAGTGAGGGCGAGACAACCACCGTCTACCGCTGGCGTGCTCCTGATGGCAGCTGGCAGTTCTCTGATAAACCTCCCGTTCAGGGTGAGTCGGAGACAATCATCGTCGATCCCAATGCGAACCTAATTGAAGGATTGCCTGAACCGGTGGAGCCGGAGGTTGAGGAGCAGGAGGAGCCAGGTATCAATATGCCGGTGCCCATGACGATATCTCCGGATCAGTTGAAGAAGCTGAAACAGGATGCTGAGAACATCCAGCAGTTAATGGATGATCGAGCCCAACAGCTAGACAACTTGTGAGACCGGTGACAAATCCTTACATCTTGGGTGTGGGAGTTGGGTGAACGACCATGCTATTGTGCGGTCTGAAGACAGACCGATAATGCAACCGGATGGTTACAACTGAGAAAACAAAACGCGGAGGCTAAGTACTGGCGTTTTGATTTGACTGACAACATAGGAAGAAAATATGACCAAATTTTTAAATGCTTCACGCCAAGCTCGTCGTTTAGTGTTGGGTACTGTGGCTTCGGCAGTGATGCTCACCGGTTCGGTACAATCGATGGCCGATGAAGAACTGACAACCTTGACCGATCGTGTCAGCTACATTTTTGGCTACAACTTGGGCAGCCGTTTTGGGCAAGATCAGGTCGATCTGAATATCGACGTCTTTGCCGAAGCCATGAAAGCGGCAAAGAACGGCAAAGCACCAGCGATGACCGAAGCCGAAATGCAGCAGGTGATGACACAATTTCAAGAGTTACAGCAAGCGAAGATGGCGCAAGCTCAAAAGGCCATGGCTGAGGCGAATCTTCAGGCCGGCGAAACCTTCTTGGCCGAGAACGCAAAGAAAGATGGCGTAAAAACCACTTCCAGCGGTTTACAGTACAAAGTGCTGACTCAAGGATCTGGAGCCAAGCCGACTCAGAGTGACAAGGTATCGGTACATTACAGCGGTACCCTGATTGATGGCACCGAGTTCGATAGTTCTTATCGTCGCGGGGAGCCCGCAGCGTTTGGCGTGACTCAAGTGATTCCCGGTTGGACTGAAGCGCTGATGATGATGCCAGAGGGCTCTAAGTGGGAGATCTATGTACCTTCTCAGTTGGCTTATGGTGCCGGTGGTTCAGGCCCTAAGATTGGCCCCAACTCAACCTTGATCTTTGAGATCGAGCTGCTGAAAGCCAGCGTCCAGTAAAAAATCAGTGTTGGCAAAATTCGCAGCACTTGATAGTAGAAAGCCCGCAATCGCGGGCTTTTTTTCGTCTGCTATTTCTCTTTAGCAGCTTTCGCACCTGTCTTCATGGTCTATTTTTTCAGCTCAGGGACCAATAATAGGTTTCAGACCGACAGGTAGCCCACCAGATACGACCGGGCATAACCACTTATAAACACTCGATCGCCTGCCAACTCACAATACAGATCGCCGCCACGCGCCGAAATTTGTCGTGCTTCCAGCAGCGTTTTGTCTAGTTGGTCGGCCCAGTAGGGAACCAGAGTGCAGTGTGCTGAACCGGTGACGGGATCTTCGGGAACGGCAAAATGGGGCGCGAAAAAACGCGACACGAAATCTTGCTGTTGACCGCGGGCAGTGACAATCACTGCTTTATCGGTAGCTTTTGCCAGTGCGCTGAAGTCCGGTTTCAATTGCGCCACCGTGTCTTCATCGTCAACTTCTATTAACCAGTCTCGAGACAAACCGCTGAACACGATAGCGGTCAAACCGAGCGCTTCGAGTATGCCGTCTGTAAGTGGGGTCGCAGCGGCGGGTCGCGAGGGGAAGTCCATGGTTAATCGATCGCCGTCACGGCTGACCACCAATTCTCCACTCTGTGTGGCAAAGCTCACTTGCGGGCGGTCGAAGTTCAAATGCTCAAATAGAGTAAAAGCAGTGGCCAAAGTCGCATGACCGCACAGATCGATTTCGTTGCCGGGGGTAAACCAGCGCAGCTCGTAATCACTCTCCCCGGAGGAAGGAACAAAAAAGGCGGTTTCGGCGAGATTGTTTTCCGCCGCTATGGCGAGCATAGCTTCATCATCCAGCCACGCTTGTAGCGGGACCACCGCGGCAGGGTTGCCGCCAAACACTTGTTGAGTGAAGGCATCGATTTGGTAAATGGGCAACGTCATGGTTCTTTTCCTTGTGTGTTGGTAGGTGCTGAAGGGGCTATGGGGTGAATCTGATCCCTCTGTGAATAGTCTAGGTGGTCGCGCTCTAGCAATACAGATACAATTATCTTGAAACTCCAGCAGTACAGTTTCTCTGGTGGATAACAATCGAGGCCCAATAATGTTGGCTTTACGATAGACAGCCGGTGGGTAGTAAATGAAGAGAGAATGCCATGCTGTATGAACGCTTAGCGGAAGATCTTAGCCTGCAAATCAAGTCTGGTGTTTTTCGGCCGGGGGAGCGTTTGCCCTCGGTGAGACAATTGGCGCAACAGCAGCAAGTGAGCGTATCGACTGCCATCAGTGCTTATCAATCTCTAGAGGCCGACGGGTTGATTCAGCCGCGCTCGAAATCCGGCTTCTATGTGTCGCCGCTTAAGTTGAATACTCCGCTGCAACCCCGACCGACCACGGGGCTGAAACCCACGCAATTAAACATGAGCGATACCATTGCCGAGATTTTTCGCAAAACACGGGATCGTGAATGCGTACATTTCGATTTGGCAGTTCCTCATCCCACCTATCAACCGGCAACGGCACTAAAGGCTGCGACTCAGCGAGTGGTTCGTCAGCAGTTCAACCGCAGTCTGAACTTGAGCCCATCACCCGGTGAATTGGAGCTCAGACGTTTGATTGCCCAACGCATGACCAATCAGGGCAGTCATTTGCAGCCAGACGATGTGGTGATCACCAATGGTTGCCAGGAGGCGCTGGTGATTGCGCTGCAAGCGGTCACCTCTCCGGGCGATGTGGTGGCGGTAGAAATGCCCTGTTACTACGGTTTTCTGCAAGCCTTGGAAAGTTTGGGGCTGACGGTCGTGAGCGTTGCCACCGATCCCCATGAGGGACTCGATCTAGAGGCGTTAACATCGGTGGTGGAGCGCTGGTCCATTCGCGCCTGTCTGTGTTCGCCAAATTTCAGTAATCCCACCGGTGGCTGCATGCCCGATGAGGCGAAGTTGTCGTTATTGATGCTGGCGCAAAAACACAATTTTACCCTGATAGAAGACGATATTTTTGGGGAGCTGGCTCATCAAGAATCGCGACCGCAAACTTTGCTGAGTATTGCTCACCAAGCGGCGCGTAAAGATCCAAGAGCCAATTCTCTGGTTCAGCGTGTGCTCTATTGTTCGGCGTTTTCAAAATCCCTGTCCCCGGGTTTGCGTTTGGGGTGGGTGGTCGCCGGTGAACTGCGTCTGCGGGTGATGGAGCGCCAGCGCGCAATCACCACGGGCACGGCGAGCTTGACGCAACTACAAGTGATCGATTACCTCAAGAGTGGTCACTACGATAAACACCTCGTCAAAGTGCGTCGCGAGTATCGGCGCAATATTCAGACTGCCTTGGTGGTGGTGGCCGAGGCGTTTCCGGAAGGGACTCGAGTGACTCAGCCGCAAGGGGGGTTCGTGCTTTGGTTGTCATTGCCGGAAACCGGCATCGATGCCTCGGAATTGTTTCGACGGGCGTTAGACAACAACATTTGTTTTATCCCCGGTGAGGTGTTTGGTTTGGCAGGACTGGCTCACTGTCTGCGCATCAGTGTGGCCCAGCCTTGGGATTCGGAGCTAGAGATGGCGTTGCGCCAACTCGGTCAGCTGGCGCGTTAACAACGGCTTTAGCGTTTCAGGCGGTGGATAAATCCGTTCGACGCGACGGCAATGTACTGATTTTCTCCCGCTCCAAAACCGACGGCCACGGTGGCAGCACTGGTGGGTTTCCAGGCATCACGTTTGGGCAAGGTCCAAGTTTTCAGCAGTTTCAGTTGCTTGGCGCTCCACAATTGCACCCGTTGATCAGGCAGACCGGTGAGCAAATACTGATTGTCGGCGCTGAATTTTGCCGCGGTAAAGCGCAAGCCGCGACGCAATTTTTCCGCCGCTAAGGGCACCGTGCCAATGAGTTGTTTGGTCTTGGTATTCCAGACTTTGGCGCTGTCGTATTTGGCCGCAGACAAGGCCAGTGATCCATCTGGGCTGATCGCCACCAGTTGCACATCATCATCGTGCGGCATGTCGAGAATTTTTTGGCTGCTGCCCATGTCCCACAGTGCGGCGGTGTAATCTTCAGAGCCGGTAATGGCAAAGCGACCATCATCACTCAAATCGACGCTGCGCACGCGATTTTGATGGCTGAAGGTGCGCTTGATACCACCGCGTTTAATGTCAAAGACTACCGCGGTATTGTCGGCCAAACCCAATAGCGCGAAGTTGCCGTTCTCACTTAATGCGGTGGAAAGCACTTCTCCGGGCGCGGTCCAGAAGCGAAAGGCGGAACCATCCTCAAGTTTCCACAACACCAGGGTATGGGGGTCGGAAGTTATGGCCCATTGGCCATCGGGGGAAAAATCACTGGCAACGATGGTGGTGAAGTCGCCCTGTTGGTGATTCCAATTGTATAGGCGTTCACCATCTCGATTGCGCCACAAGCTGCCCCCGTGATGTACCGAACCGACGCTGGTGTATTGGCCATCGTCAGATACCGCTGCGCCATGGATGCCTTTGGCGGCGACTTCTATCGAGCTTTGCGGCAGGTGTTTTTCGCTGCAACCCCAGAGTAAGGCGGCACACAGAGTTAAAGTGCCCACACGCAGGGCGGGAAAAAGCGGCGATGGGCGGGTGATCATTCAAGTGTCTCTCTGTTAGCCAGTCGGGTCGTGGGGTTGTGATCCTGNGCCAGCCTNGGCNCTTAGGATCGATGGGCAAGGTGCAGCACTAACTTTAGCAGCAGATTGCCGAGCCTGTGCGGTTGCCTCTCGGTGACAAAGCAAAAGCGTGCGTTCTAACAGACATGTCGGCGGCGATGGAGAATTATTAAGCTGGGCTGTCCATTTGGACGGTCATAGACAACCCAATTGAATAACCCAGAAAGAAGNTCTGGGAGGCAATGAGACGGGGTTAAACAACCAAGTCTTTGTGGGCGACGTGAAGCACTTCGATCATACGATCTTCTGCTTCAAAGCGAATCGCCAGCACTTCGCCCAATCGTGACAGGTCACTGGGCAGGGTTTCTAAATCATCGGTTTCTAGGTATTTGTCATTGAAATCCAGCGCAATCTCGGTGGTTTCGTCGATGTTACCGATGAGTTTTTTGGCTTCGGCCAGCGCGCTTTCGTCGTCGAATTCGCGACCTTCTTTGACCAGCTGATCATAGACTTCAAAGTGACCGGCGGAGACATAATCTACCAAGATTTGGCACACGCGCTGCAGCTGTTCTGCGGCGTCTGAGGCGTTTGGAGTATCGGATAATCCACAATAGCGAACCAGCAGTTCCTGTCGCTCTTGCAACCAGCGGTCAATGATTTCACTGACGCCACCCCAACGTTCTTTGGCCGATTGGCAATTCTCTAGCATGTCTCTACTTCCTCAACACTTATCGCTTTTTTGGCTTTCAACGGTCTTCGTCATGCTCGGTAGGTCTTTCAACGAGCGGTCATGCCAAGATAGGGGATACGGACAGCGACAGCAAGCAGAAACTGTTGCAGTCGCAAGTGAAATACGTTGCCTTGATTCCCATCAACTGAGATGCGCATTATCGCCGAGACTAAGATCGCTATTGTGGTGTTGCGGGGGGTTAAAACAACACCACCAAATAAGGCAAGGTAAGGGCCGTGAAGGTACCGGTTAATCCCATGGCCAAAGTGGCAAAGGCACCGGTGGTGGGATTGACCTCAAATGAGCGCGCGGTGCCAACCCCGTGGGCATTGAGCCCCAGCACAATGCCTTGCAGGCGTGGGTCACGCAACTGCAGCAGGTAAAACACGATGGGGCTCAGCAGTACGCCGATGACACCGGTAAAGACCACCACACCCGTGGTGAGCGTGGGCAGCGCGCCGATGTTGTTGGCGATACCAATGGCGATGGGGGTGGTGACAGACTTGGGCGCTAGCGATAGCAGCGTCTGTTCGTTGGCACCCATAAGCCAGGCAATGCCCACCGCGCTGGCGCTAGCAACTACAGCGCCCACCAAAACGGTGACGATGACCGGTAGTGCCAGCTTGCGAATATGATGAAATTCGCGGTAGAGCGGTACCGCCAGCGCCACCGTGGTGGGGCCCAACAAAAAGTAAATCAGTTGGTTGGCGTCTACATAGGTGGCATAAGAAACACCGCTGGACTTTAGAACGGCGGCAATCACCACAGAACTGACGGCGACTGGGTGGACGAAAGCGCGGCGGCCACAAAAATCGTAAAACCACAGGGAGGCTTGATAGACCAGCAGCGTCAACAATAACCCAAACAACGGGGTTTGCATCAACTCGAGCGCGAAGTCCCAAGCGCTTTGCAGTAATTCGTTCACGATGGGTTCCCTTTCCCGGCCAGTCGTTTGACGAGCCAACCACTGAACAACATCGATACAAAGGTACCGGCCACCATTGCTGCGGCTACGGCGAGCCAGTATTTCTGAATACTGGCGGGTAGGAAAAACAAACCGACACCGGCCGGCAGGAAGAACAGGCTCAGATTCTGAATCATACTCTGGCTGGTTTTGCTGAGATCCTCCGAGGGGCCATTTTTCAGAAACAGCGCCGCCCACAGTAACAACATGCCGATCACCGGTCCGGGGATCGGCGTGTGGGTGAGACGCACCAGCGTTTCACCACACAGCTGAAACAACAGCAGTATAATCAGTCCTTTCAGCATTAAGCGCGGCGCCACATCTGCCAGAGATTGAGGCCAATCAAGCCGACGAAGGCGATGGCCACCCAGGCGGGCATGGACAGCCCCAGCAGTGACCAAGACACTTCTGCGCAGTTGCCATCGCCTTGCAGCAACAGATTCACCGCTTCTA
Organism: Cellvibrionaceae bacterium; assembly: GCA_002707785.1. Taxonomy (GTDB): domain Bacteria; phylum Pseudomonadota; class Gammaproteobacteria; order Pseudomonadales; family Cellvibrionaceae; genus Pseudomaricurvus. The sequence goes on along the minus strand of PANW01000001.1, from coordinate 8,739 downwards.
GCAAGGGGAAGTTCTCGAACATGTAAGATAAGCCCGGGCCACAGGCGGGCACTTGATCTTCTGGTAGGCTTTGCAACCACAGGTGGCGCAGTGACACGGAAGTACCCGCGCCGGCGGCGATAACACCTAGGCCACTGTAGAGACGGCGCCCCAACACGGCCGGATTGTGAATGGCGGCGATCAAAGCGCAGAGACCGACCGCAAAGACAAAAATACGTTGCGTGATGCACAATGGGCAGGGATGCATATCCATGCCGTATTGAAAGTAGAGTGCCGTCAAGTTTAGGCCGGTGCAGCCGAGAAATATCAGTATGAAGGTGGTTCGAATGGATACAGTCATCGGGTCCCCCGTAAAATCTGCGGCTACACTAGGGGAATTCCCTCGTTAACTCAAGGGCGAAGGTGTTTACGTTATTTGCCCCATTACCCAGATAACCGCATAACCAAGGTTAAGAATTTATGTTGATACAGAACTCTCCCAATGTGCTTGCTACGAGTACTCCATCCGTTCGCTGGTTGGCTCTACTGCTGTTGTTAGCGGCTATTTGTTTGAGCCCTAGCAGTTGGGCCCAAGATGAGGAGGAAGGCGAGACCGCACCGGCCGCTCGCGCCATCTATATCCCCTTAAAGCCGCCATTTGTCGTGAACTACGGTGGTGTCGGACGATTGCGCTACCTTAAGGCAGAGTTATCGGTCCGAGTCGCCAGCGCAACCGGGGCCAACTCTATTCGCCATCATATGCCCTATATCCGCAATCAATTGATCCTACTATTCAGCAAACAAACCGAGGAAACGTTGGATACGCAAGAGGGGAAGGAGATGTTGCGGCAAGAGGCGCTACAGGCGATTCATGCCATCCTCGAGGAGGAAGACGGCGAGAGTGAATTGATCGATGTTTACTTCAATCAATTGGTGCTGCAAAAATAAGCACCTCGGAGGACTTCGTCGGAACGCGCGAGAACCTTAGACGCGAAAAAAAACGGCCGCTCCCGAGGGAGGCGGCCGTTTTTCTTTGTCTGCTGAAGCACAGTCGTGCTCAAGCAGCGCCTTAGTCTTCTTCGCACACCGCTTGGTAGCCTTCGGCAGTCAGCGCGCCGTCCAGCTCAGTCAGGTCAGAAGGCTTCACTTTGAAGAACCAGCCCTCGTCGAACGGTGATTCGTTGACGGTTTCAGGGGCGTCTTCCAATGCTTCGTTGACGGCGATGACTTCACCGCTGACCAGAGAGTAGATGTCGGAAGCGGCTTTCACGGATTCCACAACACCCGCTTCTTCGCCGGCACTTACGCTGCTACCCACATCGGGGGTTTCAACGTAAACCACGTCGCCCAAGCTGTCTTGTGCGTGATCGGTAATACCAATGGTGACGGTACCGTCTTCTTCCACGCGTGCCCACTCGTGGCTGGAAAGGTATTTGAGTTCGCTGCGAACTTCACTCATGTTGTAATCCTCAATGTTGTCTGAACCACACGCTGAGATCGCGTGCGTCATGCTGTGTCTGGATGCTGAGCTTAGGGCAGTAGCTTGTGACTACCGCAGCCTCTGCGGGCTTTGTCTCTGCGGGTCTTTTTAAAGGCGCGTAGTGTAGCGGGTTTTGTCGATGGTTTAAATGTTGAGCTGAGTTGCCTGCAGAGCCTGTGTGTCTTGCTGATTCCTTGGCGGTGAGGATCAGCTGACTTGGCGACTGCGGCGGATCATGATCACCACCGGTGGAATGCTGATCAGTACCAGCGTCAGCGCCGGTAGCGCCGCCCGTTCCCACTCGCCTTCAGAGGTCATTTCATAGATCCGCACCGCTAGCGTATCCCAGCCGAAGGGGCGCAGCAGCAGAGTCGCGGGCATTTCTTTCATGGTGTCGACAAACACCAGCAGCATCGCGGTGAAAATACCCGGTGCCAACAGTGGGGTATAGACACGTCGCAACACCTGCCATTGATTGGCCCCGAGGGTTTGCGCGGCTTCTTGATAACTGGGTTTGACGCGTTCAAAACTCGATTGGATGGGGCCGAAAGCCACCGAAAAAAATCGAATCACATAGGCGCTGATTAACGCCATCAGACTGCCGAGCAGCAACTGTGAGGGCTGCAAGCCCAATAGACTTTGAATCGGGTTGATCACGAAGTGATCAATGTTGGCAAAGGCCAGCATAATCCCTACGGCGAGCACCGAGCCGGGCAAGGCGTAGCCGAGAGTGGCGATGCGGGTGGCGGAGCCCAGTTGTGGGCGCTGCTGTAAGCGCTGTTGATAGGCCACCAAAATCGCCAAGACCACAGCGATAGCCGCGGCAATACCACCGAGGGAGAAGGTGTGCCCGATCAGGCGCCAATAGACGTCGTTGATGTCTTGGGCGGACGTCTCCCAGACCCAGTAAATCAGTTGCGCCACCGGAATCACAAAGGCAATGGTNACCACACACAGACAATAGCCCGTGGNGAGCCAAGCACTGAGGCNGCGCAATTGATAGCGATCGCCNCTTTTGCGNTTGGCGCCNTCGTGCAGGCGNCCATTNCCGCGCGCGCTCTGCTCGGCATAGAGCGCCAAGCCCACAAACAGTAGCAGNAATGANGCCAGCTGGGCGGCGGCGGCCAGATTGAAGAAGCCAAACCAAGATTTGTAGATGGCGGTAGTGAAGGTGTCGTAGTTAAACACCGCCACCGCACCGAAGTCCGCCAAGGTTTCCATCAGTGCCAAAGCCGTGCCGGCGGCAATGGCAGGTCGAGCCATGGGCAGGGCAACACGCCAAAAACTGCGCAAAGGGCTGTGTCCCAACAAGCGAGAGGCGTCCATCAAACTGCGCCCTTGAGCGAGAAAGGCGCTGCGGGCCAGCATGTAAACGTAAGGGTAGAGCACGACGGTCATGACAAACATCACCCCGACCGACGAGCGAATCTCCGGGAACCAGATCTCAGCCCCCAACCAAGCGCGCGCGGCTGTGTGCAACGGGCCACTGAAACTCATGAGGCCTAAAGCCACAAAGGCCACCACGTAGGTGGGAATGGCCAGTGGTAGCATCAACGCCCAATCGAGCACTCGACGGCCGGGAAACTCGCACATGGCCACCAGCCAAGCCAGGCTGACGCCCAATACCATGGTCCAAATACCGACCCCGACGAGTAGCTTCAGTGTATTGCCCAACAATCGTCCCAATTGGGTTTCGATCAGATGTGCCCAGATTTCACTTTGATCGCTACTCCAGCTGAAGACAATCACGGACAAGGGCAGCAACACCATCGCCGCGGCCAGCAGTGCAGGGATTTTCCAACCCCAAGCGACGCGGGGAGCGTGATGGGGGTGATTGCGTCGAAAGCTGGCGGTGAGATCCAAGGAGAAGCCTTTGCCTGTTGGTCCGAAAAGCGCGAATCTTACCAGTTTGCAGAGACACTGGCGCGGTTGTCTTTTGCATGGGCGCTCGATCGCCCTAGGTGACGTGGAATCTGCGAGATTGGACGGTGTTCAGTGGAGGGAATGGGGCCGCTCCTCGGATGACGGCCCCAATCCAACTCTCTCAACCAGCGAGCGTTTACAAATAACCGGCGCGATCCATCAGCTTAACGGCGTCGGCTTGACGACGACCTGCCGCCTCAACGTGCACGTTATCGGCTTTGAATTCTCCCCACGAGGCAACTTCCTCAGAGGGTTTAACGCCAGCATTGGCGGGATACTCTTGATTGCTGTTGGCCAACACCGCTTGAGCATTCGGGCTCGACATCCACTCGAGTAACTGCTGTGCGGCTTGTGGCTGCTTGGCGTGCTTGGTGATACCCGCACCAGAAACATTCACGTGCACCCCGCGATCATCTTGGTTGGGCCAGTAGAGGGCCAGTGCCGCATCCGGGGTCTTTTTCATCAGACGCCCATAGTAGTATGTGTTCACAATGGTGGCATCACACTGTCCGGCCAATACGGCTTCCATGGCCTTGGTGTCGTTGGAGAAGGGGGCGGTGGCCAAATTGTCGACCCAGCCCTTCACCACGGTTTCGGCTTGTTCTTCGCCTAGGCTCTCGATCATGCTGGCGACCAAGGATTGGTTGTAGACTTTCTTTGACGTGCGCAGACACAGGCGACCTTTCCAATTGTCTTCGGCCAATGCTTCGTAAGTGCTCAACTCGTCGGCTTGGACACGATCGGTGGCGTAAACAATGGTGCGCGCCCGCACCGATAAGCCTGCCCAGCGGTTTTGCTCATCGCGCAGTTCGGCGGGAATGTTGGCGTCGAGGGTGGTGGATTGAGTGCTGCGAAAAAGATCCAGCTCAGCCGCTTGCCACAGGTTGCCCACATCGACAGTGATCAGCATGTCCGCAGGGGTGGTTTCTCCCTCGGCTTTTAAACGCTGAATCAATGCGCCCGCCTTATCGGTAATGTAGCGAATCTCCACGCCGGTATCGGCGGTGTATTGATCAAACAAGGGTTTAACCAGATGCTCTTTGCGCGAGGAGTAGACGGTGATGGTGGGCTTGGCTTCGGCCTGTGGACCGCTGCTATCACTGCCGCAACCGGCAAGAAGAGTGGCGGCGCCCAGCGCTACACCGGCCAGAAAAAGACGTTTGGGTTGGAACATGAATCGACGCATGTTGTCCTCAATAGCAAGGTAAAAGATGCGAAGATGATAGGGATTCTTATTTGCAATAGCAAATAAAACCGTGTTTCAGGCCCAGTCTGATGGGAATCGTTTCAGGGTAGGCTCAGTCAGCGCCCGCTAATGAGCGGTTTCAGTTCGTCATGGAGGGTTGTTACACTGCGGCGCAATGCAGATCGCGATGGCGATAGAAATTCAGAGTAAGGATCGAAACCATGGGAAAACTGGGGCGTTGGGTGTTGAGAGTGATCGGGCTGGTGTTGGTGCTGTTGATCGCTGCGGTGGTGTATCTGACGCAAGTTCTCAATCCCAACGATTTCCGCGGTGATATCGAGCAGGCCGCCGCCGCACAGGGAGTGCCCTTAAAACTTGAGGGCGATGTGGGTTGGAGTTTCTGGCCGCGTTTAGGACTGAATGTGCAACAGGTGTCAGTGGGCGAAGGAGACACACCTCTACTCGATGCCGACTCGATGGCGGTAGCAGTGGCCATTGCGCCACTGTTGCAGCGTCAGTTGGTGGTGGAATCGCTGGTCTTGGATGGGGTGTCAATGCAATTGNTGCGCGATCGACAAGGGCGCAACAATTGGGACTTGGCCTCTGTGGATTCGACCTCCCAGTCTGCGGCTGCGTCTCAAACATCAATGTCTCAAACATCAAGCTCGACACCCGAAAACGCCTCCAACGCGAAGCCGGCCGCGGAAGCTTCGTCGGTATCCTCGACACCGGCTCTGGCGATTGCCTCGATCTCGTTCACCGACCTCAATATACACTACCAAGATCAGTCCAACGGGACTGACCTGCGGCTGCAGGATGTGCAGTTGCAATTGGACAACTTCGATCTCACTGGTCAGGTGTTTGAGTGGCAGCATCAATCGGAACTGATGTTGCCAGATCGTCCGCCCTTGGGGGTCGACAGTCGCGGTCAGGCGCGTTTCGACATAAACCAGCAACAGGTGTCGCTGCTTGAGTCTGTCGTGACGCTGCGAGCCAATCAAAGCGAGCTGCAATGGCGCGCCAAAGGCGATGTGGATTTGGCGAGTGCGGCGGCTGAGTTGCACGTGGGTTTAACGCCCGTGAATTTGGCGCAATGGCTCACCCAGTGGCAGGTGCAGCTACCGCCCATGGCCGCAGCCGATGCACTCAACCATGTCGGCGGCAGTGTGAAGATGCGCGGTGAAGGATCTCAGTGGCGTTTTGACGAGTTGTCTCTGGCACTGGATAACGCTCGTTGGGTGGGGCATGGCGCTCTCTCAGAATCGGGAGAGCTGGCGTTGGTGATTAACGTCGATCAACTCAATCTGGATCGCTATTTACCGATGGATGCGCCCGCGTCCAAGCCTCAATCTCAGGCCCAGACGGCGAGCTCGGCAGGCGCTCGGGAGCCGGCGAAAACCGACTCCAAAAAACGCGCTCAAAGCCAGCGAGTGGTACCGGCACTGTCAGCACAGACACTGGATTTCGAACCCATAAGAGACTTGCGCGCGTCCCTGTCTCTGGGGGTGAGTCAATTCACCGCGAAGCAACTAACCTTCGATGATCTGGTTTTGAAAGTCACCGTTGATCGCGGCCTGATCAACGTCAAACGCTTGAAGACTGGTTTAGACGATGGCGACATTGATCTCAGCGCGCGTCTGGATGCTCGCACCGATAACGCCAAATTGAAACTCGATACCCAAGTCACCGATCTGGAGCTCAAGCCACTGTTGACGACCTTGATGGATGAGTCGCGATTGTCGGGAGCGGCGGCCATGACACTCGCCTTGGTGAGTGAGGGCAACAGCCTGCGCGCTTGGCAGCAGCAACTGCGGGGCAAGGTCGAACTCAACACTCAGGCGTTGACGCTAAACGACATCGATATCGAGCGCAGCGCTTGTGAACTGGCGGCGACCATCAACCGTAAACCGGTACCCAATATCGATTGGAAGCAGCGCACGGAGTTTCAGCAGTTGCAGGCGCAGCTGCAATTGCAGGCCGGCGAACGATTGCAAATCGAGTCAATTACCGCGCAAGTGGAGAACATTCGTGTTAAGGCACGCGGTCGACTGGCATTGAATAATGGGAAATTCGACGTGCCGATGGATGCGGCGTTTGTCGGTGAGGCCGATCCTGAGCGGGATTGTCAGGTGCGCGATCGCTGGCGCAATCGCGATCTGCCCTTGCGTTGTAAAGGGCAGCTGGCTAGTGTGTCGGCCCGCAGTTGTGGCGCGGATAAAGATCGGCTGGAAGCGTTAATTACCGACGAGGTGAAGGCCGAGGCCAGTGATAAGCTCAAAAGCAAACTGCAAGAAAAGCTCGGCGATGAAAATGCTGAAGCGGTGGATCAACTGCTGCGTGGTCTTTTCAAACGCAAGTAACCCATCGTCTGCACTTAACGCAGCTAATATAGGATTCCGCGAGACGTGACTTCTCATAACCTGCCCGACCTGGATACGTTAGTGAGCGAGGCGAGCACTGATTTTTCTTCACGCGTACTGACCTGGTTTGATCAGCACGGGCGCAAGCATTTGCCGTGGCAGCAAGGTGTGACGCCCTACCGAGTGTGGATTTCGGAGATCATGCTGCAGCAAACCCAAGTGGCCACCGTCATCCCCTATTTTGAACGCTTCATGGAGCACTATCCGGACGTCGCACAACTGGCGGCCGCGCCCCAAGACGCGGTGTTGCATCTGTGGACGGGGTTGGGTTACTACGCCCGAGCACGCAACCTGCACAAGTGCGCTCAACAGGTTGTGGAAGAACACGGCGGCCAGTTTCCGTCATCGATTGAGGCTCTCGAAGCCTTGCCGGGTATTGGTCGCTCGACCGCTGGCGCGATTGCTAGCCTGTCCATGGGACAGACGGCAGCCATACTCGATGGCAACGTTAAGCGAGTATTGGCGCGCCATTTTGCGATCGAGGGTTGGCCTGGAAAATCGACCACCTTGAAACAATTGTGGCAATGCGCCGAGTCTTTAACGCCCTCCAAACGCTGTGCTCACTACACCCAAGCGATGATGGATTTGGGGGCGATGGTGTGCACCCGCAGCAAACCCAAGTGTGGTGAGTGTCCACTCAGTGACAGTTGCGCGGCTTATCATCAGGGCAATCCACTGGACTACCCGGGTAAAAAACCCAAGAAAGACAAACCGGTAAAAACCGTGCAACTATTGATGTTGCGCAATGGCGCCGGCGAGTGGTTGCTGGAGCAACGCCCAGCGACGGGTATTTGGGGAGGGCTATGGAGCTTTCCTGAAATCGACAGCGATACAGACGTGGAACGCCATTGGCACACTCAGTATCAGCAGACGTTGGTGGTGCAGGAGCGTTGGGACAGCTTTCGCCACACGTTCAGCCACTATCACCTAGATATCTCCCCGGTGGTGGCAGATTTGACATCTGAGGTGTCTGAAGTCGGTGAACGTGCCAATTACTGGTATGATGTGCATCAGCCTGCGGCGTTGGGATTGGCGGCACCGGTCAAGCAACTGCTCAAAACACTGCAACAACTGCAGCCGGTGGCGGGTTAGCACAATAACGAATATCGCATTCTTACAGAGACTGATTTATGGCACGCACTGTGTTTTGTCGCAAATACCAAAAAGACCTCGAGGGCCTCGAGGCACCTCCTTATCCTGGACCTAAGGGATTGGAGGTGTTCGAAAATATCTCCAAGCAAGCGTGGAGTGAATGGTTGTCGCACCAAACCATGTTGATCAATGAGAAACACCTCAACATGATGGACATGACCGCCAGGACTTACCTAAGCGAACAACAACAAAAGTTCTTTTCAGGCGAGCAGATAGACGCCGTCGACGGGTTTGTGCCGGAAGAAGATAAGTAGGGACAGAGGTTAGATAAGATGTTGATGGACCTATGCTTACCTCGCCTAGTGAAGGCGCTGTGTCTCATGTTGTCTATAGTGGCAGGTTCGACGATGGCGGATAACGGTGGTGATGCGAGCGCCTCCGATCCGCTGAGTATCAAGTTGATTTCGTTTTACGATGATGCCACCAACCCAGATTATAAGGGGCCCATGACCACCCAATATCTCTCACTCAACGATCGTGTGATGAAAGAGGCCAATATCGAGTTTAACCTCCATATGGCCACCATCTATGAGGCCAGAGCTATCTTTTCGCGGGGCAATGCGGATGTGCACTTTCCGGGTATTTGTCAGGTAAATCGT
>PANW01000063.1 GCA_002707785.1 Cellvibrionaceae bacterium | reverse complement strand
CCCGCCGATGGAACCGTCAAAGAGTTCTATTTTCAAGCGGGGGATTTAGTGGATGGTGGCGCTGAACTATTGTCTTTCGAAGCGAGTGAGTAAAAACGAAAAGGGCAGCGTCTTCTCAGACGGTGAACGGTAGGTCATTGCGAGCGCAGCGCGGCAATCTTTACTGGGTTACTAGTGATTGGATAAGTGATCTAATTCAAGAGATCGTCGCGTCGCCTTCAGCGATTCGCGATGATGGAGTTTATTCACAGCGAATCGGCCCCTCACAATGACGGGCTTTATTTTAAACTGAGAAGCCCTAGTGCACTCTTTTTTACAACAGACAACACAAGATGGAGTGACCATGAGTTACCCAACACAGGTACGGATTGTTGAAGTCGGTCCGCGGGACGGACTGCAAAACGAAAAACAACCCATTGATGCCNNNACNAAGATTCAGTTGATCGAAGCCTTAGCAANAGCNGGTGTCNGCTATATTGAAGCNGGCAGTTTTGTGAATCCCAAATGGGTACCGCAGATGGCCGGTAGCGANGAGGTGTTTCAACAGACGACTCGACAAGCTAATGTGACTTACGCGGCCCTCACACCCAATATGAAAGGTTACGAGCGTGCGATTGAGGTCAAGGCCGATGAAGTCGCCATCTTCGCAGCCGCTTCGGAGGGCTTTAGTCAGAAGAACATCAATTGCTCCATCGACGAAAGCTTGCAGCGTTTCGAACCCATCATGTCTGCCGCGCGAGAAGCGGGCGTTAAGGTTCGAGGTTATGTCTCTTGTGTTGTCGGCTGTCCCTACGACGGCGACATTGCACCGGAGAAGGTCGTCGACGTCACCCAGAAATTACTGGACATGGGCTGCTATGAAGTTTCGCTGGGGGACACCATTGGTGTTGGCACACCGGCATCGATTGGCCGGCTTCTCGACCTGTGTCTAGAGTCCATTCCCGCCGATCGTTTGGCCGTTCACTTGCACGATACTTATGGGCAAGCCTTGGCCAATATTCTGGTGGCGTTGCAAAAAGGGATTGCGGTGGTCGACTCGTCCGTCGCCGGACTGGGCGGCTGCCCTTACGCCAAAGGCGCATCGGGAAATGTCGCCACCGAAGATGTGGTTTATCTGCTNAACGGTTTGGGCATTGAGCACGGTATTCATCTAGAAGAACTGGTCAAAGCCGGTGAGGAGATTTGCCAGTCCCTCTCTCGCGAGAACGGCTCCAAGGTTGCACGTGCCATTGTGGCAAAAGCGTCTTAGCCCGCCTCGATTCATGGGCGCCAGCCCTAAAACAAAACGAAACAAGACTAGTGGCGGCATCGTACTCGCCGCCGCCTAGCCTCCCCCTTCTAGAATCGACAAGCGAGTCGTCGCGGCTGACGTCACGCAACTCAAGTACACCGCATAAATCAGAGCTTCTCGCACTAGCGAGAAAAGACATCCACCAATTGGAAACCCAGCAGGCCTAGACACAATACCGCGCCCAACAAAGGCCAACTCGGCACCGATGTTAGCGGCACAAATCCCGGCTGTTTTCTGAGTCGTAACAATGAAAAATTCACCAGCGTAAAAATCACCAAAATAATAAAGCTGGTGGCTTTTGCCAACGTCACCAACGGCAGCCACAATGCCGCCATCAGCGTTATCGCCCCGACCACCAGAGTCGCAATCACCGGTGTTCTTGTACGCGACCAAACCCGAGAAAACACCTTAGGCGCTCGCCCTTGATCGGCCATGCCATACAACACCCTTGAAGCCATAATCAGCTGAATCAACACGCCGTTGACGATGGCAAATAGACTGATCACACCCACCCATGCCGCCACCTGCGGATGATTGTTCTGTAACAGGGCTTTTAACGGCGCGTCAGACGCCGACAGCTCATCCAGGGGCATCGCCAAGACTGCCACCACAGCAACCCAAACATAGAGCAAGGTCGACAAGGTTAGCGCCCACAGTATGGCGCGGGGCATAGTGGTTTGGGGGGATTTCACTTCTTCGACGATGTTCACCATATCTTCAAAACCAATGAAGGCGTAGAACGCGAGAAAGGCGCCACTAATAACGGCAAACCATTGGCCGCCAGAACTTGGCAGCCACAGCTGGGCTGCGTGCTCAGGAAACAAAGCCAGTACGTCGACATTAAAACCAATCAACAAGAACAATCCCGACAATTCGATCAGCGTAATGGCCGCCGCCAACCACAGGGATTCAGCAATGCCCCACACGGCGACTGCGGTCATCACTAACATCAATACGAATATGGTTAGCACTGGAGACACCCCAACAAAGCTGTTGAGATAACCGACAAAACCATTGGCCAAGGTCGCCGCTGAAACAATACCGGTAAAGACCACCAGAGCCCCAACCAAACGACTGAGCCAAGCGCGATGAAAACCCTCATCGACGTAACACACTTCACCGGCGCTCTTAGGGTAGTTCACCACCAGTTGGCAGTAGCTCAATCCTGTGATACCAGCGACGGTGGCCGCCATCACAAAGGCCAATGGCGCCAACAATCCCGATGCCGCCGCCACCTTGCCGGCCAAGACATAGATACCCGCACCGAGGATAGTGCCCAGCCCATAAAAGGTTAAAAGGGGCAGACTGATCCGTCGTGCCAAGATCGGACTTTCTGTGACTGTATTCGAAGAGGCTTGAGTCATTGCTGCTTCCTATCACGTAAACATCTAGATGAACGTTACAACAGAACAGTCGCCCGGCTACCAACGGGATTCATGCACCGGCATTTTGACGTGCAATTAACGCAACTCTCACCTGCAAAATGATCGTTTGTTTGGCACGGCTCTGACTTACACAATAGCTCATCACGTCCTTGCGCTCACTCTCAAGAGCTATGGCTCCGAATGCTCGCACGAGGTCCAATCCGCGCTATCGCTACCATAGAGGTTACTATGCTCGCCGCTAGAATTGACACCCTCACGTCCGCCCTGTCCCACAAACGGCAACTGCGACAGTTGCGCCAGTCTCAAGCCGACGGCTACCACTTAGTGGAGCTGGATTCTTGTTTTATACGCTATCGCGAAGCTGGGCGAGGCCCCAAAACGTTGGTACTGGCGGTAGATCCCCCGATCACCCTCGAGTGTTATGATCAGCTGCTGGCGCTGTTAGCGCCGGACTATCACGTGTATGTGTTTGAGCTACCGGGCTTTGGCTATTCAATGGTGAAAAGTGACTTTCAGTTTCACTTCGAAGCGACCATTGAAACGCTGCAGGAGCTGCTTCGCCACTGGAACGCAGGCCCTTACACCTTAGCGTTTCCCTGTGCGTCGGCCTTTTTCTCAATTGCTCTGGCCAATCAATACCCCGAATTGGTTTCCCATCTGGCCATGATCCAATCCCCCAACTGGCAACAAGAACAGGCGTGGAAGCATCGATTGGATCCCCATCGAGTGCTCAATCGTGCAGTTGTCGGCCAGCTGTTTATGAAACTTAAAAAGCGCCATGTGGCCGAACAATGGGTTAAGTTTGTCTCCAATACACCCGACTTTACTCGCGACTCTCTGCCACTGATTGATCGACAATTGAAGCACGGCGGCTGCTACTGTTTAGCGTCTGCGATGCAATACGGGCTGCCCGAGAAAAGTCCGACACTGCTGGAGGTGACTCAACCGGCACGCCTGATCTATGGCGAACAGGACCGCTCCCACAAAGCCACAAACTTCGAAACGATTCGCGATTACGGCCATCAAATTTCACTCCATCCGATTCATCAGGCTGGCCACTTTCCTGAATTGGAAGCTCCGGATATTTTCAAATCCTTTATTGATGAACTGCATCAATCCAATTGCTGATAGCTTGTTAGCCACTCGACCATGAGTTGTAACGAGGGGTCCTTATTGTTTTTTGCATAGACAAAATAGTAATACTCGCTCAACGACTCGAGCGGCTCTGTTAAGCAGACAAGCCGCTCTTCTTTAACGTCTTTCTCGATCAAAGGCCAAGCCGCCATCGCCACACCTAGCCCCTCGCGAGCAGCTTGTAAGGCCGTCTCTGCATCGTCAAAACTAATCCGATCGGTAGGCGCTAAGTGAGTAGATTGATGCGCCTGTTGCCATTGATACCAGAGCTGCGGCTGAGACGCCGCATCAAACCAACGCACGTGATTGAAAAACTCTAGTGCTCTCCCCAATCCTTTCTGTTGAATCAACTCAGGGCTGGCCACGGGCACGGCGTATTGGCGAAATAATTTTAGGGCAACCAAATCGTCTCGAGCTTCTGGGGCAAAACGAAAACAACCATCGGTTTTATGAACATCAAAGGATTGATAAGTTGAATCGGACTCAAAGCTCAATTGAATGTGGGGATGACGATTGGAAAACTCCGACAACCTCGGCAACAACCAATTGTTAGAAAAGTAAGGGAGCGCCGATAAGGTGAGGCTGGTTTTGGGGAGTTTGGGAGAAATCTCTGCAACTGCCGTAGCCAGCATCTGCAGCGAGCTTTGCGCCACTTGAAAGAGCTGTTGACCTTCGTCGGTGAGTTGCAGAGAGCGACTGTGACGGATAAACAGTGTCACATCGAGCGATTGCTCCAACGCCTGTATTTGTCGACTGATTGCCGAAGCCGAGAGATGCAGTCGCTCCGCCGTGTCTTTGAAACTGAGTGTTTCTGCAGCGACGACGAAGGTCTGTAGGGTGTTTAGCGCAAAAGGTAGCTTGTGCAAAAAATGCCTCAATGGCGGTGTCTCCACCGCTGCATGAATCTACTCGCTAGTCTAGAGTCACATCATCAAAGGTGGTCACTTCCCGCTCTGAATAATTCGCATCGCGACCTTCCATTTCAGACATCACCGCTTCGATCTGATTCGGACTCTTAATAACTTTGGCCTGTAAACGCTCTTCGGCTTTCAAGCCTTGGTATTCATCGCCATGCCAGGTACTGTCGAACAGATACTTACCGTAGGTAATGGCATTCGGGTTGCGGCGAGCAATTTGTTTCGCCATTGCCATCGCTGCCTCACGAGGGTTTTCGTTAACTGAAGTGACCAAGCCCAGATTCAACGCCTCTTCCGACTCGACCACACGCCCAGTAAAGGTCAGCTCTTTGGCCACATCCACACGTACAAGATCGCGCAGCGTTTGTGAGGTGGACATATCGGGAATCAATCCCCACTTAATTTCCATTACCGACAATTTGGTGTTGGGATGAGCGATACGAATATCCGCGCCCATGGCAATTTGAAAACCGCCGCCGTAGGCCACACCGTGCAATGCACAAATAACGGGAACTGGCATTTTTTTCCAGACATACCCCGGCAACTGATAGAAATTGGGGTAGAAGCCACCGCGCCCGGGACCAAATGGATCGGCATTGAAGTCGGCATCCTGAAAGTTCGCCAAATCTAGGCCTGCACAAAAACCACGTCCTTCACCGGACAGAACAATCGCACGAATGCTCTTATTCTCAGCCAGNTCTTTACCNACTCGATTGATCGCCTCAAACATAGGAATACTCAGNGCATTCATCTTGTCTGCNCGATTGAAACGCACGTCGGCCACGTGATCCTGAATATCCACAGTCACCAGTTCAGTCATGGTACACCTCATATGTTTGTGAAGAATTGAAGTCAAAAATTGGATGGGCAGTGATTTTATCAGCTTTACCGAGACCGACTGCCCTATTCACTCGATGATTTATCATAGCCATCCTCGACGGCCTATGCCACGGTCAAACTTGCCAAATTAATGGTTAGATTCCATCAATCTCCGCACTATCTCAGATGCAGCCACCGCTTCGCACCCTCGAGTATTCTGACCACTCCAGAGTGGAGAAAAATCTCCACTATCCTGTGCCTCACATTTTTGACGCAAGGCAGTGATAGCAGTCGCCGCTTGAGGGAATGCCGGAGCGACCGCTGACATAGGCCCTAAGGCCTGAATGGCGCGATTGACAATACCGCGTGCGGGGCGCCCACTAAAGACATTGGTGATGCAGGTTTTTTCGCCCGCATCTGCTGTCAGGGCACGACGATGCACGTCACTGGTGGTGGCTTCATCACACAGGAGAAAAGCCGTTCCCACTTGTACGGCACTGGCACCTATGTCGAAACAGCGTTTGACCTGCTTTGAATCGCCAATTCCTCCCGCCGCGATAACCGGCAGATCAATAGCGCCTAGACACTGATGCAGCAGCTCTTCCATGGGCAATTGCTGTGTCAATCCGCTCGATAGAAAGTGCCCACGATGGCCGCCTGCCTCAAGCCCCTGAGCAATAATTAAATCGGCCCCGTGAGCTTGCAACCAACGCGCCTCCTCTACCGTGGTTGCCGTCACAGCAATCAAACTCCCCATCCCATGCACGCGATCCACAAGCTCGGCGCGAGGTAGGCCAAAATGAAAACTGACCACTTCTGGTCGATAGTGCTCTAGCACTTCACAAGCTTCATCACTAAAAGGACGACGCTCAGCACCGCTGGCAATGGAGGCGGAATCGATTTCGAATTCATCGAAGAACGGTTGCAAGGCACTCAACCAAGTCGGTGAAAAGCGTTGATCTTCTTGCGGTGAGCGGTGGCAAAAGAAATTCACATTGATCGGTCCGTTGAGGCGCTGGCGAAACTGACTCAGCGATTGGTCCAATTGCGAACTGCTCAGCATTGCCGCGGGCAAAGATCCCAAGCCTCCCGCCGCCGTTACCGCAACGGCCAATTCTATATCTTGCACACCCGCCATCGGTGATTGAATCAGTGGGTAATCAAGCTCTAACCCTAGTGGACGCATGGTAATTCCTCGGTCACGATCATTGGCTGCAGACATTAAATAATTCAACATCGTGCTGAGCGACAGATTGTGCGCCCATTGCCAAACTGATGCACGTTATACCCATCATCATCGATACGAATACCAACACAAGATATCGAGCGATAGCAACGGCGCCAACATTCTACTGCTCGATGATTCGGTCTCTATCACGAAGTGAGTGTATGACTCTCGATAGCGCTCTAAATCCAACAACAGCGCTGGGAACTGCCGGTAGCGCAGCACTAAATCAAACCCTATTTCCAAGACTAGTGCACTCAGGCAATGAGTATACGACTGAGCGCAGATCGTATATATTCAGACACTGAATCCTTCCCCTCACACAACGCATCAGTGACATGTCAGGCTTACCCAAAAACGTTCGTGGACGACCACGCAGCAGCGAAGCTCGCCAAGCTATTTTGAGCGCCTTTACCCACGCGGTAAGAACGCAAGGCTACAGCAAAACATCCATTGATCAGCTGTCCAAACAATCCGGTGTTAGCCGCTCAACCATCTATCGCTGGTACCCAGATAAAGTGGATATTGCACTGGACGCTGCCGCTGATACTGCCAAGAGCGCTAGAAATGCCCCTTTGACGGGTGATATGGACGCCGATCTCGAAAGGCACTTTAAGTACACTTTTGAAGCCGCCAATACGCTCGGACAGTTATTTACCGCAATGATGGCGGAAGCGCAGTCACAACCTGAGTTTTCTGAGCGTGTGTGGAAGGAATTTTCTAGTTTAAGGCGAGAGTATTTAAGTCGGATTCTGTTACAGAATGATCAATNCAATAGGGATATTGAATTGATTATGGATATGATTTTTGGCGCCGTTTGGTATCGAATGATGAGTGGTCACGCGCCGCTCGATGCAAATTTCAGCGGCGCCTTAATCGAAAAAATTAAAGTCCTTCTAGAGCATGATTAACAACCAAGCCGCATACACTACCATCGCCAATACACTTAACACGCCAATGGTGAAAAAGCGTCGTCGCTTAGGCACAAAATTGCTGCCCGTGTGGATGTAGGCGTGAAAATAACGACTGACAACAAATATCCACGCCAAACTTAAGGCAATCCAATTAACAACGCCAAGTGCATAGATGGCGCCGACCGCAACGTAAAAAAGCACCGGCACTTCAAATTGATTGCGGATGCAATTATTGACTTGCAGTACGTCATCGGGCCAGGCGTCTTCGTGCAAGGCGCGGCGTGATTCGTCTACGCGACCCTCTGCAACTGCGCGCTTTTTCACCGCGATCAATTTGAAGTACAGCAGTATTGCCAGCAGAAGATTGGCCAATAACGGCCAGAGGATTAAATTTCCCAACATGTTAACGACTCTTTTTTAGAGGTTTTATTACGTTGCCGTCTTTCATCACGAAGACGACGTTTTCCAGAATCGATACATCATCCAATGGATTGCCTTCAACCGCAATCACATCAGCGAATTTTCCCTCACTTAAGTCTCCCACACTATCTTGCCAACCTAGAAGCTCAGCTGACTTGCTCGTTCCAGCTTGAATGGCCTGCAATGGCGTCATGCCAAATTGCACCATGCGAGAAAACTGCTTGGCATTGTCTCCATGGGGGTAAATACCCGCGTCAGATCCCAGCACCACCCTTGCATTTGCTTTTACGGCCTGCGAAAAACTGTCTCTCTGAGTTTTCCCGACCAAACGTTCTTTATCAAGGTTTTCGACCGGCACCCCATTTTTTTCGCCCTCAGTGAGGGTGTACTCGGTATTGTAAATATCCATTGATAGATACGTGCCCGCTTTTTTGGCCATGCGGATGGTTTCTTTATCCAGGTAGCTAGCGTGCTCAATGGAATCGACACCCGCTCGAATTGCGAACTGAATCCCTTCGGTTCCGTGTGCATGGGCTGCGACTTTACGACCATGCGTGTGCGACTCATCGACAATCGCTTGCATCTCCTCCAAAGTATACTGACGTTGCCCCACCTTAGTTCCCTTCGAAAAAACACCTCCCGTGGCACAGAACTTTATCCAATCAACACCGTATTTTACGTTCTTTCGCACCTGTTGACGCACCCCCCAAGGGCCGTCTGCGACACCATCAGCTCGCTGCTCATAGGAGTGATTGAGGCTGTTATCATCACAATGCCCACCGGTAATCCCCAGTGCTGGGCCAGATACCGCCATGCGCGGACCCAAAACCTCTCCCGCATTGATCGCATTTCGCAGCGCGACATCCTGATAATNCGAAGCGCCCACATCTCGCACCACGGTAAAACCCGCCATCAATGTGCGCTCTGCATTGACAACCCCGCCAATCACCGAACGATGCGGGGATTGAAATAGGCTCGAGTAATAATCCGACGACAGGGGTGCCATTAGATGAGTATGCATATCCATCAGCCCCGGTAATAGCGTGGTACTGCCGAGATCAATGATCTCGCTCACGGAGGGCAAATCACTGCGATTCTGTGTAATTTTTTTGATGCGGTTACCTTCGATAACAACAAAAGGCCGATCAATCAGTTTGCCAGTCTTAACATCCAGCAGGTAGCGAGCGGAGAGTACTTTTGTTGTTAAACCGACGTCTTCAGCCTGCAGAAAACCACTGAAAGACAAGAGGGTAAATAGAATGGCTACAGATTTTAATATGACTCTGAAATTCATAGGATACACTCACCATTGAATATGGTTGTCGTTAAAAATGGATTTTAAATCCCCTAAATGCTCTTCATAAACTCGCCACCGATTCAATCCGCGGGTATAGAGTTTTTCTCGAACTTGAACCGAACTCGCCGTGGCCACAGGTGCCTGATTGTCGTGAAACTGTAAACATTGAGACTGCCAAGGGAGATCGCAATACTCCAGCAGTCGCTGAGACTCACTCTCAATATCGCTGACAACATTTTCATAGCTCAAGAAATGAAGTCGAGAACCGTAGCGCTGGCGATACTCAGAGAGCAGTTGATTAAAACCGACAAAGTACTCACCGGTATCCGACAAATTGTAAGCGTAGTTGTAGTACGAGTATTGTGTCGAAAATAACTGGCGATAATTACTCAGACAAGTGTCCATTGGATTTCGCTGCACACACACAATTTTGGCTTGAGGAAGCGCCTTGAGTATCAGTGGTACATACATGTAGTTCAGCGGCATCTTATCGATGAAATAGTTTTTCCCGTGTAAAAAACGTTGTGTTGATTTTAAATAAGCATCGCCCAATGACTGAAAGTCTAAATCAATACTCTTCGCTAGTGTTTCTTCATCTAACACCCACTGCGACGATGTTTTTGCCAGCTGCTTAACCAGCATAGAAAAATTTGCCAACTCCCCGGCAGAGATGACCTCATCATGACTGGACAAGATTCTTTCTACTAAAGTGGTTCCCGTTCTCGGCATACCGACAATAAATATCGGCGTAACAACCGACAGTTCAGAAGCCGAAGCACGCTCGTCCAAACGCGGCATGAGTTTCTTGATAGTTTCAATGTTTTTTCTATCGTGTTCAGGTAAGTAGTCGGTCGATTTCGATTTTCGTTGTTTACCCTCGGTTAAGTACTGAAACGCCAAATCATACTCTTCTAGATCTTCATACTCTTTTGCCAGCGCGTGCCCTAAATGAAGATACGCATCAACTGAGTTCTCATTCAACTGCGCCCACTGCTCAAGCAAGCGATCGATATGATTCGACTGCTGTGTTTGACGCTTCAACTGAGACAAAGACGAATGACTGCGATAGTGAGCGGGATCAATAACCAAAGCCTGTTCATAGGCCTGATCCGCCAATTCAAATTGTCCGGAGAATTGGTAACAGGACGCCAGGTTGTATTGATAGCTTGCATCTAAGGGCTTTAAACCGCAGGCCTTTTCAAACAACGGCAAAGCGTCTTCATGCATACCGAGTCTTGAATAGATAACACCGAGGCAGTCAAATTGATGCGCGTTTTGAAATCTGTCGATCTCGAGGGCAATCAACCCCGCAAGCAGCTGCTCCCGTTGATTCAATTCCAACCAGCACTGAAATCGAAACAGCTGGCAATCGATATGGCTGGGAGAAAATTTTAGGGCGCGAGCAACGACCTCTTCGGCCTTTCTCACATTGCCATGTTCGTAGGCAATCTGTGCCATAACAAAATAGCCATCGGCGCAATGTGGGTCCTGCTGAAGAACCGTCATAGCTTGCTGATGAGCAACCGCAAAGTCTCTCTTCGCCAACGCCAGATGAGCTTGCTTAATAGCTTGGCTGATATTCGGCACAAACAGTCCTTATCGTCTTTGGAATAGATTTTGTAAAGATCATCCTCGATATCTACGTCGAGAACAACCTCTATAGATTGGCAGTACTAGCCCGAAGCTTTCAATGGTGGAAGCCTGCCTCGGTATGCGTGACAACAAAAAGGGGCTAAAAGCCCCTTTACTAACTCGATCAATCTAAGATCACAACAAATTACAAATCAAACTCGTAAGATGCTCGAATCCCGATGGTTCTCGGTGTGAGTACGTTGTTAAAGTAACTCCGAGTTGCTACTGGATCACCATTGATGTCCGCCACGCTTTGAATGCGAGCAACATCGCTGCGCACGCCAGTCACCGCGTACTTGTCAAACAGGTTGTTGGCATAGAGCGATACATTCCATTGATCTAAATCCAGTGACGCCGAGAAGTTGTGCACGGCATAGCCAGACAACGCCTCAGCATTGCCTTTCTCTCCCGTTTTCGTCAGTACATCGCTGACCGCCGTAATACCATAGTTAAAGGTTAAGTCCATTCCATCCAACGGTTGTACGTAGGTCGCGTATAAGTTTCCTTGATGCTCTGGAGAACCTGGTAGACGATCCCCATCTTCGCCGTCAAAACGCTGAGTGGTGAAGCCTGGAGGCGTTACAGTAGAAACTAGATCAGGCGCCTCGTCGGTTAGCTCCGCCTTGGTGTATGAGTAACTTCCTCGCAGCGAAAACCGCTCCGTAATCAGCCAATTGAAAGACATTTCTACACCACTTGATTCCGCGCCTTTACCATTAACGGTAATGGGCAAGGAGGCATTTTCGGTGGTGGATGCTAACTGTGGGTCCGACCAGTCGACATAGAATACCGCCCCATTAAAGGTGAGCTGTCGATCCAACCAAGTGGTGCGAAAGCCGATTTCGTAGTTTTTGGTTTCATCCGGTTGATAATCCAATTCATCGGGCAGCGCACAGGCGGTTTGGGTATTGGGTGGCAGGAACGACGGGCAAGCCGCGACACCATTACCTGAACCGATTCGATAGCCTTCGGAATAAGTAAAATACGCCATCACATCTTCCGTAAACTGATAGGACGTATTGAACTTAAACAGATTGCCATTTTCTTCTTGGACGGCTTTTTCAAACTCAAGCACAATGGAATCTTGTGGATCACCATCGTAGACCGTTCTTAACAGAGGAAAGTCTACCGCACTGTTGGTTTCGTATTCGTAATCGTAGTGACGAGCACCAATAGTAACATCCCAATTGTCGGTAATATCGTATGACACTTCACCAAAGAAAGCCCACTCGGTGAGCTCTTCTTCATCCACGGAGAAGTATTCCAGTGAATCCGGNCTCAGTTGAACTCCGCCNAAGTTATCCACCGCGAACTGATCCATGCCGGGAGTGAATTCTTTGGAGATGGCATCGGCTTCCCACTTATTGTAGAAACCGCCGAAGATCCACTGTAGAGGTCCGTCGTTTTGAGACACAAGACGGACTTCCTGATTAAAGCGTTCCTCTTCTACGTCTTCACGGGTAAAAGCGCTGAAGGCGGGAAACGCTTCGTAGCTGTATTCCAAAGTAATCAACAAGTCNGTCTGATCTCGTTGNCCACTCTCTTCATATTCCGAATAACCCGTCGCAGAGGTTAATTCAGCGAANCCNAAATCGGCGGTCAGCTCCATGGTATAGAGTTCGTTTTTGCGATCGTTCGGCTCTTCAAAGCGCAGACCCGATTCATATTTTCCGGTTCCCANNGCATCTCGAGAACTGATAGTCCTACCGCCCGTTTCTTGATCCTGAAGATAGTAAGTAAAAGTCATGTCTAGCTCGTCGGTGGGCATCCAGCGCAACGCCATCCTACCCGACAACGTTTGCTCATCATCGACGTCATCTTTACTTCTAAGATTCGCGGCCACATCTGCGGCATCGGAAAAATCCGGATCAGGATTGGAAACACCAGCTTCTCTTACCGTGTAGATATAGTCGGTAAATCCTGAATCATCGAGATAATCTAGATTCATTCGAAAGGCTAATTGGTCACTGATTGGAAGGTTGAGAGTGAAACCCACATCACTACTGAGATCATCAGCCTCTGAATACTTGTAAGCATCCCCTCTAATTTTGAGCTGAGTTTCATCAAATTGAGGCTTGTTGGGGATATAGCGGATGGCCCCGCCCAAGGTGCCCGCTCCGTACAAAGTACCTTGCGGTCCGAGCAGTACCTCTACCCGCTCCATATCGTTGAGTTTTAAATCCACATACAGTGGAATTTCACCGACGTAGGTAGCAACGGTACCGCCACCACCATTGTCCAGCGCCTCTGAAGATGAAATCGGATTGGCGTTTAGACCACGAACAATAATTTGATCTGATGCCCGCGACCCTTGATCGACAACATGTATTCCTGGAACCCACTGCATGACATCAGACAGATTGGACAAGCCTTGAGATTCAATGGCGTCACCACTGATAGCGGAAATGTTAAGAGGAATTTCTTGAATGCTTTCAGATCGACGAGTCGCTGTCACCACCACCTCTTCAAGCTGTAAAAGTTCATCTTGAGCAAATGATTGCATCGACATCATGCTGATTGGAAAAATAGCCGTGCTCAAAGCGACCGCCAGTGGTTTACGAGAAAACTGCGATNTTTTCATAGTTTCTAGCCATTAATTACAGTTAGACACACGAGCTTAGTCTCGCTCGAACTATTAATGCAACGGACGACAACTAAAAAACCACAATGAATTCCAAAATGTTATTTAAAGATTTCTTATATATTTCCAAACAGAGTAAGCACGCTCGTTTTTGGTGCTGTGAAAAAAGAAAACGCCTAATTTTGATGCGCAGATCAACAAATTAAAGACACAAAAAAGGGGAGTTAAAACTCCCCGTGCACAAGATTGGTGTCGCCACCAATAGACCCAAGCGTTATCGCTGACACAGCGATGTAAAAATCTCTAAGCTTAAAACTCCATTTCCGGAACCACTTCGGGCACCACCAGTTCACCGGCNGTCTTAGCGACAATTTCGTCGACACTAATTCCCGGCGCACGTTCTTTCAACCAAAACTTNCCTTCCGCAATCTCGACNTAGGCAAGGTCGGTTACCACTTTTTTGATGCANCTGGCTCCGGTGAGNGGCAAGNTGCACTGTGGCAATAATTTCGATTCACCGTGTTTCGATGCATGAGTCATGGTGACGATAATATTGTCAGCGCCGGCAACCAAATCCATGGCGCCGCCCATGCCCTTAATGAGCTTTCCTGGAATCATGTAGGAGGCAATATTGCCGGACACATCCACTTCGAAGGCGCCCAGTACGGTGAGATCCACGTGGCCGCCACGAATCATGGCGAAGGATTCCGCGGAGGAAAAGATTGACGCGCCGGTCACGGTGGTGACGGTTTGTTTGCCGGCGTTGATCATGTCGGCNTCGACCTGATCTTCAGTCGNGAAAGGCCCCATACCCAAGAGTCCGTTTTCAGACTGCAGCATCACTTCCATGCCTTTAGGTATATAGTTAGCCACCAGAGTGGGAATACCAATCCCCAAGTTAACGTAGTAACCATCTTGCAGTTCACGCGCCACACGCATGGCCAATTGTTCACGAGTTAATGACATACTGAGACTCCCTAGGCTTGGCTAACGGTGCGTTGTTCAATACGTTTTTCAAACGTACCTTGAATCAGGCGATCCACATAGATGCCTGGCGTGTGTATTTGGGTAGGATCTAATTCGCCAGGCTCGACAATTTCTTCCACCTCTACCACGGTAATTTTGCCAGCCGTTGCCGCCATGGGATTGAAGTTTTGCGCCGTATGACGATAGACCAGGTTGCCAAAACGGTCTGCCTTCCAAGCTTTTACAATGGCAAATTCACCGGTAATGGACTCTTCCAAGATGTAATTGCGGCCGTCGTATTGTTTAACCTCTTTGCCTTTACCAACGTCGGTGCCGTAGCCCGTGGCGGTATAGAAGGCAGGAATGCCGGCACCGCCAGCGCGCATCTTCTCGGCCAAGGTACCTTGTGGCGTCAGTTCGACCTCAAGTTCACCGGCCAGCAGCTGCTCTTCGAACAGCTTGTTCTCGCCCACGTAAGACGACACCATCTTTTTGATTTGTTTGTCTTCCAGCAGCACCCCCAAACCAAAGCCATCAACACCACAGTTGTTGGAGACAATGGTTAGATCCCGAGTACCTTTGCGCTTGATCTCGTTGATCAAGTTTTCTGGAATGCCACACAGGCCAAAGCCTCCCGCAATAATGGTCATGCTGTCTTCCAAGCCTGCCATCGCTTCTTCGTAACTGTTTACCACCTTGTCAAAACCCGACATGGTCTCTCCTCTCCAATAACCGGCCATTTACCCTAAGAGTATGGCCGCTGTGTGTTGTTTTGCTCTGATTGATGCTTTGTTCTGATCGATGTTTTGCACTGATCGATGCCTCGCTCTGCTTGATTGCATTCGCTCGGATTGATCCAGCCCCATTGAGCGCGTCTGTATTGCGATGGCGATACAACAACGCCGCGGGATCTCATCAGAAGGCTATTTATCACTTCAATCTGGTTGCTAAGCATGGTGGAGGCCTTTATATTTATCAAATGGAATTATTTTATGAATTAATAGATAAAATCGAATAATAGAGTCGTATGCATCAAACCCACGCCACCCTCAAACAAGTTCGTGCCTTTGTCGCCATTGCTCGCTCACGCAGCTTTGCGGAGGCCGCCGCACAGCTGAACTTGTCGCAGCCCGCGCTAAGCAGCGCCATCAAAACATTGGAACAGACAGTGGGTGGGCAATTACTGACTCGCACCACCCGCACTTTTGCCCTCACCCCTGAGGGCGAGAGCTTTCTGCCCACGGCGCAGCGTCTGTTGGCTGAATGGGATGGTGCGCTGGAGGATCTGCACAATCGCTTTGCCCTGCGCACGGGGCGTATCACCATCGCCGCTATGCCCTCGTTTGCCGCCAATCTACTACCCCAGGGGCTGTTTCGCTTTAAGCAATCGCATCCGGATATTCGTGTGGCGCTGCACGATGTTATTGCCGAAGATGTGGTGCGCATGGTGCGCAGCGGCCAAGCGGAATTGGGGATTAGCTTCCACCCTGGGGATCACGATGACCTGCTCTTTACCCCTTTGTTTGAGGACCACTTTGTCGCGGTGCTACCGGCGCAGCATCATTTAAGCGACGGCACGGAGGTCACCTTAGCTGAGTTAGCTCAAGAGGATTTGATCACTCTGCAAACCCCGTCTCAAGTCCGGGGGTTAATCGCTGAGTTCTTTCAACAACACCAACTGCCTTTTTTACCCGCCTTTGAAGCCCATCAATTGGTCACGGTTGCCCGTATGGTCGCCAGCGGCTTGGGCGTGAGTTTGGTGCCCGCATTGAGCGAACAACAGATGCGTGAGGTGGGCGCCTGTTGCCGCCCTTTGGCCGATGGCAGCTTGAGTCGACAAGTGGGCATCTTGAGCCGGCGTCGCTATCCGTTATCGGCTGCTTCTAAGGCGATGATGGAGATATTCTTAGAGACCTTTGTCACTGACTAATAAACCTGAGTATTGTTTGCTGAAATCCATCGAGCCATTAGTCGAAATGGCTCGATTACTATTCGCAATTTTGTTCAGCTGGACATTAACAGGTAGACTCTCGCCCCCGCTTTAGAGATTCGACCATGACACTCTACGACTTAATGATTGCCTTTGCGCTGGGATGCCTGGCGATGCTGATTTGGCAGAATGCCGGTTTTCGTGATCGCGCTATTCAACTGGCTAAACAGCACTGTGAACGAATGGACGTGCAACTGCTCGATGATACTATCGCCCTGACCAAACTGCGCTTGAAGAAAGATAGACGCGGCAATATCGCTGTATCGAGGAGTTATGAGTTTGAATTTACCTCTACAGGTGACCGGCGCTATCAAGGCTCTCTATCCCTACATGGGAAAAAGCTCGACAACGTCGATTTGGAGCCTCATCGAGTGTAAGGCTCCCTCCCTCATAGATATAAGATTCAGTTAGAGGCAGAGCGCTTTATTGAACCGCCGGTAGCTTCAGCACTCTATCCCCTAAGAACGACCCCACATACCAATGCTCGCCCACACGCTGAGTCACGGTGCCAGCCCCCATGGGCGCACCTTCAATACGCAATAGGGATTCGCTGGTCATAGCCTCGGTATCCACTGCCATGACATAGAAGGCCGCCGGGCAGGTGCCCTCTTCCAGATCGTTACACACGCGTAAATCGTGCAAACTAAAATCGTGCCCCGTCACCAGCAGTCGGCCCTCGCCATCCCATTGGCTGTTGTCCGGATGGGCAACCTCCACTTCAGCCACGACTTCACCGCTGTCCAGAGACACTTTTTTCATCAGCGATTCCGCCCACAAGTTCACAAACAGGTACTGCGCATCTGCCGAAATCTGCAAACCATTGGGATAGTCACCTGAGAAACTGCCCAGCCGCTCATAGCCCGACGCACCCCAGCGCAGCAAATGCCCTGGATTGAAGCCAAACAGGGCTTTTAATTCGGCGCTATTGAGTGTTCCGACGGGGGCATCGCCCTTGGTAAACATGTGGGTCGCCGCAAAACCACCATCCGGCAGAGCCACCACATCGTTTAGGAAACTACCTTGAGGAGCCTCGGCACAGCCTCGCCACTGCAGACGATAATCTTGGGTTGCCTCATCAGTCTCAGTGTCTTCAGCAAACTCATTCAGAATTTCGTAAAACTCCACCGATTCGCGTTGACCGTGGTTGACCACCAACAGCTGCTGGCGACCATCAGCCCGCGTGGAGAGGTGGATTCCATGGGGCCCCAAATGATCACCCACCGATTGAGTACACTGCTGATCGCCCCAGAGCTCATCGCTCGTCTGTACTATCGGCAACGCTCGCTTCTCGCCACTGAGGGTATCCAACAGCGCTATGGCACCAGGCACGCGTCCGTGCCCCATCTCCATCTCGCTAACAATCAGGGTTTTACCGTCGTCGAGCAATTCCATATCTTCGGGCCGCTGCCAGCCACACAACGGTGTTTTATCACCCACGGCCTGACAATCAGTGATAATGACAGAGCGGTCGACGCAACCGGTTAAAAGAGCGACGCCTGTAAGCGCCAGCACACGTGCAGAGAAAAACAGATTGGACATGAGGGTTCCCCAGAATCATTACATTATTATTCTGAGGCACAATGTAAACAGTGTTGGCAGACAGGGCAAATCATAGCGCTGAATGCTGCATCATTCAGTTGATGACAGGGAAGTCGTTATTTTCCGCACTGATAGAGGGATTTGGTACGCCGCTTGGTTTGTTTTTTGTTCCAGAAGCTGGCTTCGCTCTTGTAACGCAAAGACGGATCACAAGAACCCTGTGGTTTGACGCTGCCGGCATTCGCCGGGGGCTTTAGCAGCAGTTGTGTGGCCCCACTGCCGGGCGGCTTCATATCGGTGATGTGCAGCTTGCCGCTGTCATCGATCCAGTAATAGACGTACTTCTCATCTTTTTTGGCGGCGCTCACCGTTACGGCAGTGAACAAGAACACCAACGATAACCAACTCAATAACCGTTGCATGGTTTACACCCTCAGTTATGGCTGAGATCTACTCAGTGTAATACCGTTTTCTGAGTGCCTCCATGTGAACGGACAAGCGGTCAATCTAGGTTCTAGGTTCTAGGTTCTAGGTTCTAGGTTCTCAGGATTAGGCGCTCAAAATCACATTCTAGAAGGTGCTATCAAGCACTCTGCTGATAACAGAAGAGTCGACCCATTTACGCTCAAACACAAAGCCACACACTACTTTACAGAGGCTTGAACCAACTTAGGATTCACATCCGTAAACTGTGTTCAACGGTTGAGCAAAGGGTTCAACCACAAACACTAAAGGGATTACGAACATGGCTATTCTTGCACTGACTTTCACCACTACCTTCGCCTTACTTGGCATGATTGCCGCTGATGACTTAGCACCCGCTCTGAAAGCGCAATAACGATGGCTTGCTTGAATCCCTGAAGACTAAAGTTGTGTCAGTCTTCAGGTTTTTAACGCCCGTCTTTTCATTACTTACAAAGCTCCCACACACCCGCATTAACATTCCAGCATTCTCCGCCTCGTGCTACAGTAGCGCCTTCATAGATTTCACTCGGCGAAGAGACGCAATATGTCCATCGACTTTCGATCCTGCACTCCCGAAGATCAACATCTTGTCGTTCCCCTGATTTACAGTTCTGGCCCCAAAACCTTCGACTATGTTTTCTCGATAGATTACGCCACCCAGTCACAAGATTTTCTCAACTACGCCTACCAGTGCGAACAAGGACAGTTCAGTTACCGTGAACATGTCGCTGCCACCGTTGAAGACCAAATCGTTGCCGGCGGCAGCCTGACCTCCGGCGAACAAATGCTCAAACACATGTGGCATAACGTCGTTCAAATTTTCGCTTTTTACGGCATTATCAAAGGCATTAAAGTGCTGAAGCGCGGCCTCAAAGTCGAGCGCATTATTCCGCCGCCAAAAGGGCCGATCGCTTACATTTGCAATCTAGGCGCGGCGGTTAAAGGCAAAGGTTATGGCAGCCAATTAATCGAGGAGTTTGAACTCATGGCACGCGAAGGTGGCCATGACACTATCGCCTTGGATGTGGCCGATTCCAACACCCATGCGCGCCGCTTATACGATCGCCTCGGCTATGTCAGCAACACCTACCGCCCCGCCTACGAGGAGGGACAATGGGGATTGCTCGAGGGCCACACCTATATGGATAAATCCATTTAACCGGCCGCTAAACCGGCATCTAGATTCCCCCTCCGATTCGATCGTGACTGCCCTGAACTAGCAACAGCGATCATTTGCACAAAGGTCTGGCGCACTCTCAACTCGCTCTGGATTCCCCAAGTAGGTTTTNTCCGATAAGTAGAACTCGGTAAACCGCGCTTCAAAATCACTGGATACAGAAGTCTCTGCCAAGCCAGTTTTTAATAGTGACTGCTGCCACAGCTGTAACTTGGGAAACCCCTCCAATAGATCATGGCCCGAGTGGCGCTGAATAATGTCGGCTCGATGTAGGAGAGGGAGCCAAGCAATATCGACATTACTCAGTTTATCACCATTGAAATAGGGTCCATTGGCGAGTGCCTGTTCGATTTTTCGAAACGCCACGGCCAACCCTTGCTGGCGCTCCGACAAGGTTTGTTGGTCACTGCTGCGCAGGGTACTGCACTGCACCAGATAGTGTTTTGCCGCCAGGTAACTCCACGCTCGATTAAGCGCTCGTTGCTCCAGTGACGCATCAGCATCGAGCACTGGATAGCGCTCATCGATGTACTCTACAATAGCTTCCGACTCAAACAACCCTTGCCCAGACTCTGTGATAAGCAGAGGGACTTGTCCGTTCGGCGATAGCGCCAAAAACCAATCAGGTTTGTCACTCAAGCTGATGTACTCGATCTCATAGCCAACCTCTTTGGCATCAAGCAAAGCGGTAACTCGTTGTACGAAGGGGCAAATCTTAAAACTGACAATTTTCAACATTCTTCAACTCTCTAACTAGTGAATTCCTCCATAAGACGGAGCAGTTTTAGAAAAGACGATGAAATAATGAAGATTATTAAAAAGGGATGAAGGTCGAGCAGCCATCTTGACTGTGAACATTGAATCGTTCGAGTACACCGGTAGCGGTGAACGAGATTTAGAGACTTAACAATCGCAAGAATTACTGCCGCTGCCGGAATCTGAACTTGAGTCACAGTCTAGAATACGCCCCTGAGTATCCAAGCTGAATTGACAACAATCCTCGTACAACTGACGCAGCTGTTGACGCCCCTTATGTACCCGTGATTTAAGCGTCGAGTAGCTGATGCCCTGCTCTGCAGCTAACTGTTTCTGAGATTTTCCCAAGAGTTCAACCTCTCGCAGCAAGATCGCCATATCCTCGGGCAACTGTTGAATGAAAGGCGATAAACACTGCGCTAGTTGCTGTTTGATATCGGCATCTTGTTCTTGATACCAGAGCTCTTCTGTCATGAGTGCACGCTGCTTAGCTCGAGAGCGATAGAAATCGATCAACGTCCGATTGGCAATCTGAAACAGCCAAGGCTTAATACTGGTGTGAGATTTTAGTGTCGGCAGTGCTTGCAGAGATTTGAGAAGAACCTCCTGCAAAATATCTTCCGCGTCGTCTGCATTGGCGATGCGAGCGTGCAAGAAACTTGATAGCTGTTGACGATACTGAAACCAAAGAGATTCAAAGGTTGGCTGAGAATTGGAGGTTGTATTGATCGGAGTATCAGGGTCACTCATGGTCGACTACCTTGCAATGGGTGTCGACGGTACCACAAACATAACGTCGACACACAGCATCTCTAGAGCCACTTACTTATCGAGATGAACATCCATTTGCGGAAATGGAATTTCGATACCCAGCTCGTCGAAACGAATTTTGATGCGCTCGTTCATGGCCCAGAAAACACCCCAGTAATCAGCGCTGTTGACCCACGGACGGAATACGAAATTCACCGAAGAATCTGCCAGCTCACTTACAGCAATAGTCACAGCAGGATCTTTCAGTACACGGTCATCGGCATCGGCCAATTCTTGCAGAGTTTTCTTAACCAGCGCTAGATCAGCGCCATAACCCACACCCACCACCATATCCACACGACGGGTTGGCATGGCCGAATAGTTGGTGATGTTGCCGCCCATTACCGCGTTGTTGGCAATCACCACAACTTTGTTGTCGCCGGTGGTCAGAATGGTCGAGAAAATCGAAATCTCTTTAACCACACCGGAAGCGCCACCCGCTTCAACAAAATCACCGGCTTTAAAGGGACGGAACAAAATCAGCAGCACACCCGCGGCGAAGTTTGCCAGGGAACCTTGCAAGGCAAAACCTATGGCCAGACCGGCGGCACCGACAATGGCGACGAATGATGCGGTTTGCACACCCAACTGCCCCAACGCAGCCACAATCACCATGGCAAAGAGCGCGTAATAAACAATGTTGCGCGTAAAGCGAGCAACGGTTGCGTCAACGCTCTTCGCCGACATGCCCTTTTCCAGCGCGTTGGCCACAACATTGGCCAGCCACTTACCAATGACATAGACCACTATGGCCATGACTAACTTCACGCCATAGTTAATTGCCAAAGCTGACAGTTCTTCTACATTAAACTCCATGGTATCTCCTTACCGTTTTGAGCTGTGGGTACTGCTATTAAAAAATGACTAGGACAGTCATGATTAAAACACTATTAAGTCCTTGATCGATTGCGTTTATCCCAAGACTACAATCGACGCTTCTGATGTCGCTCCAAATTATCGAGACGTTTTCGTTCGCTTTTGCGCAATAACACATAAGTCGCCCCAGAAGCGCCATGGTGTTTTTGCGCCGAGTGGAACGCCAGCACCTGATCCAACTGCGGCAACCAGTGGGCGACGCAACTTTTCAATAACGCCGGCTTGGCTCGCCCCTCACCTTTACCATGAGTAATCAATGCACAGCGAATATCATTGGCGAGACAATCTTTGACAAAGGTATAGACGGCTAATCGCGCTTGTTCAACGGTGTGCCGATGCAGATCCAGGCGCGCATCGACACTGTATTTACCCAATCTAAGCTTTTTGAAAACCCCGTGCTGCACTCCGGGGCGCTGATAACTCAGCATGGCATTGGGATCGACCGGCTCAATGTATTCACCGGACAGGTCGTTGCGATCCTTCTCTTGCACCTCTGTCGCCGCCGCTTGGCGAGCCAACTGATTGTGTCGTAATTCTGTTTTGGGTGTGAGTTTGACCCGAGCTTTTCTAGCGAGGGGTTGTACATCCCCCATTGCCTCACGGAAGGCGTCATCGTCTGAAATCGGTTTGTCTGCCATCGGAGCACTTCTCGACTAAATTGCTGCGCGTCTGTTCT
>PANW01000062.1 GCA_002707785.1 Cellvibrionaceae bacterium | reverse complement strand
GTGATACCGCGTTTTTCCAACTGACTCACCAACTTTGCAGCGCCGTGTTTGGTACTGATAAATATTAACGCCTGATCCCACGCGTTCTCAGTGATTAAGTGGCTGAGTAAGGCAGATTTTTTGTCCTTGTCGACGGTTATCAGCCACTGCTCTATTTGAGGTTTAGACGATTGGCCTTTGTCGATCGANATTTCGACCGCATGGGGTATTGAGTGNTTCACCAANCCACGCACGCCACTGGGCATGGTNGCCGAGAACAGCAGGTTTTGACGTTGCTCAGGTAGGCGCTCGATGATCTTGTTGATGTCACCGATAAAACCCATATCCAACATGCGATCGGCTTCATCGAGAACCAACATGGTTAACTCGTCAAACTGCACCGCCCGCTGATAGGCCATATCCAAGAGTCGACCTGGCGTTGCCACCAGAATATCAACGCCATCCAATAGCTGCTGTTTCTGCGTGTCAATGTCGGTGCCACCATACATCGCCAAGCAGCTAACTTGCAGATGTCGGCCGTAGGCGACAGCGCTTTCTGTCACCTGAATCGCAAGTTCACGGGTGGGCACCAACACCAATGCCGAAACCCGCTTTGCCCGACGTTGATCCCCTCGCTGTTGCTGCAGCTTTGCGATCTGGGCCAGTAGAGGCAGAACGAAACTGGCCGTTTTACCTGAGCCGGTCTGAGCCGTCGCCACCAAATCCTTACCCGCCAATGCCATGGGAATCGCTTTTTCTTGAATAGGCGTCGGCTCCATGTAGCCTTCTTCAACAATAGCCTGTAACAGCGACTCGCTTAACCCCAGCTTTGAAAACGGCATTGATGACCTCTATATCGATAAATNNTGCAAACAAACCCAAGTAATCACCTGAATTCTAGTGACGCACACTATAACAAAGCAGGCGCAAACTTGATCGGCTAAATCGACGCCAAGGAAGCGGCAGCTGAGCCCTGATAGAGCGCCATTTCAAACAAGAGGCAAACGAAATAAGTAGAAGATAACTAAGACGGGAATNGTTTTGATCTCACTGCTCAGTGTGAGCANTGAGNGCTTAATAAAGATCGGGGTTACACAGCACACCGCTATCGACTAGGGCACCTCATCTAAAACTCAGAATCCCAACAAGGTAACCGCCTCATCAAAGCCGACCCGAGGCTGCTTGGCGAAGTTCACGGCCGCATCCTGATTGGCGTAGCCCAGCGCAACACCCACCATCACCATCTCTGAATCGTCCACGNCCAATACTTCTCGAACCGTTTTTGGCCACATCGTCCAACTGGCTTGAGCACAGGTATCCAGACCTCGTTCCACCGCTAGCAACTGTATGTTTTGCAGTATCAACCCCATATCAATAATTTGGGCCTCGGACATACTGCGATCCATGGTCAGAATAAGTCCCACAGGCGCACCGAAAAAAGAAAAGTTCTTCATCACCTGGACAATCCGCCCCATTTTATCGTCCCGCGAGATCCCCAAGGCTTCATAAACCACTTCACCACANTCTGCTCGACGCTGACGCCACGGATTGATCAGTTTTTCAGGATAGATGGGNATATCGCCGCCCTCGCCCATGGGCGTGGTCATGGCTCGCTCATTGACCAAATCCGTTAACTGCTGCTTGGTCTCGCCNGCCATGGCGTAGATTTTCCAAGGCTGCAGGTTNCTGCCCGATGAAGACAGTAACGCCAACTCTAGTATTTCTTTGATTAGCGCGGGCTCAACGGCCCTATCTTGGAACTCTCGAACCGATTTACGCGCTTGTATCGCCTCAGTGACGCTGATTACGGACATGTTCTTCTTTCTCCAAAAGCTCAATGNTGTGGGNGGACAGTTTATTTACTTCGCNAAAAGAAACGTAGACTGCATTTTGAATAACTAGGTTTCCTGTGGGAAACTATAGATTCTCTCCAATGGAGGATACGCAGCACCACCTATGAGAGCTCAATTAAGGGGTATAGATCATGATCGAAGAGCTTCAAAGTCTCGCCATCTTCAACCAAGTCATCGAATCTGGCAGCTTTACCAAAGCCGCAGAAAGTCTTGGCATTGCCAAATCCTCGGTCAGTAAACGTATTCGCTCACTGGAAGGCAAATTGAATGTCACCCTTATTCAGCGCTCAACGCGTCAATTGACCATCACCGACGAGGGCTGGTCGCTCTACAAACACAGTCAGCGCATCATGTTGGAACTGGAACAAGCCAAAAATCTCGCCTCCCACTACAGCGACAAACCCCAAGGAACCCTGCGTATCTCCGCGCCACCGCTGTTTGGCCGAAGTGAAATTGCCCCCTTAATACCGGCCTTTCAGCAGCTTTATCCCGATGTCACCATCGAACTGCAGCTGACAGAAGCCTACAGTGATTTGATTGGCGGCCGGTTTGATTTGCTCTTGCGCATGGGTGAACTGCACGATTCTGGATTAATTGCGCAACCTCTTTGCAATATTGAAGCGATTTGTTGCGCCTCTCCCGAATATCTTGAACGCCATGGAACCCCCAGTTCGCTGACGGATCTCGCTCACCACGATTGTGCGGTTTGGAAACCCAATGACAAGCAAGACGCCGACATCTGGTACCTGCAGCGTGGCAATCAAACGGAAAAGGTACAGGTTCGAACTAAGGTCGTCGTCAATGACCATACCGCGATTAAATCCATACTGCTTAATCACGGGGGGATTTCGATTCTACCGACTTATTCTATTCGCGAAGAGTTGGCACAAGGCAAGCTAGTCACGCTATTGGACGACTACCACCAGCTGACCTTTCCCATCAGTGTGCTCTATCCGCAGCGGNACAATGTTCCTGCAAAGACACGAGCGTTCATCGANTTTCTTAAGAACAATGTGGTTTATTAATATCATCTGACTAGATCNAGCCTCANTTTCTATTCNAAAAAGCCAGAGAAAAAAGTGGCGGCAACCACCACTNTAAACCCCNCTTCCTCCAACTGTTCAACATCTCTGAACAAACTGAACAAATATCGCCCCTTATTGGAATTCTCTGGATCGCTAAAATGGACCCCATTCAAAAGCCGATATGCGTTGGCGGTGTGAGCTAACAGTAGACGAGTGACTCACCAGCATCGCCAATTCACTACACATTCGGCTTTTTACCACGACAAAGACGAGGTGAAAAAAATGGGATTATTACAAGCTGGCCAATGGGTCGACCAATGGTATGAAACGAAAAAGACCAAGGGAGAGTTTCAACGTCAGAACAGTCGATTCCGTCATACCCTAACGACCCCAAACGATGCAGAAAACGATGAACTTACGAGTTATCGCGCAGAAGCCGACCGCTACACGCTCTATGTTTCTTTGGCTTGCCCTTGGGCACACCGCACTCTCATTATGCGTCAGTTAAAACAGTTGGAAGCGCTGATCGATGTGGTCGTGGTCGAACCCATTATGCTGGAAAACGGCTGGGAGCTGGATCGAACCACCTCAGAGTTTGACTACTTGTATCAGCTTTACCTTACTGGTGACCCCAGCTACGAAGGTCGTGTCACCGTGCCAGTACTGTGGGACAAGCACACCAAAACCATCGTCAACAATGAATCCTCAGACATTCTTCGAATCTTTAATACCGCATTCAACCATCTGACCGGTAATACCGACGACTATTACCCAGAAGCCCTGCGCCCCCGTATTGACGATATCAACTCGGAGGTTTATCACAAGGTTAATAATGGCGTCTATCGCGCAGGCTTTGCGACGACACAAACCGCCTATGAGTCAGCGTTCAACGATCTATTCACAACATTGGACTGGCTGGAGCAACATCTAGAGGAAAATCGCTATCTGGTTGGCGCTAAACTTACGGAAGCCGACTGGCGCTTGTTTACCACCTTAGTTCGGTTTGACGCTGTCTACTTTGGGCATTTCAAAACCAACAAACAAGCTATCGCTGACTACCCCAATCTCAGCAATTATCTGCGTGAACTTTATCAATGGCCCGGCATTGCTGAGACCGTAAACTTTGATCATATAAAAACTCATTATTACGCCAGCCACATGACCATAAATCCGACTGGCATAGTTCCAATGGGTCCTGAACAGAGTTTCGACCAGCCTCACAATCGCGATCAACTGGATGCGAGCCACGCATGAAAACTTCATCAACGCCAACGCAATCAACAACATCCTCTAAGGAAAGTTCGATGTTCTATTACCGTCCTGCGGAGCAACGTGGCAGCACACAGCTCGGTTGGCTAAACAGCCACCACTCGTTCTCTTTTGCCGATTATTACGACGAAAATCATTTGGGCTTTTCTAAATTATTGGTGATCAACGATGATTACGTAACCGCCGGCGCAGGTTTTGGTCGACACGGTCATCGCGACATGGAAATCATTTCCTATGTGTTAGAAGGCGCGATTGAACATCGCGACACACTGGGAAACCAATTCGTGGTCTCTGCCGGAGAAGTTCAAAGAATGACCGCCGGAAGCGGCGTCCTACATTCGGAATACAACGCGTCCAGCACCGACCCTCTGCGCTTTCTACAAATCTGGATCCTGCCCAACCAAAGGGCTTTGTCGCCCAGCTATCAGCAGCAGAAAATCGAACAGCATTCCGCTTTGACACCACTCGTCTCACCGATCAACGCTCAAGTCGACAACACCTTAACCCTACATCAAGACGCAAGCATAGCGCGTTTGGCATTGGAGCCGGGACAAACGATTAGTTTGGATGTCGGCAATCGCAGCGGCTACTTGCATGTCTACCAAGGCGAGGGAAAAGCCGATTTTTACGATCTCGCCGACGGTGACGGTTTAGGTATTCGCGGTGGTGAGTTATCGATCACCGCAGGACTCGGCGGTCTCACAGGGCTTTGGTTTGACTTGCCACCACTATGAAAACCAGCTGACGGTCATCGAGCTTTGGTTGCCCAAATCACCTCAACTCTGTGGTTTCGAGATAAAGTGATCGCAACTCAATGTCAGCGCTCATTGAATCTCTACCATAACGAGACTCTAGCACTCGCCGTAGTTCGTCATCGGTTGCAAAGAGTCGATCTGTGGGTTGGGGCAAGCTTAGGCACCCGCTGACGGTGTTTAAGAAACCATCAATACGAACAATGTGATCCGCCTCTGGACGAACACCTAATTGTTTAAATAGAAAGTGCGTATTGGTACTCGATCCAGCGCTTAGCCAGCAATACTGCATCTCGGNTTTTTGATGTATAGGTNGTGAANCTCTCGCAGCCAACGGCAATCGATTAAACAGCTCGATCGATTCAATTCGAATAGACTGGCCTTCGAATACTCGCTCCCCTCCTCTTTCGAAGTGCCCACTGTACACATCCACCACCAAATGTTGAACGGTGTCTATGTGAGTTGGGTCCAATCGAAGCAAGTCAAAATGTCTGGGCACCAGTGTCCATAGCGAAAGTGGTTGATTGTCTGAACCTGCCACCCGCGCCTTGATCCAAGCTGCAACGTCAGGCTGTTCGAACGTAAATCGAGTGATCACTTGAACATTGTGCGGTGGGTGGAACATCGGCAGATGCGCGGCGTATAAGGTTTCCGCACTGCCGAACATTAGCATTCCGTGCAACCCCACGTAGGCGACATCTGACGGGTGCGGAGAGCGAAGATCGCCATCGATCGCCGTGCCAGCGACTACCGAGTGAGTCGGAATAATCCATAGACAAACGGCCAGAGAAAAAAGGCTGGCAAAGAGAGAATTGAGTTTTAATAACGGCACCGAGAACCTCACCTGTCGCATCAGATGGGGTCGTCCCCGGAATTGGAATTACCATCGAGCAGCGTGTTTATGGGCGGCCCATAGGCGTCGAAAGTAAGTTGAGGTCGTCCTCAAGGGCGCATTCTAGCTTGGCGCNATAGCGAATACCAGCGCCTTAGCGGATCCAACTACCCCTACTCTTTAGATAGTTCTTTCGCCACTAGAGCATAGTCGTAGGTGGTTATCTCGTGGCTGTTTTCATCGGGGTCTTGGAAGTAGAGAGACCAAGAAACCGNGTGATCGCTGCAGCGTAACAACAACCCACTTTTCTCCAGCTGCGCCTTCCAGGCGAGGAAGTTCTCTCCATTGACGCGAAATGCAATGGTAGACGCCGGGGTGAAATCTTGTCGCTGAAACAACGCGATATGGATGGCATCGCTTGCATCTGCGATGGTCAGTGGGCCTGCGATATCCTCGGCCCAAAATTCGTAGGTTGGATGAACCTCAAACCCGAGATAATCTCGATACCATTGAGCGGCCTTCGCGCGGTCTTTGACATAAACGTGCACATGATCAATCGATTCTAGTGTGGGCAACATCTCTCACCGTCCATTCATTTAATACTAGTTGTTGAAAAACCTTACCAAATTACTGAGGCTTTTTTGCAAGCCATTCATGGGCTTAATGACGAGCTGATCGAACACCAGTTCTTGCGGTTGCGGTGTATTTCTCAAGGTTGTATTCACCACGTTTAAATTCTCTACGGATAGAGGTAAGGGCCGCTCCTCCGGCTGAAATAATGTGCCAATAGGATAGAACTCACCCGCTCTTGTGATCATTTCGATATGAGCACCCATAAGCGCCTCAACTGAATGTGATTGGCTAAAACGCGCTAGTCTTTCGATACTTGCTCGATAGGCTTGCCAGTGTTTGACATAGATAGCGCCGGGATAAAAAGTGTCTCCTGTCATTAGCCAGCGCGTGTGAGGGTCGTAAAAACTGAGCGCCTCTTCTTGATGCCCAGGCGTTGGGATAACCGTTATCTCACGCTCACCGAGCGAAACAACTTGATTGTTATTCGGCCAGTCTTTGAACTGAAAGTAGTCGTGTATTGCGTTTGCATCGGCAGAGACTAATTGCACCCCTTCGCGATTGAGAAAACTATCATCCCCCTTGGTATGATCGCCATGTCCATGTGTGTGCAATATCAACCAAGACTTGCCTTCAAGCTGACTGGCATCGATATGTGCGTTGAGTAACTCATAGAAAGAACGGTCTTCGGTACTTGCCAGTGCCCCGGTATCCAACACCAGTACTTTGCTGTCACCAATCAACACATAGATAAACGGTGCCTCATAGGTTTGACACTTATTTTGACGCACGATGTAGGTGGAATCGTCATGGCGATAAACATCCAACTCAGGTCCGGTGTTATCTAAACAATCGACTGCGCCATGAATCCAGTTGTAGTCTTCAACGCTTTGAGATTCAGAGGCAGCCTGAGAAAAACTCAACTGGGCCATCAACAATACAAGCAGGCCGCCCCCTATCAGGAAGAGTCGAGACGTAGAAAGTGGCTTGTTCATCATGGTCTATCCTCAACATTCACGTGGCTATTGTTTCGTAACTTGTATGTACCCTCTGCCGTTTACCTCAGAGGGTTTATCTAAACCAGAGTCTCAAATAAATCACACGAAAACGCAGCACGACAATGAGTTAATCGGTCAAAAAGAAAGTGACATTGGTGACTACCCGCACATCCTTTTCAATTTTCTTGGTATCGCCATAATTTTCACCCACGTCACGGATCACGAAACCGCCTTGACGTGCGCTGCGAATACCGCCCACTTTGACGCCAGCGTTGGTGGCAAATTCATTAGCCGCCAAACGTGCATTAGTGGTTGCCTCTTTCAACATGTCAGGTTTGATGTCGTTGAGTTGGGTAAAATGGTAGGCCGGAGGGTTATTCTTAATATCCAAGCCCTCGGCAATGAGCTTATTCAACTTAGATCTGACTTCGGCAACCAACCGTACCTGTGACGTTTGAACGTCGATTTCCCCCACTAGAACGTGTTTTTCTTCGACGAGCTTCTGCTTGTCGTCTCGAAATTCTTGCTTGAAATAGCTGATCACCCCCGGGGTTACTTCTTCGCTAGAGAAGCCGCTATCCAAGAGCAGTGAAATTACCTGCAGCTGATCCAATTCGGATTTCTGATACAAAGCAGGTATGTCTTTCTTCTTGGACCCACTGACGGTGTAATGCACCGACCAATAGGCGGTATCGGCCTCGACTCTGCGCTCCGCCAAGCCTTTCACGTCGGCAGTATTCAATGCGATCTTGGATTTATAGAGTGTTTCGCTAATAAAATACCCTGCCAACCCGATTCCCGTCGCGAGCAGCAAAGCGGCAATGATTGAAGAGGAGTTAGATTCACTGTTATTCATAACTGATTCCTTGTGAAATATTCCAATAGAAGACTTGTCTAGAGAGCTAGCACCCTACCCGTTAATTGACTGAAAACGAATCCAGATCAGCCCCAAGCCCCACAATGACGGGCTCAACGTAAAATCGCCAACCAACGCCAAATACTCAAAACATCCGATAACGCACTGGCGACATAAGTATAAGCGCAGGCCTTCAATACCTCTCGGACCGCAGGCAGATAAGGTTCGGGCAGATAACCCTGCTCTAAGATCGGTAGCGCTTTATCAAAACTGGCATCAAACTCCTCCGGTAGAATCAGCGCATGAAACGCCACTGATGCCAACATAGCGACGATTCCAGCGCCAATTAATAAAGCCAACACGCCGGGATTGCGCGATAGTGCACCTACCAAAGGCGCACTGCCTAGTATCCAAATGCCAAAATACTGAATCATCCTAGCCTTTCCCGCATACCGATTACGTAGTTCACTGACCGGTTCTTGTCGAACATGTTGGATAGCGTGGCCAACCTCGTGGGCGGCAATAGCAACAGATGAGAGCGATTTACCGTGAAAAACCTCTGGAGACAAACCGACAATCCCCTCCGATGGCGAAAAGTAGTCGGCGTCTTTCTCGGTTTCCTGTACCGAAATACCTTCCAACTGAAAACGTTCGATCAAATGAGTCGCCAGTTCGGCTCCCGTGCCAGGCATTCCCTCTAAAGGCTTATCGTGTTTGCGGATGATGTGGCGCACCCACAGGTTAGGGCCATAGATTAAACAAATTAGGACAAGTAAAAGAATGGCGTAAATCATCAAGCTACCGCGACTGTAAAATCCNAATGGGNTGAACTTNCCCAAAAAATCATGGTGCCAAGATATTCAGACGAACGCCATTGTTTTCTACATTTCGATACCTCCACGGCAAATCGTGTGGTCGGAGCAAGATGGACGGCGTGCACGAAGTAAGTACAAGAGATCAAGTATTAGATAGCCCTGTGCTTGAGATGGCATAAATACTCCTTTGTCATCGTTCGACCTGTGAACCGCTATCACTATGGCCATCCTTGGCGATTACCGTTTATCTATAGGCGGCTATTAAACCGCGGGGATACGCACCGCCATAGACAAATAGCCTTTTACAAAGTTCGAGCGCAATCGAACTGGCTCAGCCGTCACTTCAATGTGATCAAAGCGTTTTAGAATCTCCTCCCACAAGATACGCAACTGCATTTCTGCCAAGCGATTGCCCATACAACGGTGAACGCCGAATCCGAAAGACAAGTGTTGGCGTGCGTTCTTTCGATCGATCAAAAAACTATCAGGGCTTTCAATCTTTCTCTCATCGCGATTGGCCGAGACATACCACATGACAACCTTGTCGCCCTTCTTAATCGTCTTGCCATTGAGTTCGACATCCTCAGTGGCCAACCGACGCATATGGGCCAACGGCGTCTGAAATCGAATAATTTCCGAAACCATATTGTTGATCAAGGAGTGATCATTGCGCAGTTTTTCATACTCAGAAGGGTTCTGATTCAGGAAGTACAGTCCGCCGGTGATTGAATTTCGAGTGGTATCATTGCCTCCCACAATTAACAGCAATAGATTGCCAAGAAACTCCATCGGCCGCTCGATCAAGTCTGCGGTGTCGGGATTGTCTTGTAACAGCGTAATCAAATCGAAGCCGCGAGCTTTGCCTTCGGCTTTTTCTTGCGCTCTCCGTGCCCAAAGCTGAGCGAAATATTCCGCACATTCGGTCAGCGCTTCGCTGCGCTCTTGAGCGTCAGCAATGGTACCGGTCATTTCTTCAAGCGCTGTTGCCATATCCGACCAATAAATGAGTTTATGACGGTCCTCCTGCGGCATCCCAAACAGTGTTGCCAGCATACGCGCGGTCAACTCCATGGAAACATTCTCTACCCAATCAAAGGAGGTATCTCGAGGCAGACCATCAAGAATTTCAGCAACGCGATCGCGTATCACCCGCTCCAGTTCCGCCAAATTAGCCGGCGCTACCACCGCTTGCACCGCTCGACGCTGCACATCGTGTTTAGGGGGATCCATCGCGATAAACATGTCCAATGGCATCTCTTCATCAAAGTCTCCAATAACGATGGCAGGTTCTGATGAAAATTGCTGATGATGTGTGTCCACATACATGACATCTTCATAACGAGTGATCGACCAAAAAGGACCGAACGGACTGTCCTCGACATAATGCACCGGATCTTCGTCCCGCAGGCGTTTAAAANAACTCTCCCAAACACCCTGCTCTAAGAGTCTTGGATCGCTGACGTCAATATCTTTTAGGTCAATCGAAAAGGGATCGGGAACAACGGTTTGGGCAGACGACAGTTTCATCTCANCATTCATATTTAGCTCTCACGGGTTTGTAGTTATTATTTCAGTCTCGGAGCTATCTTCGGTGATAGCTCAACTGCGTGCTTTACATCTGATACTCGGGCAAGTGGACGACGATGCCGTCCAAGGATTCGTTCAATTGAATCTGACAGGCCAAGCGTGATTGCTCGGAGCGATCGGGAGCCATTTCAATCATGTTCTCTTCGGATTCATTCACTGGATTCATCTTTTTGAGCCATTGATCATCGATCAATACGTGGCAAGTACCGCAGGCGCAGGCTCCACCGCAGTCACCATCAATGCCCGGTACACCATTATCGATAGCGATTTGCATCAAGCTCTCATTTTGATCCGTTTCGACCTCGTGCCGGTTTCCGTTAGTTTCAACAAATACAACACTCGCCATAGCTTCTCTCCCAGTNGTTTGAAATGCTGAACAGCTCTGCGGCCCCAGCTCTGGCAAACATAGTAGAAGTCGAAGGATGATGAATGGAGGTCATTTCTTGACATCGAGGAGTCATTTATTGACACGAGGGAGTCATTTATTGACACGAGGGAGTCATTTATTGACTTCCTCGACTCAGTAGCAGAAGCTGACCGCTTATTTGATAGGCTCGCAGGCTGAGGCTTCAGCCCAATCAATGGGGCGNGTTAACCGGCAGGAAGGGAGCAAATGGACAATCACCCTCTCATCAAAGCAACGATTCCAACCAGTTATTCGCTATTGGTGGCGGCAGAATTGGGACTCAATGAGCGTTCACTAGAAAAGCTCATTCTCAACTGCGGACTCGATGTCGATGATCTCTTGTCAGACCGCAGCTTGCTCACAGCTGACCAACAGATTCAGATTATTCGCAACGCGCTGATACTGTCCAACGATGACACCATTGGCCTGAGACTAGGTAACCGCCTTACCCCACCCACCCATGGGCCACTGGGGTTCCTCGCCAACAGCTGTCCCAATTTAAGAGAGGCCATAGCAGCATTCGAAACCTTTCTTCCCGCTCGAATGTCATTCATTAATATCAGCAGCCAATCGGTAGGCCACTGGTATGAATGTCAATTGAATGTAGAATTGGATGCGGATGAAACCGTCATTCGTTTTGCGCTCGAAGCCCTGAGTCTGTCTCTGCTGTCATTGATCGAATACATNCTCGGACGCCCGTTAANTNNNGGNGANATATCCTTCAACTATTCAACACCTCATTACNTCGAACGATACTCGGAGTATTTCCCNTGCCCGGTTACATTCTTCGCCTCCAAGAGTNTGTTGCGNATACCNCTTGAATTGCTAGANACCGCCAATGCAACGGCGCACCATCAAAGCTACACCTTGGCTCTCGATCAATGCCAGCAAATGCTCAATCAATTGCCAAGCGCACAACNATCAACNCAACATCTCGTTAAAAGTTTCATGCTGACCCATCCCTCAGAGCAAGTCTCAGAGGATCGAGTGGCCGCCGCTCTGTTCATTACGAAGCGAACACTGGCGAGGCGACTGAGTNCGGAAGACACCNGTTACCGNAAAATAAGAGAGGAGATCCTCTCCTCCCTTGCCTCTCGGTATTTGGAAGATTCTACCCTCTCTGTAGAAGCTATCGCGTTACTCTTGGGCTATCACGACAGTGCCAATTTTCGTCGCGCATTTAAGCGATGGTTTTCCATGACTCCCAGTGACTACCGAGCCCANAGACTCGCTCGGCANTCTACGTAGACCACCCCTACAAANTGTAGAATTTTTATACGACTGGCCTGATAACACCACTCTGGTATACTGCCNCCCTTCATTNGAAATGACTGGAAACACTACGCTGTATGGAAGTCGAGGATCGTTTTTCAGCCCCGCGCTACTGGCCAACCTGGATCGGTATTAGTCTGTTAAGACTCTGGGCCAAATTACCTTGGTCACTGCAATGTGCGATAGCCAAACTCCTAGCTTTCGCCGCCTATCGTCTGGCAAAGCGCCGACGCAATATCGTCAACACGAATTTGAAGCTGGCATTTCCGGAGTGGGATGCAACAGAACGTGAAAACAAAACCAAACAAGTCTTGTTTGACAACATGCTCGGATTG
The DNA here is from genome assembly GCA_002707785.1 of Cellvibrionaceae bacterium. Classification (GTDB taxonomy): domain Bacteria; phylum Pseudomonadota; class Gammaproteobacteria; order Pseudomonadales; family Cellvibrionaceae; genus Pseudomaricurvus. The sequence continues at coordinate 2,313 of PANW01000062.1, read as the reverse complement.
GTAGAAACCGCAAAAGCTTACAGCCGCCCACCGGAGTCTTTTCGCTCCAAAACCACCTTCAAAAATGTCGACATACTGCAGTCTGCCATTGACCAAGGACGCGGGGTTTTACTACTCGGTGCTCACTACAGCCATCTTGATTTCGGCGGTTCATTACTGTCGATGGTTTGCGCCCCCAATGCTATCTACCGCCCTAACAATAATGCCTTGATGGATCGCTACATCAAACAGGGACGCCTATCCTTTATTGACAATGTCATCGAGCGCTCCGACATGCGCACCATCGCCAAGACACTAAAGCAAGGTAAAATCGTCTGGTACCCACCGGATCAAGATTACGGCAAGAAACACTCTGTGTACGCCCCCTTCTTTGGTGTCAATGCCGCCAGCATTATCGCCACCAGTCGATTGGTGCGCTTCAACCAATCGCCAGTCGTTGTTATGTCGGTAGTCCGCCACGGGAACAGTGATCACTACACATTGGAATTCCATGCACTCGATGAGGACTTCCCGAGCGGAGACGACATCAAGGACGCGACCATCGTCAATCAAGCACTGGAACGCTGTATCCGTAAAGCACCGACGCAATACATGTGGACTCACCGTCGCTTCAAAACCCAGCCTGAAGGCCGAGCAAAGTTCTACAAATAGTAGTGAGTAACCTAAGGCAGGCAGCGCTGATGTGGTGTTGCTTGTTTAGACCAGTGTTGAGTCGATTGAGAATCATCTTCGGCGATTGGTTTAGAGGGGAAAACTACGCCGACACCACCGCAAGCTTCCATGTGCGTTTGATAAGACTCATGGATTCAACATACTCAAAACTCAACTCCCAGTGATGTTTATTGCGTGCCATCAACGATCGTGTGGTCGGCTTTTTTCCTTCGGGAACGATTATCGTGGCAGACAATTGAGTGTGTGCAGCATCCGTACATTGGTTAACCGCAAAACGTTCACTCCAGACTTCCTGATACCCCGTTTGGCTACTGCCACTATGGCGTCGCCAACAGGTTAACTTTAGCTCCTGCACGCGTCCAAAATTCGGCTTAAACACAGTGATTTTGGCTGGCGTTTCTTGCCCAATCACGCAACAACCACCCTCTAACCCCAAAGGTGTTTGGCCTAGTATCTGATATTTCTTTTGGTAATGACGCCCGATGACGGTCAAGAGAGCCGCCATTACAAAGAAAGGTGCAATAAAGAAATAGCTTCCCGCCTTGCTGTTGCCTAGGGCAATAGAGAAGCCCGCTAGTATCGATATGATAAACAGAACGATCCCTGCCCCGACCAGCCCCTTACCGGTGTTTTTCTCTTCGCTGAGTATCGCTGTCGCCGTGTCACTCATCCGCCGCTGCTCCGATTGCTATAAGCGGCGCAGTATATCAAAGTGTCCACAGGGCTTGATGAGGAGATTCATCCCATACGGTTGTTTTTCTGGGTGTTTAGCATCTATCTTCTCAATTTTGAGTTAAACTCTAGCCATCACTCTCTCTGCCACACAAACTCCACTATTCTGCCCGTCAGTCAGAAACGAGGGTTACCCACCTCCACATCTGACGACATCAAGAGGTTAGCTTTACCGTGAACAACAACGATATTCTGCGTCGACTACGCTATGCACTAGAACTGAATGATCAAACCATGATTGATTTGTTTGCCTTGGTCGATGAGAAAGTCGAACGCGATCAACTAAAGAACTGGCTTAAGAAAGAAGAAGACAGCGGCTACGTTATTTGCACAGACAAAACACTGGCGACATTTTTGAATGGCTTTATTGTCCACAAGCGTGGCAAGCGTAATGATGAAACGCCTAAAGCTGAGAGCAGACTCACTAACAACATCATTTTAATGAAGCTCAAGATTGCGCTTAACCTGAAGTCTGACGATATACTGGAGCTACTCAAGCTGGCTGACTTTCCCTTAAGTAAACACGAGCTCAGCGCCCTGTTTCGCCGTAAAGACCATCAACACTATCGTGAATGCAAAGACCAAATACTGCGCAATTTCATTCAAGGTGTACTGTTGAAATACCGAAACAAACAAGAAGCCAAAAAGAAGTTTGAATGGAAGTGGGAAAAATAACGTCCTGTTGCCCACTGTAGCGCTCGCTATCTCTCCGTGTACTTCTTAGAATTCCGTAAACCGCTCTGGGCGAGTCAAAGCCGCCCATCAGCACGGAGCAGATTACATTCTCGCCTTAGTTTTTGCAGTGGCTATCGCTTGCAGAGGATCATCTGGCCAAGGGTGTTTGGGGTAGCGCCCTTTCATTTCCTTTTTCACCTGTTCATAACTGCCCGTCCAAAAACCAGACAGATC
>PANW01000061.1 GCA_002707785.1 Cellvibrionaceae bacterium | reverse complement strand
AGAGGGGCTGGTTCATAGAGGGGCTGGTTCATAGAGGGGCTGGTTCATAGAGGGGCTGGTTCTGAGAGTGGCTAGCTCATAGAGTGTCTTGGGGCCTTCTTTGCCTCGTCTAGAAAGGTGATGAAGTTGTGCGCTTATGAGCGGTAATGAGTTATTTAACGGTAGAGGGTGTGATGAGGCTAACTGGCGAGTGTTTTTGTGGTCAGATTAACTATGAAATTCGTGGTGTTTTGCGAGATGCGCGATCCTGCCATTGTTCTCGTTGTCGCAAGGCATTTAGTTCGCAAGCGTCTGCCTATGCAGAGGTGGATCCAGTCGACTTTCGCTGGCTCGGTGGAGCTGATTTATTGACGACCTATGCGAGTCAGGAGGGTTTTGGTCTACAGTTCTGTAAGTGCTGCGGATCAACCTTATGTGGTATCTATCAAGGTGAAATTCACGGGGTAACCTTAGGCTGCTTGAATGAGGATCCGCAACTTGAAATTGGGCGTCATATCTTTGTGGGGGCGAAGGCGAGTTGGGAAAAAATGCCCGAGGGGGTTGTGCAGTACGTGGGGGCGGAAACGTAGAGGTAAGATCGGCCAGGTGTTGTGCACGCCTGCGATGCTTACGTCGATTCGCCGGTGATACTTACATCGATGAAAGCATCACCGCGCAGACTAGAAAAGAACGTTAGCATAACTGATGGAGTTTTCAGCAGGCGCCAAACCAAGCAATTAGTCACAACGTTGCGCTATTTTTTCATCGCTTGGCCGCCGCATCCACATCCACAGTCTGCCCATTTCTCAAATGAGCGGATAAAAGCCAGATGTTAACTTCTATTACATCAAGCCGTCGAGGCTTCTGCTGAGCTACCGGTTGTTTCGACACAATTACGGCCTTTAGCTTTTGCCGCGTAAAGTGCTTTGTCGGTGCGAACAAATAGGTTCTCAGCCGATTCCAGATTATTAAATTGCGCAACGCCAAAGCTGGCGGTGACGTCGATATGATTGCCGTCTAGTACTTTCAATGATTCCTCAATAAGCTTACACATCTTATGAGCAATATCCGTGGCTGAGGTTAGGTTGCATTCAGGTAACACGATCAGGAATTCTTCACCGCCCCAGCGACAAATGACGTCGGATTTTCTCAATTGACTGTTCATCAATTTAGTTATTTGAGTCAGTACGCGATCACCCAGTAGATGACCATGGGTATCATTAATGATTTTGAAGTGATCAATATCCATCAATAGGATAGACAGAGGTTGCTGTCGTCGCTGAGCAAAGCTGAGGTGTTGAGCAAAGGTGGGCTCAAAGGCGCTGCGGGTAATTGCGCCGGTTAGTTTGTCGGTATTGGCCATTAGTTCTAGGCGGCGTTGGTAGCCGCTCAGTGTTAGGTGGGCAAGTACCAGTACGATGAGAGTGATACCCACGCTGAGCCCAAGGTTGAGCCAGAGAACGCTTTGTACAGCCTGTTCCGGATGCTCTTCCTGTTCAACCAATAGATACCAGTCGAGCTCGGGAACATAGCGGGTCTTTAGGAAAACATGTTTATCTTGAAACTGGTATTCGTAGGAGCCGCCGGGGCTGGTCAAGATTTGTGTGGCAATGTCTTTGAGCCCGCCGATTTGGCGAATATTATTNTGTTCATTGAGGGCCTCGCCATGGAGGGTGATTTTTCCCTGGCGGTCGACGAAGTAGACTTGGCGGTTATAGCGAAGTTGGTAGACCTCAATCATGTCTTGAATCGCTTCGGAGGCTAACCCTACACCAATTGCTCCCAAATAGTTGTTGTCACTATCGAGCACTTTGTGATTGACGAAAAAAGTCGTGCGGCTTTTGTTGGCCGTATCTGTATCGAGGTTGATTTCAAACGGTGCGGATAATTTCTTAACGCGAAAATACCAATCGTCTTGTGGGTTGTGTGGGTCTACCTTTTTGAGTATGCCGCTGGAGTGGTAGTAATTGAGACTGCTCTCGGAAATAAAGAACGCGGTGATTGCCTGATAGCGGTCCTGAATGTTCTTAAGGTAGCGGGTAATCGATTCGGGGTTGTCCTCGCCGCTGATGATCCAGTCATGGACAAAGGTATCTTGAGCCATTAGTGACGATACCAGGATGGGCTGTAGCAGGTCGCGCTGAACTTCAGAGTAAATGTTGTCACTGGTGATCGGCAGGGTGTTGGTACGGATATGCTGATTCAGCGTGTTATTGGCAACATAGTAGCTAATCAGGCTGATGGCTGAAAATCCAATCAATAGCAGTAGAGAGGTGCTGGCAATAAAAGTGCCTTTACGGCTGATGGAGAGCATAAGGTCATTTTCCGGCGGATCTGCTAAGTCAGCATGGTGGGGGCTATAGCGAGAGGCAAGAATAACCCCCACATTTTGTGGTGTCTATTCATTGCGGCGAGACTCAGCAAAAAAGTGGATTTGTTACACGAGCATGAAAGTCTTTTAAAAAATGAACTGTATCCGGCAACGGCGCGATAGCGCCCATGAACAGGTTACGATCGAGTTCGGTGGCTGTTTGAAAAACCTATGGATGGTTGGCAGTCGCACCGAGTTAATTGCAAGGTCGTAATTTGAGTGTCTATATGTTGCAGTTTTTGTGGGGCGTGGGTAGGATTTCGCTGCGCTTAACGGGTAGTTTGTCGGCTGAGTACTTGGTCCAGCTCGTTGAGCAGCGCGATCAGCCGCTGGCCGTCGTTGGTCGGTTTGAAATACTCCTCCGCCATGGGGGCGACACCACACTGAGCAGGAAGAGGCGTATCAAGTTTGATCATATGCTTCAGGCGTTCGAGTAATACAAATTGAATCCATTGCGGCAATGTTAGAGTGTCGATACAAAAGGGTTGGCTGCTGGCCAGAGCCTCATCGCTCGGGCGTTGCTCGCTCCACAATTGCGTCGATTTTAGTTCGGTTTCTATCGCCGATAAGATGCTTAAGACGGCTGTCATGATTTCTCAAATCCCATTAGACTGATTTCGCAACTCGCAACTCGCAACTCGCAACTCGCAACTCGCAACTCGCAACTCGCAACTCGCAACTCGCAACTGCTTTTAAGCAATATCCCGACTAAACGGCGGCAGGGAATTCAAAATCGCCGTGCCGTAGCGGCGCGTTACGATGCGTCGATCCAATAAGCTCACCGTGCCGGTATCACTTTCCGTTCTCAGTAAACGGCCGCAAGCCTGTACCAATTTGGTGGCAGCGTCGGGTACGGTGATTTCCATAAAGGGATTGCCACCGCGCGCTTCGATCCATTCCGAGAGGGATGCTTCGACCGGGTCNTCAGGCACTGCAAATGGAATTTTTGCTATGACTACGTGACGGCAATAGTCGCCGGGAAGATCGACCCCTTCGGCAAAACTGGCCAGGCCAAAGATGATGCTGCCCTCGCCGTCATCAATGCGTTTTTTGTGTTCGTCGATGAGCGCTTGTTTGGAGCGGTCGCCCTGTACCAAGATGATATCTTGCCAATCGTTGGGCATGGCATCGAACACATCGAGCATTTGTCGGCGTGACGAAAACAGAATCAAGCTGCCCTCGTTCATGTCGAGCAGTTCGGGCAGAGTATCGACAATGGAAAGCGTGTGTTCGTTGGCGTTGCTGGCATCGGTGGCCTGTGCGGGCACGCTGAGTACGCCGGCTTCGGTAAAGTTAAAGGGGCTGGGCACCACGTGGTACTGACTGTTGGGCGGCGTGCCGGCACGCATCTGATAGCGATCAAAACGCCCCAGCGCGGTGAGCGTGGCCGAGGTGACGACTGCGCCGCAACATTTTTGCCAGAGGCCGTATTCCAGTGTGCGAGCGGCTAAGATTGGGCTCGAGCAAACCTCAAAATCCAGGTTGCCATTTTGCTCAACGAGCGTGAACCAGCGCGCTTTGGGTACGGACTTTTCATCGTCGGCGAGAGCGTAACTGGCCCACAGCTCTTTGTTGGCTTCGGCGCGGGATTGCCAGGTGCCGATGATCGGGAAGGCCGCTTCCAAATCCACTTTAGGCACGGGGCAGTGAGCATCTTCCATGGACTCGTTAATCTCATTGGCCATTTTGCTGAGCAGTTCCGCCAATCGATCAAAGGAGCGTTGAATATCAACGCAGGGCATTTGCATGCTGGGCGGAATGACCCCGTTTTCAAAGCGATGGCGAGGCGTGTGATCAGTGAGATCGATGCCGTCGGCCAATTGTTGAAACATGGGGATCACTTTGTCGAGCTCTTGTTTGGCGTCGAGCATGGCCGCTGGCAGTTGTTCGCCAAAACGATCGACGTTGCCGGCACCATTCACTTGCGCCAATAAGTTAGCCAGCGGTTTCTGGCTGGTTTCGAGCCACTTGCTGGTGGCCATTAGGCGGCTGTGGTGAGCAAAATGATTGAGGGCTTTGTCGGGCAGGTGGTGGCCTTCGTCAAAGATGTAGATGGCGTCTTCAGGTTTCGGCAAGATGGCGCCGCCACCTAAGGCNAGGTCGGCCAGTACCAGATCGTGATTGGTGACGATGCAGTCGACGTTGCCTAAGTTGTCACGGGCTTTGAGAAAGCTGCAGGCAGAGACGTTGGCGCAACGCCGTCCCGTGCACTGACGGTGATCGGTGGTGACCTGTCGCCAATCGTCATCAGCGATACAGTCTTTCCAGTTGTCGCGATCGCCGTCCCATTGATTGGCGGCCATGGCATCGACCATGGATTGATAGATTTTGACCGATTGCTCGCCCACTTGTGGCAGTTCATCCTCGTAGAGGGCCTGAGTCGGGTTGCCGGCCATGTCGACGTCGCTGAGGATGCGGTCGAGCTTGGAGAGACACAAATAGCGACCGCGACCTTTGGCCAGCGACACTTTGAAGTTGAGACCACTGTGGCGCAAGACTTCGGGAATATCTTTGTTGACGATTTGCTCTTGCAGGGCAACGGTGGCTGTGGAGACGATGACTTTTTTGCCCAGCGCTTTGGCGATGGGCAGTGTGGCGAGTAGGTAGGCCACAGTTTTACCGGTACCGGTGCCGGCTTCTACCACGCAGATGTGGCCGTCGTTATCGCGTTCGTTTTCGTCGTCGAGATGAATGCCGCCTAGGGTTTTGGCGATTTCTGCAATCATCAATTTTTGACCGTAACGAGCTTTGAGCTCCTTGTTGCTGAGGAATTCGCTGTAGGCAGTCTGAATGGTCTTTTTGAGGTCGGCAGTGAGCATGAAAGTTTACTGGCAAAAGGAAAGCAGTTTACCGTGTCTTTCCGGTGACGGCATCAGAAGAAAGTGGGATTGGCAGAGTTTCTGGTTTTTTGCCCGAGAGGGCAGGGCTTTGCAGGGGCTGTTGCGCAAGGATCTGGGCCCCGTTGCTGGGGCACGATCTCGACGGCTATTAGCGCGGCTTGGCGGACAGAATACGCTGCGCCAGTTGCCNGGTGGAGCTGTCCCAGCGCCCGGGCAGGTGGCCTTGTTCGAGCGCCTCGGCAATGCCGGTGCCCAATTGTTTGCCCAACTCCACGCCCCATTGGTCAAAGGCATTGATGTTGAGCAAGACGCTCAAGGCGTAGACCTTGTGTTCGTACAGTGCGATCAAGTGTCCCAGTGCGTGGGGAGTGAGCTGGTCGAGCAGTAAGGTATTACTGGGGCGATCTCCGCGAATGACTTTGTGCGGCGCCAGTTGCTCGGCTTGCGCTGGGCTTTTGCCGTCTTCGAGCAGTTCTTGGCGTGCGACTTTTAAGGTCTTGCCCTCCAGCAGCGCTTGGCTTTGACTGAGGCAACAGGCCAGCAGTTGTTGGTGCTGATGGGTGTGTGGATGATTTGGTCGCAGCGAGGAGATGAAATCCACCGGAATCATCTGAGTGCCTTGGTGAAACAGCTGGTGAAACGAGTGTTGACCGTTACTTTCTTCGGTGCCCCAAACGGCAATGCCGGTCGAGTAGCCGATGGACTGACCATCGCGGTTAACGGCTTTGCCAAGGCTCTCCATGTCCAGTTGTTGCAGAAAGTCGGGAAAGCGCTGTAGTTGATGGCAGTAAGGCAGTACCGCCTGACTCTTTGCTCCCCAGCACTGACTGTACCAAAAGGTGATTAAGGCCAGAATTACTGGCATGTTTTCGCTCGGCGGCGCTTGGTAGAAGTGTTCATCCATGGCCGCAGCGCCCTCTAGCAGCTCTTCAAAGCCGTGCCAGCCGATGGCAATGGCAATGGGGAGGCCGATAGCAGACCAGAGGGAGTAGCGCCCGCCCACCCAGTCCCACATGGGAAAGATGTTCTTTTCATCGATACCGAATTTGGTCGCTTTTTTAATATTGGTGCTGATGGCAACAAAGTGCTGTTTGAGTTGCTCGTTGGCGCAGCCGCTGTTCTTTATCCATTTGCGTGCGGTTTTGGCGTTTTCCAAAGTCTCTAACGTGCTGAACGATTTAGACGCAATGATGAACAGGGTGGTTTCAGGGTTCAGTGGTTTGAGCAGCTGATGAATCTCGGCGCCGTCGATATTGGCAACAAAATGCACCTTGGTCAGCGGCTGATGAAAATCCGACAGGGCTTTGCAGACCATGCGCGGCCCCAGATCAGAGCCGCCAATACCAATATTGACCACGTCGGTGATGATTTTGCCGCTGTGTCCCAACCATTTTTGTCGATGCAGTTTTTTGACGAAGCTGGCCATTTGCTGTTTGGCGGCATCGATCTTAGATTGCACTGAAGTCGGTGGAATACTGCTGTCTCCGCGTTGTCGCAAGGCGCTGTGCCAAGCGGGTCGCTCCTCGGTGTTATTGACCGCCTCTCCTTCCAGCAGTGCTCGGATACGCTCGGCAAGGTTGCAGTCGTCGGCCAGGCGAGTCAGCAATTGCATAGTGTCTTGGGTGAGGTGCGATTTGGAGTAATCCAAGAACAGCGGCCCCACTTCGAGCGATAGGCGCTCGGCGCGCTGGGGATCTTGCTGGAACAGTTCTTTGAGACTGTGTTGCCAGTGCTGGCGGTGTTGTTGCAGTGCGTCCCAGCTCTCTAAGTGATCGGCCAGAGAGGCGTTAGAGATCGTGGGCGAGTGTTCGGCATCCATGTACTGTAAATCCTTTAGTGGGGGCGGGCTATGCCGCCTCAGGCTGATGGCAAACACCGTCATCGCGAGGAGCCCGAGGGCGACGCGGCCGATCTCTTGAGCTTGCCGCTCTGGTAAGTCAGTTGCTCGTAGAGATTGCTTCGCTGTACTCGCAATGACATCTTGTTCAGGTTTGTCAGTGATCTGGGGCAGCTTTGGCCGCCCAGTTCTTGTCTGTTGATGAATAAGCACTTGCCGTGCCAAACCTTGCCTTAAGCGCTAGCACAAATAGTGTTATCAATATTTAGGTCGGTATGACTGTAAACGTAGTCAGTGATTGCGACCAATAGAGAATTCCGCCAATTCTACCATTGCTTGTTTATAGGGGCTGTCTGGCAGCTGCTGGAGTTGTTCGATGGCGAGGTCCGCTTGTTGGCGAGCGCTATCAGCGGTGTATTCCAGCGCACCACTGCGCTTGACGATGTCGACAATGGTGTCGAGCTGGTCGAGTCCACCTTCACGAATGGCTTGGGCGATGAGTTCCGCTTCTTCTTTGTTACCCTCGCGCATGGCGTAGATCAGTGGCAGGGTGGGCTTGCCCTCGGCCAAGTCGTCGCCGACGTTTTTGCCCAGCGCTTCGGCATCACCTTCGTAATCCAGCGCGTCATCCACTAATTGAAAGGCAAGGCCTAGGTGGTAGCCGTAGCGTTTGAGTGCCTCTTTTTGGGGCTTGGACGCTTCGGAAAGCACCGCCGCGGTTTCACAGGCGGCCTCAAATAGGGCGCCGGTCTTTTTATAGATGACGTTGAGGTAGTTTTCTTCACTGACACTGGGGTCTTTGGCGTTGACCAGTTGCTGCACTTCGCCTTCGGAGATGGTGTTGGTGGTATCCGAGAGGATTTGCATGATCTCCATATCGCGGATGGCGACCATCATCTGAAAGGCGCGAGAGTAGAGGAAATCGCCAACCAATACGCTGGGGGCGTTGCCCCATTTGGCATTGGCGGTCAGTCGGCCGCGACGCATATTGGAGATATCCACAACGTCGTCGTGCAGTAAGGTGGCGGTGTGGATAAATTCGATAATTGCCGCGAGGTCTAAATGTTGTTTGCCGCGCTCGGTGTAGCCCAAGGCGTTGGCGGTCAATAGTACCAGTAGTGGGCGCAGACGTTTGCCTCCAGCCTCGACCAAGTAGTGACCAATGTTCTCGACTAAATCCACGTTGGAGTGCAATTGGTCAATGATCAGTTGATTAACCGCGCTGAAGTCGGTTTCAACGGCTTTATGAAAAGACAGCATAGGGAGGGAGTGTCCGAGAATTAGCTCAAAAGCGAATGCTATGGTTGCGGGCAGGGGGTGTCAAGCGAGATGGCTGGGGGCAAGTGGCACAAAAAGCCTCATAGCTGGCCCCGAGAGCGGTGAAATCTGGCGATTTACGGTGAGGTTTCGCGCAATTGAGGGGCTTGTTTTACCGACGGTTTTTCCGTAGAATCTGCGCCCCTGCTCATGGTCCAGCCTAAATTTGGCGTTTTATTGGCTGTGGTAGGCACATTGAACTGAGTTAGGTATACGGCGCAAGTCCACTATTAAAGCGTTCAGGCTATTCTGTCGCTACTTCGTGTCGTCCAATGTCTAGGTCAAACGGCTTTATATTGGAGCATTTAAATGTACGCTGTTTTTAAGAGTGGCGGTAAGCAACACCGCGTAGTGGAAGGCGAAACCCTGAAACTGGAAAAAATTGAAGTTGCTACTGGCGAAACCATCGATTTTGATGAAGTTTTGATGGTAGCAAATGGCGAAGACATCAAAATCGGTGCGCCGGTTGTTGATGGTGCTAAAGTGACTGCAGAAGTTATCAGTCACGGCCGCGGCGAAAAGGTGAAAATCATCAAGTTCCGTCGTCGTAAGCACTCTATGAAGCGCCNAGGTCACCGTCAGTGGTACACCGAAGTGAAAATCACTGGTATCAAAGGTTAATTTGAGGAGTTTGAACAATGGCTCATAAAAAAGCTGGTGGTAGTACTCGAAACGGTCGNGACTCCGAGAGTAAGCGACTGGGTGTTAAGCGTTACGGCGGTCAAGCTGTTATCGCTGGTAACATTTTGGTTCGTCAACGTGGTACCAAGTTCCACGCTGGTGAGAACGTAGGTATTGGTAAAGACCACACTTTGTTCGCAAAAGCCGATGGCGTTGTGAAGTTTGAAGTGAAAGGTGACAAGAACCGTAAGTTTGTTAGCATCGTAGCGGCTTAATTCGCTCGATTGCTGATAACTCGGTTTGGGGATTTATCCCCTACCTAACCAAAAGCCCCGTCATCCATGATGGGGCTTTTGCGTTTTCAATCTATGATTTTTTAAGAGGCACCGGTGGTGTTTCTTATCGGCCGGCAGTGCAATTGTCGGTGTCTGTGACTCGAGTTAAACCCGGAGGGGACTCATGAAGTTTGTTGATGAAGCGCCAATTTTTGTGACTGCCGGTAATGGCGGTAACGGTTGCATGAGTTTCTGGCGAGAAAAATTTGTTGCCGAAGGTGGTCCCGATGGTGGCGACGGTGGTGANGGTGGCAGTGTTTATCTCGAGGCGGACAGTGAGCTCAATACCTTGGTGGATTATCGCTATCAGCCCAAGTATCGCGCGCAGAGTGGNCAGTCCGGTCGTGGCGCCAACTGCACCGGCGCTAAAGGTCAGGATATGATCTTGCGGGTGCCGGTGGGTACCACGGTATTTGATGTCGACACTGAAGAGCGCTTGGGNGATCTCACTGAGGTNGGNGAGCGACTGATGGTCGCTCGCGGTGGTTATCACGGTATCGGCAATGCGCGTTTTAAATCATCGGTGAATCGCGCGCCACGCCAGACGAAGCCGGGCCAGCCCGGTGAAGAGCGAAACCTCAAGCTGGAATTGAAGGTGCTGGCGGATGTCGGTTTGTTGGGTTTGCCCAATGCCGGTAAGAGNACGTTTATTCGCGCGGTATCATCGGCCAAACCGAAAGTGGCCGACTACCCGTTTACTACCTTGGTGCCCAACTTAGGTGTGGTGAAAGTTCAGTCTCACCGCAGCTTTGTGATTGCCGATGTGCCCGGTGTCATTGAGGGTGCAGCGGAGGGTGCGGGGCTGGGGATTCGTTTCCTCAAGCATTTGACTCGCTGTCGTGTGCTGATGCACTTGGTGGATATGTTCCCCTACGATGGCAGTGATCCCGCGGATAATGCTCAAACGATTATTGATGAGTTGGGCGATTTCTCGCCAACACTGGCGAAGCGTGAGCGCTGGTTGTTGCTCAATAAAGTCGACTTGTTGCCGCCAGAAGAGGCCGAGGCCCGCTGTCAGGCAGTGGTGGATAAGTTGGGCTGGGAAGGGCCGGTTTATTTTATTTCTGCCATTAACAAGCAAGGCACCAAAGAGTTGTGTGGCAATATTCTCGATTACTTGGAAGAGCGCTGGGATGCGGAAGAGGAAAATCCCGAGCTTGCCGAGGCCGAGGTCGCCATGCAAGAGGCTATGCAGGCCGAAGCCAAAGAGCGTATTGAAGAGTTGCGCGAACGTCATCGCGCTGCGCGCAGTGGTGAGAAGGATGATGACGATGATTTCAACGATGATGATTACGACGTTGATGTCGAGTATGTGCCTTAAGTAACNTGCTAGTGGCTAGTGGCTAGTGGCTAGTGGCTAGTGGCTAGTGGCTAGTGGCTAGTGGCTAGTGGCGCAATAGTTGGTTTGGGAATCAGGATGAGTATTCGCAGTAAGTTACCAAAGGCCCGTCGTTGGGTGGTGAAAATTGGCAGTGCGCTGTTGACCGATAACGGTCGTGGCTTGGATGTCGAGGCCATTGCGGGTTGGGTGGAGCAGTTGGCGCAACTGCAAAAGCAGGGTATTGAGCTGGTGTTGGTGTCGTCTGGGGCAGTGGCCGCCGGTATGACCCGCTTGGGCTGGTCTGAGCGCCCAGATACTATTCATGAGTTGCAGGCTGCGGCCGCCGTTGGGCAAACCGGGCTGGTGCAAACTTATGAGCAAGAATTTCAAAAATATGGCCTGAGTACGGCTCAGGTGTTGCTTGATCACGATGATCTTTCTAATCGTCAGCGCTATCTAAATGCGCGCTCTACCATTCGCGCCTTAACGCGATTGGGCGTGGTGCCTATCGTCAATGAAAATGACACGGTGGTGACGGATGAAATTCGCTTTGGGGATAATGACACGCTCGGAGCGTTAGTGGCCAATTTGGTCGAGGCGGAGGTGTTGGTGATTCTCACGGATCAGGATGGTATGTATACCGCCGATCCCCGCACGAATGATGATGCCCAATTGATCGTCGAGACTTCCGCTAGTGATGCATCTCTCGATGGTAAAGCTGGCGATGGTGGCAAATTGGGGCGCGGCGGCATGATTACCAAGGTGCGTGCGGCTCGATTGGCGGCGCGCTCTGGTGCGCATACCGTTATTGTGGGTGGCAAAATTGAGGGCGTGATTGAGCGCTTGGCCCGTGGTGAGTCGTTGGGTACCTTGCTGACGGCGGATCAGCAGCCTCAGGCGGCGCGCAAGCGCTGGTTGGCTGGGCATTTGCAGGTTCGTGGTCAGGTGGTGTTGGATGATGGTGCGGTGCGTGTGCTGAGGCAGCAGGGCAAGAGTTTGCTGCCTATCGGGGTGCGCTCNGTGTCNGGTGAGTTTAATCGCGGGGATATGGTCTCTTGCGTGTCNGGTTCTGGTGAAGAGGTGGCGCGCGGGNTGGTCAATTACAGTGTGCAGGAGTCTGGCCGCATTATTGGTTGCGGCAGCGATGAAATCGAGGCGCGTCTNGGTTACGTGGATGATTTGGAGTTGATCCATCGCGATAACCTGGTGATATTGTAGTTTTCGGCGTTTTCTATTTAGGCTCGTTTGGGGCTGTCTGGTGAGTTTTCTATGAGTATTTTCAAAAATCACATCGATGAGATGTCCGCCTATTTGCCGCCGCTAGAGGGGCGCGATCCCAAGCGGTACACGCTGCTTGATTTCAATGAGCGCACCATCGATATTGCCGAGCCAATTCGGCAGGCTTTGCACGGTTTAATTGATAGTGGTCGTCTGCAAATGTATCCCTCTTACGGTGATATCACGCAGCAAATTGCGGATTACTGTGGGGTTGCCAATGAGCAGGTGATGATCACCAATGGCTCCGATCACGGCATCGATTTGATTATTCGCTCGGCCTGTCAGGCGGGTGACGAAATTATCATACCGGGCCCCAGTTTTGCCATGTATACCCAGTGCGCGAAAATTGAGAATCTCACTATCGTCGAGCCTCAATATACCCGTGAGGGAGGTTATCCGGTCGATGAGGTGATTGCGTCGGTCACCGACAAGACCCGCGTCGTGGTGATTTCCAACCCCAATAACCCCTGCGGTACCTTGGTGGCGCCCGATGATGTGGTTAGGGTGGCTAAGGCTGCGCCTAATGCTGCAATCCTTGTAGATGAATGCTATTACGAGTACAGCCGTGTCACGGTGGCTGATCGCCTGCGCGAGTGTCCCAATATTCTCATTACTCGAACCTTCTCCAAGACCTGGGGGTTGCCGTCCATTCGTTTGGGCTATGTGCTGAGTGTGGCTGATAACATCAATGCCTTGCTTAATGTTCGCGGCCCATACGATATCAATCAATTTGCGGTGGTGGCAGTGTCGGCGGCGTTGGCGTCTCCTGATGCCACACTCACCTACGTTGATGNGGTGATGAAAGTATCAAAGCCGATGCTGGAGCAGTGTCTGAGACAAAAAGGAGTCGAATTTTGGCCCAGTGCAGCCAATTATTTNTGGGTATTTCCCGAAAATCCTGATGCGGTGAATGAAGCTCTGCAGCAGGCGTTGATTCTGGTGCGCCCGAAAAAGGCGGCTGATGGTCGTGTGGGGTTGCGGATGACCATTGGTACTCGGGCTCAAACGGAGGCCTTGATTGAGGTGTTGGAGCGGGCGCTCTAAGCTACGGGCTGCGGCGGGGGTTAGGTCTCATATTTCACTGCATTGGTGTTTCTAGGGACGCAAAAAAGCCGGCTATCGTGAGATGCCGGCTTTTTTATGTCTGACCCGAGGGTGGTCTGCCTTAGGCAGCCAGAGCCTTAACTTGGGCGTTCAGACGGCTTTTGTGACGTGCAGCTTTATTCTTGTGAATAATGCCTTTGTCAGCGATGCGATCGATAACAGGTACTGCTTCAGCGTAAGCGGCTTTAGCGGTTTCTGCGTCGCCTGCTTCAATGGCTGCTACAACTTTTTTGATGTAGGTGCGCGCCATGGAGCGCAGGCTGGCGTTGTGCTTGCGTGCCTTTTCGTTTTGGCGCGCACGTTTTCTTGCTTGAGGTGAATTGGCCACCGTGTTGCTCCTAATTAAATTCGGGTACAAATCAAGGACGCGACATTATCCTCATTTAGAAAATGATGTCAAGCTTTTCGGGCTTCGGGCTTCGGGCTTCGGGCTTCGGGCTTGAGGAGGAGAGCTTTGATTTGTGGGGCAGGTCCCGCAGGATTGATTTGCGCGGGACCCAATAAAGTCGGGTTTATTGCCCTGAGGCGATAGGGGTGACGTTATCGGCTTCTGTGGGCTCCTCTTGCAGTAACAGCTCTGGCTTGCCTTTGCAGGCTTTGGCCAGTAGATCGCGGCGCTTGGCCAATAGCAGGCCAATGGTCTCGCTCAGAGTCTCGTCGATCTCAACTTCTTGTTCGATCAGGCTGGTGATGTTGGCCGCCAGCTCGAGCATTTTGTCGTGTTCTTCTGCATCTTTTTTGTTATCGAACATGCTTCCGTCTCTGTCGCATTTCCAAACAGCAATGACTGCCATGTGGTTGTCCTCGTTTTGGGGTGGGTGTTTATATGTATGAATGTACAGTATTTTCTGGGCATTGATTTGTCAAGCAAAAGCTACGGCGGTGAGTTCAGTGCCGCGGGAATTGCGGTGTTGGAAAAATGGCTTTCCACTAAGCGTAGAAGAGCTTCATAGAGCGCTTTGCTGTGAGGGACATAGCGCGAGACGATGAATGCCACATGGATGTTTTGGATGGGCTGGTGGAGTAGCTCTGCATTTAGATGCTTTTTGAGTTCAATGCTGACGGGGCGTTGATAATCCAACAGATAATCTACTCGTCGGCTGATGAGCATTTTTAGTGCGGTGTCGTGCCCGCTGGCCCGAATAATGTGAATGCCATGATCATTATTGTTGAGCTGGGTAATGAGCCCGCCGTATCCAAACCCGTTAATAATGGCTAGGTTTTGACCTTGCAAGGCCATAACCTCCGGGATATTGCGGGTGCCGGGGCGGCGCCATAGTGACAGCTTGATACTGAATGATTCCGGCAATGGAATCATTCGGGTGTGCTTTGCCAAGTTGGGAACGCCTCTGGGGCCTAGGTAAACGTCTAGCTCGCCAGATTTAAGTTGGTAGTGAATTCTTGGTGTGGGGTTGGCGGCGAAGCGGTAATTGACCTGAAGTTGATCGAGCATTTGTTTGATTAGGTCTACAAAATACCCGTGCGCCACGCCTTGGCTGTCGGTGTAAGTGTAGGGTGGGAATTCGGTGTAGGAGATATTAATTGGGCGCTCTAGCTGAAGTCTCGTATGAGGGGGTGGAAGTGGCTCGCTTGGGAATATAGCTGGCCGAGCCTCCAGTCCGAAAGGGAGCACAAGAATGCCCGCCAGTAGTATTTTTGAGCAGTTATGCATGCGCAGTGGCAGCTGGGCTGCGGCGAAAGCGAAAGGCGTTGTTCATGTCTGGCAGTATAGTGCAGGCGGATGTGTTTGTCGGTATCGGCGGGGTTGTGGCTCTGTGCAGTCTCATTGAGTACACTGGCCGGCTTGTTAGGGTGTCCGGGCATCTTGAAGTTGCAGTGCACCAGCGTCGCCATCACTGGTGGTGGGTTGGGGCAATTAGGGGGATTGGTGAGTAAAGACGAAAACAAGGATGCTCCGGCAGGCGCAGGGCTGCTGAGGTCTAGCGGTATTGTGGGTGTGATGACCATGCTGTCGCGTGTGCTCGGCTTGATTCGAGATGTGGTGTTCGCTCGCTTTATTGGCGCTGAGGCCGGTGCAGACGCCTTTTTTGTCGCTTTCAAAATTCCCAACTTCTTACGCCGCTTATTCGCTGAGGGCGCCTTTGCCCAGGCGTTTGTGCCGGTGTTATCTGAGTATCGCACGCAGGGCAGTGTGGCCGCTGTTCGCGGCCTTATTGATCGGGTGGCTGGCTGTCTTGGGGTAACGCTCATCTTCATCACCGCCATTGCTGTGTTGGGGGCTCCGGTGCTGACCATGGTGTTTGCGCCGGGTTTTGTGGATGATCCTGTGCGCTTTCCGCTCGCAGCGGGCATGATTCGCATTACCTTTCCGTATCTATTGCTCATCTCTATGACGGGATTGGCTGGCGCCATTCTCAACAGCTACGACCGCTTTGTGATTCCCGCCGCGACCCCAGTCTTGCTCAATGTTGTGCTGATCTCATCGGCTTTGTTGGCAGCCCCCTATTTTGATCCGCCGGTGATGGCATTGGCTTGGGGGGTGTTGGCGGCAGGGGTGGTGCAGCTGTTGTTCCAGCTGCCGTTTCTTTGGCGTCTGGGGTTGATGCCCACGCCGAAGGTGGATTGGCGAGATGATGGTGTGAAGCGAGTACTGGCGTTGATGGCGCCGGCGATATTTGGGGTGTCAGTCAGCCAAATTAATCTGTTGCTGGATACGGTGTTAGCGTCCTTTTTACCAACCGGAAGCGTGTCTTGGTTGTACTACTCCGACCGTCTGGCAGAGCTGCCCCTAGGGGTGTTTGCCATTGCGATTGCCACCGTGATTTTGCCGGGGCTTTCTCGGCAGCACGCCAGTGATGATCCTGAGCGCTTCAGTACAACGCTGGATTGGGCGGTCACCATGGTGATGATCGTGGCTTTGCCGGCCGCTTTAGCGCTAATTATATTGGCTGAGCCGATATTGATGACCTTGTTCCAGTATGGAAAAACCACCGCCAGCGATGTTGCGATGTCATCGTTGAGCTTGAGGGCCTACGCGCTTGGTCTGTTGGCCTTTATGTTGATCAAAGTGCTGGCGCCTGGGTTTTATGCGCGCCAAGATATGAAAACCCCCGTCAAGATCGGTGTTATCGCCATGGTGAGTAATATGGTACTGAACCTCTTGTTCGTGGCACCCCTGTATTTCATCTGGAATATCGGTCACGTGGGTTTGGCGTTGGCCACCTCGGCCTCGGCGTTTATCAACGCGGGTTTATTGTGGCGGGGGTTGCGCCGCGCGGGTATTTATCGCGCGAAAGCGGGGTGGGGGCGTAAGTTGTTGGCCATGCTTGTCGCCAATACCGCTATGGCGGCTGCGCTGGTGGTGGGGTTGGGCGCAATCGATGGTTGGCAGGAGTGGTTGTGGTGGCAGCGTGCAGGTCATCTGGCTGTTTTGTGCTTGGCAGGGGCGCTGGTGTATGGAGTGGCTTTGTTGGCCGGTGGTATTCGCTGGCGCGATTTCAAAGCTGGGTTTTGAGCGGAGTTATAAGCCTCTCCTCACCATATAGCTTAGCTACCAGCATCTGGGTTATACTCGCGACTCATTGTGCCGTGGATTTATGCCTCTCGATTGTCTCGGCCGCGACTTCGTTTGTTTGACTTGATTGAGCCCGTTTGTGTCGAAATTCCCGTCTGCTTCATCGTTAGAGCCGCAATTTATCCGCGGGATGCACAATTTGCGTCCGCATCATCACGGCAGTGTCGTGACCATTGGTTCCTACGATGGTGTGCATCTCGGCCATCAAACCATTATTCGTCAGGTGGCGGCTAAGTCCGCTGAGCTGCAGCTGGCATCGGTGGCGGTGGTGTTTGAGCCGCAGCCGCACGAGTTTTTCGCCGGCGAAGAGGCGCCCGCTCGCTTGATGCGGCTGCGCGAAAAGGCGCTGTCGCTGTTTGACGCCGGCGTCGATCGAGTTTGTTGCTTGCAGTTTAATCAAGCTTTGCGATCACTGTCAGCGGAAGAGTTTGTTCGCCAGGTGTTGGTTGATGGGCTGGGTGTTAAGCACCTAGTGATTGGCGATGATTTTCGCTTTGGTTGTGATCGCAGTGGCGACTATGAGTTCTTAAAAGGCGCCGGCAAACGTTACGGTTTTGAGGTGTGCGATACGCACACCTATGAAGTCGATGACGAGCGGGTCAGCAGTACGCGTATTCGAGCAGCACTGGAGCGCGCCGATTTTGACTTGGCCGGTCGCTTATTGGGCAAACCTTATACGGTTTCCGGCCATGTGGGCTATGGCCAGCAGTTGGGGCGCCAGTGGGATGTTCCTACTGCTAATGTACATTTGCGTCGCTACCGTTCGCCACTCAATGGTGTGTTTGCTGTTCGAGCACAGCTGCCTGATGGTCGTGCTGTGAATGGTGTGGCCAATGTGGGGGTACGGCCAACCATCGGTGAGAAAATAAAGCCGATACTGGAAGTGCATCTGCTGGATTTTGATGGGAATTTGTACGGCCAGATGATCACCGTAGAGTTCTTGCACAAGTTGCGAGAAGAGCAGAAATTTGAATCGCTGGATCTCCTGAAGGCGCAAATTTATCGAGATATTGATCAAGCCAGAGCTTATTTCTCTGCTTGATAGTTAACGTGAGTAACCGTCGTGATAGTGGCGACCTTACCATCTTATTAATTTAACTGAATTGAAAAACACAAAAGCTGTTTAGACTATGACCGATTATAAACCGACCTTGAATCTTCCCAAGACAGGCTTCGCCATGAAGGCCAATTTGGCCCAGCGTGAGCCAGGTATGTTAAAGAAATGGCAGGATGGAAAACTCTACCAAGCCATTCGAGAAGCGCGTGCCGGTCGTGAGCAATTTATTTTGCACGATGGCCCTCCCTACGCCAACGGTGAGATTCACATTGGTCACTCGGTCAACAAAATTCTGAAAGACATCATCATCAAATCGAAAACCATGAGCGGCTTCGATGCGCCTTACGTGCCGGGTTGGGATTGTCACGGTCTGCCTATTGAGCACAATGTTGAGAAGAAAGCCGGTAAGGCTGGCGTTAAGGTTGATTTTAAAACCTTCCGTCAGAAGTGTCGCGACTACGCCGCTCGCCAGGTTGAAGGTCAGAAGAAAGACTTTGTGCGCTTGGGAATTCTTGGCGAGTGGGACAACCCCTACTTGACCATGGATTACACCTTCGAGGCGGACATCATTCGCTCGTTGGGCAAAATTGTCGACAATGGCCATCTGCACAAAGGCTTTAAGCCGGTTTATTGGAGTGTGGTGGGCGGTTCCGCCTTGGCGGAAGCGGAAGTGGAATACCAAGATAAGGTCTCCAGTTCTATCTATGCCAAATATCCCGTTGTGGATCTTGATGCCTTGGCCGCGGCCGTACCCGATCTGAGTGGTGAAGGCGCCGTGTCGGTGGTGATCTGGACCACCACACCGTGGACACTCCCTTCCAGCCAAGCGGTAAGCATGCACGCCGACCTCGATTATGTAGTGGTTCAAGCTGGAAACGATCGCTTGTTATTGGCTGAAGCCTTATACGAGTCAGTCATGGCCGCCGCAGGCATCGAAGATTATTCCGTGGTTGGGCGTACCAGCGGTCAAGCCTTGGAAAGGCTGGCGCTAAAACATCCGTTCTACGACAAGCAATTACCGGTTATTCTCGGCGATCACGTGACGACCGACGCTGGTACCGGTTGTGTACACACGGCACCTGATCACGGTGTTGACGATTTCAATGTGGGTGCTAAGTACGACATTGGCACCCTCAACTATGTCGACGACAATGGTGTTTATCGCCAAGATGTTGAGATCTTTGCTGGCGATCACGTCTACAAGGTTGATGAGAAAGTTCTCTCCGTCCTTGAAGAGAATAACGCGCTATTGTTCGCTACCAAATTGAAGCACAGTTATCCCCATTGCTGGCGCACGAAAACTCCACTGATTTATCGCGCTACGCCGCAGTGGTTTGTCAGCATGACCAAAAACAATCTGCGTGACGACGTGAAGTCTGCGGTTGATGGCGTGAAATGGATTCCCGATTGGGGCCGTGCGCGTATCGATAGCATGCTGGATTCCAGCCCCGATTGGTGTATTTCTCGTCAGCGCACTTGGGGTGTTCCCATCACATTATTTGTGCACAAAGAAACTCAAGAGCTGCACCCAGACACTTCTCGTTTGGTCGAAGAAGTGGCGAAGAAAGTTGAGCAAGAAGGTATTGATGCTTGGTTTGAATTGGATGCCGCTGAGTTGCTGGGTGACGAAGCTGAGCACTACTCCAAAGTCACCGATACGTTGNATGTGTGGTTTGATTCCGGCGTCACTCACCAAGCGGTATTGCAGCGACGCGGTTACTTGCGCTTCCCAGCCGATCTCTACTTGGAAGGGTCGGATCAGCACCGTGGTTGGTTTCAGTCGTCGTTGAAGACTTCCATGGCGATGAATGGTGTACCGCCCTATCGTCAGGTTCTCACCCATGGTTTTACCGTGGATGAAAACGGCCACAAGATGTCCAAATCACTGGGCAATACCATTTCCCCGCAGAAAGTGATGAACGACTTAGGCGCGGATGTGTTGCGCTTGTGGGTCGCCGCGACAGATTTTAGTGGCGAGATTCGCGTCTCTGATGAAATCTTGAAACGGACCGCTGATTCCTATCGTCGTATTCGCAACACCGCGCGTTTCTTGCTGTCGAACTTGAACGGTTTTGATCCCGCGACCGATTTGATCGATGCAGATCAGATGTTGTCGTTGGATCGGTATGCGGTCGAACGCGCTGCCGTGTTGCAAGAAGAGATCATTGCCGCTTACGACGGTTATAATTTTCATCAGATCTATCAAAAGCTGCACAACTATTGCGTGGTGGATTTAGGGGGGTTCTATCTCGATATTATTAAGGATCGACAGTACACCACCAAGTCTGACAGTGTCGCTCGTCGCTCTGCGCAGACGGCTCTCTATTACATCATTGAAGCCTTTACTCGCTGGATTGCACCGATTTTGAGCTTCACCGCTGATGAGCTTTGGGCGCAAATTCCGGGCGAGCGTGAAGGTAATGTGTTTGTTGCCGAGTGGTACGATTTGCCGCGTTTGGGTGCAGATACCGAAATGTCTGAACCCTATTGGTCGTTCATTGCCGAAGTCAAAAATGCCGTCAACAAAGTCATCGAAGCCAAACGCGCTGAAGGTGTAGTGGGTGGCTCTCTCGACGCTGCCATTACCCTCTGCTGTGATGGTGAGCTAGCGGATCAATTAAACGCACTGGGCGATGAATTGCGCTTTGTATTGATTGCCTCTGCCGCCAAAGTTGGGCAGGGCGAAGGTGAGCCCACAGAGGTTGAAGGCTTGTCCGTCATTGTTGAGAAGGCGACTGGCGAGAAATGTGGTCGCTGCTGGCATTACCGTGAAGACGTTGGTGCTCACGCGGGGCACGAAGAGATCTGTGGCCGCTGTGTTGAAAACGTTTCTGGTCAAGGTGAAGTGCGTCAATTCGCTTAAACGTGATTGCCTCTTGGTGGAAGACAATTTTTGGTAATCATAAACATGGCTAAATCTTCATTGTGGAAGTGGTACGGCTTGGCGTTGGTTGTATTGGTGTTGGATCAGTGGAGCAAACACTGGTTTAGTGCCAATTTGAGTTACGGTCAGCCTTGGGTGATCACAGATTTTTTTAATTTCACCTTGCTGCACAATACCGGCGCGGCTTTTAGTTTTCTAAGTGATGCTGGAGGCTGGCAGCGCTGGGCCTTTGGCGCAGTAGCTGCAGTGGTTTCCGTCGTGCTGGTGGTGTGGATTGCCCGTCTCGACAAGGGCAAGACTTGGGAAGCTGTAGCACTGGCACTGGTTCTGGGTGGCGCCGTTGGCAATTTGTACGACCGCATGGTGCTAGGTTATGTGGTCGACTTTATTGTCGTGCACTACGACCGACATTATTGGCCGGCTTTTAATATCGCAGACAGCGGTATTTGTGTGGGGGCGGCTATGTTGATTCTCGATTCTTTTCGCTCATCGAAATCCGATGAGGCGTCTGCATCGTAACTGACTGATGCAGAGTACTTTGATTAAATTGGTTTAATTATGACTGAACTAGTAATTGGCGAAGGCACGGAAGTGACTTTGCATTTTTCCCTCAAGCTCGATAGCGGTGAGGTAATCGATTCAAATTTTGAAGGAAACCCGGCTACGTTTGTGATGGGCGATGGCAATATGTTGGCCGGTTTTGAGCAAAAGCTCACCGGTATGGCGGTAGGGCAGCAAGAAGTCTTTATGGTGAAGCCTGAAGAGGGTTTTGGTCAGTCCAATCCAAACAACTTTCAAACCATGCCAAGGGATCAATTCGACGATGATATCGAATTGGTTGAAGGTCTGATGCTGTCGTTTGCCGATGCGCAGAAGGCGGAATTGCCCGGCGTGGTATCAGCTTTTGATGATGAAACCGTGACCATCGATTTTAATCATCCTCTGGCCGGGCGTGAGATTATCTTCGAGGCGAAAATACTCGAGATAGCTCCAGCAGTAACCCACTAAGTTAACCACATTCTCTATCTGCAAATTTGTATAGGTGCCCGATGACATCAGCCATGAACATTAATCTCGCCAACCCCAGAGGTTTCTGTGCCGGTGTTGATCGGGCTATCGATATCGTCAATCGTGCCCTCGATGTCTTCGGTGCCCCCATCTANGTTCGCCATGAGGTGGTTCACAACAAATTTGTGGTCGATAGTTTGCGTGAGCGCGGAGCCATTTTCGTCGAAGAACTGCACGAAGTGCCGGATGATGTGATTGTCATCTTCAGTGCTCATGGCGTNTCTCAGCAAGTTCGCAAAGAAGCCGATGATCGTGGTCTCCAGGTGTTTGATGCCACCTGCCCATTGGTTACTAAGGTCCATATGGAAGTCACCCGTTACTCTCAGGACGGCTCAGAGTGCGTGCTGATTGGCCACGAGGGGCATCCTGAAGTTGAAGGCACCATGGGTCAGTACGACGACAGCAACGGTGGCACCATCTATCTCGTGGAAGACGAGGCCGATGTGGCTAAGTTGGTGGTGCAGAACCCCGAGAAGCTGAGCTATGTAACCCAGACTACCCTGTCCATGGATGATACCGCCAAAGTCATCGATGCCTTGCGTCAGCGATTTCCCAAAATTGAAGGGCCGCGCAAGGACGATATTTGCTATGCCACCCAGAACCGCCAAGATGCGGTCAAGCAATTAGCGCTGGAGAACGATCTGGTGTTAGTGGTGGGTTCAGTAAATAGCTCGAATTCCAATCGACTCAAAGAGCTGGCAGAGCGCTGCGGTGCATCGTCCTATCTCATCGACGGCGCCGATGATATCGATCCCCAGTGGCTAAGCGGTAAGGCATCTATTGGTATTACCGCTGGCGCGTCTGCGCCTGAAGTGCTGGTGAAGGCGGTCATTCAGCGTTTGGAGTCATTAGGGGCCAAACCGGCGGTAGAAACATCGGGTGAGGAGGAAAATGTGCGTTTCTCGTTGCCGAAGGAGTTGCGCTAGCTGGTTGGTTTGAAATGTGAACTGTATCAATAAAAAGCCGCTATATAGCGGCTTTTTCGCGTCTAGCAAACCACTTGTCGGCTTTGAGTGACTTTTGTCTCTGGCTCAATGAACATCCATAAGGGAGTAGGTATAAATAACACTATGAAAAAGACAAATTACGGTTTCACGATTATTGAGTTGTTAGTAACTGTTGCAATATTGGCAATCCTAAGTGCTATAGCAATTCCTTCATTCAATGAGCTTATAGATTCTAATGCACGACGTACGCAGCTTGCTTCTATTGGCGGAGATCTGAGGCATGCCCGAGGAGAAGCGCTGGGTAAAAGGCAGGAGGTCGTCATTTGTTCCAGTGCTAATGGTACTACCTGCAGTGGCAATACCGATTGGTCAAATGGTTGGATCATTTTTTTGGATAGGAATATCAACCAACTTCCTGATTATGGCACTAATACTTGTGCTCTTGATGAGGACTGTTTGGTCTCTAGTCGGGCTGCGTTGACTCAGCAGGTTACGCTAAATTCGGATAGTGATTTCGTCGTGTTCAGTAAGTTGGGAGAGCGTGAAGGTGGCAGCTCAACATTCAGGTTATGTTCCGAAGATGCTCTCGCTGTTAATGATGTTGATAATTCGCATACGATTTCAATTGTTGCATCGGGGTCTGTGTCCGTTGCTGGAGGTGCTGCTATATGTCCATAGCGAATCGGCTATCGCCTAGAGCTTCACATGCAGGTTCCACTATGATCGAAACGCTTGTAGCTCTGCTTATTTTGGCGGTTGGCTTGTTGTCTATTCAGGCTATGCAATTGGTTAGCCTAAGAACAAATACGAGTTCTTATCTCAGAACTGAGGCGCAGTTGCTGGCTGAAGACATAACCGATCGGATTTTGGCTTATGAAGATATTACAGATCCCGCTGACAATGATGATTATGACGGTATAGATACTGATAATGGAGCAGCGGATCCAGGGTGTGGTGTAGTCGGATGCACTCAAGCTCAGCAGCTCGCGCTCGATACCTTTGAATGGAAAACCGAAATTGAAAGTCGGTTGCCAGGAGGGAGGGGCACTGTAGTGTTCAATGCTGGAGCATATGATTTAACCGTGATGTGGGATAACGACAAAACAGGTGCTAATGGCACTGGTTGTAGTGGCAATACAGATGTCGATCTAACTTGTTATACCGTTCAGCTAAATCTGTGAGATGAGTAAATAATGAATCAAAGCCCACGTAAAACGAAGCAGCAAGGGGTCACTCTGGTTGAGTTAATGATAGCCATCACGATTGGACTCATTATTATCGCAGGTGTCCTTCAGCTTTATGCGACTTCACGTAACACGCAGAAGGTACAAGATGGCGTGGCGCGTTTACAAGAAAATGCGCGCTATGCATTTGCTCGACTGTCGCAAGACTTATCTCAAACGGGATTTGTCGGCTGTTTTAATTATGATCCTGCCCGCATCACCAATACCTTAGCTCAAGAAGCAGGTATCGGTGATCTCTATGATTTTGAACAGCCCGTGGATGCGGTCAATGGTAATGGTCCCATGGGTACGGATACATTAATTTTTAGGCAAGCCGCCGCCGCTGCGACTATACCGCTAGAGGGGTACTCGGCTCAAGATGAGCCGCTCTTGGTCGACTCCGGTCACGCGAACTATGGGCCGTTGGAGCAATTTCAAGTCGTGATGGTTACAGACTGTTCGCGTGCGGCAGTTTTCATGATCACGAACGACCCTAATACTAGCGATGGAACGATAGAACATGCCACAGGGGTGGCCTCTCCTGACGGGCAATCTAACGTATCTGATGATTTGGAAAATAACTACGGCTTTGAGCTAGATACCTATCCACCCGGTGGCTCGGTAGGATATTTGTATGGAGGCTCTACGGGAGCGCATGTCTTTTCTATTGGGGATAGTGCCGCTGCTGGAGCTGGTGAAGCATGTAGTGCTGCTACCCCTCAGTTTTGCGCCTTGTTTAAAAATGCAGATGAGTTGGTGCAGGGAGTAGAAGACTTCCAGGTAGATGTAGGCTGGATCGATGCGGCGGGNAATTTGCGCTACGGAGAGCCGACGGCAGCGATAGATTGGAGTACGGTTGTTCGACTTAAGTTAACAATCACTTTGAACTCAATCGAAGAGGCTCCTTCCGCGCAGGGTATTGCACTGAGTAAAAAGACTTTTGTTAAGACCATTGTAATGAAGAATCAATTTAATTAATGGTAGTTACTACCTAGAGTTATGAGTTATCGGGCTATGAAAAACAATTTAGAGTCACTTCATTCTGTTTCGCTAGCTGCTCAAAGAGGCGCCATACTAATCGTTGTCTTGGTGATATTGATGGTCATGACCATGATTGGTTTAACTTCCTCTTCCAATATGCTTTCGCAGCAGCAAATGTCGGTTGCCTATCAGCAACGAAGTATGGCAGGGGTAGCAGCGGAGGCTGCATTGAGAGCAGCAGAGGCTTATCTTTCAAATAATATTACTTCAACCCCAAGGCTCGCTAATTTCTCCGGAAACACTCTAGGACTGTATTCAAATTATACGATGCTGGGTGCTATTACAAATACTTCCCCTGCTTCAGTTAGCCTAGCTGATGTTGCTGATCCAGATTTATGGGATGCAAATAATAGTGTGGAAGTGATTGACTACGATCCTTCTGTGGCAAATCCGCCACGCTATATTATCGAATATATAGGTCGGGATAAGGGGACGGCAAATAAGCTCGCTATTGATTACAACGACCCCAATATAGCGGCTGATCCAAAACCCCACGTTTTTCAAATTACCTCTATTGGTTGGTCTAGAGATCAAGGAATCTATTCCGTGTTACAGAGCACTTTTAAAACGGGTAAGGGGGGAGGTAGTTTTGTTTACTAAGCTAAAACCCATTTCGAAATTAAGCTCTTGTTCGATAGCTCTCAAGCTAGGAGAGAGATAGTTATGCCCATACTCATTAGAAAAAAGTTACGATTATTTATGATTCTAGGATGTGTCATTGGTGGAAGTCAGAGCCAAGCTGCACCGGGAGTCCTTTCCGATAAACCCATGTTTTTAGGAAGTGAAATCCAGCCCAATATCTTGTGGTTAGTGGACGACTCGGGCTCTATGGATTGGGAGGTTTTACAGTCAACCGGTGCCCGAGCAGCTTACGCTGGCCTTCCTAATAGCGGGAATGTCGACATTACCCCTACGCGCAACGACCAAGATGAAATGTTGGAATCGTGTGCGGGCTACAATGTGATGTACTATGACCCAAGTCGGACTTATGTTCCATGGACGGGCGTAGATAGGAATGGTGATTCCTATGAGGATCAGAACCCTGCTGCGGCGCGAAGAAATCCTTACAATCCTGGTGAGGGAACAACCAATTTATTGAATGCGGATGGTGGAGGTGATGCACCGGGCTATTTCGTTTGGAACGATATTGATGGTGACGGTGAGTTTGATATTGGTGAATGCCCGGATCCTTTCCGGGGTGGTTATAACTACAATGCTTCCTTTACCGCAACAGTTGCTGGTTTTGGCCCTCAGGCCATGACGGCAGATGAGTTAGTCAATTTTGCTAACTGGTATAGCTATTACAGAAAACGTGAGTATGTTGCTAAAGTAGCCTTGTCTCAAATTATTAACGATAGTCAGGCACGGATGGGACTGGCTACGCTTCACAATAATAGTTCTGTAGGCACTCAAGTCGAAAATGTAGACGACATCAGTATCCCTGTGGATACGACCGCGCGCGCTAATAAAGAGCAGTTGATGGAACACCTTTTTGAAATTAATTCTTCAGGTGGAACTCCATTGCGCCTTACTCTGCAGAGGGCAGGTGAGTACTTTAGAAAATCCACTAATCCAGGGAGTGCGCTGTTTGGGTTTAATCCTAACCCAAATTCTCCGATATTGGATTCTAGCAACGGGGGACAGTGTCAGCAGAATTTTGCAATTTTGATGTCGGATGGTACTTGGAATGGAGGAAGTCCCGGTGTCGGTAATACTGATATTAATAGTGCTGCTAGCGAGTTCGATGGCGGTTCCTACGCGGACAACGTAAGTAATACCTTAGCTGATGTCGCGATGAAGTATTATGAGGAGGATTTGGCTCCGTTTCTTAGTGACAGCGTGCCTGTGATTGTGGGGCTTGATGAGAACAACTCACAACATATGGTGACTTATACCGTTGCATTTGGTGTGAACGGTAGCCTGACTGCTAATCCATCCAATACAACCGATGCTTTTGCTTGGCCTACTCCGGTCTCCAATAATGATTCCACAATTGATGACATGCGTCATGCTGCTTGGAATGGGCGCGGCGCGTTCCTAAATGCCGGTAATCCAGACGATCTTGTAGCAGCTTTGACAGCAGCTATTGATGACATTGGCGATCGTGATGGTGCGGCATCTGCAGTAGCTTTTAATTCAACCAGTTTAGAAACCGATACTTTAGTTTTTCAGGCACGTTTTGACTCTGGCGGATGGAGTGGAACCCTTCTCGCTTTTGAGTTTGATGAGAATGGTGTTGGTCCGCTTGAATGGGATGCCGGTGAAGTGCTTGACTCTCGAAACTTAGATAGTCAGCCTAGAAATATCTTTACTTACAACGGCAGCAAAGGCGTGCCGTTTCGATTTCCGGGAGATTACACGTCGCTCGGTGATGGGGGGTTAAACTCCGATCAAGTCGCAGATCTACTTGCTGAAAGTGGTTTTGATGTATCAACTACGATCACCGCACAAATTGCGGAAAACCAATCTTTCGGTGAAGCCATGGTGAACTTTCTTCGTGGCGATGATGAAAATGAAGCGGACAAAGGCGGTACCTATACATTCAGAAATCGTTTCGACAAACGTTTAGGTGATATTATTCATTCCAGCCCTTCCTATGTTGGACAGCCAAGCGCGTCATATCCGAACCGCATTGAAGGCGAGGGGAATGAATACAGTGAGTATGTAGAAGATCAAGAAAACCGTACACCTATGGTTTATGTCGGTGGCAACGATGGCATGCTACACGCGTTTCGTGCGTCGGATGGATTTGAACGATTTGCATATATCCCCAGCATGCTGTTTGATGACCGAAACTCGCGAGGGCTACATTATCTAGCCGATGAATCCTATTCACATATACCTTATGTCGATGCATCGCCATTGGTCGCTGATGTATTCATTGAAAGCAGTTGGAAAACTTATTTGGTCGGCGGTTTAAGGGCTGGTGGTAAGGGGATTTACGTTTTAGATGTGACAAACCCTAACGCAATCAATGAAGGTAACGCAGATCGAGTGGTTAAACATGAGTTCACCCATGATGATCTGGGTTATACGTTTAGTCGTCCATTAATAGGCAAAATGAATAATGGCCGATGGGCTGCTATTTTTGGCAATGGCTACAATAGTGATCCCAATGGCGATGGTAGGGCTAAGCTGTTTATTATGTATCTTGATAGTGCCGGTGGTTTTGAGTTAATTGACACCGAGGTTGGCAGCATCGTTGCTGCGGATTGCCAAAATGCGAGTAGTGATTGTAATGGACTTTCCTCGCCTACAGTTTTGGATTTAGACTCAAACGGCACGATTGATCGTGTCTACGCGGGGGATGTCCAAGGAAATGTTTGGGCTTTCAATTTGACCAATACATCAAGTGCGGCGTGGAAAGTGGCTTATAGTGATACTGCGGGAACAACACCTGCTCCATTGTTTACTGCGTGCAGCTCAACGCCCTGTACAAAGTCAACTAGACAGCCAATAACTTCATTATCTGTTGCGAACGTTCATCCTGACCGCGTTTCACTTAAAACTGAACCCAATCTAATGGTCTACTTTGGTACAGGGCAATGGATTTCAGAGAATGATAATCTGGATACATCACTGCAAACTATGTATGGAATATGGGATGCCGGTATTCCTGAGTTAACGCGAGACAATCTACAGCAACAAGTGATTACCGACAGTACCGGTGTGGCTGGGGGAAGGGATCTGACGGATAATCACGTAAGTTATGTGGTAACGGATGAGCTTGGTTGGTTCATTGATTTACCTGACAGCGGCGAACGCGTAGTAGTAGAGCCGGTTGTGATTGACAGTCTGGTCTTTTTCAATACAACGGTTCCTGATAGCGCTTCCTGTAATGGAGGGGGGTACGGATACCTCATGTTTGCCGATAGAATGACGGGGGGAGATCCTGGTTTTGTGGTCCTCGATATCAATAATGACGGCGTGTTTGACGACGTACCTGTTGCGGGTATAAAAATGGGCGCGATTCCAGGGGGAGGCCGATTGATTGATGGAAAGTATGTTGTGTCCGATTCAGGTGGTAACATTTCGGATTTCGGTGTTCAAACTGGTGAGAGCAAGCCTTCGGCGCGAGCTTCGTGGTCAGTAATTGAGTAAGGTGGGTATTCCAATGGTTAGATGTTTGTGTTTGAAGCAAGTACTCTTTGTTACTCTGTTGCTCTTTTGTTCGGCAATTTCCGCAGAGCAAGAGGCTGAACTTGGGTACGGAACCGTAGATTCAATTTACCACGAAAAATCAGCTTTTGTGGTTGGGGATTTGTACAAAAATTTTGATTTGGATTTACAGGTTTTTGCAATCGACGGGCGAAAAGTGGATCGATACGCCCTGATTTTGGGGCAAAAGGTTGTCTATCAAATGAATGAACACAGTCGAAATAGTGTCTCCATAATTTGGATTAAACCCAGCTCGTTTGGAGGTTTGCCCGATGATAATGAGTAGATCTGGGAAAGGTCTGAACCAGAGTCATGGTTTTTCTTTAATTGAGTTGATTATTGCAGTTGCAATAGTTGGGGTTTTGGCGGCTATCGCGATTCCAAGTTATGATGAATACGTGGATCGAGGACGTAGGGCCGATGCCAAAGCATTCTTGATGAGACTTTCCTCAGATCAAGAAACGTTTTACGCTCAGAACTTTTCATACGCTAATTCAATTACAGCCGCCGGTCAGCTAGGTTATGCTGATGCTATAAGTCCTGAATCTCATTATACTGCCGCGTTGGATGTCCAGCCCGGAGGTTGTGCCGCTGGCGCGGAAGCCTGCAGAACCTATTCCTTCACTTTAACGCCTAATTTTTCTGATCCTAGATGTACAACCATTACTCTNGCAGGCAATGGAACTCGTGGTAGTACCGGCACAGGGACTGTAGAAGACTGTTGGCGATAGCGTTCGAAAGCGCTTTGTTCTCAATCTTCTTGTAGTGGGAGATGGTGTTTATGTTGATTAGCCTTTATCAGCACTGAATATCATCTCCATTGGCCCGCTCAATTACACCATTCTTATTTTTGTCGTACCCTCTTCGTATTCTTCCCGTTCTATTTACAATAATCGCTTGGGCGTAAAGTGAGTTTCCGTCCTTGGGACAATAAACAAACGTGCCGTTCTGATTCAGTGTATGGCCTAGCGGTGAGTATCGAATGAAGGGGCGATTACCAAATGATGACCACTTCAGGGAGTGGGGGTGATGAGGTTTTGCCGTTATCTTTAGTATCTCGTCTGCCCCCACATCGAATTTCCCATCCTGATTTCTATCTGTAAAGATGAGAATGCCATTTGTCCAATCTTTACCGCATTCAACGTTGTTGTGATTCGGGCAAAGTGTTGTGGTTATCTTGCTTGTAATTGCACTTGAGCGAGTGAAGTTCAAAGCAGAAACCAGTACGGAGTAAACCTGATACGATTGTTGTTGCATCTTTAAGCGCTGAAAACTCGGGATAGCGATAGAGGTTAACGCTACGATAATTGTACTAGTGATGAGNAGTTCGATAAGAGTCATCCCTTTTTGTTTCCACATGCGAAAGCCCTCCATGGCATTGTGAAGTGGATGTATAAATCTCGTTATATGTCAGATTGTGCAGTGCGGGGGAGGCTTAAGCCGAGTAAAAAGACTAGAACGCTTGTGTTTTCTTAGTTGCAAAGATGAACTTTTTTGCTCAAGTGTAGATGTATCCATAGCCAATATCCTCCTTGATATCTTGCGCGTGGATATAACAATCTACCTGTTTTCTATGTCTTACGCTTCAGGACAAAGTATGAAATTAATCGTCTTCATCCAGTCCTAGTTTTTTGAGTCGATATCGAAAAGAGCGAAAGCTGATGCCTAGCTTTTTCGCTGCGGCCGTTCGATTCCATTTGGTCTTTTCTAGGGTAGCACTGATAACTTCTTTTTCGATTTCTTCCAAATAGTCATCCAGAGAATCAACAGGAGTATCCGTTATGGATGTCGGAGCTTCACCGTGAGGAGCCGTGTCACCGACGGGTAAACTAAGATCTTCTAGTTCTATGATGTCTTCATCACAAAGGGTGTATGCCCGCTCAAGAATATTCTCGAGTTCTCGCACATTACCAGGGAAGTGGTATTGTTCGAGCGCGCTCAAACTGTCTTTGGATAGTTTGGCCGGTTCACTGTCGCAGTCCGCAGCAAACTTTTTCAAGAAATGTGTACTGAGAAGTTCTATATCGTCCTGACGTTCTCTCAGTGCCGGAATGTTGATCTGAATAACATTAACCCGATAATAGAGGTCGTTGCGAAACCGTTCTTTCTGTACTTCCGCCGCGAGATCTTTGTGGGTGGCGCTGAGTACTCGGATATCCACAGAAATTTCTTTGTCTTCTCCGATTGGGCGTATGGCTTTTTCCTGAATCGCTCGCAGTAATTTCACTTGCATATCAAGTGGCAAGTCGGCAACTTCGTCTAAAAACAACGTGCCGCCGTTAGCTGCTTGAAATAGCCCTTGTTTGTCGCTGGTGGCTCCAGTGAAGCTGCCTTTTTTATGGCCAAAAAATTCACTTTCCATCAGTTCTGAAGGGATGGCACCGCAGTTGACAGGAATAAACGGGCCGTCGGCTCGACCGCCTTGATAGTGAATGGCTCGGGCGACCAGTTCTTTACCCGTACCAGACTCGCCGCTGATGTAGATGGGGGCTTGGCTACGCGAGACTTTAGTGATTTGTTTGCGCAGCTTTTCAATGGCCTTGGTGTTGCCTAGCAGCGGTGGACTGTCGCTATTTGACAGCTCTTTTTCCGAGGCTAGACGCAAAGCGGTATTGATCAAGCTGCGCAGATGTTCTAGCTCAACTGGCTTGGAAATAAAATCAAAGGCACCCGCTTTCATGGCGCTGATCGCAGTGTCCATATTGCCGTGAGCGGTGAAGACTGCGACAGGCAGCGTCGGGCAGTTTTTTTGCATCCACTTCACAATATCAATGCCATTGCCATCGGGCAGTCTCAAGTCGGTGAGACAAACCTGATATTGGTTGTTTTCCAATCGCTCCATCGCTTGTTTAACTGTGGCGGCGCAATCGACTTTGATGCCCATGCGAGAGAGGGTGATATCCAGCAGTTCTCGGATATCGGGTTCGTCATCAATAATTAGGGCGTGGGTGTGGTTACTCATAGAATCTGTTAAAACATTCGGTCGGGGTGAGCAAAGTCTATCCGAAAACAGCTTTTGTTGTCGTCAGTTCTTTGAAAATTCAAGTTCGCGTGATTGGCTTCACAGAGTTCTTTGGATAGGTAGAGTCCCAGCCCCGAGCCAGTGGCCTCAGTGGTGAAGAAGGGTTCAAAAATGTGGGCCAAGCTGTCTTCGGCAATGCCTTCTCCTTCGTCAATGACGTGTAAGTAAGGCAGTTGGTTTTGTGGATTGATGCCCAGCTCATAGGTGATTCTCGGCTCTCCGATGCTTTGCTGGCTGTGGCGCAAGCCATTATCAGTAAGGTTGGTGATGACCTGTGACAGGTGGCTAGTATCGATCTTAGTTTGGATGCTCTCACTGTTGCTCTTGTTGAGCAGTTCCAAGTGGCAGTCGTTGTTTTCTTGATAGTCGTGAATGAACTGTTGCAGCCACGCTTGCAGGTCAAGTTGTTCAGGTTGGGTTGGGCGCCGGCGAGACAGTTGCAGGACATTCTCGATAATTTGATTGACTCGCTCAGTATTGGTTTCAATGATTTCGGTTAGGCGTTGATCGGCGTGATTCAGATCNGGGGATTCTGCTAATAGCTGACTGGCATGGCTGATGGCGCCTAGGGGGTTGCGAATTTCGTGGGCGATACTGGCTGTTAGTCGTCCCAGCGACGCCAGCTTCAGGTGTTGGGCTTCTCTGTGCAAGCTGCGTGTATCTTCGACAAATATAAGCGTGTCTGAGTGTGTTTGCTTTACTGCGTTTGTTTCCATGGCCAGGTTGGCAAACCGTAAACGAACCTCGTGGGGTGAGCTTTCGGTTTTTAGGCTGGGAGAGCGGGAGTCGGGGTGCTGTTGCCACAGCTGCAATCGTTCCTCGAGTTCTGGGATGTCCGACAGATGTGGTGCTTGCTTAGCTTTTGGCCAATTGAGCAAATTTTCTGCAGAGTGATTAATCAATTCGACCTGACCGGCTTGATTGGCAACTAAAATACCGGTTTGCATGCGTTCGATAATCAAATGCGCCAGTTGTTCTAGGTGCGCTGCATGGGCCGCTTGGTTCGCCGCCTCAATAGCACTGAGGCGCAATTTAGTGCTGAGATAGTTAAAGGCCAGCGCACACGCAAAAATAAGCGCACCTAGCACACCGGTGGTAAATAGGCTGCGATTGTCGGGTCCTTCTGGTACAGAACTATAGAGCGCTTCTGCAAATACGAGCAGGGTGGTGAAGGCCGCCAGAGCACTGCTGAGCTGGGTGCGCAGAAAGATGCCTCCGGCAGCGACTGCGACTAACAGTAGAAAGCCCAAGCCACTATCGAGTCCACCACTCGCATGAACAAAGAGCGTCAAGGCCACTACGTCGAACAGCAACAGCGTAAATATCTGTTGAGAAGAGGGTTCAAAGTGTTTTCGCCAAAGGACAATTAGGATCAGCATATTGACGGCGGTGTAGCCGGTGGCGGTATTGATAAACAATGAGGAGTGGTCTCGCCCCAGAATATTAGGTGCCAGATCCGCTGAGAACATCAGCAACAGCAGGCTGCTCAACGCTAAGCGATAGTAGGAATAGACCCGTAGTAAGGGGTAGTTAATGTCGATCGAAGGTGGGGTCATGTTTTGTTTTGCTTAATCAACGGGTTTAACCGAAAATAGCGCTCTTTTTAGTTGCTGTTTGGGGGCGATATTGAATCGCGGACAGCGAGAGTCACATCGGAGTTAAATATATGCCAACCCTAAAGATTGTCATGGCTCAGGTAAACCCTTTGGTCGGGGATATCCAAGGAAACACTGAGCTGGTTATTGAGACTGTGCGTCAGGCTGAGCTAGAACAGGGGGCCGATGTGGTGATGTTTCCTGAGCTGACTCTGACGGGCTACCCGCCGGAGGATTTACTGCTGCGTGAGAGTCTCGAGCTGCGGATCAATCGCGCCCTTAAGGCGATCTGCGAAGCCTCTCTTCAGGCCGCCGTGGTGCTGGGATACCCGAGAGTCGTTGCCGGTAGAGTCTTCAATATGGCGGGTGTCATTGATGGTGGCGAGATTACCGCCGAATACGCTAAGCAGCATCTACCCAACTATCGTGTATTCGATGAAAAACGCTATTTCGTACCGGGGGATAGTGCCTGTACCGTTCGCTTGAGGGGCGTTAAAGCCGCACTGACCATTTGCGAGGACATCTGGCAGCACGAACCTATGCATCAGGCCAAACTTGCCGGTGCGCAACTGATGTTGAATTTGAATGCCTCGCCTTTCCATATGGGCAAAACGCAAGAGCGGCGTGAGTTATTGCATGACCGTGCGCGTGAAGGTGGTATGCCGATTCTCTATGTGAATCAGGTGGGCGCTCAGGATGAGTTGGTGTTTGACGGCGCCTCTATGGGGGTGTGCGCTGAAGGCGAGATTCAGGTGCAGGCGCCCAGCTATGAAGAGTCGCTGACGACGGTAGAGATCGTTGTTGATAGTGGCAAGTGCACCATTGCTAAAGGGGAGTTAAACAATGAGCCTGACAGGCTTGCCAGTGTCTACCAGGCGCTGGTGGTGGGTGTGCGTGACTATGTGAACAAAAATGGCTTTAAAGGCGTTGTATTGGGGCTTTCTGGGGGCATCGATTCAGCCCTCACTCTAGCGATTGCCGTGGATGCGCTGGGTAAAGATCGTGTCGAGGCAGTTATGATGCCGTTTCGCTACACATCAGATTTGAGCAAAAACGATGCGGCGGATGAGGCTGAGCGCTTAGGCGTGAGATACCAATCCATTTCCATTGAGCCAATGTTCGAGACCTTTATGTCGGCGTTGGAAAGCGAGTTTGCTGGTACTGAGCGCGATACCACCGAAGAAAACCTCCAGGNGCGCTGTCGCGGCGTGTTGCTGATGGCGATGTCGAACAAGAAAGGCTACTTAGTTCTTACCACCGGCAACAAGAGCGAGATGGCGGTGGGTTACTCCACCCTCTATGGTGATATGGCGGGTGGCTTCGACGTACTCAAAGATGTTCCAAAAATCCTAGTGTTTGAGTTGTCGAGATATCGCAATACGCTAGGTGAGGTTATCCCTGTGAGCGTGATTGAGCGTCCGCCTTCAGCGGAATTGGCGCCAGATCAAAAAGACGAAGATAGCCTGCCCCCTTATGAGGACTTGGATCGTATTTTGGAACTCTACGTGGAGCGAGATTACAGTGCCACAGCCATTATCGAAGAAGGTTTTGATGCGGATGTGGTTCAGCGTGTATTGCGCCTAGTGGATATCAATGAATACAAGCGTCGACAGTCACCTATTGGTCCACGCATTACCGAGAGGGGCTTCGGCCGCGATCGTCGTTATCCTATTACCAACGGCTGGAAGCTGGGGGACTAGTTTTCAGCGAACTCGCAGCAGCTGATCGCTGTCGCACCGCACATAAAAAAGCCCCCGTCATCGATGATCCCGGGGGCTTTTTTGATTCAGCGAAATGTGGATCGACTTAACCAAACAAGCCAAATGTAAGCACATTCAACCAAGAGCGACCTTGCTCGCTATCGGGTTGCTGGTATTGCTCAGCTTGATCGAAGTTACCTTCGTTGGCGTACTCTGGGTTGTATAACACGCGGCTATCGAATCCAGGAGGATCTTTCTTGTCAAACAAGCCGAAGGTGGCATAGCTGACCCAGGAGCGGTCTCCCAAGCGAGAGCTGTGTTGGAAATTGAAATCACCGTTTTTCGCCAAGGCTGGGTGTTTGGGGTAGTTAGCTTGTAAGGTCTGCAAGCTGTTCTGTCCCAAATCGTCCATCTCTAATAAATGATAGCTCTGTACCATGATGGCCAATGCATCTGGCACTGCCGGAGTCTGTTGGAAATTCTCGACGACATAGCGGCCGCGATTGGCAGCGGCGATATAAGCGCCGCGCTTGAGGTAATAGTTGGCCACGTGTATTTCGTACCGAGCCAACAGGTTGCGCAGATAAATCATACGCTTGCGGGCGTCTGGAGCGTACTGACTGTTTGGATAGCGGGCCAGTAGCTGAGAAAAGTGGGCAAAGGATTGACGCGCAGCACCCGGATCTCGACTGGTTAAGTCAGTGGGTATAAAACGCTCAAACATACCGCTGCCTTCGGTGAAGGAGGACAATCCCTTCATGTAATAGGCGTAGTCAGCGTTGCGGTGCTGAGGGTGCAAGCGGATAAAACGATCGGCTGCCGCCGTGGATGCCTCATGCTCGTAATTGCGGTAGTAGGCGTAGATCAGCTCCAGCTGTGCCTGCTCTGCATAAGTGCCGAAAGGAAAGTTAGCCTCCAGAGCCTGCAAGTTATCAATTGCAAATTCCCATTGACGAGATTTCAATTGCTTTTGAGCAGCTTCGTAGAAGTCTTTCTCTGTGGTGTGTTTTGGACCTTGCTCTTCTTGAGATGAGCAGGCGGCCAGTAGAATCGCACTGGCAAGAATCAAAATAAGACGGGCACGCATATTGTCAATCAACTCAGTCGATAACTCCGGAGCATTATTAAATGATTATTCACCGGGGCTTGTTTAAACTACCCAGATAACTGGGAAAGACGTATTTAACCACAGAGATCTCCCAGACCAAAGGGGCAGTGGCCAAAGCGGCTGATTTTATTGCGTTTTCCCACATCGTAATAGCCTCTTGCAGTTACATCGNATCAGTTACATGTCGCACTCTGACGGCGGTATCAGCCTAAGTNGGTTAGATATTGATGGCCAGTAAGGTTATTTGAGGCTGAGCTCTATCAATAAAACGTCTGCAAAGAACACAAACACACTTCAAAGAGCCGTTTTGTTTGAAATTCCCCTATAATAGGCAATTCGGCCGAATATCAGGCCTTCGTACGCTTATGCGCGCCTTTTGTAAGGTTGCTGCTGATTAAAAAGCGACGATTGAATCAATCTATCCATCGAGCCACCCATCGACTGAGCTGACAAGCCGGGCACCCATTTATGACAGATGTACAAGAGTTTACCGCCANCGTTCCCGAAGAGTTAATGGGAAAGCGTTTGGATTTTGCCGCCACAGAGCTNTTTCCAGGCTATTCCCGTTCACGCATCCAAAGCTGGATNAANTCTGGGGCTTTAACGTTGAACGGTGAAACGGCTAAACCCAAAGATAAAGTATTGGGGGGNGAGTCCCTAGTCTTGTTGGCGGAGATGGAAGAACAAGGGGATTGGGAGGCAGAAGATATCCCACTTGAGATTGTCTACGAAGACGAACATATTCTGGTCATCAATAAACCTGCAGGCTTGGTGGTGCACCCCGCTGCGGGCAATCGCTCAGGGACTTTGCTCAATGGTTTGTTGTTCCATTGCCCAGATCTCATCAATGTCCCTCGCGCCGGTATCGTTCACCGCTTGGATAAAGACACCACCGGATTGATGGTGGTGGCCAAGAGTTTGGAGGCCCATGCGGATCTAGTGGCTCAGCTGCAAGAGCGCACTGTCAGCCGTGAGTATGAGGCAGTGGTCGCAGGTGTTATGACGGGCGGCGGTCGCGTAGAGGCCGCGATTGGGCGCCACCCTCGTCAGCGTCAGAAGATGGCTGTAGTTGATTTTGGGGGTAAGGAAGCGATCACACACTACCGTGTCATCAAACGCTATCCGAATCACACTCATGTGCGCCTGAAGCTAGAAACCGGTCGCACTCATCAGATTCGCGTGCACATGGCGCACATCGGCTATGCTCTGGTGGGTGACGGGACTTACGCGGGACGGATGAAGATACCCAAGAATGCATCGGCGGAGTTGTTAGACTTACTGCGAAATTTTGGTCGACAAGCCTTGCACGCGGCACAGCTTGGATTGATTCACCCGATCACTGGTGAGTACTTGGAGTGGCAGGTAGAGCGTCCAGACGATATGAAGGCGTTGCTGCGCGTTCTGGCAGAAAAGTGATCTTTGAGGTTTAAGACTAGTAATCTGCCGAGTATGTAAGGACTCACTAGGTTGAGGCGTGCAGAGTCAGGCGATGACCTTGTTACAAATTACGGATAGAGCCTAANGCTGCGTTATTGCGAGCGCAGCAATCATCGATCTAATGACTTATTGATTGATGATATACGAGATTTAAGAGATCACCGCGACTCTCGAAGATGGCGCCTATAATCGAGCTGAGAGGTCGGTAGCGTCGGTTAGAAAACGGTGTCAGTGTAGAATAACAGCCATGGTAGAGAAGACAGTGTCAGTGTCGATACAGGAAGTAGCATTCAATGACTGATCATAATGTACAAGTCCCGTCAGTGTGGCTCCAGCCCCAATGGCAAGCGCCCGCCAATGTGAAAGCACTGATTACGACACGTCAAGCTCCGGTTGATGGTGAAGTCAGCGCCGCACCTTACGACAGCTTCAATCTCGCCTTGCACGTCGAAGACGATGAGGCT
Organism: Cellvibrionaceae bacterium; assembly: GCA_002707785.1. GTDB lineage: Bacteria > Pseudomonadota > Gammaproteobacteria > Pseudomonadales > Cellvibrionaceae > Pseudomaricurvus. The sequence continues at coordinate 5,896 of PANW01000061.1, read as the reverse complement.
CAAGTGCTGGCCAATCGCCAGTTCTTGCAGGCACAGTTGACGCTCGAACAATCTCCTCAGTGGCTCGAGCAGATTCATGGCACTAGGGTGGTGGAAGCACAGTCCGATGATCTGATTCGAACCGCTGATGCCTGCTATACCCAGCAGCCTCTTCTTCCTTGTGCGGTGATGACCGCCGATTGTTTACCCATCCTATTGTGCGATCGGCAGGGCACTCAGGTGGCCGCGGTTCACGCCGGCTGGCGCAGTCTCGCCAATGGCATTGTGCGCAACAGCTTGAAAGTGTTCGCTGCGCAGGCCGAGGATATTTTGGCTTATATGGGGCCCGCCATCGGGCAAGATCACTTCGAAGTCGGTATTGATGTGCTGGAGGGGTTCTATGAAGGCGCACTCAGTACGGCTCATTGCGAAGCTATTTCCGCAGCTTTTCGCCCCAGCTTAACGCGGCCTATGCGATTTCACGCCAACCTCTATCAGTTGGCGCAAGCTGAGTTGCAGGAGCTGGGGGTGACATCGATCAGCGGCGGTAATTATTGCACCTTCGAGGAGTCTGAACGCTTTTATTCCTACCGTCGAGATGGCCAAACCGGCCGCATGGTCTCCCTGATTTACTTGACTTAAATCACCTTTTTGGCAGGTTTGTCGCATTTTTTGGCGGATCTGTGCTTGAATTCTAATGGATCGCCCCCAAATTCCTTTCAACAGTATTTCGTAGGTTGTGATTCTCGCTGGCAGAATCATTTTTCTCGAGGAGTCTTCTCGACTCTTATCGACGTTTAACGGAGCAAACAATGCGAATTGATCGACTGACCAATCAACTGCAAATGGCACTATCGGACGCACAATCTTTGGCGATTGGTCGCGACCATACACAGCTTGAACCCGCCCATGTGTTGTTGGCAATGCTTGACCAGCAAGGTGGCGCGGTAAGACCTCTATTGTCGCAAGCGGGATTTGATGTAACCGGCCTTCGCAATGGCCTGGCGATCGCGCTTGATGGTTTGGCTCGGGTGCAAAGTCCCACTGGCGATGTGCACATGTCGGCGGAAATGGGGCGACTATTAAACCTAGCGGACAAAAAAGCTCAAGATATTGGCGATGCCTATATTTCCAGCGAGTGTCTATTGCAGGCTGCGATGTCTGACAACAACAGCGAACTGGGCAAAATGCTCAAGCAGTACGGTGATGCCGGAAAGCTAGATGAAGCCATTACCAAAGTTCGCGGCGGTGAAGCGGTGGATAACCCGGATGCTGAAGGCAATCGCCAAGCGCTGGATAAATTTACCGTTGATCTCACCGCGCGCGCCGAAGCCGGTAAGCTCGACCCAGTGATTGGCCGAGATGATGAAATTCGTCGTACCATTCAAGTGTTGCAACGTCGCACCAAAAACAACCCCGTGTTAATCGGTGAGCCCGGTGTCGGTAAGACGGCCATTGTTGAAGGTCTTGCACAGCGTATCGTCAACGGTGAAGTCCCTGAAGGTTTAAAAAACAAACGTCTGTTGTCGCTGGATCTAGGTTCGCTATTGGCGGGCGCAAAATTCCGTGGCGAATTCGAAGAGCGTTTGAAGTCAGTGCTTAATGAGCTATCGAAACAAGAAGGGCGAATCATTCTATTTGTGGATGAGCTGCACACCATGGTTGGCGCGGGTAAGGCTGAAGGCGCAATGGATGCGGGTAATATGCTGAAGCCGGCGTTAGCTCGAGGCGAGCTGCATTGTGTCGGCGCCACCACCTTGGATGAGTATCGTCAGTTTATCGAAAAAGATGCCGCACTCGAACGCCGTTTTCAAAAGGTGTTAGTGGACGAGCCGAGCGAGGAAGACACCATCGCTATTCTTCGCGGTTTGAAAGAGCGCTATGAAGTGCATCACGGTGTTGATATTACCGACTCTGCCATCATTGCCGCGACAAAACTCTCACAGCGCTACATCAGTGATCGACAATTACCCGATAAAGCCATCGACCTAATTGATGAAGCCGCTAGCCGAATTCGCATGGAGATTGATTCCAAACCCGAAGAGATGGATCGCTTAGAGCGTCGTTTGATTCAGTTGAAAATTGAACGGGAAGCGGTGAAAAAAGACGACACCGAAGCCGCCAAAAAACAGTTGCAGTTGTTGGATGGCGAAATTGAAAAAAATGAAAGGGCTTTCGCCGATTTAGATGAAGTCTGGCGAGCAGAGAAAGCGGCTCTACACGGTTCCGTTGAGATCAAAGCCAATCTCGAGCAAGCGCGCTTGGATCTCGATGCCGCTCGACGCGCCGGTGATCTGGGCCGCATGTCAGAGTTGCAATACGGCATTATTCCAGAATTTGAAAAACAACTGGATATGGCCAGTCAGGCAGAAATGATCGACATGAAGCTGCTGCGCAATAACGTCACCGACGAAGAAATTGCCGAAGTCGTGTCCAAGTGGACGGGTATTCCGGTCAACAAGATGTTGGAAGGTGAACGTGAAAAACTATTAACGATGGAAGCGGCCTTGCATGAGCGAGTCATTGGTCAAAGCGAGGCGGTGGTTGCTGTTTCCAATGCCGTGCGACGTTCCCGTGCGGGGCTTTCCGATCCGGAGCGCCCCAATGGTTCATTTTTGTTTTTGGGACCAACCGGTGTGGGTAAAACCGAACTCTGTAAATCTTTGGCGGAGTTTTTATTCGATACTCAAGACGCCATGGTGCGCATTGATATGTCAGAGTTTATGGAGAAGCACTCTGTCGCTCGTTTGATTGGCGCACCTCCAGGTTATGTGGGTTATGAAGAAGGCGGGTACTTAACCGAAGCGGTGCGACGCAAACCGTATTCCGTGTTGTTACTCGATGAAATTGAAAAAGCGCATCCCGATGTATTCAATATTCTTTTGCAGGTGTTGGACGATGGTCGCTTAACGGATGGACAAGGTCGCACGGTAGATTTTCGCAACACCGTGGTGGTGATGACGTCTAATCTAGGATCTGAAGCGATTCAAGATATTGCTCGCAATCGCTCTTTTGATACCATTGATTTTAACAGTGACGTCAATACCATCGACGAAGGCTCTGATTCGACCACCAATGAAAATCGCTATGAAGCAATGAAAGATGCGGTGATGCAAGTGGTGGGTGGTCACTTTAGACCCGAGTTTATTAACCGAATTGATGAGGTCGTGGTGTTTCATCCACTTGGTCAAACTCAGATTCGCGGCATTGCCAATATCCAATTGGATTTACTGCGCCAGCGCTTGGTAGAGCGAGAGCTTGGCTTTGATATCAGTGATAGCGCTTTGGATAAATTGGCGGCGGTGGGATTTGATCCTGTTTACGGCGCGCGCCCATTGAAACGTGCCATACAGCAGTACATCGAAAACCCGCTGGCTCAAGATGTGCTGGGTGGAAAATTTGTACCCGGTGATACGATTGTGATCGATACGGACGGTAGCGATATTGTAATGAAGTCAAAGGTTGCCGGTTGATTCCATTCTGAAATGGTTTAGTCACAGCAATTAAAAACTCGCAATAGGCCCACTATTGCGAGTTTTTAATTTGTGGCTCTTCCATCTGTGAAGAGTTGACTGATTGCTCCAACAATTGGGGTTTCTTTCGCAAATGAAATCCGNCGATCACTAAGCCGCTGATTAACAGAGTGGCTGATGTGGGCAGAGGGATTGCTGTGGCGGCTACCGATGGAGTGAATTGACCAGTAACGCCTATATTGCGAAAGGCCAGAACTTCGTTGCCGCCGTTTTGTTGTGCGTCGAGTGTGAGTTTCAATTGATTGCCGCTGCTGATGAGCGGCGCGGTGAAACGAGTGAAATCATTGTGAAGCGGAGCGCCGTTGAGAAACAATGGATCGTTAAGCGTTACATTCGCTCCAGAGGCAAGCTGATAACTGTGCTCTTGTGTGGTGTCTGTTTCAATCTTAAACAATGGGTAGAGAGGGTTGTCGTCGATTTGGTAACTCCAGCGGAACCAATCGCTTATTTCAAAATCGCCCATGGCGGCGATGTCTAACTGGATTTCCAAACTGTCTGTACCGCTAATGTCGAACAACCATTTTGCTTGCCCTGTGCCATTGGGATTGTGTGTATTTTGTAAATCTTGAATCGCAAAGAAGGGCGAGAAATCCTCGTCTTCGATAATGATTCCAAGCTCATCATTGCTCGTTCTCGATTGATCCAGCAGCTGATTACTTAGCGGCTGCAGGCCTTGTTGCAACACTCCAAAGTTGTCATCAATAACGCTGCTCAGTGAATGGGATAGCGGATTTTCATAATTCAATAATCGATAACTTTTGGATGACAGAGGGTGAGAGTGATTCGGCGGCAGNGAGTACAAATCATAAGCTATCAAGGCGGCCTGAGTGGCGGGTACGGAGGCAAACAATACAGATAAGCTGAGCCAAATGATGCCAAGTCGTAAGCCTGAAGTTGATGTCGTCATTTTGTCAGTTCCATTGNGTGAATGAGCTCGAGCAGTATCCATTGCTCGTCCTTAGCGCTTCTTACTTTTTCATCCAATAAGGACACGAGCAAGTTTTAACTGCGCGCCTTGATCGACGATCGGTGTAATTTAGGATGATTTTGGTACTTTGGCATCATTGATTGGCGAGTCTGGCTCAAGCCGCAAGTCCAAACGAGGGGGGGGCTACAGATGATGCTTTGGAGAAAAGATATGAAGGGTGTTGCTAGAGAGATCGAGAATAATGAGAAGGTTTCATTCTTTCCGAATTATNGACAAAAAAAGAGCCGCGACTGCGACTCTTTTTCGGTGTGGCTGGCTACTCTATAAGCGCTTGTTTGCTATCGGCTTATTTACCAGCAGCAGTGGCGGGAAGATCACCCAAACCACCAAATACGGATGAGGCGACCATGGCTTCATTGTAGCCGGCGCCAACGGCCATATCCTGNACNGCAGCAGCCAACATAGGACGTTCGCTGACAACNGCCATAATCAGCTCAGATGCGCCATCGGCGTCTTTACCGTCCAATACNGTATCTAGNTCGGCCAGCATNTGCATGTCCGAGACACCTTGAATGCTCTCATTGGCGCTGGCCAATGCGATACTTACCTCNGCNCCAGCNATGCTGGCGGCGAGCATGTTGACGGCTTCTTGGCCTTGGCCAAAACGGATGGCGTCATTGGCGTCGGCAAGGGCAATGCTCAGATCAGCCTCAGCAATACTGGCAGCCAGTATGTTGACCGCTTCTTGGGCTTCAACGGAACGAATCGCTTGTTCTGCGTCGGCTACTGCAATGGTTAGCTCTGCGCTGGCCACACTGCCTTTGAGGGCGTTGAGCGCTTGTTGAGCGTCGGCTTTGCTCTCGGCAAAGGCGCTTGAGAATGGCAGCGCTAGTGCAACCGCAGCCGTGAGAAGTGTTTTAGGGCTCACAATGTTCATAATCATCACTCTTACACTGGATTATTGTTGTTTAAAATTTAAGCGTACTGGCAGTCTAACAGCTCAGTCTTATGTTGCAATATGCGCCAAGCATTGCGTGCCATTCTTTGTGATTATTTGTGACCCCGGCTAGAAGCCGAGTCACAATCTCGTTGTTTTGGTCACTTTTGGGGTGGTTTAAGCCATCGAGGCACAGCTAAGTAAGGTGCGGATGGGAGGGTAATGCACCTTTATTAGTGAGTAGGTCGCGTTATTCTATTTGTCCTTCTTTAAGGTTGATGATCTGAGTTGTCGTGATTCCGGTGTTTGCAGCATCCGAGCGAATTCTTGGGCTTCGTCTTCAATCGTTGAAGAGACTTCTTCTGCTAGGCTCTGCTTCATTAACCGCTTGGTCGTGAGCAGTGCTTCTTGTGGGAGTAGTGAGAGCGCGCGGGCTGTTTCATTGGCTTTACTGTATAGCTGGTCTAAAACAACCTCTTCGGAAACGAAGCCGAAATTGATGGCATCGGCGGTATCAAA
>PANW01000060.1 GCA_002707785.1 Cellvibrionaceae bacterium | reverse complement strand
ATCGCCGATGGTAGTGTGGGGTTTCCCCATGTGAGAGTAGGTCATCGTCAGCCTTTAAACACGAAAAGCCCGCTAGTGATCTAGCGGGCTTTTTTTTGCCTCGAAAAAAGTGATCCAGAAAACCCATTTGGCAATAACCGTTCCGAAAGCCCTGCAGGTCACTCTGCGGGGCTTTTTCGTTCCCCAAATACAATCATTGCGTCACTTAAAGAGACAGTGAAGATGTTCAAGGGATTACTGGGTGGAGCCGTTTCAACGTAAGCTCATAGACTCTCAGTGGTAAAGCTCGAGTAGTTCCGGCGCTGGTTTTGATGCAGCCGCATGGTCCAAGAGGGTTCTTAGCATTCCAATACAGTTTCCCTGCTTACCGGATAGTTTTCTAGGTAGCTTGGCAGAATATGCTGGTTTATAGTCATGGCTGCCGTTGTTGATTTTCCTTAATCTGCTTCAACAGTCGATTGAAAGTTCGCTCAGTCGCTATAAATTGAAAAATTGAGGTGTATTAATGAATTACACATACGGTATCTATCTGTACCAAGGTGTCGCGTCGCTGGATTTTGTCGGTCCCTATGAGGCATTTGATCTATCTCGTTATCTATTGAACAGTGGCAAAGTCGTTACCATTGCAGAGCGCATGGATCCTATCGTCTGTGCCAATGGGATGAAGGTACTGCCGCAGTACACCTTCGAGACGGCCCCCAAATTAGATGTTGTGCTTGTGCCCGGTGCTAATGAACTCGAGGCTGCACTGTCGAGTCCGAGAGCCATCGATTGGATCGCGTCCGTCTCTGAAGATGTGAAATTCATGACCGCTGTGTGTACTGGCAGCTTGATACTGCAAAAAGCTGGGCTTCTTAAGGGTAAAAAGGCGACGACTCATTGGATGTTGGTTGATGAGTTAAAGAAGGATGCAGATACAAACGTGCTGGCTGATATGCGCTATGTTCGTGACGGACATATAGTCACGTCACAAGGAGTATCAGCAGGCATCGATATGGCTCTATGGTTGTTGGGCCAGCTACACGAACCTGATCATGCGAGGCAGGTGAGAAAACTCCTGCAGTACGATCCAGCACCGCCCTATATGGCCGAAGTTTAGAGAGTTCAGAAAATGCGTACCGTTGAGATTTATGTTTACGACCAAGCGGCTGGCCTTGATGTGATGGGGCCGCTAGAGGTATTTGCAGCGGCCAATACCATCATGCAGTTTGCCGGTGAGCCACTTGCTTACGACATAAATATTTGTGCTGAGCAGAAGGGGCTAGTGACGCTTACCGGTGGTACGCAACTGCACGCCCCGCATCGGCTAACATCTGGAAAGCCAGTAGACTATCTACTGGTTGTTGGTGGCTTAGGGTACGAGCAGCAAATAAAAAACAGAGTTTTACTAAATCGATTGCACAAACGTTCGCTGAGTGCCCGCAAGCTTGTTTCCATTTGCACTGGCAGTTTTTTGCTGGCAGAAATGGGCGTCCTTGACGGTAAATCCTGTACGACTCATTGGCGTTGTGTGGAAGAGCTAGCCAAACAGTATCCCAAGGTTAAGGTGGCTCCTGACGCGATTTTTGTACAAGACGGTTCAATCTATAGCAGCGCTGGCGTGACCGCTGGTATCGATCTCGCTTTGGCATTGGTTGAACAGGATTATGGTGCCGAGTTAGCGCTCGAAGTCGCTCGTGATCTGGTATTGTATTTGCGACGTCCAGGTGGACAGTCTCAGTTCAGCGCGCCTCAGAAGTTGCGACAAATTGTAGGCGATGATTTTAACGCTCTCCACGATTGGCTAATGGCAGATCTTCAGCAGGTAGTATCAGTCGAATTGATGGCATCCTTCTGTTGTATGAGTCCGAGACATTTCGCTCGTCGGTTTACAGAGAAGACCAAACTGACTCCGGCTAGGTATCTGGAGAACTTGCGGGTTCAACGCGCGCGGGAACTGCTAGAAACGACGAGTCTGACAGTCGAGGACATCGCCAATCAGTCTGGGTTTTGGAGAGAGGAGCGATTGCGACGTTCTTTTTTGAAAATACTTGGAGTTACTCCCTCAATTTATCGCAACCACTTCGGACAGCAGGCAAAGCAACGGGCCTAAGGCGCAGGCTCCTTCAGGATAGATACCACGAATTGCCGCACGTTCAATTCGAACAACTGCAAAATTCGCTGTCGATCGGACTCTTCCAAATGCTCCGCATCGTAAAGCCCGATGGAGCACATGGCATAAATCATTCGACCGGCATTGAGGCGGTCGCTATCGCTCCAACTAGACCCGTAGTATTTAAGAAAACGGCTATAGAATTGAGCGACAGTTTCTTCGTGTTCTCGCTCCATCTGTTGCAACTCCGGTGACACCACTGCGGCTTGTTCCAAAGCTCTTACCAGGTTGACGTGCTTTCTTGATGTCAGTAATTCAGACGTTAGCGGGTCAAATAAACTCGTCCAAGCTTGTTGCGGCCAACTGGCCTCTGAGTTCTCCAGTAACTCCAAAACCTCATCGAGCAGTTTTCGGTTGATCGCAAACAGTAGTGCCGCCTTATTGGGGAAGTACTGATAAAGCGAAGCAATGTTGACCTCGGCCAGCTGCGCGACCCGATTGGTCGAGAATTTGTCATAACCGTCATTGGCCAATAATTGCTCTGCCGCGTCGAGTATGCGATTGACGCGTTCTTGGGCCCTAGCTTGTGTTGGTTTTTTTCTGGGAGAAATGGACATGGATGCAGTTTACGGACAAATACCCCCAAATGCAAAAATGTAAGTCTTGACTTATATTTGTTGACCAAGAGTCATTATTTGAATAATCTTTCGGTTATTGGGTTGTGAATAATCACTGATTGCGTATCGAAGGGGTTCTATGAAAGCACTAATGAAGCAAGGCAGTAGCAGATTGACTAGTAATAAGCGTCACAGTTTTCGCGCAGCCGCGCTGGCGGGTTTGTGTGTCGGGCTTGCCGGTTGCGCCACCAGCCTGCCAGAGCAAGGTGCGGACAAAGTAATTCTGAATGCCAGCATCTATACGCAAGACAGCGACTTGTCTTGGGCCCAAGCGATGGCGGTGGAAGGCAATCAGTTGAGCTATGTTGGAGATAGCGCGGGCGCACGAGCGTTGATCGGACAGAACACTCAGGTTGTTGATTTAAATGGGCAGCTGGTATTGCCGGGCTTTATTGACACACATGCCCACCCAGTTATGGCTGCCGGTTCATCGGCGGGTATCGAGTTTGATTTAAACCAAACCCCAGAGGTTTGGCTTAAGCAGATTAAGGAGTACGCCGACGCAAACCCAGATAGCAAAGGCATTATTGGCTTTGGGTTTATGGCAGCGGCCTTTGGTCCAGAGGGGCCCACCAAAGAGATGTTGGATGAGATCGAGCCCAACCGCCCAATTGTTCTCATGGATGAAGGCGGTCACAGCGCTTGGGTCAATTCAAAAGCGTTCGAGCTAGCGGGCATTGATCGCAATACTCCAGATCCTATTCCGGGTACTCACTTCTATAAGCGCGATGACAGTGGCGAGCCCACCGGGTGGTGTTTGGAGGCGATGACCTTTATGCCGATGATGGCGCAATTAGGACTGGTGGATGAAGCTTCTGTGATCGACGGGGCAGATGATGTTTTCTATCTGTTCAGCTCCTTTGGAATCACCACGATTTACGACGCCGGCTTTTCTGCCTTTGCCGATTCGTCTTATGCCGCAATTGATCAGCTCGCCAAAGATGAACGATTGCCCTTCCGTTTAGTCACCTCCCATATGATTCAGAGTCCTGAGCATTTACCTGACGCCGTCGCGACGCTGCGCTCTTATCAGCAGCGCTACGCCTCTGAGTTGGTGCACCCCAATGTGATGAAGATTCACAACGATGGTACCAAAGAGGCAAAGACTGCTGGGCAGTTTGAGCACTATATTGGCGAGCCGGAGAACTTTGGTAGTGTATTGCTCGAAGGTGAAGTGCTGCAGAGCTTCGTCAAAGAAGTCGATGCGGCGGGTTTTGATATTCACATTCACGCCATCGGTGATCGCGCGGTAGACGAGGCGCTGGATGCGTTTGAGGTGGTCCGCAAGGACAACCCCAACAGCAGCAACCGCTATTCCATTGCTCATACCGAACTGGTGCGCGATGAGGATCTTACGCGCTTCGCTGAGTTGGACGTTGCTGCGCAAACAACGCCGGCCTGGTTCGCCACAGATGGCGAGTTTGAGAATCAAGTAGTCGGGCAAGAGCGCGCACAAAAACTCTATCGCTTTCGCAAAATTATTGATGCGGGTGGCAAGGTCACCTTTGGTAGCGACTTTCCCGCGACTGGCTCCCTTGCCGGTCTAGCGCCCATTGTAAATCTGGAGATGGGACAGACTCGAAAATACCCCGGTGAAAGAGAGATGCCCATTACTCCGCCAGTGGATGCTCAGCTCACATTGGAGGAGATGATTCGCGGCTACACCATCGATGCGGCTTATCAGCTCAACATGGAATCGCAGTTAGGATCTTTAGAGGTAGGTAAATTGGCGGATTTCGTGGTCATCAATCACAATCTGTTTGAAATGGATGTTTATGAGCAGCATCAGGCAAAAGTCACCCTGACCTATATGAATGGTCAACCGGTCTTTGAACGCGATTTAAAAGCTAGATTCGTAGAGTGGATGTTGGATCTCTAAATGAGAAAATATTTAGGGGCTAGGGGCTAGGGGCTAGGGGCTAGGGGCTAGGGGCTAGGGTCAAAAAAGCCGAGCACTGCTCGGCTTTTTTGAAGTTGTAGAAAGTACTAAAAAACCTTCACACTTTGAATTTCTTCTTCAGCTTCTTTTCTGCCATTACTTTTTTCAGCGTTGCGTATTGCGGAATGCCGTTTTTGTAAGGCGGGTAGTCTTCACCTTGAATGAGCGGTTCAAAGTAAGCGCGAGCTTTGTCGGTAATGCCAAAACCGTCACGGCTGATGTAATCGCGAGGCATCATTTTTTCGACATTGGCAATCTTATCCAGTGGTGCCTCTTCGATGCTCCAGCTGTACTTCTTACCTTTGCCGCGAACGATACCAGGCATAACAGCGTTCTTGCCGGCAATGGCCATTTCGACCGCCGCTTCGCCCACTGCATAGGCTTGCTCAACGTCTGTGGCTGACGCAATGTGACGCGCAGAGCGCTGCAGGTAATCGGCCAGGGCCCAGTGATATTTGTAACCCAGTTCATCTTTGATCATGGTTGCCAAGGTTGGTGCAACACCGCCTAACTGGCTGTGACCAAAGGCATCAACAGTGCCTGAGTCGGCCAAGAAGGTGCCGTCTTTGTACTGAGCACCTTCGGAAGCCACGATGGCACAGTAGCCGTGTTTCTTCACTGCGGCTTTCACTTTGCGCAAGAACTTGGCTTTATCAAAAGCGATTTCAGGAAAGACAATAATGTGTGGGGCATCACCTTCTTGTTGTGCTGCGATACCACCGGCACCGGCAATCCAGCCCGCGTGGCGACCCATGACTTCCAGGATAAATACCTTGGTGGAGCTGTCGCACATAGAGGCAACATCCATGGCTGCTTCTTTAATGGATACTGCAACGTACTTCGCTACTGAGCCAAAGCCTGGGCAATTGTCGGTAAAGGGCAGGTCGTTGTCGACGGTCTTAGGAACGTGAATCGCTTGAATGGGGTAGCCCATGGTTTCAGAAAGCTGAGATATCTTTAGGCAGGTATCAGCAGAGTCGCCACCACCGTTGTAGAAGAAATAGCCGATATTGTGAGCTTTGAAGACTTCGATCAGCCGCTCGTACTCAGCGCGGTTTTCTTCCAGGCTTTTTAGCTTGTAGCGACAAGAGCCAAAGGCACCGGAAGGGGTGTGACGCAACGCGGCAATAGTTTTTGGCGTTTCTTTGCTGCAGTCGATCAATTCTTCACGCAGAGCACCAACAATGCCGTTGTGGCCGGCGTACACCTTCCCAATGTGTTTCTTGTGTTTGCGGGCGGTTTCGATGACACCGCAGGCGGAGGCGTTGATAACGGCAGTGACACCGCCGGATTGTGCGTAGAAGGCATTCTTCTTGGCCATGCTAAGAACCTTAGATTGTCGATAAAGTGACGATAACGAACGCTAACTCTGTGAATTAGCCTAAAAATGAAAGGCGCGAATCATACGTGAAATTGATCGAAAATTCACCGCTTTGATGGATTAAATGTAGCTGGGATTGGTCAACTTGCAGACAATCTTTGCAGGCGTTGGAATCGAGACTCAGGCGCGTGATAAGCTGCCTGCAACTTCGGACTTACTATTACTTCTATGCATATTCATATATTGGGCATTTGCGGCACTTTCATGGGCAGCTTGGCACAGCTGGCGAAGGCGTTAGGCCATCGCGTTACTGGCTCCGACGCACACGTTTATCCGCCGATGAGCACCCAGCTTGAACAAGCGGGCATTGAATTGATTGAAGGCTATGATCCTTCACAGTTAGCCCCCCAGCCAGATCTTGTCGTGATCGGCAATGCCATGAGCCGCGGCAATCCCGCGGTGGAAGCGGTGTTGAATCTCGGTATTCCCTACACGTCGGGGCCGCAGTGGCTTTGTGAGCATGTGCTAACGGATAAATGGGTACTGGCGGTCGCGGGAACACACGGTAAGACGACCACCGCATCCATGCTGACGTGGGTGTTGGAGTACGCCAACATGGCGCCGGGCTATTTGATCGGCGGTGTCCCCAAAAACTTCGAAACCTCGGCTCGGCTGGGCGAAACCCCTTTCTTTGTGGTTGAAGCTGACGAGTACGACAGTGCCTTCTTCGACAAGCGTTCCAAGTTTGTGCACTATCGTCCGCGCACCGTCGTACTCAATAATCTCGAGTTTGACCACGCCGATATTTTCAAAGATCTCGAGGCGATTCAGACCCAGTTTCATCATCTGATTCGCACCGTGCCCAGCAATGGCCTGATCATCAAACAGAACAATGAGCCTGCGCTCGATGAGGTCTTGGACAAAGGTTGTTGGACACCGCTGGTTTCTACGGGCGTGTTGGATTCAGACGAAGAGCAGCGGTCGGCTGAAAACCCGCTAGCCAATGCAGATTGGCAAGCGCGTTTACTCAATGCCGATGGCAGCAAATTTGAACTGCTGTTTGAAGGCGTGAGTGCCGGAGTGGTGAATTGGTCTCAAACCGGTATGCACAGTGTTCGCAACGGCATGGCGGCCGCTGCCGCCGCTCGCAATGTCGGGGTCACCGCGGAGATCGCGGTACAGGCTCTGTCATCTTTTGAGGGCGTAAAACGCCGCATGGAGTGTCTGGGCACCACCCATGGTGTCAGTGTCTACGACGACTTCGCCCACCATCCCACAGCCATCGCTACCACTTTAGACGGTTTGAGAGCCAAAGTTGGCAGCGACAAAATCATTGCTCTGATTGAGCCGCGATCCAATACCATGCGTATGGGGATTCACAAATCTCAGTTGGCCGAGGTGACTCAGTGCGCCGACTCGGTTCTCTGGTTTCAACCTGAGGGCGTGGAATGGTCGCTGCAGTCGGTGGTGGATGAAAGCCGCAACGACGCGCAACTGTTAGCCAGCATTGATGATTTGATCGACGCCTGTGTTCAGCGCTGTGATCAACAGACGCACGTGGTGGTAATGTCTAATGGCGGCTTTGGTGGTATTCATCAAAAGCTCATTCAACGCTTGGCGGTCTAACAAAAATTTTGAAGAAGGTGGGGTTGTGAGTCATTCCCGAGGAGACGCAATGAATAGTTATCAACAGACAGTAACACTCGCGATTACTGGCGCATCTGGAGCTCAATATGCTCTGCGTTTATTGCAGTGTTTGATCGCAGCGGATTGTCGTGTGTACTTGTTGCTATCCCGTGCTGCGCAGGTGGTGATTGATACCGAAACCAATGTGGTGCTGCCCGATGAGCTGGAAGCGCAGCAGGCATTTTTAGCCGAGCGCTACGGGGCCGGGGATGATCAGCTGGTGCTATTCAGTCGAGAAGATTGGTTTTCTCCGGTGGCCTCCGGTTCCAGCAGTCCCGCGCAAACCATTATTTGTCCGGCCAGCGGCGGTACCTTATCGGCGATTGCCTGTGGGGCCAGTAACAATCTTATTGAGCGAGCGGCGGACGTCGCACTTAAGGAGCGTCGCCAACTCATTCTAGTGCCTCGAGAAGCCCCTTACTCCGAAATCCATTTGGAAAATATGCTCAAACTGACGCGTATGGGAGCCGTGGTGATTCCCGCCAGCCCAGGTTTTTATCATCAGCCGAAATCTATCGAGGATCTGATCGACTTTGTCGTTGCCAGAGTGCTCGATCAGTGTGGCATCGATCAAGATATTATGCCGCGTTGGGGCGAAGATTAACGATCATAAAACAGCGCCCGTCGAAAGGGAGCTCGCTTCCCGAGTGACAGCGGGCGCTATCCAGCAGTAGAGAGATCATTATGTTTAGCAAATACGAACAACCCACCCGAGTGGTGCCCTTAGAGGGCGGTGTGAATTTTCGTGACTTGGGGGGGTATGTCAACGAGCGTGATCAACAGGTGCAATGGCGAAAGATTTTTCGCTGTGGGCATTTGGGCGATTTAACGGCGACGGATCTTGATGCGCTTGAGCATCTCAATGTGACTCACGTACATGACTTTCGCCGCAGCGAAGAGCAGGAGCGCACGCCGAGTCAGCCAATTCGCGCAACTGTCTACAACGATTACGAGATGTTCGTCGGCAGCATGTCCAAGTTTTGGGATTACATGAGTTCCGATAGACTCACCGCAGAAAGCGCCCATGATCTCGTGGTGGGGTCTTATCGCGGTTGTGTGGATGATGTTGCGCCGCATTATGCGCGTTTGTTTGATTCACTGCTGAGTCCTGAAACCGGTGCCAGTGTGTTCCACTGTTCTGCCGGTAAAGATCGAACCGGGATGGCGGCGGCGTTAATCTTATCGGCACTGGATGTGGATCGCTCCACCGTGATTGACGACTATCTACTCACCCAACAACATTTTGACTCCGAACGCTTGATGAACATTGTCGAGCAACACCTGCGCGATGCCAAAGTTGAGCACTGGGAAAGAAGCTGGCTGGTGCCCTACTGCGGTGTTCACCGCGATAACATTGAAGCGTTTTTTGACGGCGTAGAAAGCCGTTACGGCTCCGTCGATGATTACTTGCTGAAAGCGTTGAAGCTTGATGGTGAGCGCCGCAACCAGTTGCGACAGCTCTATCTCGAGGACTAAACAACAAGCCGCCGCTGGCAGTGATGACTGCCGGCCGCTTGGCACAGAGTTGTTCTCTTTCTACAGCTCGTTCTGTTTCTAATCTCTCTTATCCAATCGATCCAGATACAAGCGTCGCCATTATAGATCGGTTCGGTCAGCCTAACGGCCTTGGATCAATTCAGTAAAAACAAATAAGACACCGCCGCAACAATTGCCAAGCACAATATTGCGCCGATTGTTAAGCTCCAGTTGATGCCGTGATCTTTACTGGGCTCTATGCGGTTGCCGGGAGAGGTGGGTTTGGTGATCCACTGCTTGGGTTCGCTGCTGACTTCTTTGCGTTCTACCGTGGTGTTGTGAGGCTGGCGCACTCGTCGAATTCGAGTTTTGTCGTTTTCGCTATCCGGGCCAATCAGGCGGAAGCTGTACACATCGAAGCGCAGGCGGTCGCCGGGGCGAGCAATGCCGTCGGTGATTCGTTCGTCGTTGATGTAGGTTCCATTGGACGAGGCCAGGTCACGTATCTGTAACAAATTACCTTTGATGGTCAGCTGCGCGTGCTGGCGCGATAGATGGGTGCCGGGCACCACAATGTCACATTGGCTGCCGCGTCCAATAACCGAGCTGTAGGCGGGGATGGTGTATTCCTGCCCAGAGAGCCAGCTGCTGTCGGCCACCAGAGACCATTGGGGTGGGATGGCGTTGTCATCAAGGGCTTGCTGGGAAATGGACTCTCGCGGATCTAGAATCTCGAACTCAACCTCTCCCAGACGAATCGTGTCTCCTGGCAGTAGCTGCTTTTCGGTCACCCGTTGATCATTGACGTAGCTGCCATGATCACTGTTGTTGTCTTTTAAATAGAGGGCATTATCTTTGGTGAGAAGCCGCGCATGCACAGGGCTCAGGCTGTGGTCGTTGACGACAAGGTGATTGTCACTGCCGCTGCCAATGCTATAGCGCTTCTCAATGACCCAAATGGGGTCTCGCCGCCTGTCCTTAAACTGAATCTTCAGCATGAAAACCTGCTCACTCTTTCCCTTTTTCACTACTGACGGAGCCGCGTGTCGATACGACGATGCGGGAAATTGTCTATTCTCGCGCCAGTATACCGAACAAGACCGGTCATCGACCAGTGCGAAGCCGTGCTATTGTTCTCAGCTTGGGTCTTTCTGTACTCTGCGGCGACAAGATAACAAAGCGCTGCTAAATTTATAGTTCAAGCTTCAATGTACGCCAACGGGTTGGTGTAGATTTTTGCGTTGTGGTCGCTAATTAAGAGGGGCCGTGAATGCACTGATCTAAAGTCTTGGCCTATTTGAGTCATTGCGTATCAACTATAGGCACTGATCAACCAATAAATGACAAATAATTGAGGATAACCGTTGGAGCTAAAAGGCTATCAAATTCGCGATGTGATTGGCAGTGGCGGTATGGCGACCGTTTACCGAGGGATGCAGTTATCGCTACAGCGCCCAGTAGCCATTAAAGTTCTTAACGAGCAGATGCGCAGTGAGCCCGAAGTGCGGCAAGCGTTTGAGCACGAAGCGCTCATTATTGCTCGCCTAGCCCATCCCAACATCATACCCGTCATTGATCGCGGTACTCGTTCCGACGGGGCACCCTGCTTTATCATGGAATATGTCAATGGTGTGGATTTGGCTCAGGCGGTGAAAGGCGCCGAGTTAACGCTCGAGCGCAAGCTCGATATCCTGCTGCAGGTGGCACGAGCGCTGGCCTACGCGCATCGCAACTCAGTTATCCACAGGGACATCAAACCCGGCAATATCATCGTTGACCGAGACTGGCATGTTCGCGTAGTAGATTTTGGTATTGCACTGCTCTATCGCGAGACCGGCGAGCTTCAAGATAAACCTCTCAATGCAGACGGCGCCGGCTCTCAGGCGAGAGATTCGGATTTGATCATGGGGTCTGAGAACTATATGGCGCCGGAAACGATTACCAGCGCCACGTCGGCAACGGTACAGAGTGATCTCTACAGTTTTGGTGTGGTTGCCTATGAGTTGCTGACCGGCCGCCTGCCTAACCGAGGCCTGCGGGCTCCCTCCAAGTTTGTCAGTGAACTGCCGAAAGACATTGAGCGGCTGGTATTGGAATGTTTGGCGCCCGAACCTGAGCAGCGTCCTAAGCGTGCGGAAGAGCTCTGTGATCGATTGCTGTTGGCGCTGCAGGGGGCGCATCTCGATCAGCAGCAGGCGGTTAGAGCCAAACAAACGTTGGGGGAAAAGAGCTTTACGCTGCTGGATGTTCTCGCCGAGAGTGAAACAAAGGCGAGCTATGTGTTTGTTGAGGCCAATACCCAGCGCTGTTACGTAGTAACAAAACAGCCACGCAAGCATCCAAGTATCAGCACTTGGAAGCGCATGGCGGGTTTGAAACACCCCAACTGGGTCACGATTCAAGGGGTGTCAGAAAATAGCAGTGCCTGTGTGCTAGTGAGCGATTACATGGATGGCGGTACTCTGTCAGAGCGGCTCACACAAACCTTAGCGCCGGCGCAGTTCTTGCCCTGGGCACAACAAATTGCTCGGGGCTTGTCACATGCCCATGAACAGGGCTTTTGGCATGGTAATCTCTCGGCGACTCAAGTGTTTTTCGACGAGCAACAAAGTTTGCGATTGGCGGGTTTCGCCGATGGAGATTTACAGGCGTTAACCAAAAAACACCGCGCTAAAATATCGGCTCCTCAATTTCTTGATGACGTAAGGGCTTGCGGCCAACTGTTTCACACGATGCTGCTCGATTATGAGCCTCGCTACCATCTGGGGCAGCTCAAAGTTGGCAAGGCGTTTAAGCGTCTTCCCCAAGGCCTCCAGCGGCTGCTAATCAGTATGTTGGATGAAAACGCTCTGAATCAAATCGATAAACCCGTGAACCAATTGATGGGCCGTGTCAGTCAACAATTGATGGCGATGGAAGATCAATTGCCGACTCAGGTTTGGAGTAAAAAAACGTCGGTCAAGCCGGTTTCTCAAGATCCCCAGGCAGAGAAAAAGAAGTTGTTGCTGTTCCTGTTGTTGGTTCTTTTGTTTTTGGTTTTGGTGGATGTTGGGGTTATTACCTTATTCCGAATGGGGTTGTTGGGCTGAGTTAAAACTAATCAATAGTCGTTTTGCGCGACTGAGGTTAACAGGGACAGTTGGGGGATAAGCGATTGACCTCTGTGCATTAACCATCAACCTAAGTTACTCAAAGTGTTGCTAGAGGCGAATCTTGTCATTTCGTGAGGTGGCAAAAGTGTCAACTCCCGCACGTTTTTGCCGTAAATGGCTTTTTTTGGACAAGAACAGTGATGACTGTTTCACATTTATGTCTCTTTTATTGATAATAGCCGGCTTACCGTTGTCTATGGCCGGGATGGTCGTTGAGAAATAAGTTCAAGGCGAGAATATGTTCGAAAAATTATCCGTAGTCTACCGGAGTTGGGTGATCGAGCGCCCTAAAACGGTGTTACTCATGGTGGCGTTGTTAACGGTCTTCTTACTGTTGGGATTGCCCAACTTTAAACTCGATGCCTCATCGGATTCACTGACTCTAGAAAATGATACTGACCTAGATTATTTCCGGGAAATTAATCAGCGCTACCAAAGTGGCGATTTCTTGGTGGTCACCTTTCGTCCAGAACAAGACCTGTTTTCTGACGCGTCCATTGCGCTCATGCAGCAATTAAATGCTGATTTAGGGGCAGTGCCGGGTGTCGCCAGCACGCTGTCGATGCTGGATGCGCCTTTGTTGTACACGCCGAAAGTATCACTCGGTGATATCAATGAAGCGCGCACCTTGTTGTCGGACAATGTCGATCGTTTAGCCGCCAAGCAAGAGTTTTGGCAAAGCCCTCTCTATGAAGAGATGCTGTTAGGTCCTGACGGCCAGACCACTGCCATCATGCTGAATCTGCAGGTGGATCACCACTACATCAAGCTGGTGCGGGAACGAGATGCACTGCGCTTGAAAAGAAGCCGCGATGGTCTGAGCGAAGAAGAAGCTCAGCGTTTGAAGGTGGTAGCGAAAGAATTTCTAGATTACCGCACGCTGGTGGCTGCTCGCGACCACGAGCGGGTCGAGCTGGTGCGCAGTATTGTTGCGCGCTATCAAGATCGTGCACAGATTTTTGTCGGTGGTGCCACCATGATCACGGCCGACATGATCGACTTTATCAAGAGTGATCTCAATGTCTTCGGGGTTGGCGTGCTGTTGTTCATGGTTATTATTATGGCCGTGATTTTCCGTCAGAAGCGTTTTGTCATACTGCCGATTCTCACGTGTACCACCTCGGTGATGATGATGTTGGGTTTCTTGAGTTGGATCGACTGGCGCCTGACCGTCATCTCCTCCAACTTTGTGGCTCTATTGCTCATTATTTCGCTGGCCATCACTATCCATTTATTGGTGCGCTATCGCGAATATCACAAACAGTATCCCGATGAGTCGAAAGCTGAGTTGGTGATGAGAACCGTAAAGTTCATGGCNCGTCCATGTCTCTACACCACACTCACCACCATGGTCGCCTTTGTTTCACTGGTGGTCAGTGACATACGTCCAGTGATCGATTTTGGCTGGATGATGAGCATTGGCTTGGCGCTATCGTTAATTCTGTCGTTCTTGATTATCCCCGCCGGTTTAATGATCGTGCCGAAAGGTGAGCCCAAAGACAAAGAAGATAGGTCGGCAGCCTTTACCACCTTGTTTTCTAAGTTTACTGAACGCCACAGCGGTTCTGTGTTGTTGATCAGTCTGCTCATGGCCGGTTTGAGCTTTTTGGGTATTCGTCAGCTGGAAGTGGAAAACCGCTTTATCGACTACTTCCACGAGAGTACCGAGATTTATCAAGGCATGTCGGTGATTGATCGGAATTTGGGCGGTACCATTTCGCTGGATATCATTCTAGACGCGCCCGAGCAGGATGCTGATTTGGACGTGGGAGTTGCCAGCGAGGATGACCCCTTCGCAGAAGCGGATCCGCTCGATGAGCCCGATCCCTTTGCCGATCCCGATCCTTTTGGCGAAGAAGACCCCTTCGGTGAAGCCGATCCTTTTTCTGAACAAAGTGACGTTGGCGCCGCCAGCAACAGCTATTGGTTTTCTGTCGCGGGTATCGAAGACGTGACAGCATTGCACGAATATCTCGATAGCCTGCCAGAAGTGGGCAAGGTGCAATCTTTGGCAACGGCGTATGAAGTTGCGTCCGATGTGAACGATGGCGCGCTCAATGACTTTGAGTTGGCGCTGATCAAAAAATCACTGCCCTCTGAAATCAAGAGCGTTCTGATTGATCCTTATCTCTCGGATGAAGCCAATCAAACCCGTATCTCTCTGCGGGCCATGGAAACCAGCCCCGAGTTAAAACGCGCCGAGCTGTTGGCCAAAATCGAAGACTACATGTTGAACGAGATTGGCTTTGAATCCGAACAAGTGCATTTCTCAGGCCTGTTGGTTCTCTACAACAATATGCTGCAGAGCTTGTTCACCTCTCAAATCGTCACTCTGGGTGCCGTGTTTATCGGCATTATGATTATGTTTGTGGTGTTGTTCCGCTCTATTACGCTGGCGATTATCGCTATCATTCCTAACCTGTTGGCCGCGAGCGTGGTGTTAGGTGGAATGGGCTGGGTGGGGGTGCCTCTCGACATGATGACCATCACCATTGCGGCGATTACGGTGGGGATTGGTGTGGATGACACCATTCACTACATCCATCGTTTCAAATCGGAATTTGCGCTAGATGGCGACTATGTAGCGGCCATGCACCGCTCTCACGCCTCTATTGGCCGAGCGATGTTTTATACCTCGACCATTATCGTAGTGGGTTTCTCGATCTTGGGATTGTCCAAGTTTATTCCGACCATCTACTTTGGCTTGCTCACGGGCTTTGCCATGTTGGCAGCGATTCTGGCAGCACTGACTTTATTGCCGCGCCTGATTCTGTTGGTGAAACCACTGCCTGCGCCTGAGTTATCCGCCTCTGCGAGCAAACACGATGAGCCTTTGGTAACCCATTCTGCCTGAGGGTGGAGTGGATTGAAGTGGTTTAAGAAACCGTCGCAAGGAAACTAGCGACGTTTTTTTTATGTCTCGATAATGAGATGCGAGATACCCTGGAAACGGGCACAAGTGCGAGATAGCCTGAGAAACGGGCATACGTACGAGATGCGAATCTCACCTGTTTTCCAAGCTATCGCTACCGTGAGGTTGAGTCCTCTGCCGGCCTATTTCGTCTGCGATGGGTCCTCGTCATCCCCGAAATTTATGATGCGGCCTTGAGCCTTGATTTTTCTATTGTTAGACATTTCTTTTCTTATTAGCTTGATCTTGCAGTGATACTCCCTATTGAGATTACCTTGAGCGCAGTTGTCTATGTCGCTTTGTGGAATCTTTCCGATTTCAGGCAGCCCTTCATCGAGATATCTGTTGTAAGATTTCTTATGCATGCTGATTTCAATTTTACAAAGATCAATCTTAAATCTGTTGTCGCCCGCACACTCAGCAATTTCTGCCTCAGTAACAACGGGTTCATCCTGTGCCAAGGCAAAGCCAGAGAAAGACAATATGGATATCGCGAATAGCAGTCTGAGCATGGTTCCTCACCTATAGATCTAGATTGATGTTGTATCGAGCGATGACTTTTGGTCTCTAATGAGCCTGACTTAGGCTAACAGGCTGATAAATTAATGATTTTGTATTATCTATGCTATCGACAGGCTCCCATAAAAACAAGTTCGGGAAAGCTCCTGCTGCGAGCAGTCGCGCCGCCGCTCGGCACCGCTTAGGTCTCAAACCATTGATGGTTGTATTCGTCGCGGCGGGTATTGTCACACGCCTGTCAGATCTTGACCGTTTATCCCGCCACAGAGTTTTGTATGATGGTTGCATCAATAATCATTACTGCGGAACTTCATCATGCCGAACTACAATCGTCGCTGGAACGCCTGGGGCCATGCCGATAGCCCCTATCTAACCACCTTGAGTGAGGGCGGGCGCCAAGCGCTTGGCTTGCTGGTGGGGGAGGCCACGGCACTCCCAGATGCGACGCTGGAGACGGTGTTGGCAAGTGTGCCCAGTAGTCGCCTGCCGCAACACCCGCTGATCAGCACCGATGCCGATGATCGCCTGCGTCACGCTCGCGGTCAGAGTTTGTCGGATTGGATCGACCTGCGCAGTGGCGACATCGACACCTTCCCCGATGGTGTGGCTTTTCCAAAAGACTCTACCGAAGTACGACAGTTGCTGGATCTGGCCGAGCAGCACGACTTTGATGTGATTCCCTACGGCGGTGGCACCTCTGTGGTGGGCCACATTAATCCATTAGCCGGCGACCGTGCGGTGTTAACGATCAATCTCGGTGACATGAATCAGATGCTGGCCTTTGATGAAGAGAGCCAGTTAGCGACTTTTGGCGCGGGCACTCCAGGGCCGGTGTTGGAACAGCTGCTCAAACAGCGCGGCTATACCTTGGGCCACTACCCACAATCTTGGGAGTTATCCACCGTTGGCGGATGGGTGGCCAGCCGTTCCAGTGGTCAGCAGTCTTTGCGCTACGGTCGCATCGAGCAAATGTTTGCCGGTGGTCGTATTGAAACCTTGAAAGGCACGATGGAGATTCCAGCGATTCCAGCATCTTCCGCAGGTCCAGATTTGCGCGAAATTTTCATGGGTACTGAAGGCCGCATGGGGATCGTTACCGAGGTTAAAGTTCGGGTGACACCACTGCCGCAGAAAGAAACTTTCCACGTGGCCTTTCTGCCTAATTGGCAGGCGGGGGTTTCGACTCTACGCAGTATGGCGCAACAAAAATTACAACTGTCGATGTTGCGTCTCAGCAACTTGATGGAAACCATCACCATGCTCTACAGCAGCAGTGATGCCGAGGCGACCGCAGCGTTGAATGAATCTATGAGCGCGGCCGGCTTGGACGATAACAAAGTGATGCTGACGTTTGGTGTCACCGGCAGCGAAGAGCAACACAGCGCTGCCTTGGCACAAGCGAAGGCTGTGATCGCGGCGGCAGGTGGCAAGCTGGCTCCAGATGCGATGGGGGATCACTGGGCTCACGGCCGTTTCGGTGCGCCTTACTGGCGTGAAACACTGTGGGAGGCGGGCTACGCCGTGGACACCATGGAAACCGCCGTTAATTGGGACAAGGTTATCGACACAGTGGCGACGATTGAAGCCGCGATCGCCCAACAAGCCGAAGCGCAGAATGGCAAAGCGCACGTCTACACCCACTTGTCGCACGTCTATGGTCAGGGTTGCAGCGTTTACACCACTTATATTTTTACCTGTCGAGAAAGTTTTGCTGCCACCAAAGCCTATTGGCAGCAGATCAAACAGGCCGGTGCTCAAGCGACGGTCGATCAAGGCGGCACCATCAGCCATCAACACGGTGTGGGTTTTGATCACAAAACCTATCTGCCGAATGAGAAAGGTGAGCTGGGCATAGAAACGCTGCAACATCTACTCAATCTGTTTGACCCTGATGCTCGTATGAATCCCGGTAAGTTGTTGCCTTAGTGCTGATGTTGATCAGCGCTCATCTCATTCAGTGGACAACGCCATGAAGCAAGCACCACAACCACCTCCGGCGCTCGGACAGCGCCCCCAGGATTGGTCCACCTTGTCGCAACAATCGTGGGACTTAATTGTCGTCGGTGGCGGGATTACCGGCGCCGGTGTGTTGCGCGAAGCGGCGCGTTTGGGGCTCAAGGTCTTGTTGTTGGAACAGCAAGATTTTGCGTGGGGCACGTCTAGCCGCTCCTCGAAAATGGTTCATGGCGGTTTGCGTTATCTCGGCCAGGGCGATTACAAGCTCACTCAACATTCGTTGCAAGAGCGCGAACGGTTGCTGCAAGAAGTGCCGGGTTTGGTCGATCGCATGGGCTACTACTTCACCCTGCGCAAAGACAAATCACCGCCGCCGTGGGCGGTAAAAATCCTGTTGTGGTTGTACGACAAACTCGCCGGCATTCGCGATCATCGTCGGGTGTCGCTGCCCGAACTGGGTGAGCGCGTTGAGGGTATTGACCAGCAGTTGCTCAAAGACTGCTACTACTACACCGATGCCGTCACCGACGATGCTCGCTTAGTATTGAGAGTGCTGCACGAGGCCATAGCTGACGGCGCAGAAGCCATCAACTACGTCAACGTCGAGCGCTTAATCAATGATGACAACGATCGCGTTACCGGCGTGCAGCTTCAAGATCAAATCACTCAGCAGCGTGTGGACATTAACGCGCGCATGGTGATCAACGCCACTGGCGCTTGGGCCGACAAGTTGCGCAACCAAGTCAATCAAGAGAAACGCGTGCGGCCGTTGCGCGGCAGCCATTTGGTGATCCCCAGCGAGCGCTTACCGCTCAGCGATGCGGTCACCCTTATGCACCCCAACGATCATCGCGCCATGTTTGTCTTCCCGTGGGAATCGCGCACGGTGATCGGCACCACCGATCTGGATCACCGCGATCCGCTGGATCGAGAGGCGGCAATCTCCGAGACAGAAGTTCACTATCTGCTCGCAGCCGCAAACGATCTTTTTCCCGAGGCGAAACTGTCCGTTAAGGATGTGATTTCCTCTTGGTCGGGTGTTCGACCCGTGATTGGTTCAGAGAAAAGTAAAGACCCCTCCAAAGAGCGTCGCGATCACGCCGTGTGGCAAGACGGCTCATTGATTACCGTCAGCGGTGGAAAGCTCACCACCTTTCGTTTGATCGCGTTGGATGTCATGGCCATCGTTTGCGACCAGCTGTCGATAAATACCGCCACTAATAATGCCCCGGTGTTCTCAGTGACGACGATCTCCGATGCTGAACTCACTTTGCAGGCTCCCTCCATTGAGCCAACTCTGGCTCAGTTGCTGGTGGCGCGCTATGGCAATGCGGCCCTACAAATCGTCAGCCGTCGTCAAACAGACGAATTGTCTCTAATCGCGGGGACACAGGTGTGTCTGGCCGAGTGTCGATGGTTAATGCGCAATGAAGCGGTAACGCACTTGGACGATCTGATGTTGCGTCGCACCCGCTTAGGGCAACTGCTCGAACGCGGCGGTGAGGATGTGTTAACGCTGTTGGCGCCCATTGCTCAACAAGAATTGGGCTGGAGCGAGTCGCAATGGCAACAAGAGTGCGAACGTTATTTGCAAATATGGCGACAGTATTATTATCTGCCCGAGTCCATGATTGGTGTCGTCGACTCTAGGGCTCAGACCGCACAAGAGATAAATGAACTATGACCGCTGCCTCTAACTATTTAGCCATTGATTGCGGTACGCAGAGTATTCGTGCGCTGGTGTTTGATGCCAATGGTGAGCTGCTGGTAAAAACCCAATCCAGTTTGGGGGAGTATCAGTCGCCGCAACCGGGATGGTCCGAGCAAGCGCCCGAGTTTTTCTGGCAGCAGCTCGCCGGTGTCTGTCAGCAATTGTGGAGCGAAGTTGATCCCGCCTCCATCAGTGGTGTGGCCTTGACCACTCAGCGCGCCACCATGATTAATCTCGATCGCCATCAACAGCCGTTGCGACCGGCTATCTCGTGGCTGGATCAGCGCCAAGCTCAACGCACACCCTCGCTGCCGCTGTTAGATAGTTTGTTGAAGGTTGTGGGAAAGAGCGAACCATTGAATCGCCTAAAGCGTGAGGCGGAATCCAATTGGATTGCTGAACACCAACCGCAGGTGCATCAGCAAACCGAACACTATCTGTTGTTGTCGGCTTACTTGAATTTCCGTCTTACCGGTCAGTGCCACGATGCGATCGCCTCACAAGTGGGTTACATTCCCTTCGATTACAAAGCACTCAATTGGGCGTCTAAAAGCAGTTGGCGCTATACGGCGCTAAGTTTGCGCCGCGAGCAAATGCCCGAGCTTTTCCCTGCCGGCACACGCCTAGGCCGCGTCAATACCGCCGCCGCGCAGAGCACCGGTTTACCCGAGGGGGTTCCGGTATTTGCCGCGGGCTCCGACAAAGCCTGTGAAGTGCTCGGCTCCGGCTGTATCGATTCCTCCTGCGGCGCAATCAGTTATGGCACCACGGCCACCTTCAACGTTAACAGTGCAAAGTACTTCGAGGCGTTGCCGTTTCAGCCCGCCTATCCGGCGGTGGTTCCCGGACACTACAATGTTGAAACCATGGTGCACCGCGGCTATTGGATGGTGAACTGGTTTAAGAAAGAGTTCGGCCTGCGCGAAGAACAGATTGCCGCCGAAAGAGACATAGCCCCGGAAACCTTGTTTGATGATTTATTGCGACAGGTTCCAGCCGGCTCTATGGGGCTGGTGTTGCAGCCCTATTGGTCATCGGGTGCCAATTCAGAGGGGCCAGAAGCCAAAGGCGCGATGATTGGTTTCGGTGATGTTCACACCCGCGCACATATCTATCGCGCCATCATCGAGGGCATTGGTTATGCCTTGCGCGAAGGCAAAGAGCGTTTGGAGAAACGCGGCAAGCTGAAGTTCGAGCGTTTGCGTGTATCCGGCGGCGGTTCGCAAAGCGACGAGATTCTGCAAATTACCGCCAATCTATTCAACCTGCCAGTGGAGCGTCCGCACACTTACGAGACCTCGGGCTTAGGCGCTGCCATGGCCGTTGCCGTAGGCACCGGGCGTTACGATTCTTTCGAACAGGCTGCAAAAGCTATGATTCGTTTTAAAGATCGATTTGAGCCACAAGTGGATCAAGTGGAGATTTACGAGAAGTTGTTTCAGCAGGTGTATCGCAAGCTCTACGGACAATTGCGTCCAAGCTATCGCGCCATTCGACGCATTACCGGTTATCCCAGCTAAACGCTAGCATTGCTCTAAATGCCGCTAGTGTTGGTTGACGGTTACCAGTGCCCAGGGACTGTGTCTGGTGTTCGGTACTGTATCTAATGCTCAGCGGTTGTGTTTAGTGTTCAGCGATCGCCGCTTGGCGATATTGCTTGGCGGTGGAACCGGTCCATTTCTTAAAGCTTCGATAAAACGATCGCGGCTCACTAAAGCCCAACTTGGTAGCGATCACGTCAAAATTCAACGTACTGTTTTTCACATAGTGCATGGCCAGCTCTTGGCGCAATTCGTTCAACACTTCTTTGTAGCTGGTGCCTTCATCGTTGAGCTTGCGTTGCAGCGTTCTCACGCTGATTCCCAGCTTGTCAGCAATCAATTCACTGCTGGGGATTTGTTGGTTCAACATCAAGCGCAACATGCCTTTGATCTGCTCACTCAAAGTGAGGCCTTTCTCGATCTCGTTGAGTTGCTGGGTGGCGTGTTCCAACAATACTCGCAACAACTTCTCATCGGCTTGCTGGATGCGAATGTTCAAATTCTCATTGCTGATCCACAGGCCGGTATAGGGGCGAGAGAATTCAACCGGGCACTGAAACAGATCTTGGTATTGTTGCAGGGCGGTCGCGTCGGTCGGAGCCGCGTGCTCAAACCAAACCGCTTCAGGCTTCTCGCTCACCTTGAGAAAATTCTGGGTAAAACGAAACCACGAACTGATGATGTTCTCGCGCACATGGCGCTTCACCAGTGAGTTGTCCAGCTGGCTCTTCCAGCGCAGTAGCGTTAAATCGTCTTTGTAAGAAAAATCTGACACACCCATATCACCGACGATCTTCTCGTACAGGGGGATCATCGTCATGGCTTCTTTCAAGGTCGCGCAATTGAGCGAGATGTAACCCTGCACCGAATAGAAGGCGGGCTCAATGTGTTCCGAGGTGTGCAAACCAAACAGGGCGTCGCCACTGGCGCTGATCAAGCGGCTCACCGCTTGCTCAAACTGCGCCAAAGACACTCGGCGCGTATTGTCGGTGAGCAGATCGCTGGGGAAATTCAGCGGGGCGAGAATGGCGTCGGTGTCCAACTCTAAGCGCTTGGCCATTTCCAGATACTGCCGCAGGGCTGCAACCGAGGCACTGCTGTGATCGGCAAGGTTTTCCTCAGAGGGAGTCGCTGGGTTCACGGTTACATCCATGGCAGTCAAAGGAGTCAGATTATTGCACAAAACCGGCGTCGCGCAATGGCGTCATAATCAGCGCTTGGCTCTGCTCGTTCAGGCGCACATAGGCCGGTGCCTGTCCCATGGGGGGCGTGACTCGCAAGCGCTTGCCGGCGGGGCCCACCTCCAAGGTCTCGTTTGCCAGTAAATCAAACCACTTGCCCTCGGGTAAAAACACCGAGCGACTGGTGCGTTGATTCTTGGGGGTGAGCATGGGGGCGACCATTAAGTTCTCGCCCAGCATAAACTGCAGATCT
Source organism: Cellvibrionaceae bacterium (assembly GCA_002707785.1). Classification (GTDB taxonomy): domain Bacteria; phylum Pseudomonadota; class Gammaproteobacteria; order Pseudomonadales; family Cellvibrionaceae; genus Pseudomaricurvus. The sequence continues at coordinate 7,848 of PANW01000060.1, read as the reverse complement.
TGAGGGGTAGGTGACAATAGCTGTGCATACTGTGGGTAGTGCAGCAGCGGGTGGCGCACCAGCGGCCAGCCTTGATGTTCGGCTTGTTTCATCAAGTGCTGGCGGTACAAGCTCAAGGCCTGAAACAGCTGCGCGTTGCGAGCGAAATNGGTGCGGGTGACGTCATTGTCGTACACCTGACTGTTCACGTCTGGCGTGAGGCCTTCGTGAGTCCGAAACACCGCAGTAAAGGCACTCATTTCAGCCCAGCGCATTAATAAATTTTGTGGGCGATGCAACGCCATCTGCGGCACGCTTTCGCCATCGATCTCCATGGAGAGGGTTAAATCATCGGGCAGCAGCCAGCTCACCGGTTGTGGAATAGGGCGGCGCAACGAGGTGTAGCCGCCAATGTCGGCGTGATTCAAACTCTGCCCACTAATGCCACTGTTGAGTAAACCAATCACCGCACTCTGCAAACCATCGTGATGATCCCAGCTGGTGTTTTGATCGCCCAGCCAAAACAAGCTGGCGTAGCTCGGGCTCTGGCTGAAACCGGCGCGCATAAAAAACACCGCTTCATCGTCTAGGTTTAATTCCTGCACCACTTCCGCATTCAAGCGCGCCCACTCTTGCGGGAACAGATTGTGGCTCTGCAGCGGATCTTCGCCACTGGCCAATTGCGCGGTCACCGGTAGGGCTTCACCAAAATCTGCCATCCAACCAGAAAACTGATTCAGGGTTACCTGTTGTTTGATGATCTCTTTCAGCCATTCAAACGCTTTGGGGTTGGTAATGTCCACCAGTCCCGCGGCAAAGTCGGTAATGTCGATTTGATAGGGGGTGCCGCTGGGATCTTTTACCAGAAAGTCTTTGGCCAGCGCCTCTTGATAGAGGTTGCGGCGGTGAGCAGGCGGCTTTGTTGGTGTCGGTTTAGAGACATCCGGCAGGGGTTGTTCGCCCTTGTTGGCCGCTTCTGATGTTGTGTTTTTTTCATCAATGTCGACCAAAAAGGGATTGAAGTAACCCAGTAACTTCACCTCATCTTGTGCCAAGGTTGCCGCCAAGGTGTCCCACTCGGGATAGAGTTGTTCATCCCTCTGCCAGTTCCACCACAATTGCGACGCGGTGCCACCCATGGTGATACGTCGGCCCACCCAATCTTGCAGCCACAGGCCGGCGATGGGGGTGCCAGCGTCCTTCAGTGCCTGATAGCGCTGCAATACGGTTTCGCTGCCCCCTTGCAAGCCGACAATCGCGCCCTGGTTGGTCCAGGCCGGCAAGCTCTTCATGCGACCACTGAATTGCGTATAGGCACTGGTGCAGTCCAACAGCTGGGCACAGCTGCTAAATTGCGCTCGCAGAGTGGGGCTGTAATTGTGGATTTGCAGCTTCTGCCGATTGCGAAAATCAAAGCGCGAGAAGTTGCTGTTGTTGAGAAACCAAGTGTGACCGGCGCTGCTTAAAAAATGCGGTACCGTGAAATAACTGCTCAGATCGTGGCCCGCGGCGCCGGCGACATTGGCGTCGATAATGGTCGACAGCGGCTGTGCACCACGGCCAATGCCCTGTTCCTGAATCCACACCGGTACCTCGATGCCTTTAAAGTCTTGGCGGCTTACCTGTGCGCCAAATCCCAAAATGGCTTCTTTTCGATCGGCATCAACGGTCAGCTTGAGGTGGTTATAACGGTTGTCTGAGGTAGTCGCCGTAAGCGTCAAGCGTTGCTCTTTCTCGGTAAAACGCAGAGAAAAGCGCAGCGGGCAATCCGGGCTTTTGAAGGTGCCGGCAATCAAAAAGTAGTGGCTGGTGGGTTCGGCCTTGTCGATGAGTGTCTGTTCGCAACGAGCGCGGGTGTTGGTGTGATGCTGAAAAGACGCGTGGGATTCAGTAAAGCTCAGATCCGTTTGATAGGCGCCAAGGATGTTGGTGGTGTTGGCTGATATGACGACTCTTCCCAGCGTGTGATCACTTACTTCAAGGCGCTGTTGATCGTCTTTTTTGTAGAGTCGAATTCGGTAGCGTTCACCATCGTACACGGCTTCTAAGCCGGTATCGGCCGGCGGTGTGTCACAGCCACTCAATATCAACATCGGCGCTGAGAGTGCCATTATCGCTAATAACTTTAGGCTTTTTAGCGGCTTGGTACTTAATCGACACGCGGCAACACGCTTGTTGCGCGGGGTGTCGTCGAGGGCCGCACACAAGCGGGAACCCTTAGTGAGAGGCAAACTCTGGTGGCGAATTCGCTGAAGGCTGTTCAGCAGAGACGTAATTGGCATGAATCGTCCGTGTTTGTGTGGTGTCGGAATCAGTAAACGCGGGTTATGATAGCACCGACCTTTTGGGCGCCAATGACTTTTTCCGGACTTGTCTCATATAACCGGCGATTGTCCGATGTTGCCGCCCTCCGCACGTATAAGGAAGACGCAATGATCTCTAGATTTACTCTTATCCTCGCCGTTGTTTTGGCTTTCGCCCCCGTGGCCAGTGCCACCGATCCGGCGCCCATTATTCGCTACAACAGTATTCATCACCCCATTGTTGGCGAACACGGCATGGTGGCAAGCCAGCATCGCTTGGCCAGCGAAGTGGGGGCGGAGATCTTGGCAGCCGGAGGCAACGCCGTCGATGCCGCCGCTGCCGTGGGTTTTTCACTGGCCGTGGTGTTACCGCGAGCCGGCAACCTCGGTGGTGGTGGTTTTATGATGATCCACCTCGCCGATAACAACAAAACCGTCGCCGTCGATTACCGCGAGCGAGCGCCGGCCGCCGCCCATCGCGACCTGTTCCTTGATGCTGAAGGCAATGTGGATAAAGCTAAAGCGCGTTTCAGTCACGCTGCAGCCGGTGTGCCCGGCACCGTGGCAGGCTTGCTCGGTGCACAGCGCAAATACGGCAAACTCTCGATCGAAGAAATTCTGGCACCGGCGATTCGCCAAGCCGAAGAGGGTTTTATCGTCACTCACGATCTCTCCGATAAGCTCAGCAACTACAAACACTTAAAGAAAAACCCCGCCACGCTAAAGGCCTATTACAAACCCAATGGCCAGGCCTATCGCGCCGGCGAGCGCTTGTACTTAAAAGATCTGGCTTGGTCGCTGCGCCAAATTCTTGAACATGGCGAAAAAGGTTTTTACGAAGGTGAAGTCGCTGACAAGATCGTTGCGGAAATGGAAAAACACGGCGGCCTCATCACCCATCAAGATTTGGCCGACTATCACGTGGTCGAGCGTCTGCCGGTGCGGGGTAGCTATCGCGGTTACGAGATCGCTTCAATGCCACCGCCCAGCTCCGGCGGTATTCACATTGTGCAAATGCTGAATATGCTCGAAGGTTTCCCACTGAAAGAACTCGGTGCTGGCAGCGCGCAATCGATTCATCTGCTGACCGAATCCATGAAGCGCGCCTACGCCGATCGCAGCAAATACTTGGGCGATCCCGATTATGTTGAGATTCCTCAACAGCAACTCATCGATAAAGCCTACGCCGAACAGCTGGTGAACGATTTCAATCTTGAACAAACCACCCCATCGAGCGATATCTTACCGGGCGCCAAAATTCCCAGTGAAAGCCCTGATACCACCCACTACTCAATCGTCGATGCTGACGGCAACGCGGTATCCAATACTTACACTTTAAATTTCTCGTTCGGCTCGGGCATTACTGTCGCCGGCACCGGCATTCTGCTCAATAACGAAATGGATGACTTCTCCTCCAAGCCCGGCGTTCCCAATGCCTACGGTTTGATTGGTGCCGAAGCCAACAAAATCGAAGCCGGCAAACGCCCGTTAAGTTCCATGACCCCCACACTGGTTTTCAAAGATGGCAAGCCGGTACTGGTCACCGGCAGCCCCGGTGGTAGCCGCATTATCACCACCACGCTGCAAGTGATGGTGAACGTACTCGATCACGGCATGAACGTGGCCGACGCCGTCAGCGCACCGCGCTTCCACCATCAGTGGCAACCGGACATGTTGTTCCTAGAACTAGGTTTTAGCCCAGACACCCTTGCCTTGTTAAAGGAAAAACAACATCAACTAAAAACCGTCTCCACCATGGGCAGCGCGCAGAGCATCGCGATTCACAACGGCGTGAGTTATGGCGCCGCTGATCCGCGCAAACCCGATGCATCGGCAGTGGCGGCGGCGAAGGTGGTGGTTGAAAATCAGAAGCCAGCGGTGGAAGTCGCTCAATAAAAATATCTAGGTAGAGGTTGATAGGGAGATCGGTGCTTTTCTAGGAAGGAGTCTAGATGTGTCTAGACTCATGTCTGTATATGGACATGAAGTTCCTATATCTGTACCTTTTTTACGTATACGACCACGCCTTAGAATAAACTGTTATGAGTATTAGCAATGTCATACATAGATAAACTCATCGAGGAAAAATTAGGCGGAGATGAAAGCCGAGTAGCCGAGCTATTCGAAAACGATTCTATTTTCGATGAGTTAATTGCAAATGGAAAAAACAGCGACTGGTATCACTTCGAGCCAAAAACATATGATGGTGAGTATTTTATAAAGGCAGGTATTGGTTACGCGTGCTACCAACAAGATCGCGGCCAAAAATCACACTCAATGTCTTTCAGTGATATTCATCAGGCAGCTATTCATTACTTTACTAATGCGGGCTACATTAAAGCGCCTAAACAAAAAAATAAATGGTGGCAGTTTTGGGCATAAAAACTCATAACAAGGCCAAGCAACATCGTTCGCTACGCTCTCTGGACAGCCTTGAGCTTGCGCCTTTTGTGCATGGCTTCGCCATCATTGCACAAAAGTCACAATCACAAGTCTGCCGTTGTTGGCGGCGTTAAGCGCCCAAGTTACCCACCAAAAGTAGACACCCTGTATAGTTATATTGACCCTATATGGAGGTGCTCAAGATGGCACGTAAAAAACACCAACATTACACCGAAGAATTTCGAAAAGAAGCTGTTAAGCGATCCGAGGCACCAGGTGTTACTCAGGCTCAGGTAGCTAAAGAGCTGGGTATTAGCGCACAGCAGATATCTAACTGGAAGCGCCAATTTACTCGTTTATCCGATAAGCAGTTCAACACAGTTGATGGTGTGGATTACTCGAAGCAGGAGAGCGAAGAGCTTCGTCGATTAAAACGAGAAAATAAACGCCTAAAAGAGGAGATGGAATTCTTAAAAAAGGTTTCTGCGTACTTCGCGAAAGACCAAGAGTGAAGTACGAGCTGATTGAGCAGCATGTTGGCCAGTTTGATATCCGGCTAATGTGCCGAGTGTTGGGTGTTCATCCTTCTGGGTTCTATCGTTGGAGGGAGGCTCCGATTAGCCGCACAGAGCTGCGACGAGAGCGGATAAAAGGCTTAGTGAAAGATACGTACGAGGAGTTTGAAGCCGCCTACGGAGCGCCTAGGATCACTCAAGAACTCAATGAGTTAGGTCACAAGTGTTCGCTCAACTACATCGCTAAGATTATGCAGGAGCAGGGTATCGTGGCCCGTAACGGCAAGGCCTTCAATTATGGCGGGCATGCGTTAACCATGCATAACGTCGCTGAAAACCTATTGTGGCGTGATTTCTCTACTGAGAGACCAAATCAAAAGTGGGTAACTGATATTACCTATGTGTGGGTACAGCACCAATGGTTGTACTTGGCAACGGTCATGGATCTCTACTCACGCAAGATCATAGGTTGGAGCTTCTGCGATTCGATGACGGTTGAACTGGTTACGGAGGCGATGCAGATGGCCATTGATGCACGCGGTGTGAGTCCCGGACTCGTTGTGCACTCTGATCGAGGCACTCAGTATCGCGCTAACGACTACGTATCTTTTCTCGAGCGACAGGGCATTAAGCGCAGTATGAGTCGAAAGGGAAATTGTTGGGATAATGCCGTGATGGAATCATTCTACGCACGATTGAAAGTAGAGTTAATCTACGCAAAGAATTACCAGTCGATTGAGGAAGCACGTTCGGGTATATTTGGTTACATTGAAATCTTTTACAATCGCAAGAGAAGGCACTCTGCTAACGATGGGGTTAGTCCCGTCGCTTTTGAAGAGAAAGCAGCTATCGCTGCATAAGTAAGGTGTCTACTTTTTGTGGGGAACACCAGCGCAAAGGAAGAATATCTTGCTATTCGAGAAAGGAAAAAAATCGAAACGGAATACACTCGAAGGAGTAGTGTGGTATTCAACACTTTCGATTATATGTTTATTTTATATAGCAACTGGTCTCGTATGGTTGGTAGATATATTTGGAGATAAAATAAAGCTCATCGAAGGTATGAGCGTTATCGCACAACTGGCTACGGCTTTTGCTTTCCTCCTGGCATTGAAACAATACATTAAAAACAGCACCAAGGAGAGGCAGACAAAACTTTCTGATGAGGCAATAGCCCAAGTTGTAAAACTTAACGAAGTGATTAGTGATATTTCAGTAGGTGCAGACACTAATCTTGAAAACCTTAATAGCTGCATTACCAAACTCGCAAACTTAGCTATAAACTTTAATGCTATATTTGAATCGCTACAAGAAGATATTTATAAAGCTATTGTAAGAATGCACTGGCAAGATATGTACTTCAATAAATTATCTCCTGCATTAAACAATCTAAGCATTGAGGCCATTCTTAAAAAAGAGGCTCCTGATATTGATAATATTGACTTTTCAATTTATGAGACAAAAGAAATCCTTGAAAAAAGTAATACTATAGAAGTATTTAAAGACTTTGTATTTATAGAAACACTTTTAGAATCAAGTAATGTGAAGGAGTACTTCAGCCTTGAAGGGAAAATAGAGTCATTAGATTCATTTGCCTGTTATTTCTTAAATAACTCAAATCTGAATGATCATCTTTTCGGCTTGCTGTCAAAAGTTGATATAAGAGCAAAAGCTCCGTTACTTGCAGCAGCAAAGCCCGCAGCATGGGCACTTAACAAGGTTGGGCAAGAGGAGCCATAAAGCTACGTTTGCTTTTGGCTCGTTGCGCTGCCGCTCCACTACACCAAAAACAACTACGCTTCATGGCCCCCTGCCAACGGCGTTAAAGTTCCAAATTTCTATATGAAATGCAACCATTTCTTCCGCGGCTATTCAATTATCCGTTTCCAAACCTCCCCCTCACAGAGAAAGCTCCAACAGCCTGATATTTTTAGGCTATTATTAGTCTCGAGTTCAAGTTTGGCGCTATAACTTTCACCAGATTCTATATCGTATATTTCTCCTCCAGACCAATTCTGGTTGCCAGTTTTTTCAACATATTTTAGAAAAACTAATCCGAGCAAAGGGCGAGATCTTAACTGTGAATCGGGATTTTCAGTATCCAGAAATTCGGACTCTTGAGCGCTTAAGGTTGGTTCCAACCAGATAACTTTAGCGCAGAGATTGTTGCTACATTTGTAAATTTCAATTCTACTTTCGTGATCTGGTGATTCCCAGATCCCTTCAGCAGAAGGGGATTGCGCCTGAATTGAAGCATTATTGGCTAGGAGAAAAAACAGAAACATTGATAAGCGTTCCATTGAAACCTCTATGAAAGCTATTTATCGAATAAAAGGGCCCCCAGTGGGCTGGGTAAATAAAACGGACACCCACTCTAAGGAAGAGATACTGTCAATTTTCACTAATTTTTAGGTTCTCACACAAGTAAAATTGTTTGATAACGCTTATAGAAATAAAGCGTCAAAACCCTAAATGTCAGGTAGCAGCCAGCCTTCCCTTACGAGAATGAAGAATGTTTGATTGGAGGGTGTTATTCGAATAGCAGCCTGCAGGAACCCATACCCGGTGTCCGTTGGTAATCGAGAGATTCACAAACCGTTTTAAGTTTGTAGGCGGTTCCCACCAATCCCTTAAACCGGCTTTCAAACTGCGTTGCGCAGTAAAGCCAA
>PANW01000059.1 GCA_002707785.1 Cellvibrionaceae bacterium | reverse complement strand
CCCGTCACATCGAAAACTTCTCGCGCCCGCGCAGGTAAATGAAACTCCGGTTGGTTGGGGCGCAACAGCGTCATGCCGTGCTCCCCGCGAGTCACCAGCAGCGCCTCTAAGTCCAGCGACAGCATTAGCTCGGTGCCTTTCTCAACCAGCTCAGACTCGTGCTCACAGACTCCCACCACGGCCTCAAATTCATGCAAGTTCGGGGTTAACAGGGTAGCGCCACGATAGCGTTCAAACTCAGTGCCTTTAGGGTCTACTAGTACCGGGACACCGGCCTCGCGAGCACTCTCGATTAATATTTGCGTGTTTTGTAAGGTGCCCTTGGCGTAGTCCGATAGCACCACCGCTCCCATCAGAGGCAGGAGCTTCTTCGCCTTTTCGGCAAAGCCACTGCTGTCTTGGGAGGCAAAGGACTCTTCAAAATCCATACGGATCAACTGCTGATGACGGCTGATGACTCGCAACTTAGTAATCGTTGGCTTATCCGCTGAGACCTGAAAGTCTGTGTGAATGCCTACTGACTCCAGTCGACTGCGCAAGGCCTCGGCGGCTTCATCTTCGCCCACCACACTGATCAGCGAGGCTCCGGCCCCCAAGGCGGCAATATTGAGGGCGACGTTGCCCGCCCCCCCCGGACGATCTTCCACTCCGCCCACTTTGACCACCGGTACCGGTGCCTCAGGCGAAATTCGAGAGGTGCCACCATGCCAATAGCGGTCGAGCATCACATCCCCAATAACCAGCACTTGGGATTGATCAAAACGGGGCATAGACAACAACATAGGGAATTCTCGGTAGAGTTCGTCAAAAGAGCACTATTTTAACCCGAGATAGCGCGAGGGTGTAGTGCTGCAGCTCGCAAGCTGCAGCAGGGTCTTATTTAACCGCTAGAGCGATTTATCATGACGATTGGCTAGAATCGGAAGATAGAACAGATCGATCGGGTCGCTGAGCAGGTCTGTATCGGGATTGCTCGACAAGCCTTCCGATCCTAAGCAATCTCAGGCGAGCAAACCAACGACTCATATTCGAGCAATCACGTCGAGCAACGCCTTTGAACCACTAGGGCGACTCTTGGAATTGCATTGAGTGCAAACGAGCATAAACACTCTGCTGCTCTAGCAATTGCTGATGCGTCCCCATTTCGACAATTTCTCCTTGGTCCATCACCACAATTTTGTCGGCATTTTCAATGGTCGACAATCGATGCGCGATGACTAAGGTTGTCCGCCCTGTCATCAATACATCAAGCGCATCTTGGATGGCGCGCTCAGATTCGGTATCCAAAGCGGAAGTTGCCTCATCCAGAATCAAGATAGGGGCATCTTTTAATAGTGCCCGAGCAATCGCCAAGCGCTGACGCTGCCCGCCCGATAAACGGGTGCCATCTTCGCCAATTAAGGTGTCGAAGCCCTGCGGCATGGTTTCAATAAATTCCGTCGCGTGAGCGGCCTTCGCGGCTTGCTGAACCGCCTCTTCAGAAGCGTCCTGTAGACCACCGTAGGCAATATTACTGGCGACAGTGTCATTGAACAAGACCACATCTTGGTTAACCAGTGCGATCTGCTCCCTTAACGACGCAAGGCGATAGTCCGTCAGTGGATGACCATCAACCAGAATCTCACCGCTTTGGTAATCGTAAAAACGTGGGATCAGACTCGCCAAGGTCGACTTACCACTACCCGAGCTTCCCACCAGAGCGACGGTTTCACCGGCGTTGATTTCGAGATCAATACGTTTGAGAACATTGCCTTCTTCAGTGTTATAGGCGAAGTCGAGCTGTTTGATCTCAATATGTCCGCGCACTCGTTCAACTTCACGCTTCCCAGAATCTGTCTCGGAAACTTCATCAAGCTGTTCGAAAATACTCTGCGCGGCGGCGATACCTTTTTGAATCGTGCCATAAACTTCACTCAGTTGGCGGATGGGCTTTGGCAGTAATCCGGCAGCGGTGATGTAGGCGATGAAAGGCCCAGGAGAGGAGGTATCCATGAAGGTCATCGCCAGGAAGACCAAGGTTCCCATGGCCATTGCAACGATGGCCTGCATCACTGGCGTAGCTATCGCACTGGTTCTTACCAGCTTCAAATTTTGTTTTAGGTTTTCACCACTGGCGCGTTCAAATCGTCGTTTCTCATAATCTTCACCAGAGAACGTTCGCATGACACGATAACCAGAAATCATTTCAGAACAAATGTGAGTAATGTTACCCATCACCACCTGAATTTTGCTGGCTAGCTTCTTCAAGCGCTTGCCCACCAAAGATACGATTATTCCGATAAAGGGAGCGATAACCACAAACACCATGGTTAGCTTCCAATCTTTCCAAAGCAAATAGCCAAACAGCGCAATGACAGTAGCGCCTTCACGAATGAGAACTTTCAACGCGTCGGTCGCGGCACCGGTCACACCCTGTACATTGTAAATGATACGAGAAATCAGATTGCCGGAATTATGCGCATCGAAATAGTTACTCGGCAAAGTCGTTAATTGGTTGAACAACTGGATCCGCAAAGTGTGAACGATATTGAGCGAGACTTTGGCAATATAATAATTACCAATGAAAGACCCGATGCCTCTCACCACAAAGATGCCCATCATTGTCAGAGGAATAATGATCCGTTGATCTTTGTCACCGCTGTCGATGGCTTCGATCAACCATTCCATCACCTGTGCCAAGGCGGGTTGACTGGCAGCAAAAACCAAAAAACCCAAGATACTAAACCCGAACAAGAATAGATGCGACTTTAGGTAACAGAGTAAACGCCAATAAATCTTTGCACCATTTTCAGGAGCTATTGCTTCAGACATAGATCTCATATCTCTTAAATACAATGACATCAAAACTGTTAATGGCTTGTAGTCATTAATTATCTTGGAAAACTTGAATTATAGTATCTCTAACAAAACTGACATTTTGTTTGCAAATCTCTTGATAGCTTATCCCTCAGCCAACCTATAAACCTATAAACCGAAAAACCGTAGTCATCGGCTTGCCTTTTCTGAACACTCTAACGAAGAACAAATCCATCCTGATAACACGAATAATATTGAGGGAACATTCATGGCAAAGTAATTGGCTAAAAATACGTCTATACAGTAACTCCGAAAAAGGAAACAACAATCTCCACCTTTATCGGTAATTCCAATGGAATGAGCCACCACTCCGTAGCTTTCGCCAACACCGACTGATAAGGAAGACAGCGAGACCAAAGGCACTAAGCGAAAAAAAGAGCCCTCAGTACTTAAGAAGCTTAAATCCTTAGAATAGTCCCTATTTTGATAGCCCCAATTAAGTGCGACACCCCTGTTTCGACTTCATTTCTTCAATCGCAAACCAACCCACCGGCAACCAAAGAATGAACCAGTATAAATTTGGTCGAGATAAGAAAACATGCACATCGACAAGTTGGACTCCGAACACAAACCCGAAGCACCACAGTAAATGTTTACCTCTTCCCTGAGAAAGGATAACACTCCAGACCGGATACAAGTAGATAGACGTAAACAACAAAAAACCGAGCCAGCCTGTATAATACCACGCTTGAAGATAAGAGTTATGAGGATGCTCCATAGACAAATCATTTTCGCCCTCAAACACCGCGTCAGAATCAATACCGACACCAAAGAAGAAATTGCTCTTTATCGAATCAATAAGATTCAGCCATATAGGCAACCTATTACTAAGGGTCATCAACGCATCAACATCTGCCAATCGCCATGAATCGGACAACCACATAAGCGCTGTTACGACCACAATAACTCCACCCATCTGAGCCAACAACCTCTTTCCCTTAGCTCTCCCCACAATTAGAAAATAAAAAACCAACCCAGCTAGCAGTCCCAAGAAAGGTGTTTTTGACCATGAAAAGACACAGATTACAAATAAACTCAGAGCAATAAGTTTCAACAGAAAAACTAAAACCCTGTTGAAACCAGCGGTTCGCGCTAATACATAGGCCATGACCGACAACCCCGCTGCCACTACACCAACTACAACAGGATTTCTTACGTCCATCCCAAACCCTACCAGCCTGGTTGTCAGAGAATTTTTGGAATAGAAGCCTATTGTGGAGTGACAGAGTAACGCTACTGCAACCACCACACCCAATAAAAGCACGAAATAAAACTCTTTAGGCCTATACATTCTTGCTAAAGCAACCCCGTAGAGGAAGAAGTATATCGCCAACAATCTCGACAAAACTTTTAAGGCAGAAGCCTCATTTATCAATGATGAAAAAAAGACCCAAAGAAAAAAGACCGTCACCAACCTCCATTGAAACGAATATCTGAATAGGTTTTTTGAAAATGACATATCTGGAAATTCAAGGAACCAGAATAGGAGTGAAAACAAAATCACAGTTAAGTAAATCACTCTTGAATAGTCATCATCAATGTACAAAAAGCCAGACACAGAAAAAAACAGTCCAATCAAAATCATATTTAACGAAAAAGACTGAATACGCCTTAAGACTTTTACACCTGTCATAAAATATCAACTATTGCATTATGCTAGAAACAAGGCTTTTATAGCTATTTTTCATAAGATCCACTGAACACCAAGATAGATCATAATTACATTCTTCGGCTGGATTTTCATGCAAAGCAATCCATCTGGCAATTAGATCCTGCTCACCCTCGATTACACTACAAGAATCCGAAACTGAAAGTTTCTGAATTTCCCTAAAAGCAGGAATATCACTCAACATCACTGGCAAGCCGGAAAATTGAGCCTCCAAAACGGACAAACCTAGCCCTTCCGTTTTGGACAACAACACAAAGACATCCATAGCTAAAAGGTATCGGTCTGCATAATTTAAATAGCCAGGCAGTAACACTGAAGCATCAACACCCAACTCTCTAGAGAGCAGATCTACTTCCTTGAGAATAGATCCATCCCCTATCAACAACAGTTTAGCCTTGTAGCCTTTAGAGATAAATTTACTAAAGGCCTTAAGCAAGTCTATGATCCCTTTGTGCCGTTCAACACGAGCCACGCATCCAATCACAAAATCTTCTGAAGAAAGCCCGAAAAATACTCTAGATTCAGCTCGATCAAAACGCCTCATCTCCAACAATTTATCGTCCAAACCACTCACAATGGCCCGGACTCTTTTTTCAGGCAACTCCACGTTATTCAGCAGAGATTGCTTCACCGAACCAGAGACGCAGGAATAATAGAAAGACCCTCCAACAAGGTAAGGTATTCTGCTACTTACTAAGGGTCTAATCTTAGTTTGTTCTCCATGCACAATCGTCAGAGATTTTAAACCGTACTTATCTACCTGCTTAGCGATCAAAGCAGTAGTCAAAAGTCCATCTGTAATTACCAGATCATAACCCGACAAAAAACTCCCAACATCAGCTTCTAAACGTCTTCTAGAAAGAAAGAATCTAAACTTATGCCCCCTTGTAAGAATCTTCTTATTCTTACCAAGGTATTTTATTTCTGTTCCCAGTGGAAAAACTGAAGTATTTCCACTGGCCTCAGAAATAAAAACTACGTCGCTCTTTTCTATATCAGCAAGTCCACTTAGAATATTACCGTGAACATTGTGGACGGCTACGGCTTCCTCTCCGCCCATTAACAATAAAGTTAAGACTCTCAAAGAAACACCTTAGCCTGTTCACACTCAAGCACTATGAAAACCACTATCATCAACCATCCATTTTATACTTGTAGGGGCGTCTCTACTATTTTTCCCGCCCCAGTTCCTCTTCCACTTCAAGAAATGAAAATACAGAAACTCCCTATCGGAAGCGTTGTTCGTCAAAGCACCGTCGCGCCAATACCATTCTGTCGGAAAATCCCTCGTGCCATCTACCCAGTTATAACGCAGACCTGGTGTAGAATACTGCTCTTCAAACACCGACCGACGACTGAGAGGTAAAAACAACCAAGACAATATATTTTTTGACCAAGCGGGGTGATTTTTAAACTTAACAAAGAGACTAGAAAACGCTCTTTCATCAAAGCAATGATGCTCAACATCTTCAAACACTTTCCGCCAGCCATCCACCTTCATGAAAGATTTATTTAGTTCGGGAGTGTTTCTAGTTAAGAAAAAGTGCCCCGACACTCGTCGTTCATAGGCGCTATAAAAATCACAGGAATTCAGTACGTTGTGGGTTAGAAACTTACGTATGTTTCCAAAAATTAAATCGATATCACAAAACCCCCAAAAATCGTACCCTTTAATATCGTTGTCATGAATCATCCCGTAGGCGGGCTTAAGGTCACACAATTTATAAGGGTTTATAGGGTTAAAGCGGATACCCAATCGTTGGCTCACCAAATTCTTATAATCATCAAATGAAATATAGTGGTAAGTAATATTGGCAGGCCATCCTTTAGGCAGGGGATTATCACTGTAAATAACATAATCCACAGAGCTGTTAGAGGAACAGCTTTCTATAAAGTAGTCCATCCAAAAAGGAAACTCACCAAAATAGGGGATAACAAAACAAATCGACGAACGCTTGACTCTCAACGCCCTAACCTCGCAAGAAGTTTTTGTGTCATCGTCATAGGCTTCATAAACATCACGGGAGCGACTAAGACTTCGGCTGTTTGTCGGGCCAGAGATTTTAAACCATATCTCGATTCGACCAGTGCTCTTCCACGCTCGGCAATCAAATCCACTTCTGAAGCTCTGCCTTTTAAATAATCCAGCTTGGCCTCCAGCTCATCCACATCGTCGTAAAGAACAACATTGTCCATATCAATAAATCCCAGAGCATCTTCTTCTCCACGCCCTTGTCGATAACAACACAGAACACACCCTGCTGCCATAGCCTCAAAGTTCTTAATCATATACTCATCAAGACCAATATCGGCACTAACAAAAAAACGAATTCGATTTAGCATTTGATTGTATGCTGCCCCAGGATTGGTTCTAAGCATTTGCAAGCCCAATCGCTTCACACAAAGATCAAGGAGCTTCTTGCGATCATTGTACGCGGCCTTCTCTACACGGCCAATGAATCCCAGCTGAATATCTCGCGACTGATCGAGACAACTAATCTCAGTCTCATTGAATCCCTTTGGCACACACACCGCGTCATACCCTTCGTCTCTCAGCCGAGCGGTCACAATATGGCCTGTACAAATGATGCGTAAACTACTCATGCTGGAATAGTATTTGGACCACTTTCCTTGGTATTTTCCGCCCTTCTTATAATTTTGGTTGGCATCTGACTCATACTCGACCAAATTGGGTAAAGTCGCGATAAAGTTTCGCTGCTTAAGTTGACGCTTAAATCGTAATTCCAAAAATATACGATCGTAATTATCTAGATCGATATTTCGAAAGTACTTTTTTAGATTACTCTGTTCACTACGATTTAGCTTGCGAAAATCCAGATCGACATAGTTTCCTAATTCTTCGTAAAAAAGATCCCAATTGGGCATCCTATCTGATTGAGTTAACGCTAAAACTCGTAAAGGTTTGGTCATTCTGCATCACTCTCTATCAGCCGTGTAAACTCACGTTTCGCTGCAGAATCACTAAACTTTTCCGTGACTCGCTGTAACCCTAATTCTCGATTGAAGGTTTTCACATCAGACATGAGGAGTTTGGCCAACATTTCAGTGTCGCCAAGGCCAACAAGGTGGCCACAATCACCGAGCACTTCAGGCGCACCGCCGACATTCGTAGCTACGACAGGGACTTCGGCCACCATGGCCTCCAATAGCACCATGCCGAAGGGCTCATAATTCGAGGTAAGCGCAAAAACATCAAACGCCTTAAAAAACCGCCAGACACCTTCCACCCGTCCGGTGAATACCACTTTCTCGATGATGTTTAATTCTCTGGCTTTTGACTCGAGACTGGCTTTCAAACGGCCCTCACCGACAATAACCAATATGGCGTTTGTCAAACTTTCACTAGCCTTGGCAAAAGCGATCAATAAGGTTTCTTGGTCTTTATCCGGATGAAGTCGACCAACATTAGCCACAACATATGCATCCTGAGGTATATTAAGATAACCCCGCGCTTCGGCTCGATTGGCCAAGCCTGACTGTAAAGTTTCCACATTCACCCTATTATAAAAAGTTTGAATACGCTCAGAAGGAAATTTCGACAGAGACAGCTTAATATCATCTCGAATAGCGTTTGACACGCCGAGCAATGTTATTTTATCGGAGCGACGCTCAACGAAACGACGGCGCCAATAGCTCTCAAAAACGCCATATGCGTGAAGAACACCGTAGACTTTCAGAGTTCTTAGATGCGCAGCGATAAAGATAGGTTTATAACGATGAGCCACAACAAACTCAAATTTATACTGAACGTGCAATGATTCAATATCACGTATTTGTTTACGTTTAAGCCCTTTTAGATCCTTAGATCTATAGCCTAGATAAACGACGGCATCTCCGCCAACTTGTTGTGTCACTCGTTCATCGGGCTTTCCCGTTAGAAAAACTGTGAGAATCTTATACTCCGTGTCGTCAAATAAACAAGCCCACTGGCGTGCTACATCATCAAAAGGAGCCCCATAACTATGGCACAATTGTAAAACCCAACGAGAAGAATGCATCGAAATTCTCTACCCTGACGTCTTTGCAACCAGCACATTTTCCATAATCAGATATTCCAAATCGGATCCAAAGAACATATTTAAGGCATCAGTGGGTGAGCACACCATAGCCTCACCCCGACGATTGAGAGAAGTATTCATTACCACGGCATTGCCGGTGAGTTTCTCCATCTCTTCCATCAGCTGGTAGTAGGGATCATTCACTCCTGGCTGCAACGCCTGTGCACGAGCGGTCCCATCTTCATGCACCACTTCAGGAACTCGGTCTTTCCAACTGTCGTTTACCTCAAAGGTGAAGGTCATGTAGGGCGCAGGATGATCCACTTTGAACATTTCTGGCGCGACGCGACTCAACATACTTGGGCAGAAGGGGCGCCAGCGCTCACGAAATTTGATTTGTTCGTTAATTTTGTCCGCCACGCCGTCCACACTAGGACAACCTAGGATCGAGCGTCCGCCGAGTGCTCTTGGTCCGAATTCCATACGGCCTTGAAACCAAGCCACTGGATGCCCTTCGGCGAGAATTTTTGCAATATCGCTCGGGACATTGTCGATCTGCTTCCAGTTAGGCTTGTGAGGATGCTTGGCACAGGCCGCAATAATCTCTTCTGGCGTATAGCTGGGGCCGAGATACACATGCTCCATCTTTTCAACAGACACACCGCGCTGCTCGGACACATAGGCTGCCGCACCAATGGCGGTGCCGGCATCGCCAGACGCAGGCTGGACAAACAGCTCTTTCAGCTCTTCACGGGCAACGATCTTTTGATTGAGCTTGACGTTAAGCGCACCACCACCGGCAAATGCCAACTTACCGGTTTCTTTCAAGATATCGCCGAGATAATAATCCATCATTTGCAGCGCGAGCTTTTCAAACAATGCCTGCATGCTAGCGGCATAGTGAATATAAGGCTCATCGGCAATATCGCCTTCGCGCTTAGGCCCCAACCACTCGATCAATTTGTCGCTAAAGTAGTAACCTTTGCCTTTATCTTTGTGACGGCGCAGGCCAATCACATTGGCGTAATCCGTGTTGATAATCAGCTCGCCATTCTCAAATTTGGCCAGTCGCGAGAAGTCGTATTTACTGGCATCGCCGTAAGGAGCCATGCCCATCACTTTGTATTCGCCATCGAGCATTTCGAAGCCGAGAAACTCCGTAATGGCACCGTAGAGACCGCCAAGAGAATCCGGATCAACAAACTCTTTGATCTTATGGATTTTGCCGTTTTCGCCGTAGCCAAAGAAGGTGGTGGCATACTCGCCTTTACCATCAATACCCATAATGGCGGTTTTTTCTTTGAAGCCACTGCAATGGTAAGCGCTAGATGCGTGAGCCATGTGATGCTCGACAGACTCTATCTCTACGTCTTTAGGGTTAATCCCCAACTGCTCAAGCAGCCACACCACTTTGTTTTTGTAACGGCGATAGCGACGATTACCATTGAGGATGGCATCCAAGGCGCGATCGGGTGCGTACCAATAGCGCTTGGCGTAGTGCCAGCGATGGGGCTCAGTAATACTGATGGGCGCAAACGGGATGGCCACTACATTGATGTCTTCCGGTTTAATGCCTGCCTGCTCAATACAGAATTTTGCAGATTCATAAGGTAGGCGGTTTTTCGCGTGCTTGTCTCTGACAAAACGCTCCTCTTCCGCCGCTGCTACCAATTCTCCATCGATATACAATGCCGCGGAGGGATCGTGATTCAGTGCTCCGGACAAACCTAATACGATTAAGGACACGCAGTTAACCTCTTCCAAGTTCAATAAATGTTGACTAAAATTTGTTCAGCGGTGGGTTCAGCTAGAGCTGTTAATCACCGCTGCGATGTATTCGTGCTCGGCACTGTCAGACTGCCAATTACGCTGCAGTCGGACACAATCTTTTTGGTAAGCTCGTTGCCAGCGAGCCTGGTTGTTATGCCAACGTATGGCATCTAAATCGATAACTTCTAACTCAGACGACCAAAGCAGGTTAGTGCCCTTGAGGTCGCCATGACTTATATGGTGACGCCGAAAAAGTTCGAGCATTCGCCCTAGTGCGGCGGCGACCTGCTCAAACGAGGTATTGGCCGAATCTAGCGCGAGTAAGTCTAGCCCCTCGGCCTTTTCCGTAACCAAATAGCCACGCCCGCGCAGTGGGCCCCATCGATGCTCAACCATGGCCAGTGGCTTGGGGCTATTAATACCGATGACACGAAGCCGATGTCCCGCCATCCAGCTGTGCCATGCTCTCGTCGGTCGCCAAAAACGCTTTAGTCGATGCGACCAACCTTTAAGATTGTAGCGCTTGATCACCAGTTCGCGCCCTTGATAGTCGACCCGTGCAACCGTCGCACTGCCACCATCTTTTAGAATCTTTGAGCGGGATATCCAGCCATCGAGGTCGTCTAACAAAGGCCCCAGCGACTGTTCGTCTTCACGCCAGAGAGCGACAAAACGCCTCCAATCGTGGCGCACCTTAAATAAGGTACAGTCTCTCACGCTCTTATGGGCGAGGTCCGCGGCCCGTCGGGCTTGAGCTTGCCACGCCAAGGCCCGCACTTTATCACAATTAGCCTCAGAGTCTGTGATCTCACTGTAGGTTCTCAACAAATGCGGCCACCAAATCTCAGGAAGTTGCGCCAAGAACAGGGCAATGTTCTCTGCCCTACCCTGCTTTGATGTCTCTGAGACAACGTCCGCTGGATCGATCACCCAGCAATCGCTCTGATTTGACGAGTTGTCGATGAGGAAATTGCCGGGATGAATGTCCGTTTGAACCAGTCCCTTGAGGTGCATTTCAGCGATGGTTCGCACCACACTCTGAGCGTATTGTAAGCCTTGATCATCGGGAGAATCTGACAATGAAGGTGAAAAGTTAGCGTCGACCGACAAATCAGCCGCATCAAACAGGGTTCGGCTCTCACCGATATAGGCCGTCACAACCCAAGCCGCACCGCCCTCACAGCCCTGCTCCAACAAAGCGGGAGTGTGCAGCTCCGCCTGCTGTAACCGGTGGATTCCCTCAGCTTCTCGCTCGGCTTTCACGAAAGCCCGAACGCCAACAAATAGCTTGACCACCACCGTCTGCCCCGCCATCTGAGCACGCCCGACATAGCGTTTACCCGGCAAAATACGCAACCAGTGATCGACGACGACTCGTGGCCCATCTCCCAATTGCAGCTCAAAAGGTAGACTCGGGTGTCGGTTAGATCGCAGTAGCTCATCGCGCCAAGAATCTTCCATTAATTGGAATTCCGCTTGCTCGCCGCGCGCTTTGCCAATTTCTCGGTAAGCCGCTTAGGATCTATGGACAGCTGACTTGCGCGCAGGTAGCTAGCGAGCAGCCGCGACCACTCTTGATCCTTTAGAACTTCTGAACGACGCAAAAATGCATCCAAATCAGCGATCGACCCTCTGCGCCGCAGCACCTGATAGCGGGTTTTCTCCAAATCAATAAAACGCACGTCATAACCCGATTCTCCAGGGCAAACGTACACATGCCCTGGATACAAACAATTATGAAACAAACCACTGCCGTGAAGTCGGCCAATCGCCTTGCCCACATCATCCAGTAGTTGTGATTTTTGCTGATCACTTAAGCCGCGATTACTTTTCCAATTCTCCCAAAGCTCGCTCAATGGCGAAAAATCGTCCAGGGCTCGAGTAATCAAAATTGCGGCATCTTTGCCATCAATACGCCGACGATGGTAATAGACAGTATCCAGCGCGCCGATGGAGAGAGCCGCGTAGCGCTTGATATTGCGATATTCACGTGAAAAGGTCGGCTCGCCTAGAGGGGCATAGAAGCTCAGGTTGTTGTGATTGTATTGACGTTTCATGTAAAAACAATGAGTCTCGCCACCTTCATCAAGCAACTCTATGCGCGCGACATGGCTCCATCCGCCCCGCCGTTCATTACCTGGCTCGACCAGCTCAACCTGCATCGACCACAGGTCATCAAAGTCACTAAGATGATTAACTGCTAGTAGTGTTTTAAAGTCGCTATCGATATAACTTTTCATACACGTGACTACTTTTTACCGGAAAAAAAGGACGCAATTCTTTTCAGCTTGCGTTGCTGCAACTTGCTCAAAGGTTCGCCGTCCGATAACTGCCAATAACGTCGCATAAACCGCACCCTCTGATCTTTAGTCAGTGCGTGTTTTGCGATTGTATCCAGACACGCCAAATCCTTCATCCGTCGATATTCCCAAAACGGCCAGCTCCAGTATCTTCCGGAAGGGCAATCGATCAAGGTCACAACCGGGCTATCTTCGGTGCCACTAACGAGGATATTGCGCCACTTCAAATCGTTGTGTGCAAACCGATGCTGATGCATGACTCGAGCCGCTTGCGCAACTTGCTCGATAACACAGAACAACCAATCCGGCTGTTTGAGTAACGGCGATGATTGTCTGGCTAACTCGGCCAAATCAACAGAATCATCGACGCCTTCAGTAATAAGAACCCCTCGTCGCTGCAACCACTTAGTCGATTGCTCACCGCGTACAACAATTTTTGCGACAGACAAACCCCACCGCTTGAACGCTAGTAGGTTTTCCCACTCCCGACGGACCTTGCTTTTACCTAGATATTTATTGAGTCGTGCACCGGCTTCAAAATAGAGCTTCAGGTAGTAAGTTTTACCATCCAGCTGCAACCGCTGAACTTCAGAGATACCACTCGCTGAGACCACGTCTCCGGTCGATTGAAAACAATGCTCAAGACTGGCGAAAGCGGCTTGCGCTTCTGGCCCAAGACCGTCGTCAATCCACCATTCGTTAATCATCTTAGAATTCCCTTGCGTTGCGCCTTGACGTAAAGCAAATCGGCTTTAGTCTGTACCTCATGCCACAAACGCTGATTAGCACCAAACTCCTTCCGTAACGGCTGGCCGCTGTACCTACGAATAAACCGTAAACGATCGGTTTTGGTTAGCGGCACATCGAAAGCCGAGTAATAGAGGCTGGCTAGGTCTTTCAGTCGCCACCGATATGGTAGATGTGAATGAATCAACGCGCGATGCAGATCAATCAACGTCAGATCAGGATCAGCATCACAATCGCGATTGCGCAGTAAAAAGTGGCAAATATAAAAGTCGCGATGATTGACCCCAGCATCGTGCATTTTGCGAGTCATATCACACACGAGATTCAACAGCGCACGTTTTTGTTTCAGACTCGGCGGACTCTGTCGCCACTCAATCGCCAAATCTTCAAGAGAGATGGATGGCTCGACCGCCTCTGTGATAATAAATGATTCTTGTGCGGCAGGATTGGCACCTCGCTCAGCAAAAGCCGCAACGGTCATGGTGCCCACACCAGCGTTGGTTAGCGCTTCAACTGCGTTCTTTTCATTGGCGGCGCCCAATATCGGCAAGCGCAGTGATAGCAGATTTTTGATAATCTCCTTCCAGCCGACGCCTTTATGCTGCTTGAGAAAATACCCTCGACCATTGGCTTCGAAACGCAGAGTTCGACGCCCATCCAACTCGCGGTAGACATCGCCGCTGATAGCATCGGCCTGCTCAAAAGGGTCTTTGCCCTGCCACAACTGCTCAAAGGTCGCATTCAGAAACACCTTCACAACTCACCCGCCGCACATGCCATAATTTTTTCAGCCGCCACGTCGGGCATGCTGTAAACATCGGCTTGCGAGGCAAACTCAGCGCCGCGCCTGCGCCACTGATCGGCACTCTCCGTCATCTCTGCCAGCATCTCCGACAGCTGCTGGGCTAACACGGCCCCATCAAAGGGCGATGCCATCACACGTCCCATATCGGCATCTTTTACATAGTGAGCATAACCGCACACATCGGTCACCAAAACTGGCAAACCTGCCACCAGAGCCTCTATTAATACTGTGCCGGTATTTTCATGGCGAGCGGGGTGAATCAACAAATCCGCGCCCTGCATAAAGCGTGGAATATCGTCGCGACCACTGAAAACTTGAAACTGCGCTTCGACACCCAGTCGCTTTGCTTGCTTAAGGATGCCGCGCGGATTGTCTTGTCCAATCACATATAAGAGTGTTTTGTTGCGCTGTTTGGCAGGTAAAGCGGCCAGAGCGTCCAGCGCTCGATCTACACCTTTGGTTTTAAAGCCGGAACCCACCATGAGCAACAAATATTCATCATCAGCAATGCCAAACTCGCGACGAAACTCTCGGCGCAGCTCCACGCTGTTGGGCGGAGCAATTCGATCGCGGGCAATGCCCGGAGGCAGCAAATGCAGCCGCTCATCCGGAGTTTGATAGAAACGCTTAAAAATGGGAATTTGAAGCTGCGAAATCATTAACACTTGAGTGGCGCTCTGTGACGAAAATACGTCTCTTTCGTAGCGTGAAAAGTGTTTGTAGCGACCACCCAGGCGATAAAAATCACCGTAAAGCTCAGTGACTCGAGCCTCATAACAACCGTCGGCGGCGTAATAAACATCCAGCCCCGGCATCTTGTTGAAACCGATCAACAGATCAATCGGATGGGTTTGTCGATGCTCATTGATCCACTGGGTAAAATGACGATTTTTGCTCTGACTGCTCCAACCTTTTTTCGGCACCAGACACAGCTCTATCCAATCGGGCAGTTCACCTTGCCAAGCGAAGGTATAGACCCGAATGCGAGCGCCGCGCTTATGGCAACTTTCCGCAATCCGCACGAGATCGCGCTGCAAACCACCAAACGGGAAATATTTGTACAAACAAAAACCAAGGGTTACTGACATACCATTATTCCGAAGGGATCGCAGCGGTTAGCGGCAGCAACGGCTCGAGCGCTGATAGCAGCACTTCGGCAGTCAGTGGTGAAAACACAGCAGGGTCTTCTACCTGCGTCACCGGCTCACAGTCGGAGGCGCACAAATGTATTTGGTTCTCCCCATAGGCCCCGACTAACGCCGGACTGGTTGGGCCATAAAGTGAAACACTGGGAATATTCAACGCCGCACTCAAGTGACCCAATCCGGTATCCACCGCGACCACCGCGGTGGCTTGCCCCAGTACTCCCGCCAAACCATTGAGATTTAATTTGGGTAAAACTTCAGCGCCGGAGATATCCTTGGAGATACGATAGGCACGCTCTTTCTCGGCCTCATTTCCCCAAGGCAGTCGCACGCGAATCCCTTCACTCGTTAGTTTCTGAGCCAGTGCTCTCCAGTAGTTTTCGGGATAGTGTTTATCGTGACGGGTGGTACCATGCAAAAAAACCACATTGGCGGACTCGGGCGTGCTGCTGCAAAAGCGACTGCGGTCAACACCGTAACACCCTTTCGTTTCTGGCTTGGGGTAGTCCAACGCTTGTGCAAACAACAAACGCGTACGCTCAACCGCATGCATGGCCTTGGGCACCGAGTAGTGATGCTGATAGGCCCAAGCCGCAAGGCGCTCGCGAACAGAGTGCTTATCAAATCCTGCTGTGGGCGCTTTCACCAAGCGACTCACCCAAGCACTCTTGAGTAACCCTTGAGCATCGATCACTAGATCGTAGTGATGCTTTCGCAATTGAGTGCGAAACTGTTTCCACTCCACTGAGCCCATGGTCTTAAAAATGTTTTTGCGCCAGCGACGAATCGCCACCGGAATGACACGATCCACGGCGGGATGCCACTTGGGAATTTCCGCAAAACCCTCTTCGACCACCCAATCAAACTGAATGGAGGGATGTGCTCGCTGCGCATCAGTAATCGCCGGCAAGGTGTGAATCACATCGCCCATGGATGAGGTTTTTACAATCAACACTCTCACGCGGACAACACCTTCTCTAAAGCTTGGAAAACTCGATCGGGCTGAATATCAATCAAGCTTTGGTGAAAACCCTGAGCATCATCGCCCTTTCTAATTTTCAGATAACCATCAATCAAACGAATCACTTCAGCTTTATCACTCAAAGGTGGAGTAAAATCTGGACTGGTAGGACCATAGAGCGCCACTAGTGGTGTATTAACTGCCGCAGCGACGTGCATCAAACCAGAATCGTTGGTCACTACCGCATCACAGCTAGCGAGTAAATCGATGGCTTGAGGCAGAGTCGTCTTGCCCGCCATGCCATAGAAGGAAGCTTGTGCGCGATCGTCAAGCTGCTCGGCAATAGCGTCGACCACTTCAGCGTCTTTGGCAGAGCCAAAACAGGCCACTGCCCCCCCCCCATCAATCAATCGCTGCGCTAAGGCCGCGTAGTGATAATCCGGCCAGCGTTTGGCAGGGCCGAATTCGGCGCCGGGGCAAAGGCCGATGAGCTTTTCCGTCGGCAAGCCAAATTCCTTCAAAGTCTCTGCTTGGGCCTCCGCATCAACCGTTAATTTGGGCGGTAAAATCGGCGGCAGCTCCTCAGCGCGAGCAACGCCTTCAGTGGCTAAGGCAACATAACGCTGCACCATCAGCGGAAACGCCGTCTTCTTCAGTTTGCGGGGATCATTGAGCAGGAAATAACGCATCTCCCCCAGCCAACCCGTGCGCAGCGGAATACCCGCAAAAAACGGTATCAGCGCCGACTTGAGCGAGTTGGGGCAGACAATGGCCTGATCATAGTCGCGTTTGGCCAGCACCGCCGCCAAGCGACGCCGCACCCCCAACTGCAAACTGCCGTGCCCCACCGGCATGGCGATGGAATTAGACACCTCCGGCATGCGCTCGATCAAGGCTCGACACCAATCCGGTGCCAACACGTCGATTTCGGCCTTGGGGTGTTGCAATTTCAGCTGTTGAATCAAGGAGTGGCTCATCAACATATCGCCCACCCAAGAGGGGCCAACGATTAATATCCTGCTGTTCGCCATCTATACTTTACTCGTTCTTTGAGGGGCAAAATAAAACTCGCCATGATACCTCAGTTTTCAGCAAACACCAGTAAAAGAGCGGCAAACTGGGACACCTCAGTATTCCCTTTTGACGGCGGGCTAATTACAATCGCTCTCCGGCGTCAATTTATCCTCCATTGGTGGGTAGCGCCCAGATACATTCACCCGTTCAGACACCCTATTTTGAGGTTCCCCTATGACTGCCTTCGGTAGCGTTTTTATGCCAGAAATGGTTCTAACCGAATTTAATGGAGACAAGTGGAGTGAACCTCAACTGGTGCCTAGTGATAGCATTAGCATGCACCCTGGCGCCCATGTGTTGCACTACGCCAGCACCTGCTTCGAGGGATTAAAAGCCTTTCGCCACAGTGATGGCAGTGTCAAAATTTTCCGCATGGATTGCAATATCGCCCGCTTTAAGCAGAGCAGCGAATTGCTGGCACTGCCACCTATTGACGGTGAGCAGACTCGCGCCATGATCATCCAAGCGGTAGAACGCTTCGCCGATCAAGCCCCTGAAGTGCCTGGCTCGCTCTACATTCGTCCGACTCATATCGGCACCGAACCCGCCATCGGCAAAGCTGCCGGGCCTTCAAGCACCTCCTATCAATACGTATTGATTTCGCCAGTGGGGGATTATTTTTCCGGTGGTGCTGATTCAACCTTGCGCCTGCTGTTGGAAGAAGACGGTATGCGCTGCGCGCCGCACATGGGCCGCATCAAGAGTGGCGGTAACTACGCCAGCGCACTGCTGCCCACACTGAATGCCAAGCGAGATCTAAACGTCGACCAAATCCTGTTTTGCCCCAACGGTGATGTACAGGAAACCGGGGCCGCCAACTTTTTGCTGATCGATGGCAATACTCTAATCACCAAAGCGTTGGATGAGAGTTTCTTGCACGGCGTGACTCGCAATTCAATTCTCACCATCGCGCGTGATCTGGGCATGACCGTTGAGGAGCGTGATCTGTCGGTGGCTGAACTGCTTGAACGCAGTCGCAACCCCAACTGTGAAGCGGCCCTATCCGGTACTGCCGCGGTACTCGCTCCCGTGGGAACCCTGCTGCACAACGGGCAGGAATATCAAGTGGGCAACGGCAAAGCTGGACCCACCACCGCCAAACTGCGCCAGACCTTAAATGATATTCAATGGGGATTGGCCGAAGATACCCACGGCTGGCTGACCTGCATATAAAGCGCTTTTGAATTAAGGCGCACTTAAGTAGAGATGCCTATGAATATAGGCGTCTCTAGAGCAGCCACTCTTCTGAAATAACGGCGATCGAGCAGCAACTGCTCACTCTCGTATCTCGTATCTCGTATCTCGTATCTCGTATCTCGTATCTCGTATCTCAACAATTATCAACAACTAACCCAGATAACGCTGCCAAATCTCCGCCACCGCCGCTCTTTGTTCCGCGAACTCCGACGAGCTCACCTGCCCCGACAAACGCTGCAAGGCCAAACGATGCCCTGCGGAACGGTACTCTTTGTAGGCCTCAACCAAGGCTTCGACTTCATCGGCTTGTAAGCGATCACTGGCTTGTAAACTCTCTAGAATGCGAATGTTATCGCTCCAGCGACTGAGATCAGGCTCTTGCTCAGACCAGGCCAGAACCGAGTACTGCACCAAGAACTCAATATCGACAATCCCGCCCGCGTCCTGCTTGAGATGGAAGCCCTGTGCCTTCTCTTCTTCGGTGCCTTTACTGCCGAGACTGTCTCGCATTTTCTCACGCATTTTGACCACATCCGCCTTCAAGCTGGCCTGCTCTCTGGGCAAACGTAAAATGTCGTGACGCAGCTGCTCAAATTGTTGTGCCAGTTGTTCACCACCAGCCACTACCCGTGCGCGGGTCAGCGCTTGATGCTCCCACGTCCAAGCTTCGTTGCGCTGGTATTTTTCAAAGGCCGTGAGAGAGGTGACCAACAATCCGGAATTGCCCGATGGGCGAAGGCGCATATCCACTTCGTACAATTGCCCTGAGACCGTTTGAGTATTGAGAATATGAATCATCTTCTGGCCCAAACGGGTAAAAAACATTTGATTGTCGATGGATTTTTCGCCGTCGCTATAGGCATTGGCGCTGGCGTTATGAATGAATACCAAATCCAGATCAGAGCCATGCCCCAACTCGATGCCACCCAACTTGCCGTAGCCGACCACCACAAATTCAGGCTCAGGGTCACCCGCTTTCGCCTGTGGTTTGCCGTGACGCGCGATCATCTGCTGCCACGCCAAGGCCAACACGTGTTCAAGAATAACTTCGGCCAGCCAAGTGAGATAATCACTGACTTTCATCAGTGGCAAAACATCGGTCACCTCACTGGCCGCCACACGCAAACCGTGGGCCATGCGAAAATAGCGCAGGGTTTCCATTTGCCCTTCAAGATCATCCCAGCCTACTCGCAGCACTTGTTGCCGCAATTCATCGCGCAGCGCGTCTTTATCCGGTGGGTTGTAGAGGCTGCGCTGATCCAGTAGCTCATCCAATAGCGCGGGGTGACGTGCTAACTGATCTGCAATCCAGCTACTGCCACCGCACAAGCGCACCAGTTGGCGCAGAGCGTTGGGGTTTTCCACCAACAGCAACAAATAGGCCGTGCGCCGTGCCACCGCCTCGACCAACACCAATATTCGAGTGAGTGTTTGCGCGGGCTCCTGTCGCTCAAACAGCAGACCTAACAGACGCGGCATTAAAGCGTCTAAACGAGCACGGCCTTCGGGCTGCATGGATTGAATGGCTCGAGTCGCAGCTAACTTACCCAGTTCTTTCGCCATCAGTTCCGGCTCGACAAAACCTCGCGCTTCGAACTCGCCTTGCAGCCATTCGATATCCAGCGCCTGCCCTTCAGGTCCGCCCTGTTTCGGCCACAGGGGTTCCCAGTCATCGACGCTATCGCCCTCGTCTTTTTCGCCTTCGGGCTCAGCAATAACATCCTGAAAATGATCATTGACCTGTTCGCGATGCAAGGCCAGTTGCTCGCTAAAGGATTCCGCCTCATCAAAACCCAATACCCAGGCCAGGCGCTGGTAATCCAATTCATCCACCGGTAGCGATTGAGTCTGCTTATCTTGATAGCCCTGAATGGCGTGTTCGGTATTGCGCAGAAAGACGTAGGCTTGCCCCAGCTGCTGTGCCGCGCCTTCCGGTAAGAACCCTTCCGCTTCTAGTAACGGCAGCAACTTCAGCACTTGCCGCTCACGCAGACGCTGATCGCGCCCGCCACGAATCATCTGAAACACCTGCACGATGAATTCAATTTCACGAATACCGCCAGCGCCAAGCTTGACGTCGGAACTGATGCCTTTGCGTTGAACCTCTCGATTGATCAAGGTTTTCATATCGCGCATGGATTCGATGGCACTGAAATCGAGATAACGCCGGTAAGTGAAGGGGCGCAACATCGACATCAGATGCTCGCCAGCCTCAACCGCGCCAGGCATCGCTGAGCCAGACACTACCCTCGCTTTGATCATGGCGTAGCGTTCCCACTCGCGACCTTGGGTTTGATAGTACTCTTCCATGGCATCAAAATTCAGCACCAGCGCACCACTTTGTCCGTAGGGGCGCAGGCGCATATCCACGCGAAACACAAAACCGTCGACAGTGGTTTGATCGAGGCTATTGATGACCTTTTGGCCGAGCTTAATAAAGTACTCTTGATTGGAAATGGATTTAGCACCGCCTGCTGTTTCCCCCTGCTCGGGATAACAAAAGATCAAATCAATATCCGATGACACATTCAGCTCACAACCACCGAGCTTGCCCATACCCAACACCACCAGCGGTTGTGGTTCACCACTGTGGCGCCCCATGGGCACACCAAAACGCTGCTGCAATTGTTGATGGTGATACTGTATCGCCGCCTGAATCGTCACTTCGGCGAGATTGGACATATCCAAGGTCGTCTCCGTCATAGGCGCCAGATCGCAGAAATCCCGCCACAGGATTCTCAACATGATGTCGCGACGAAAAAGACGCAGCTGTCGATCAAAATCCTTGTCATCACTCACAACCTGCAACCGCGAAACCAGCATTTGTCCCATATTTTCTTGGCTCAGCGCCCGCTGAAAATGCCCAGCCATCAACCAGCTGAGAAAGTCATCGGCCTGATTAACCGCACACTGAGCGAGATAGTCACTCGCCACCCACATGCGCGATAGTTGATGAGCCTGATCGGGATGGTCGCTCAGCCACTGGCGCAGTTGGTCGTGTTGATCATTACCTGTACGCCCCAACCACAGATCGATTTGGTGTTGTAGGGTTGGGTGAAATTGGGGGGGTATTCGATCGAATGACAGCATGATCACTCCATTGCGTTTCATACATCGGTCAAAGCGCGCTGGCAGTAGTCTATGACCGCCACACGCTGTTTGTTTTAACTACTGAAAATGCGCTCACACATTGAGCATCAAGACTAATTACCAACCCGTCATCGCGAGGAGCCCGAGGGCGACGCGGCGATCTCTTGTACTTTCCACTCTATAAGTCAGTCAGTTACTGCTAGAGATTGCTTCGCCGTCTTCGCAATAATGCCTTATTCAGGTTTGCCAGTGATCTGTGCGCTCAAACATTGAGCGTCTGATTTGGGGTTTTCTCCTCTTGCAGCTAAAGGCCTAGTCGCTGTCAACGGCCACTTAAAGGCGCCTCCTAGACAGAAAATCTAGTAACTAAGAGCTTTGCAGACGGCTAGCGCTGAGTATCAACCGGCGGTGCAACACGCAGCACCTCTTCAATCGTGGTCAAGCCTTGAGCGACTTTCTGTGCACCCGACAATCGCAGGGTGCGCATTCCTTCTCGCATACTCAGTTTACGCAATTCCATCAAGTCACACTTGTCATCGATCAAGGCTTGCAGGGTTTCCGACAGAGGCATGATTTCATAGATTCCCTGACGCCCCAGATAACCGGTATTGCGACATTCTAAACAACCCACCGGCTGATAGAGTGCCTTCGGTGGAGACACTTTCCACGGACTCACCAACTGCTGCCAGACATCCTGATCGACCGCGGTTTCCTCCTTACAGTGCGGGCACAACATGCGCACCAAGCGCTGCGCCATGATACCCAACACACTTGAGCGCAACAGATACGACGGCACCCCCAAATCCAACAGGCGGGTGATGCCGGTCGGCGCATCGTTGGTGTGCAAAGTTGAAATCACTAGATGGCCGGTGAGGGCGGCCTGAATGGCCATCTGCGCAGTTTCCAGATCGCGAATTTCTCCAACCATGACGATATCGGGATCCTGTCGCATTAGAGTGCGCACGCCCGCGGCGAAATCCAAACCAATGTTTTGCTGTACCTGAGTTTGATTGAAGGCCTCCTCCACCATTTCGATGGGATCTTCAATGGTACTGACGTTCACTTCACTGGTGGCCAACTGCTTGAGAGACGAATAAAGGGTGGTGGTTTTACCCGACCCCGTGGGACCGGTCACCAACACGATGCCATGAGGCTGACTCACCATGGACTGCCAGCGCTGGTAGTCATCGCCGGTCAACCCCAATTCGGAAAAACTGCGCAACAGCACCTCGGGATCAAAAATCCGCATCACCAGCTTTTCACCAAAAGCGGTGGGCAGGGTGGACAGACGTAACTCCACTTCGTTGCCGTCGGGACGCTTGGTCTTGATGCGGCCATCTTGCGGTTTGCGCTTCTCTGCGACATTCATCCGCCCAAGGATTTTCAAGCGACTGGTCACTGCATTGGTGATCGCCGCTGGCAATTCATACACCTGATGCAGAATGCCATCAATACGAAAGCGCATACGCCCCACTTCTCGGCGCGGTTCGATATGGATGTCACTGGCACGCTGATCGAAAGCGTACTGCAGCAACCAATCGACAATATTCACAATATGCTGATCGTTGGCTTCAGGGTCTTTAAGCGCCCCCAATTCCAGCAGCTGCTCAAAATTGGTCACCGACGATGGTCCGGCCATGCCTGAAGCGCCGGAAATTGACTTGGAGAGCGTGTAAAACTCGACCATATAGCGTTCGATATCGGACGGCATCGCGAAGACACGCTTCACCTGACGACGAGCCACATGTTCAAGCTGAGGCACCCAATCGACCATGAAGGGCTGTTTGCACGCCACCTCGATGGTTTCCGAGGTCAGCTTCACACAGAGAATGCCATGGCGCTTAGCGAAGGCGTAAGACATCACTTCCGTGACGTCAGCCGCATTAATCTTCAGTGGATCAATATGCACCAACTCCAAACCGGCTTTGTCCGCCATCCATTCGGAAAGACGTTGCTCATCTAAGGGTTTGCCTGGCGCCATCTGGTCATCTAGGCGAAGACTGGCAATGTAAGACAGCGGGTGCATGGTGGCTTGCTCACGAGTGCGGCTTTGTCCGGCAACAAAGTTGGCATCGGTTTGCAGAATTCGGCCATCGGCCATCAATTCGTCCAAGCTATTGCGCAGATCCAACAGGCGCTCGACCATTACCGCATCATTCATGAAGCATTCCTTTCACTATTGCATTGCGAATAGCCATCGCCTTGCGGCAAAACCGCCGCAGGCGCGACAAATCTTCGCACTCAGGTTGCAAGGATTGTAGCCAGATTCCCCCCATGGCGATACCGCAGCTACTCGTATCTGTGATGGCAGCGACAGCCATCTTCACGAAACCGCAATAAATCTGACATACAAACGTCATTTTTTAATGAGTTCTCTGACGTCACTGATTATACTCCGCGCAGAATCCAACGGGAGTCCATCAATGGCAATCTCTAACCCTTTGAGCAAGGTATTCGGTAAATCCCCCATTAGACCTATTCAGGAACATATGGCGGTATCTCACCAAACCGTAGAACTGCTCCAACCTTTCTTTGCCGCGGCGAAAAACGCCGACTGGGCACAAGCCGCCGAACTTCAGAAAAACATCGGTGAACTGGAAAACAAAGCGGACGAACTGAAGAAAGCGATTCGCCTGCAGCTACCCAAAAGTCTGTTCCTGCCAGTGCCACGATCCGACCTGCTTGAACTGCTGTCTATGCAAGATCGTATTGCCAACCGCGCCAAAGACATTGCCGGCATTATGCTCGGTCGTGAAATGGCGATACCGACTGTCATTGAAGACGAGATGGTGGAATTCGTGAACACCTCTATCGCCACCTCAGCGCAGGCGCTGAAGGCGATTGAAGAGCTCGATGAATTGCTAGAAACCGGCTTCTCTGGCCGCGAGATTCAACTGGTCGAAAAACTGATTGAAGAGCTGGACCGTTTAGAGCATCACTCTGACGAGCTTCAAATCATGATCCGCAGCAATTTATTTAAGGTGGAGAAAGATCTACCACCGATCGACGTGATGTTTTTCTATCGTGTCATTGAATGGGTTGGCGATGTTGCTGACCGTGCCCAGAAAGTCGGTTCTCGACTGCAAATGCTACTCGCTCGTTAATCGAGTCGATTCAAAGGTATAACCCGATATGTCTATTCTCGCAGAACATGGCCAAACACTGCTCATTCTGGCCTGTATTTTTGGGGTTTTCATGGCTTGGGGCGTGGGTGCAAATGATGTCGCCAACGCCATGGGAACATCCGTAGGTTCCCGTGCACTGACCATCAAACAAGCCATTTTGATTGCCATGGTGTTCGAATTCCTCGGCGCCTATCTGGCCGGCGGCGAAGTTACCTCTACCATCCGCAAGGGAATTATTGATCCGGCGATCATGGCCGGCACCCCAGAACTACTGGTGTTTGGCATGATGTCAGCGCTGTTGGCTGCCGGAGTTTGGCTACTCATTGCCAGCCTCCTCGGCTGGCCTGTGTCTACCACTCACTCCATCGTCGGCGCCATTGTGGGTTTTGCTGCTGTGGGCATTTCGGTGGATGCCGTGGCCTGGGGCAAGGTGGGTAAGATTGTCGCCAGTTGGGTGGTTTCACCAATGCTGGCGGGCACCATCAGCTTCTTCCTCTTCCGCAGTGTTCAAAAGCTCATTCTCAACACCGAGCATCCCTTCGCCAACGCCAAACGCTTCATCCCTCTGTACATGTTTGCGGTCGGATTTTTGATGGCCATGGTGACCTTACTGAAAGGTCTGAAACACGTCTTCAAAGACATGGGGCTGAAATTCAGCTTCTTGGAAAACGCCGGTTTCGCGGTTCTGTTTGGTTTGCTGGTGATGGCAATTGGTATATGGATGCTGCGTAAAATCAAGGATGAAGGCAACGAAGACAACCGTTTCGCCAGCGTTGAGCGCGTATTCGCCGTACTGATGGTGTTCACTGCTTGCGCCATGGCCTTTGCCCACGGCTCCAACGATGTTGCCAATGCGGTTGGTCCGCTGGCTGCCGTGTATGGTGTTGTTTCAACCGGCGCCGTGGCCACCAAAACCGTCATGCCCAGCTGGATTTTGCTCTTGGGTGGACTCGGTATCGTCGTCGGCTTGGCCACCTATGGCTGGAAAGTGATTGCCACCATCGGTCGCAAGATTACCGAATTGACCCCTAGCCGCGGTTTTGCCGCTGAGCTCGGAGCCGCAGCCACCGTTGTATTGGCTTCCGGTACTGGCTTGCCCATTTCCACCACCCACACCTTAGTCGGCGCTGTTCTCGGTGTGGGCTTGGCCCGTGGAATTGGCGCTCTCAATCTGCGCGTAATTGGCACCATCTTTACCAGCTGGATTATTACCCTGCCCGCCGGTGCCGGTTTGGCGATTCTGTTTTTCTTCTTCTTCAAAGGTATGTTTGGCGCCTCGTAAGTGCCCGACCTCGACTCTGCTAGATTGTCATCTGGCAGAGTCGCTTTTCTACTGGCATACTCAGCACTCTTCTTGTCTTAATCTAAGGTCAACTCGTCGACCATCTTCTGCTCGATCACGCCTAGGCGATCCTGACCAAAAACCGAGGTCTTGCCGTAGGCAATGGTGGGCACTCCCCATTGGTCCAACTGGTACATATCGGCTAGATTTTCCTGCGCCCACAAGCGCCAACTGTCATCTCCCAGTAGCGGTCTCGCCTGATCCCAGCTGAGTCCGGCACGTTCGACTATTCGCTCCAACCCGGCATCCGTCGCCGCATCAATACCCTCGCTATAAACCCCACGCGCAAAGCTCAGCAGATACTCAATTTCCTTGTGTTCTGCCTTAGCGTACTCGAACAGTGCATAACAACGTTCTACTCCCGCGCCCAAAGGATCGGCGAAATACCCAAAAGGCAGGCCGAGCTTTTTCGCCTCTCGACGAGTATCACCAAGAATATAGAAAGCTTTTTTGCGCGGCACTTTCATATTACGCATGACCATCGGTAACACCGGGCGAATATCGAGTTTGACCTTATAGTGCTGTGCCAGTAAAACCGCCCGCTCCAAACCCAAATAGGAGTATGGGCTGCGCGCTGAATAGAACAGCTGTAAGGGTTCAGTCAGGCGCGCCTCCGACTGCTTCGGCAGCAATTTACAAAAACGCTCATGGGTGAGGTTGTATTCCACCTGAGGCAAGTGCTGATGGACATTCAATTCGTTCCAACGACGCTCGAGATGATCGAGTCGATCCAAGCCCCAGTACCACTCACCACCATAGTTGAGCATGGCGCTCATATAATGACCCTGCTCCGCCAATAGCGCTTCATTGAACTTCTGGGCGTGGTGATAACATTCCGGATGTTTCACCACTCGCGGATCCAACAGCATTTCCACAGCGGCTTGATCGCCTCGCCACCAAGCATCAAACAGAGGGCCGGCCTTAGCCAAGAAGCCCGGCTGGAGCTCCCAGTGCAACAATTGCGCAGTGACCTTCTTTTGCCAGCACTCGTCTTGCCACTGTGCCAGTCGTTGGCAAGGTTTGAGCTGATACAGCCGAGCAAGAAAATCCGCATCGTCTAGTGCATTATCCAACCAGAGTTTAGGCGCTGGGTACATGTCATCGTCCAGAGTCAAAACTGTGTGAAACACAAACTCGACCTCAAAACGCGCCTGCAATGTTGGCAAAACCTGCATCAGCAAATAACTGTAGGGATCATTGATGCGCAAATAGACATGACAGAGATGAGGCTGACGCTGTTTCTGGCGCCGCGACTCCACTCTTTGACGCTTCCATTCCAACAGAGTGTCACTGGTCAGCAGTCGCACCATCAATGGCATAAGTTTGCGTTTGAGCATAAGTGGATCAATTCCTGAATGAGTGAATACTGGTCGACATCGAAAAGCAGAATGGGCAATCCAGTCACAATACACAATCGTTCATTCTGGCAACAGATCAACTCAGGCGTCAAATTGTCCAGTGGCTGTCTCTCAAACTCTGAGACAATTCCATCGACTGCGGCTTCCATAGCCGCCAAATTCTGAATCTGCTACATTCAAGCTTCATGCATTTTGAACGGCCCAGCCATGCCTCTTCCCACTCTATTTGAACAACTACAGCAATTGGTAGCCCTGCCCTCGGTCAGCAGCTATAGCGACAAGTGGGACATGAGCAATCGCCCAGTCATTGAGCGCTTGGCGGAATGGCTCACTGCGCTGGGTTTTACCTGTGAGATCCTCGAGGTTCCCGACACGGAAGGCCGTAAATGCAATCTGGTTGCCACGCTCGGGCAGGGGCCCGGCGGCTTGGTGCTAGCAGGCCACACTGACACTGTGCCCTATGACGATTTTCAGTGGCAGAGTGATCCCTTCCAGCTCACCGAAGCGGATGATCGCTGGTACGGGCTCGGCGCCACCGATATGAAAGGCTTTTTTCCCGTCGCCATTGAAGCCGCCCGTGAATTTGTCGATGCCAAACTGCAACAGCCGCTGATCATCCTCGCCACCGCCGACGAAGAAAGCTCCATGAGCGGTGCACGCGCGCTGGCGCAACTGGGCTATCCCAAGGCTCGTTACGCCGTCATCGGTGAGCCCACCGGCATGGTGCCCATTCGCATGCACAAAGGCATCATGATGGAAAAAATCCGTATCGAAGGACTCGCCGGTCATTCTTCAGATCCCTCACTGGGCAACAACGCTATGGAATCCATGCACCAAGTGATTTCAGAGTTGATGCAGTTTCGCCAACAATTGCAGCAGCAGTACCACAACCCCGGTTTCACCATTCCCGGCCCCACGTTGAACTTGGGCTGCATTCACGGTGGCGACAACCCCAATAGAATCTGTGGACACTGCGAACTGGAGTTTGATTTACGCGCCATTCCCGGCATGGACAATGATGAGCTGCGCCAACGTATCGATCAGCAGCTAGAGCGCGTAGCCGAACAAACGGGCAGTAAAATCCTGCGACAAACCATGTTTGGCGGCGTGTCTGCCTTTGAAGAAAGCGCCAACTCAGCACTGGTGAAAAGCGCGGAGAGACTGACCGGCAACAACGCCGAGAGCGTCGCCTTCGCCACAGAAGCGCCTTTTTTGCAGCAACTGGGCATGGAAACCATTGTTATGGGACCTGGCTACATCGACCAAGCCCACCAACCTAACGAGTACATCCCTCTCGATCACCTCAAGCCGGCAGTGACCGCACTAAAGGGGCTTATTCGACAACTTTGTCTTTAACCCACACAAAGTCTGCCATGGCCAATGATCACACGGGTCGGCCCTTGCCGACCCAACAGTAATGAGCCGCGCTATAAAAAGCCATTCGTTCGCGCAACCCCATCTAGGAGACACAAAATAATGAGTGAACTGTTGAGTTACAACCTCGACCAAGGCGTGGCGACCATCTCGCTACACAACGGTAAAGTAAACGCCTTTTCCCCTGCGTTAATTGCAGAGCTAAACGACGCTTTGGATCAGGCTGACAAGGATCAAGCCGTGGTGATGCTGGTGGGCAAAGCCGGTATTTTTTCAGCCGGTTTTGACCTCAATGTGATGCAGGCTGCGGACAACCAAGCCCGCGCCGACCTAGTGATGGCTGGCATGGATTTATCGCGTCGACTACTGGAGTTTCCTCATCCGGTGGTAGCTGTCTGTACCGGCCACGCGGTAGCCATGGGCTTAATCGCGCTGCTGGCCTGCGACTATCGTATCGGTGCCGAAGGGAATTTCACTCTCGGGCTGAATGAAGTTCAGATAGGAATGGCGCTGCCACAAACTGCCAATGAACTAGTCTTAGCGCGTATTCAACCAAGCTATATTCACCGCGTGGCACTCAATGCTGAATTACTTACGCCCAGCCAAGCTGTGGTTGCCGGTGTACTGGACAAGGCCGTGGCGGCTGACGAGCTGCTGGAACAAGCTCAGACCGAAGCACGGCGTTTAGCAGGCCTTGATCGTCGGGCGTTCGGCAAGACCAAACGTAACTTGCGCCGCTACCTACTGCAGTCTCTGGCTTCAGTCCGCGAAGAAGACTGTCAAACCCTGGCCACCGGACCACTCTGATCAGCAATCGCTGGTGGACCATCGGCTCTTATGTTCGCTGCAAATACAGTCGCAGTAGCCATAAGGGCCTCGATTTGCGGTAAATAACTGGAACAAAGCTCGATCCGATCAAAATAATTCTACTTATTTAACACTTCACGCCTCAGCAAAAAACAACCTGCCCAAGCTGTACAACCTGTCATTAGTGACTTATACCTTTGACACTCATCCTAGATTCGCCACATAACAATTCAATCTAGCCAACCCCAGCCTGCCTGTCTGGATAAAACTACGCCAGAATGAGAATATATGCGCCAACTTAAGACCCACTCCTAACTCGAATTCGATTACCCATGTCGGCTAGAACCCTGCGGGCTAACGCCCACCACATCCAACTGATCGAACGCGAATACTTTACAGGAGTGTCTGGTTTGCGAGCTGCGCATCAAATCTGTTTAGCCCTGATCACAGGGATGGGAGTGTTTATCAGTACCGCCGCCACTGGCGACACAATGTCCCATAACAACAGCGAACAAATCATCATTCACCACCGCCACCAAGTGGTTGCGGTTGCAAATCGCCAAACCTTAAAAGCGATTTACACCTTGAGACAACAATACTGGGATGATGGCACCCCTATTCGTTTGATTACATTGCCGGCAAACCACCCATTACATAAACGTTTTACGCGACAACAATTGGGCTTTTATCCCTATCAACTCCAACGTTGCTGGGATCGACTCGCTTTTTCCGGTACCGCCATTGAGCCTATCGAAGTGGATTCCGAAGCCGCCATGATTGAAGCCGTCAAATCCCACAAGGGCGCTATTGGCTACATCAACAGCAACACCTCTACCGAGGAGGTTGGCCATGTCCATCTCCACTAATTCCGTGCCCCTTTGGCTGCTCTGCGCCCTAGGCAATTGTTATGGCGAGACCACGGTTTCCACTCAGGGATTTATCTCGCAAGGCTTCGTGGCCAGCCACAACACTACCCTGTTTGACAAAGACAGTGACTTTAGCGCTGATTTGACGGAGGCCGCTGTTCGTATTGCTTTGCAAACTGACCAACGCATCCGCTTCTCCATGCAAACTCTGTATCGCCACGCTGGCAGCCATCAAGAGGAAGGTTTGCGCATCGATCACCTGCTGTTGGATTACAACCTACCGACCAAAGCATCAAACTATAGTGCCGGCGTGCAACTGGGCAGGATCAAACCTAAAATCGGTCTCTACAACGAATCCAGAGACATGGCCTGGACTCGCCCCGGAATATTCTTGCCACAATCGATATACCCTGAAATCCTCCGTGACGCCTATCTCACAGCCGACGGAATTTACCTCTACCAGCAGTGGTACTTCTCGAACTCTAACTTGCAGCTGAACCTTGGTTACGGCCACCCCGATGCCAGCGATAAAGTTGCCGAAAACTACTGGGGGGAAAACGCCCGCGGTGACATGTCCACGGAGCCCGCGACCAATATCGCACTAACCTACCAATTGGGAAACAACTGGCTATTGGGCTGGAGCTGGGTGGAGGCCTCGTTTGATTTTGACGCTGACAGCGATGCCAGTATTACCTCCGGCATGTTGGATTTCTCCATGAATCTTTTCTCGCTCCAGTACCAAGGAGAGCAATGGGAGCTGACCGCTGAGCTGGCACTTAGTGACATCGAAGATGAGGGTCACTTTCCTGTGGAGCTGGGCAACAATCCTTACGCACAGCCGTTTTTACCCGATAGCAAAGATAATGAATCGCTCAGCTACAGCCTGCAAGCGCGCTACCGGTTAAACTCACACTGGACGTTGACCGGCCGCTACGAAGTACAATACTTCGACAGGAACGACAAAAGTGGCGACGATTACGCCGAGCTCACTCGTCAGGCTGCCGAACTTGCCGAACTCGTCAACCCTCCTGGGACCAGTACGCTCACCGCACAACCCAACTATTCCGCCTACGGCAAAGCTTGGACAGCCGGAATTGAGTGGCAACCGAACAAACAATGGCTAGTTCGTGCGGAGGCAACGGCAGGCGNAGGANTGGCGTGGGNANCGACANTGCTGGAATTCTGCGAAGACACAGTCAATGAAAAATACTGATCGATTTTCGCCGTACAGGCCTCCTACCGCTTCTAATGGCTCTCCTCCCCCCACGGCTCTGGAAAAAACTTCGACAAACTTCAGATCCGACAGCGTCACAATTTCTCAGTCTGCGCTGGCGAATTTTCCCTGCGCTGATGTTGTTGATGATGATGCTCAGCATCACCCAAGGTTACTTTTCTTTTCGTCAGGAGGAGGAGTCCTCTCAGCTTAAACATCTCGCGGAGAGTCAGTCTCATCGTAACAATCTCTCGCAGCTGATTGAGCAACAGAAAAACAAACTGGCACAGATTGGCCCCTACCTCGAACTGCTGCGGCAAAGCACACAAGCTCATCAAGATCCGCAACAAGGCTTACTGAAAGTCATGGACGAAAACTGGCTCGACACTCAGCTTGCCTTTGGTTTTGATGGTATCGCCGTGTTCGACCAAGAGCACAGCCTGCTTTTTAATCGCGGTGTTATTGTCAACGAACAAATGTCCGACTGGCTTGGGCTCACCAACACTTTAGACCAACCCCTGCACACCATTGCCTGTGCGCGTCGCTGCGCGCTGGCTGTCACCATTCCTGTGCTACTCGCTCAGGGTTCCATAGAAATGAGCCTCATTGCGGTTATTGATCTCTCTGTCATCGTTAAAGACTTAGCCAGTATTCACAACATCGATTTAGTGCTTCTAGGGGCCAACCCCAGCCGCGATCCGCAGCGCAAACGTCTTTGGTCGCTGCCAGTATTGGGCAACAGCATTGGCTGGACAGACCAAGCATTCTATCAACAACTGGAATCATCCGCGTCGTTGGAAAAAATCACGAAAGGCATGGAGATTGCTATCGGCGACGATCACTTTTGGGTGCGCAGTATTCCCATCGACTCCATCGACGGGGACCTACGCGCGCACCTGTTGTTGGTCGATAATGTCAGCGCCCAAGTACTGATCACACAGCGCTACCTGCGACGCAACATACTGTTGATGCTGTTGCTTATCGCTGCCGCTATCCTTCTTGCTTGGCTGTCATTGCGCCCCCCCTTACAACGTATCAGTGCACTAGCAACCAACCTGCCGCTATTGGCTCGCCAGCAATATCAGAGTTTTCGCCAAAGTTGCGAGCGAGGCACAGCCAGCGTATTTGATGAAGTGGATCGGCTGCAGCAAACCAGTGTTGAGCTCTCCTATCAACTGGAAGAGATGCAATCGGAATTGCAGCGCAGAGCCAACGAAATGCAGCAGATGGCACTGACCGACCCGTTAACCAAGCTCGCTAACCGCTCGCTATTTTTGGCCAATCTGCGTCGTGAAATCTTAGCCATTGAACGCAGTG
The DNA here is from genome assembly GCA_002707785.1 of Cellvibrionaceae bacterium. GTDB lineage: Bacteria > Pseudomonadota > Gammaproteobacteria > Pseudomonadales > Cellvibrionaceae > Pseudomaricurvus. The sequence continues at coordinate 147,068 of PANW01000059.1, read as the reverse complement.
GAAGCTGCATTGCCGTATTGTTTTTGGACCTCGATCGCTTTAAGAATCTCAATGATACCTTAGGCCATCAGGCCGGTGACCAGTTGTTAATTGCGGTGGGCCAACGACTCACGCAAGCCTTGAGAAAAACCGACTGCGTTGCCCGCAATGGCGGTGACGAATTTACGATTCTGCTCACCAACATCAATACCAGAAAACAATTACTGTCGACCATTGAGCAGGTTTTTCAATGCTTCGATACACCCTTTGAATTGGGTAAATCCAGTTGGCACGTGCAAACCAGTATTGGCGCCACCATGGTGTCCGATCCGAATGCCTGTGCCGACTCCGCGCTCAAAGAGGCCGATCTCGCCATGTACGCCGCCAAACAAGCAGGCCGAGGCACATTTCGGACCCACACTTCCGACATGCAGGAAGAGTTGGATTCCGCCGTCAATCTAGAGCAAGAACTGCGAGACGCACTGGAAAGACAAGAGTTCGAGCTCTACTTTCAACCAATCTTTAACCTTGAGGGAACAAAGATTGAAGCCGGTGAAGCCTTGTTTCGCTGGCAGCATCCCACCAAAGGGCTACTTTCCGCAGGCAGTTTTATTGGCGTATTAGAGCGCAGCCATTTGATGCGAGAAGTTGGCTATTGGGTGCTGGAGTCCTGCATTCAGTTTGCCAAACACCTGCAGGAACAGGGCCATGGCCACGTGACTCTGGCTCTCAATCTCGCCAGCGTGCAGCTACTGGACGATAAGCTCTACGGATTTGTCGAAAGAAAACTGCGGCAACATGAAGTCGAGCCTCACGCCTTGGAGATTGAAGTTACTGAGAGTCTGTGGATGGAAAACCTAACCGCGGCTTCTCAACAAATCAATCGATTGCGAGCGCTGGGTATTTCAGTCTCCTTGGACGACTTTGGCACAGGCTATTCATCCCTGAGCTATCTGCGCAGCCTGCCTATGGACGTCATAAAAATCGACCGCAGCTTTATTGCAGATCTAGAAGCCAATGCCACAGACCGCCAAATAGTCCATAGCATAGCCTCGCTTTGTCACAATCTTGGCAAGCGCGTGATCGCCGAGGGCGTAGAAACTAAAACACAGTGGCAGCTTTTGCAATCGATGCAGGTGGATTATCTACAGGGCTATCTGTTAGCGCGTCCGATGCCAAGCCGGCAACTTCTCCACAGACTCAACCAAGAAAAACAGCCCGCCGAGATCGCTGACGCTACCTACTGAACACTAAAAAGTCGCCACTTCGCCCTAAGTCCAAAATCAGCTATCATTGCGCTAGCCCAGCAATGACCAGGTTACACAGACCCAGCGCAAGGTCATCGGCCATTTTTTGATGAACTCATCATCTTCACAAGGGACTGATTTTGAGCAACAACCAAGACTACGTTAACTGGTTTAGGCAATCCTCGCCCTATATCAATGCACACCGTGGCAAGACCTTTGTCGTCATGCTGCCAGGTGCCGCGATGATGGACGATAACTTTGCCAATATCATTCACGATATCGCCACCCTGAACAGTCTTGGGGTGCGCTTGGTTTTAGTCCATGGTGCGCGACCACAAATCGATGCACGACTGCAACTCGACAAGCATCAATCGCGCTTTTTTCAGCAGTGGCGAGTGACTGATGCCGATGAAGTCGCTGGGGTCTCGCAGGCTATCGGCGAAGTGCGATTCTCTATTGAGGCGGCATTGTCTACAGGCCTACCCAACTCGCCCATGCACGGAGCACACATTCGCGTGTCTGGGGGTAATTTTGTCACCGCCAAGCCGATGGGAGTGATAAACGGTGTCGATCTGCAGCACACGGGAAAAGTTCGTCGTGTGGATAATCAGAGCCTACATCAAGCCTTGGATGGTCAGGCCATCGTTGTCGTCTCGCCGCTGGGATATTCACCCACCGGGGAAATTTTCAATCTCTGTTTTGCAGAAGTCGCGACCGAAGTCGCCAAAGCACTGCAAGCCGATAAACTGATTGCCTTTAGTTCGGAAACCGGCTTTTTCAATCGCGACGGCGAATTGTTGCGCCAGTTGAGCATGAGCGAGTGCGGGGAACAATTGCAGCGTTTGAAAAACGACCATGAGAAATCTCAGTCGCTGCAGGCCTGTTACCAAGCCTGCCAAAACGGTATACCGAGGGCACAAATCATCAGCTATCGACAGGATGGTGCCCTGCTGCAAGAGCTCTTTACTCGCGACGGATCTGGCACCCTAGTGCACACCGATCACTACGAATACGTGCGTCAAGCCACCATCGATGATGTCGGCGGCCTGCTCGAGCTGATTGAACCTCTTGAGCAACAAGGTGCATTGGTGCGTCGCTCGCGTGAATTGTTAGAGGCAGAAATCAACCAATTCACAATTTTGGAAAAGGATGGCGCTATACTCGCTTGCGCAGCGCTCTATCCCGCTGCGGACGGTAGTGCCGAGCTCGCCTGCGTGGCGACTCATCCCAACTATCAAAAAGGTGGGCGGGCAGGCCTAGTGCTGGAAGCCATCGAGAGCGAAGCCAGACGGCAAAACCTACGCGAGATTTTTGTACTGACCACACAAACTGCACACTGGTTTATCGAGAGAGGGTTTGTGGCAGCTTCACTCGAGCGCCTACCTGCAGAGAAAAAGAATCTGTACAACTTTCAGCGCAACTCCAAGATCTTTGTAAAAACACTGGCTTGATTCAGGGTCAGTGTTTTGAGCTTTCACCAGGTATGCCACCTTTTAAAAAACTTCTTCGGAGCGAAGTGCAGAGGGTGGCTGTTTTGCCTGTGCATCCTCACTCACGCTGTCGCCTCAGCCAAGGATCCACTGAAAGCAAATCACTCCGAACACATTGATGTCGGTCAGATCCAGCGCACGGTAGCCACTCAGATCGCCGGTACGCCGACAACCCACTCGACGCCGTCACTCGAAACCGAAATTAGTCACATTGCGCTGCGGCGCATGAATTTCAGCCCTCAGGCTCATTATTACAGCTATCCCAGAGTTGTAAGAGCACTCAATCAGGGAACCATCGGTGCCGGCATTATCTTGCGTTACAACGAACAATGGCTGGTTCCTGACTCGCCCAATTTTAGCTGTCATCAACACCCCTACCTGCGTTTGCCCCTTTCAATTTACAAGCTCCGAGACAACCCTGAGATACCCGATCAACTCGATCTCGAATCATTACAGGAGTTCTCTGTCGGCTACATGCGCTCCCTTGGCAAGGACGTTAACCCTTTGGTGGATCAACCCAACTTTCTGCCTAACAACAATATGCAGACACTCTTTAAAATGCTAAAAAGCGGTCGAATCGATACGGTTTTCGCCGATATCGCCATTGCTCAGAGCTGGTCTCGGCAATTGGACATTTCACTGCAGCCGCTATTAGAGCTCGGCGCTCTGGAGTCATTTTTGTGTTTTTCAAATCGGCAGTACGGTGCAGACAATGCTCGTCTATTGAGCAACACATTTTACAACACGCTACGCGCACTCAATACTCAGGGTGTAATCGATGATTTTCTCCTCAACAATGATCTCAGTTACTACCGCGGCCTTTATCTTCCAGCGAATACTCAGACCACTGACTCAACACAGTGACGAACTGCTGATGAAATGTGTCATCCAAACGATCAGGCCAATTTCATTACATCAATGATTCCATCAGCGATGGCTTCATATTCAGATTCTTCCACAAAGTGACCGCGCTGCGGGTAAAGGCAAATATTGCCTTCCATCTGGGGTAATACTTGTAACCATTGCCCCCTGACTGACGGCTGGGCGGTGGGATCCCATGTCCCCCAAAAAGCCCTTACCCCAATATTGCGCCCTTCAACCCCCCAACAAGCCCCCAATTTCTCCTGCACATTGTGGTAAAAATCCCGATTATCTTGCCAACCCAAAGCGGCATCAAAATAACAGTAGCCATGCCCCCATACCTTAGTTTGCTTAACGTTACGCATTGAACTGAGCGCGTTGGTTTTGCTCTTAAACATATCCCAATAGAGCTGTTCTGAGCTGCTAAGGCGCCCTAACATAGAACGCAGACAAACCGAAAGCGCACGCGCCATTAACCCCCAGCGCCCGACACCAGAGTACATGACAGTGGGTGGTACCGCTCGCCACCAACGCCAAGGCATTAAATAACCCAAGCTGTTCCATGAGAGCTTTCCCGAGAAGGGAAAATTTCTAAAGTTCCAACCCCGTAATGGCATTGGAAACACAGTGGTGTTCATAAGGACTAAATTATCTACACGCTCTGGCGTATCAATCGTTGCGCCAATACCAATGGCGCCACCCCAATCATGGATCACCAAGGTCACGCGAGTTAAATCCAAATGCAAGATTAGCTGCTTAAGGTTATTAGCATGGTGCATATCCACCATTTCAAAACTCGCCTGATCCGACAGGCCAAAACCAATATGGTCCATAGCAACCACACGACAGGCACGTTTGGTTTTCCGCGCTACGGCATCTACGGTTTGCCGATAGGTATAGGAGCATTCAGGGTTGCCATGCACCAACAGCAATGTCTCCTCAGGCTCCCCTTCACCAATGACCTGATCATAGAAAAACAACTTTTTCCCAGCATCAGGCCCCTCGGCAAGAATTAGCCATCTGGCGTCAAATGAACCTAGGTAGTCATCAGGAATCTTTTTCAGCGGAGTATTGCCTTTCTCCTTCACCACCTTGGCCGCCCTCATAGCGGATGAATCGCCTGCAACCGCGGAGGGGGGTTGCGGCAGATCGACGCATTGACCATCGGCGTCGATGGGTTTTATTTCACTAGTCTCAATCATGAAGCTCTCTCTTAAATTCGGTAAAGGGGGGTGGACTCATTGATGCTTGCTATTGTCGATCGGACAGATCGATACGCCCAGTGATATGCTTGCCAGCCCCCGGTCATTAACTGCCAAGTTTTAGATTCATGCCTACTTTATCGACTTTTTTTGCTCGACTAATTGCTCGTGAACTCACACAGAGCAAGACGCCATGGCAAGAGCTGCTACAAGACGTAGGTTTACAGCCCGACGACATCCTCACTAAGCCGACTCTGTCGTTAAGTCAGTTCAATCAGTTTCTGATCAATGCTCTCAACCATAGCGACGATCCGGCTCTAGGTTTGCGGTTCGGGCGGCACGGTCAATTGTTCCCCACTGGACCAGCGGGGCTGGCAGGCTTGTACGCACCCACGCTAAGAGATGCATTGAACAGTATTCATCATTTCAGCCGACTGCAGGCAGACTATATGGCAGTCCATGTCGAAGTGGGCACGCGCTACTTGCGCCTGCGCGCCAGCGAAGACAAACGCCTAGAAGAAACTCGCCGCACGCAACACGAAGTGATGCTGTTGAGCCTACAAAATGCCATCGAACGCATATTGGGTCGGCCCTTCAGCGAAGGCCGCTATTACTTTGCTTTCGCTCCGCCCAGCTATCGCGAGAGTTATTCACAACACTATCACTCTGCCGTGGAGTTCAATGCCAACGCCTCCGGTATAGACGTACCCCGACATCTGTTGAATACACCCTCTCCCTTCTACGATGAAACTCTCTGGCAGCAGGGACAAGCTCGCGCACAATCCTTGATGCGAGAGTTCAATAGCCGTCAGAAACAGCTCCACAGCCATCAAGTACTCCAAATTTTGCGCTCTCACACGCCTCCGCTTCCCGGTGTTCAACAAACGGCACGGTTAATGGCGCTGTCTGAGCGAAGCTTTCTGCGCCATCTGAGTTTTGAAGGGCGGCGTTTTCGAGAGCTTCAACAGAGGGTACAGATGGAGTGGAGCCACCACTTTCTAGTCGACACTCAATTGAGTGTCGAAACCATCGCCGCCGAGCTGGGCTACCAAGATTCCGCTAATTTTCGAAGAGCGTTTAAACGCTGGCAGGGTACTAGTCCCGCACGATATCGAGCACAGCATCAAAATAAATCCTAACAGCCGCACTTGCTAACCCCGAGGCAAAAATCTGTTAGAATTCGCCCACCCCTAGGAAGCACCCGTAAGCTCACAGCTTATGATTTCACAGCCGCGCTGAATGAGATCACACGGTGTACCGATTACTGTATGTTTGGCAGAGAGATATCACCATGCCCGTTTATCGTTCCAAGACCTCAACCGCAGGCCGCAACATGGCCGGCGCCCGTGCATTATGGCGTGCCACTGGCATGAAAGATGACGACTTTCATAAACCCATTATTGCCGTGGCTAACTCCTTCACCCAATTCGTACCAGGCCATGTGCATTTAAAAGACATGGGTCAACTGGTCGCCAGGGAAATCGAGAAAGCCGGTGGTGTTGCCAAAGAGTTCAATACCATTGCGGTCGACGACGGTATCGCCATGGGCCATGACGGCATGCTCTACAGCTTACCTTCGCGAGATATTATTGCTGACTCTGTGGAATACATGGTGAATGCTCATTGTGCCGATGCCATTGTCTGCATTTCCAACTGCGACAAGATCACCCCCGGAATGTTGATGGCGTCAATGCGCCTCAACGTCCCGGTGATTTTTGTCACGGGCGGCCCCATGGAAGCCGGTAAAACCAAACTGTCCGAGCACAAGCTCGACTTGGTCGATGCCATGGTTGTGGCCGTTGACGACAAGGTATCCGACGAGGAAGTAGCTGAGATCGAGCGCAGCGCTTGCCCCACCTGTGGATCCTGTTCCGGCATGTTTACCGCCAACTCCATGAACTGCCTTGCAGAAGCTCTGGGACTGGCGCTTCCCGGCAACGGCACAGTGGTCGCCACCCACGCCGACCGCGAAGGTTTGTTCCTAGAAGCAGGCCGCACGATTGTCGATATGGCCAAACGCCATTATGAGCAAGACGATTACTCGGTACTGCCGCGCTCTATCGGCAGCTTTGAGGCCTTCGAAAACTGCGTAGCGCTGGATATTGCCATGGGCGGTTCCACCAACACCATTTTGCATCTGCTCGCCATTGCCCAAGAAGCAGAAGTGGATTTCACCATGGCGGACATTGATCGTCTTTCTAAGAAAATTCCGCAGCTGTGTAAAGTTGCCCCCAACACACCCGAGTATCACATTGAGGATGTTCACCGGGCGGGCGGTATCATGGCCATTTTGGGGGAATTGGATCGCGCCGGATTGCTGCACACCGACCTACCCACCGTGCATTCAGCCACTATGAAAGATGCGCTGGATCAATGGGACATCATGCGTAAACCCACGCCAGAGGTCATGCAGTTCTACAAAGCCGGACCCGCCGGTATCCCGACCCAAGTCGCCTTTAGCCAGAGCACTCGCTGGCCGTCGCTGGATGCGGATCGTCAAAATGGCTGTATCCGATCGATTGAAAACGCTTTTAGCCTTGAAGGTGGTCTGGCAGTATTACGCGGTAACATCGCACTCGATGGCTGCGTCGTGAAGACCGCTGGCGTAGATGACTCGATTCTTGTATTTGAGGGCAGCGCTTATGTGACTGAATCTCAAGATGAAGCGGTGCAAGACATTCTCGACGACAAAGTCAAAGCCGGCGATATCGTCATCGTTCGCTATGAAGGCCCCCGCGGCGGCCCAGGTATGCAAGAGATGCTCTACCCGACCTCTTACATTAAATCCAAAGGCTTAGGTAAAGAGTGCGCACTGTTGACCGACGGGCGTTTTTCCGGCGGTACTTCTGGCCTGTCCATTGGCCACGTTTCTCCGGAAGCCGCTGCAGGTGGCGCGATTGGCCTAGTCCGCAATGGCGACCGAATTAAGATCGACATTCCTAATCGCACCATTGATGTGCTCCTCAGCGACGAAGAATTGGCCGAGCGAAGAGCGGAGCAAGACAAGCTCGGCTGGAAACCTAAGCAGCAGCGTCCGCGTAAAGTGAGTGCCGCGCTTAAAGCCTACGCCCTGCTGGCGACCAGTGCTGATAAAGGAGCTGTTCGCGACCTCAGCATGCTTGAAGACTAGCCCGCAAGTTCACGGCTAATAACAAGGGCTCTAACGAGCCCTTTTTTGTGTCCGCCGCACTGATCTCAGGAGTGAGTTCAAAAACACTTAGGGGTTGGGTTGAGACTCCAAAGTCTGAGAAGATAGACGCTCACCCTCACTGAAATAGTTTGCCTTATGCTCGCCGTCGTCAATCGCTATCCCTTTGATGCCACTCAACAATGGGTCTCCTATTTACCCAAAGACTTACAATCTTTGGTCGTCGCCGAAATGGAGCTACGTGATTACAAACGAGGTGAGACGATTTACGGTCTGCATTCTCAAACTCACGAAATCTACACCGTTATAGACGGCAGTATTAAACTCACCAACGCCACAGAAACAGGAAAAGATCTCGCTATCATTGCCTTGCCACGGGGCGGAACCTTCGGTGAATTAAGCTTTATCGACAACCAACCCAGACAAAACATTGCCATCGCCGCTAGCGATTGCACACTGGCGGTGCTTAGAAGTCAGCAATACCTTGAGTTATCAAAGACCTACCCTCAACTCAATGCCGGCATGCTGCAATTTGTTACCCAGCGCCTACGAACACTGAGCGACATGCATCAAGACAGAAATAGCTTGGGCCTCTCGCAACAGCTAGCCAAGCGCTTGATACTCGCCTCCCAATATCAACAACAAGATCCTGACAAAGATTCGGCTCACGTCATTACAACTTCACAAGATGAGCTCGCATCAACGCTAGGGGTTAGTCGACAACACGTTAATAAAGCGCTCAAGAGATGGCAAACGGAGGGTTTGCTAGAAGTCAGCTATCGGAAGATAAAACTGCTCAATATTGTCGGCCTAGAAGAAAAAGCCAACGAAATAAAATAGATAACTAACAAGAGGAGAGTGATGATGCGGCCTTGTGGGCCACATCAAAAACGCCCAGATCTGGATTGCAGAACTGGGCGTTTAATCAATAACTTTTCAGCTATTAGAGCTTGAGAGACTCTTCGCGTTTCAGCTCGTTCTTAGCGAATTCAATCCACTGAACTGCAAACTTGCGAGAGCGCTTGTCTTTCGCCGCCGTCTCAAACGCCTTAATGGCAGACTTGTAGTTTTTCAGGTTAGCGTTAGCCATACCCAATACAATCTGCAACTGATCAGCACGCTTTACACCGCCACGCTTAAGCGCCTTGGCGCCGGCATCGAGTGCTTTCTTATGCTGATCGTTGTCGAGATAGATACCCGCCAAACGTGCGTACAAATCGCCTTTGTCAGACTTCTTGGCTGCCTTTTCCATTTCTGGAATAGACTTTTTCACGTTCTGAGCCAGACGCCATGCAGTCGCTAACACTTCCAAGTTCTTAGAAGTCTCTTCGATGATGCCGGCTTTCATGCCTTTATCAATCACGCGAGCAGCTTTGTATGGAACATCTTCACCCATAAACAGGTAAGCCAAGTTCATCAGCTCTTTTTCTTTCTTCAGCTCACCCATTAGGTAAACGGTTTCGAGAGAATGAAGCTGATTTCTTTCCTGACCTTCAGCGCCGTACATACCGGACAATTGCTTCCAGTAGGTGGCTTTCGGGTAGTGGCGTACTAGCTTGTGCAAGATCTCGATAACTTTTTTGTTGTTACCTTGATCAAAGTAAATTGCACGCTGCAAAGTAAACCAGTTTTCTTTCGGAATCTTACCTTTGCTCTCGTAACGCTCAACTGCAATGTTGATGTTGGTCAGCGCATTTTTCATCTCGTTCAGCTGGTAGTAGCCCTGTGCCAGAAGCACATAAGCATCAGCACCAACGATCGGCTGAATTTCCATCCACTTTTTCAGTAGAACAATTGCACCACGATAGTCTTCTTGTACAAACTTCAACTGCGCCAAGGTGTAAAGCGTACCCAGCTTCAGCGCATCGCTGAGCTGTTCTTCTTTCAATACCTTGTCGTAGTAGCGAATCGCGTTCTTGTAGTCTTCCAGTGAATAATAAACCCAACCGTAATAGTTCCACAGGTTGGCTTTTTCAAAACTGGTGTACTTTACGCTTTTCTTCGCATCAAGTTCTTTCAGAACAACCAGAGCACCCGCCCAATCGTTCGCGTCGGTCATTTCTTGAACCTTGGCGAAGTCTTTAAACACGGATTGACGCAATGAGTATGATTTCTTCGTCTTGTATTTTGGCTTCTCAGCTTTGTCTTCCTGAGCGAATACACTGCCCGAAGACAGAACATCCAACCCTAAAGACTGCAGTACAACACTCGATGCTGCAGGCGCCAAAGCTATTGGCGCCGCTAGCAGAGTTTGTCTGACGAGCTTAGAAACCTTAGCCGTCATCTTCATAGTCTTTCCCATTGTTTATTTGGCAATAGCAAAGGTAATCTTGTTACGAACACCTGGCACTTCCACCGCTTCGCCGTCAATGACGCGAGGCTTGTATTTGAACTTCAGTGCGGCCTTCATAGCTGCACGGTTAAATACATTTTGTGGAACCGCTTCAATAACAACAGGATCTTTAACAGAACCATTAGTTGTCACAGTGAACTCAACAATAACGTAACCTTCGATACCGCGTGATAAAGCTCGGCGTGGATACTGCGGCTGAACTTTCACAATTGGTAGGTACTCACCATCGGAGCCAAATCCGCCCACACCTTTAACATTCAGGTTTGGATTGATTCGTGGTGCCGACATATTCAGAGCATCTGGGTTCACATCAGGTTGATCGAACTCAGGCTCTGGCATATCGGGTGGCGGCTCTTCCGGATCTTCCGGCTTCTCCGGTTTCTCGGTGTCATACTGCGTTTCAATTGCACGTTCAGGCATGTGAATATCAGCAACCTTACGCTCTTCCACTTCTTCGGGAGGCTTATTGTTTGCTTCAATCAATGCATGCATCAAAAACAGCAGGCCGAAGGTTGTGGCTGCCGCCAGCAACCCTGCCAATCCTAATCTTGCAACATTCATAGCGCTCTATTTCTTCTCAGTAGATACAGAAACGTCCAATACACCTGCCTCGCGAGCGGCTTCCGCCACTTTGGTCAAGGTTTCGATATTGGATTCATCGTCCGCTTGGATGACTACAGCACCTTTCGGATTCTCCGCATGTAGACGTTCGATACTGCCTTTGACAGCGCGAATATCGATGCGGGCTTTGTCAATCCACACTTCGTTGTTAGAGCTGACAGCTATAAGAATGTTGGCGTTCTTCTTCAGCAAAGCGGTCGTCGCCTCAGGGCGAGTGATCTCAATGCCGGCCTCCTTAATAAAGGTGGCGGTAACAATGAAGAAGATCAACATGATAAAAACCACGTCGAGCATCGGCGTTAAGTCGATGGCATTCTGCTCTTCTTCAGCTGCCTTATTTCTTCTGCCCATGATAACTCTCTTAATAACCGGTCAATGCTTTGGTTTAAGCCTTAATGGTCCATTGTCAAGTGGTCTTCAAGCAGCTGATTTTCACGCTCTGCAGTACGGGTGACGTAGGTGTTACCAAATACGCCTGATAGTGCCGCAACCATACCCGCCATTGTCGGGATTGTTGCTTTAGAGACACCGCCAGCCATGGATTTAGCATCTCCACCGCCCGTTACAGCTAATACGTTAAATACTTCGATCATCCCAGTTACCGTACCCAGCAGACCTAGCAAAGGTGCTAGCGCTACTAAGGTGGCAATCATATCTAAATTGGAATTAACCTTTTCAGATACACGGGAAATCAATGCATAACGCACTTGGTGGGCATTCCAGGATTTACGCTCGGGACGTGCTTCCCAAGCATCCAATGCACCTTGAACATCTTTCTTCAAGGCACCGTGGAAATACCACACACGTTCAAAAATCAGAGTCCACATGACAAAGGTCAGAGCAGCGATCAGTAGTAATACATCACCGCCCTGAGCCACAAAGGCTTTAATGGCTGCAAGTGCGTCCATCAATGCCAACATGCGCTATCTCCTACTTACTCTCAGCGTTTTCGGCGATGATACCAGCAGTTTGCTCTTCCAGAATATGGAGAACACGCTTGGCACGGCCGTTAACTAAGGTGTGCATCAGTACAGTTGGGATGGCTACAACCAGACCCAGAACTGTGGTTACTAGAGCACCGGAGATACCACCAGCCATAGCTTTAGGATCACCCGCACCGAAGATCGTAATCGCCTGGAAGGTGATGATCATACCGGTTACGGTACCCAGCAGACCCAAGAGAGGGGCTACCATGGAGATGATTTTCAGTAGGTTTAGACCAGATTCGATCGCTGGACGCTCTTTCAGAGTTGCCTCTTCCAGTTTCAGTTCCAGAGTCTCACCGTCCAAGCCTTTGTTGTCTTCAGCTACTTTCAACACACGACCCAGTGGGTTGTTGGTGTTGGCAGAAGTAGACTTCAACTGAGCGTTAACCTTGCTGCTGATACCGGCCAGCACGATGAAGCGCCAGATAGCCAATAGCATAGCGAATGCACCAACGGCGGTAATGATGTAACCAACCAGTTGGCCTTGATGCCAGCGCTCAACAATAGAAGGGCTGTTGATCAATGCAGACAGGAAAGAACCGCCAGAAGGACCTGTTGGGTCAATACCTACACGAGTGAAGCCGTCGGTAGACGCTTGCAAAGCAGAAGCAGCAGCGGGTAGGCCACCGGCAGGTTGACGAGTCAACTCAGCCATTTTCTCGCCTTGCTGCAAGAATTCCAGATACATGCCATCGGACAGCAACTGGAAGTTACCGATACGAACAACGTCTTGAGTAGACTGTTCGCCGTTTGGCTTGATCACGGTACCACTGAACTTAACGGTTTTACCGCCTTCAATGGTTTCGCGCTGAATTTCGTACCACAGACGCTCGATCTCTTCGATGGTAGGCAACTGAGTTGCGCTGTTCATCTTCTCGATCAAGGTGTCCAAGAACGCTGCACGACCCGGGATTTGAGCAGACACAATAGAAGTGCTCAAGTTGGTGCGCAAATCACCTGCGGTAGAAGTCAGGTGACCAAACAGCTCTTTCAGAGAACCCAGACGCTCTTGCAATTGCTTGCGCTTAGCGGCTACGTCCAGCTCTTGCTGCTCGTATTTCTTTTCTAAGCGGGCAGAGCGCGCTTCTTCGTCTTTCTTAGTCTGCTTAGCCTTGTTCAGCAAAGACTGCTGATTGGCTTTCTGACGACGGAAATCCGCTTCGCGTTTTTTATGCTCGGAAGTCTCTGCGACCTTGCTCTGCTTAACCATGTTCAGCAGTTGATCGAGAGATTGAGCCTTCTCTTCAGCCATGACAACGCCAGTGTTCAACAGACNAGCTGTTGCTAGAGCTAGGCAACGTTTAGCAAAATTCATTTTCATTGCGCCGCCTCCGGAGCCAAGATCGGCAAATTGAGAACATCGATAGACGCTTGCTTCTTAGCAATGCGAATACCTTTGAGGATAGCGCTGCGGTATTCGCCGGAATCCAGCTCAACCCATGCTTGCTGACGCTGATCCCAAGCACCCGACAACTCGGTGTCAGTGGTTTGGTACATCAGAGCAACACGACCAACGCGGAAGACATTCACTTCACGCTCTTGACCGCCTACATTCAAAGTATCTTTGTAAGTATCGATCTTACGACCGTACTCAGATTCGATTTTGTACGCTTCCAGAACCTGGCGGAATTTCTCTGCAACAGAGATATCGGCACGCTCTTGGTTATTGCGCAGCATTTCCAAGCGCTCTTCACGCTCTTGCTTGTGGAAAGGCACATCCAGAGCAACGAACTGCTCTAAGCCGTCAAGCATCTTCAGAATCAGAGGCTGAATCTGACGCTCCATAACGGTTACGTTTGCGATGGACTCTTCCAACTGAGAAATCACAGTCAACTGGTTGGCAATTTGCTTTTCCAATTGAGAGTTGTAAACACGCAAACCTTCGATTTGCTTGTTCACGACCTTGAAATCATTCAGCAGGCTAACAGTCTGATCAGCGATCTTGTCGATCTTTTGCTGAGAAGTCTGAGCCAGTTTGGTCTTCTGCTCACCAACTTGCAGAATGGAGTTCAACGTTTGGTCTGCGTGAGCAACACTACCAATCAGTGCGCCAGCAGAAAGCACAGTGGACAGAGCCACGGCTTTTAATCGCTGCTTCTTCATAAATCCCCCAGTGTGGGTACGTACAATCAACTCTTATTGCGGTTGGTATAACCGCTCTTTTTTCATTATTTACAGCCGTTAGGCCGTAATTTGAAGCTGGCCATTTAATAACAGCAGCCCTAAACATTCAATGGTTAATCTGGCGCGAACTGCATTTGTGTAAATTAGTATCAAGAAAGGTAACAACAACATTTTTACCTGCGGGGTAAAGAGTAACAACACGCCAAATAAGTGCCCACTAACAGGGATATTTTTGATAGTGAGCGCTTACATCTAGGGTTCGAACGAAACCCAATCTGTAAAGTTACCCAGCGGTAACACGATCAAAAGTGAGAAAGGAGTACCCCAAATTCTGTTTTTCGGAGTGTCCTTTTTGACACGCTACCTGCTCCCACTCTGCCCCCAACTCGGGAAACCAAGCATCACCCTCGAAGGATTCGTGGATTTGAGTCAGGTAGACGCGAGCAGCATAAGGCAAGGTTTCAGCGTAGATTTGTGCGCCGCCGATGACCATCAACTCCTCCGGCTTCTGGCTCGTCGCCATGGCAAAGGCTTGATCGAGATCTGCCGCCACCTCAACTCCCTCGGCAGTCCAGTGGGACTGGCGGGTAACAACAATATTGGTGCGTCCAGGCAGCGGTCGCCCAATGGATTCAAACGTTTTCCGCCCCATGATCACCGGCTTACCCAATGTCACTCTTTTAAAATATTGAAGATCTTCCGGTAGGTGCCACGGCATCTGATTGTTGAGCCCGATCACACGGTTTTCGGCTTGCGCGGCAATTAAGGCAATGGGTGGGCGTTTCATAGAGACATCTCAATCAAGATTGGTAAAGGCGCGAGTTTTGGCGCACACAGTTAAATCACACCGAAAAGGGGTAGGCAATGGGCTCGTGAAACTCGTAACCGCTCACCTCGAAGTCATCCATAGTGACCCAGGTCTCGAGATCCTCGAGCGTTTTGATATCCGGATTGATGCTCAGTTGAGGAGACTCGAAAGGCTCTCGCTTAAGCTGAACATCACGCATCAACTCCAGCTGATCCTCATAGATGTGCGCATTGACGATCTTGTGGTAGGCCATGCCCGGCTCGTGCCCCGTAATCTGCGCCACCAGTTTCAGCAGCGTGAAGACTTGAATTTGGTTGAAATTCANCCCCAAAGGCACATCGCAAGAACGTTGATAGGAGGTCAAATGCAATACCCCGCCCAGCAAGGAGAAATTGTGGGTATGCATGCACGGGCGCAGACAGCCCATGTGAAACTCACCCGGATTATAGAAAGATAAGATTTCGCCGCGATCATCCAAACCACTCGAGAGGTTGTGGATCAGCTTTTTAAATTGATCAACTTCTCCGCCTTCGGGCTTGCTCCACTGTCGCCCCTGCACACCGTAGACGCGCCCCATGTCGTCGTCGCCCTTGCGAAATGGACTGGCCAGCCAGACGCTATTTTCGTTGGCATTGGCGTCCCAGGTTTTGGTGCCTAACTGCCGAAAGTCCGCGGCGTTATCATAACCGCGCAAGTACCCCAGCAACTCGGCGATGGCCGATTTCCAGTAGCTCTTACGAGTCGTAATCAATGGAAACTGATTGCCGCCAACATCGTGCACCATATCGGCATTGATCACCGTCAGGCAGCGCTTGCCGGTGCGCTCATTCTCGACCCACACCCCTTCATCGATAATTCGTTGGCACAACGCCAGATACTGTTTCATCTATTTACCTATTCTATTTTTCTGCCACTTGACGACGGTAAGCCAGTACCATCAGTACCACGCCCAAAGCAATCATTGGGGCACTGAGTAGTTGTCCTCGAGTCATCCAGCCTAGGACATCAAAGCCGATATGATTATCGGGCTCGCGGACAAATTCAACCACAAATCGGAAACACCCGTAGAGCACTAAGAACAGACCACTCACCGCCATGCGAGGACGCGGTTTTGAAGAGAACCACAGTAACACTAAGAACAACACCAAACCCTCTAGAGCCGCCTGATAGAGCTGCGACGGATGGCGAACTAAGGCCTGAGGGTCTTTGGGAAACACCATCCCCCAAGACACATCGGTCGCTCTGCCCCACAACTCCTGACCAATGAAATTACCCAAGCGACCAAACCCCAACCCTAATGGCACCAGCGGTGCGACAAAATCGGTGAGCGCAAACAAAGGCACATTCACTTTGCGAGCGTAGATGATCATGGCGACAACAACGCCGATAAGACCGCCATGAAAAGACATACCACCTTCCCAGACTCTCAATAGCCAAACCGGATCACTCAAAAAGCGCTCGAAATGATAGAAGAGCACGTAACCGCAGCGCCCCCCCAGAACCACCCCCAAGGCACCATAGACAATCAGGTCTTCAACCTGGGTGGCGGCAATAGGAGATGCATCTTTCTTGGCTCGACGCATAGCCAACCACCAAGCACCGGCAAAGCCCAATAGATACATGATGCCATACCAGTGTACCTGCAGCGGGCCAACAGATTTTCCAAATAACTCGAACGGGCCCAATGAAAGGGCGACGGGATCAATAACGGGATAGGTCAGCATAGGTCCTGCTTAAACAATTGAAAGTCGGTGCGCGACAACTCACGTCCATGAAGCACAGCGGTAGAGACCGGCCGAGGACCGCCTCTATGAATTAGCGCCGGCCATCATACCACCAATCAACAACTCGGCTGCAATCAGCAGTAACACCACAGCAAAGGCTCGTTGCAACTTTTCTGCAGGCAACTTATGGGCTAGTTTTGCGCCAATACGGGAGGCTGGCGCACTGCAAATAACCATGCCGATAAACGCCGGCAAATAAACAAAGCCTAAAGCACCACTAGGTAACTCAGTATGTCCCCAGCCCTGCACCACATAGGAAACGGCGCCTGAAGCTGCAATCGGTAACCCCAACGCTGCGGAGGTTGCCACCGCACGGGTCATCACCACTCCGCAATAGCGCAAGAACGGCACCGTCATGGAACCGCCACCCACGCCAAATAGGGAGGAAAACCCGCCAATCGCTAACGCCGACAGGCCCAGCCCCCATTGACCCGGCAGCGATGACTGATCCTGAGCGACTTTACGCAGCATAGTCACCCCCACGAACACCAAAAAAACCGCGAAGGCATACTGCAGCTCTATACCTTCGAGTCGAGCAGCAACCACGCCGCCGAGCCACGCACCAACGACAACACCGGGAACGAGAGGCAACAACAGATGAGTATCAATGGCCTTTTTTTGCCAGTGGGTCCAGCTGGCGATAATCGCGGTGACGACAATGCAGGCCAATGAGGTACCGACCGCCAGATGGGTCAAAATAGCGTCGGGAAAGGCCAATACACCAAAGGTGTAAATCATGGCTGGCACCATCACCACACCGCCGCCCAAACCAAACAGCCCGGCGATCAAGCCTGCGACAACACCCACAACTGCAAACACAATGAATAATGTGATCATACCGCCCCCCAAATCGAAGCGGCATTATCAAGGCTAACTGCCAAGAAGGCTAGAGAGACGATGCGCAGCAACACACTCAGTGAGAAATAGGTGCCACTCCGACAACGACTTAGGACAGGCGGATAAATTCCGCGCGGTAGTGTTTTAGCTCTTCAATAGAATCAATAATGTCATCCAAGGCCAGATGTGCTCCGGATTTTTTTACCCCGGCCAATACATCAGGGCGCCAGCGACGCGCCAGCTCTTTTAAGGTGCTGACATCAAGATTGCGGTAGTGGAAATAGGCCTCAAGCTTGGGCATATAGCGCACCAGAAAACGTCGATCTTGACCGATAGAATTCCCGCAAATTGGCGATTTACCTTCGGGCACCCACTTGCGTAAAAAATCGATGGTATCTTGCTCGGCCTGAGAGGCACTGATCTGACTGTCGAGCACTCTCTGGGTCAGGCCCGATTTACCGTGCTGATTCGTGTTCCACTCGTCCATGCCATCCATGGTTTCTTTGCTTTGCTGAATGGCGTAGACCGGCCCTTCAGCCAGAATATTCAACTGGGAATCAGTGACGACAGTGGCGATCTCAATAATCACATCTTGATCTGGCTCAAGCCCGGTCATCTCTAGATCGATCCAGATTAAATTATCGTCTTTATTCATTTCACTACTCATAATTTCTAAATCCACTACAATGCTTGTGTTTATAGGCTGCCAACCGGCGCCGATCACTGTTATGTGAACTATAGCTCGCCCCACCCCAGAAACCTATTGGCAATAACTGTATGAGCAAACGCAAACTGACGCGCCGCCAAGCTTGGCGCATTCAGAAGGTTCAAGATGAACGAGCCGCAAGAGCCGAAAAACGTGACAACAAAGCTCAGGAGCAACTGCAGGAAGGCAATTTGGGGCCAGAGCAGCACGGTTTAGTTATCGCTCACTACGGCACGCAGGTGGCGGTAGAAGCACTGGAAGGGGACAGCCAAGGACAAATTTGCCGCTGCCATATGCGCGCCAATCTCGGCTCACTGGTTACCGGCGACAAGGTGGTTTGGCGCAGCGCTGATACCGAAGGTAAAGACGACAACCTAGGCGTGATCGTTGCCGTGCTGCCGCGCCATTCCGAATTGAGCCGACCAGACCCCTATGGCGATATGAAAACCGTAGCGGCCAATATTGATCGCATTGTCATTGTTATTGCCCCCTACCCCGAGCCCCACGGTAATTTGATTGATCGCTATTTGGTGGCTGCGGAAACCCTAGATATCCAGCCCATTATTCTGCTCAACAAAATCGACCGCATTGATGAGAACAACCAGCAGCGATTGCGCGAGATGCAAGAGCGCTATAAGGCTCTAGGCTACGAATGGCTCAACGTTTCGACCAAAACCGAGCAAGGTCTGAACGAGCTAATTACTTATCTGGCCGACTACACCAGCGTATTTGTCGGGCAATCTGGAGTGGGCAAGTCTTCACTCATTAATATGTTACTGCCCCATGAAAATATTCGAGTTGGCCCCTTGTCCGAAATCAGCCAGCAGGGCACCCACACCACCACCACGGCGCACTTGTTTCATTTCCCGAGCGGGGGCCACCTGATCGACTCGCCAGGCATTCGTGAATTTGGGCTCTGGCACATGGACGAAGGCAGCTTGCTGGAAGGCTTCGTGGAATTTCGACCATTTCTCGGCTACTGCAAGTTCCGCGACTGCGCGCATCAATCAGAGCCCGGCTGCGCCATACGGAAAGCACTAGAAGATGGTGCTATCAGCGATGTCAGAATGGCGAGTTTCCGCTACATACTGTCGACACTGGATAACCCCTAAGCTCATCAGCGCAGCCCTTGAGCTGCTATTCTTACCCACATGAATGCTATATCGACGCGCACAAAAATCTCTCTCCCGCCGCCGCCATCAGACTTAATGGATAAGCTGATAGATTACCGTCAGCTGCCGATTTTACCCGGCACTAAAGAGCGAGTACTCAGCGCCATGCATCGCCCCAATGCAACAGCTGAGAGCATTGCCAGCGCCTGCCGTCGAGATCCGGTGCTGCAGCTGCACATTTGGTTGAGTGTTAATCAAACACTCAATCGCAGCGGCAATGAACTTCACCACCTCGCCCACGGCATCAGCCTACTGGGACTTCCCTATACTGAACAACTCGTGGGCAGCGCTCCACAAATGATCACGCCCAATGACGGTTATCTCGAATGCCTCACTCAGAGCGACATGAGCCAGCGCTTCGCTCGCACGATAAAGATTTATGACAGCTCGGAACAAGAGCGCTGGGAGTTCGCCACCTTGCTGACCCGCTATCACGAATGGGCACTTTGGCATCACTGTTCTGATCACATGCGTGTTCATCAGGGGTTAGCGCAGAACCCCAGCCACGCCGGCGACATGCCCACTATAGAGCAGCAACTGTTCGGTCGAGAGCTACACGCTCTAGGCACCCAGCTGAGCCAACAACTGCCTTTGCCGTCCCTGCTAAAACAGGCTTGGCAGCTGCCGCTGGAAACCCTCAATGAAGCTGCAGATGCCTGCCTAGAAGATCAATTTCGGCAGTGGGTTCAGCAGAATCCCACAAAAGAGCGCGAGTTCTTCTCCCATAGTGCCAGCCTTTGGCTAATCAATTCCCTGTGCCATGAAGCGGCTATGGATGCACACTCTCAGCGCTGTGCAGATACCCTGACGATACTGTCTCGACAGCTGCTTAAACCTGTCGACAAACTCATGTGCGCGGGAAGACAGGCCTTAGTCAGTGTGGAGATTCCTCGCTCCAGCTGGCCACACCCCGCTCATCGTCTACTTCAGCATTGGCGTGCAGAACGATGTATTGAAGCCTTGAGCCTTGAATCCACTTCTTCCGCCGCACCGACGGCGCATAAACAGGCGGTGCACAAATCGTCAAAAAACTCCGAGCCAGATGTGGATAAAACCTTAGCCGCATTTCGCGAGCTCGCACAGATGAACAACCAAGGGGAAGTGGCTGAGATCTCCTTGAACGAAAACACAGGCGCCTCGCCAACCGCAACGAAAGGCGTCCAACCCAGTGCCGATAAGTCAGCGCCAACATTTGCAGAGATGCCAGACTTTTTGGAACTACCCAGTTCGGTTCAACATCGTCGTCGCTCAACAAAGGCGCAGACCCATCTTGACGCGCGACACAATCCGGACAGTCCCCAATATACACCCCCGCCTCCGGAACCAGTGCCTCCGCCGCCGTTTCGCAACGACACCTTGCTCGACGAACACTTAACGCGGCTACACCAACGCGGCCANCAGTTTCAAAATCTAAACCAACTACTACTATTCGCCCTTAGCACACTGGTCGAAGGCTTGGGCTTGCAGCAGGTTGTGATTCTGGTGATTCATAACAAGCAATTCTTGCGCTGTCACTGCAGCCATGGCTTCGACGCTGATGATCCAATAAAAAAAATCAACATCCCCCTCGACGCATCAACTCGCCAAGGGGTCATCGGGCAACTGTTCAAACAGCCGGCGGGCATCAACATCACGGCGTCCAACCTAGAGCTGGTTCGAAACCAATGCCCCTCGGAACTCAGCGAACGCCTTGAAGAAAACACCACCGCGCTCATGTCTCTGTTTCGACAAACATCTCCGGTAGGCCTCATTTATGTTGCTGATAGTCATCTAAACGTCGACCAATACCAACAGTTCAAACGCGTGTGTAACGCTACCTCAGCCGCCATCAAACAATTTTCACAACATAAATACACTCAAGCGAAAGGCGCGGCATCCACAACTAGGAAAGCCGCACAATAAGCCTGCTTTCCAGTACAATGGTCGATTGAGCCCCGCGACGTTTAGGAAATATGATGAGCCTACCTCTGCTATTGGAAGCCAGTGAGCTGCACACACAATTAGGACAAGCCAATCTACTGATTGTCGATATGTGCAGTGAAGACAGCTATCTCTCCGGACACCTTCCCGGTGCGGTCTATCTCCCGCCAAAAGCTATCCTTCGAGGCCAAGCCCCGACCCCGGGAAAAATTGCCGAGGTCGAACAATTAGAGACGGTTTTCGAGCAACTCGGTCTTACTCCCGAGACCCATGTAGTCGTCTATGACGATGAAGGTGGCGGCTGGGCTGGGCGCTTAATCTGGACACTCGATGCCATTGGCCACTCAAACTACTCCTACCTTAATGGCGGTATTCTAGCCTGGCGAGCATTGGGATTGCCTGAATCCAATGAGTCTGTAAAACGCACGCCAGTCGCACAAAACCTTTCGCTCAATAGCGATGTGGTCATTGAAGTGAACGATATCTTGCCGCAACTCGACCATGACAATTTTGTCGTCTGGGACGCGCGATCCCCAGAGGAGTATCGCGGTGAAAAAGTCCTCGCGAAAAAGGGCGGACATATTCCCGGCGCCATCAACTGCGAATGGACCAGCATGATGGATCCCAATCGAGACCTGCGTATTCGCGAAGATGCACTTGAGCAGTTAACCGCACTGGGCTTTGATAAATCTCAACAAATTGTCACTCATTGCCAGAGTCATCATCGCTCTGGATTCACCTACCTGCTCGGAAAAATTCTGGGCTTCAACGTCAAGGGCTATCATGGCTCTTGGTCGGAATGGGGCAACCATCCAGACACCCCCGTTGAGCAATAATTGCCTAAATCGCTCGCTCGAAAAGATTTTCCACACAATTTTCAAGGACACACATGAAAGACAAACTGTTTATCGCCTTCCAGTACTTGGTGCCTCAACATGGCTTATCACGCCTTGCGGGCTGGTTCGCCAACACGTCGATTGGCTGGATTAAGAACCCGATGACACGCTGGTTCGTTAAACAATACGGCATCAATATGAACGAAGCGCTGGAAACAGATCCCAGCGCCTACGCTAGCTTTAACGACTTCTTTACACGCGCTCTTAAAGACGGGGCTCGACCCATTTGTGATGAAGAGCGAGCCATTGTTTTTCCCGCTGACGGCGCCATCAGCCAAATAGGAGACATCCAATACGGTCGAGTTTTTCAAGCCAAAGGACAAGATTACAGTTTGTTGGAACTGGTGGGTGGCGATGAGAGTATCGCCAAACCTTTTGAAGATGGAAAGTTTGCGGTCGTCTACTTATCGCCCAAGGATTACCATCGTGTGCATATGCCGTTAGGCGGCACCTTGAAGACCATGACTCATGTTCCCGGCGATTTGTTTTCCGTTAACGAAACCACCGCTGATAATGTCCCCAGACTGTTTGCTCGCAACGAGCGTGTAGTCTGCACCTTCGACACGGACGCAGGCCCCATGGCATTGATTCTGGTGGGCGCGATGATTGTCGCCAGTATCGAAACCGTTTGGGCCGGGCAGATTACGCCGGAAGCTCGCACCATCAAAACCATCCGCTACGGTTCTCGTAAAATGCACAAATTCAACCTAGGTGACGAGATGGGTCGCTTTAAGCTGGGATCTACCGCGATTGTGCTGTTTGGGAAGGATGCTATCAACTGGTCCGAACACTTGCAGGCCGGTACGCCCACACGCATGGGCGAACAAATGGGCGAGATCAACTCAGCGGATACGGCCTCTTAGCCGAGGGGTAAACTAGGAAACTTCTGTACGGTTTATCTTAGTGTAAGTGTCAGGTCGATCTGACACTTACTTTTCTCGCTTGAAGAACGACAAGAGACCTTTTTTCTCAGCCTTAAACAGATACTCGTCACGTATCTTGGCAATATCGATATCGAAACTGCCCGGTTCCAGATCTTGGGCAATTTCAATTTTTTCAACTTCGTCCAACGTCTTTTTGCCCGTATCGACCAAGGCCTGCTTGCGACGATCGTCTTCGGCTAGGTCCAATTCGATGGGCGTCGACAGCGGATCTTTAACCGCATCCAGGACAATGATGACTTTTGGCTTTAGACGTCGCTCGAAGTTCTGCTCGACCACCACCGCCACTTCGCCGGTATTGAGTTCAACCAACGTGCCTGTGGGATAGAGCCCAATCGCGCGTATAAACTCAACTACCAGCTCTTCTTGGAATTCACTGTCACGACACTCATAGAGCTTCGCTACCGCCTTGGAGGGCGACAAGGGGAACTTTTCACCTCGAGGGTTAGTGGTTTCGTCGTAAAAGGTCACTATGCCGGCAATCTTGCCGAGTAGGGGAATTTTGTCGCCGGTCAGCTGTTGTGGAAAGCCACTGCCGTTAACCCGCTCACAATGAGTCTTGACCACCGCAATCACTTTAGGCTCGACATTCGGCGTTTCACGCAGAATCTGCACACCCATTTCGACAAAAGACTCGTACTGTCGCTCTTGCGCCGCTGAACGAGAGCCCGACTCCAGTATTTTAGGATCGATTTTCGCTTTGCCCACATCCTTGAGTAACACACCCATGGCCAAAGTATCCAAATCTCTCTTATTCATACCTGCATGGCGACCAAAAATAATCGACCATACTGCTGAGCGTACCGAGTGACTGTAAGTGTGCTCATCCACCTCTTTTACCCGAGATAACCAAGTAAATGCATCGGGATTGCGCAAAACACTATCAACCATCTCACTGGCTACCCGCTTGGCATCCTGAATCGGTACTGCGTCGCCATTGCCAAGCTGCTCAACCACATCACCCACCGACTTAAACACCGTCTGGTGGAGTTGACGCGCCTGTTTCACTTCTTTCTTGAGGGGTTCTTTGTCTTTGTAGACACCGCGTTTGATCTTTAACGGCGATACATCAATTTTAACTTTGGTGGTGCGAGAAGCACGCGGCCCTTTTTCGACCGGCGCGTTCGACAGTGTTTTTAGCTTGGCCGCGACTGGGCCTGAGCCTTTGGCTACATCAATATAGACATGTCGACAGTGAGTTTTTAATTCGCGAATTTCATCCAAATCACGGATGTAAAAACCCTGAAGCGGAAACGGCGTCTGAGTCCACGGGCGATCCAAACCCGACACAAACATACCAATAGTCAGTTCGTTGACATCGACCTTTAATTGTTTAACACCCACAGCTGCGGCCCCAAAGCTCATCAGTGAAGCCCTCTCGTATCATCAAGCGAATAAGGCTCTCAGTATACCTTTCGGGTGTTCACTTACGATTGCATCCGTTCACATTTCGAACAGTCAGTTAGGTTATTCAGTCCATCATGGACTGATGACGGACAAAGGCTCCGTAAAGAGTCCTGTCCAGTACTTTGTTATTTGCTACCCATTATAGTTATAAGATACACCATAAGCATAGCCCTGGCCTTTCAGGGCTATGGCCAACCATCGTTTCAGCCTGCCAGCTATCGGCTAGCCCTGATGATAGGCGGCAGATAACTCGTGCACCGCTTCGAAAAATGCCCCTGCATGGGCGGGATCGACTTGAGGAGTGACGCCATGACCCAAGTTAAAGATGTGGCCAGGCCCTTGCCCAAAGCCCTTCAAAATGGCGCCAACCTCTTCGCGGATACGTTTTGGGCTGGCGTAGAGTACCGCCGGATCCATATTCCCCTGCAAGGCCACACGATCGCCCACACGGGCTTTGGCCTGAGCAATATCGGTCGTCCAATCCAAGCCTAGTGCGGCAGCACCGGTATCGGCCATCATTTCCAGCCATTGACCGCCGCCCTTGGTGAACAGAATGACCGGTACTTGTCGGCCTTCATGCTCCTTGATCAAACCATCGATAATGCGCTGCATTGGCTGCAGAGAGAACTCTTGATAGGCCGCATGGCTCAATGCTCCGCCCCAAGAATCAAAGATTTGCACCGCTTGAGCACCGGCTAGAATTTGCTCATTAAGATAGTCGGTAATCGACAACACCAACTTATCGATCAACAAATGCAGCAGTTCTGGTTGGTCATACATCATCGCCTTGGTGCGGCGATAATCCTTCGAAGATCCGCCTTCGACCATGTAGGTCGCCAAAGTCCAAGGGCTGCCAGTGAAACCAATCAAAGGCACACGGCCGTTCAACTCTTTGCGAATGGTTGATACCGCATCCGTCACATAGGTCAGATCTTTCTTGGTATCGACGACCGGTAAAGCTTCAATATCGGCCGCTGTTCGAACAGACTTCTTGAAGCGAGGACCTTCCCCAGTCTCGAAATACAAACCTAATCCCATCGCATCGGGAATCGTTAAGATATCCGAGAACAAAATCGCCGCATCCAGCTGTGGATAGCGATCCAACGGCTGCAATGTGACTTCACAAGCTTTTTCGGGATTCATGCATAAGCTCATAAAATCACCGGCTTCGGCACGAGTTGCCCGATACTCAGGCAAATAACGACCGGCCTGACGCATCATCCATACTGGCGTCACATCGACTGGCTGCTTCATTAAAGCGCGAAGAAAACGATCATTTTTTAATTCGGTCATAAACTCTTAAACTCGCGAGAAATCATTAATAATAAGAGACAATAAGCACCACATTGTACGCGAACTAAGCGCTGACGTCTCACTCTAGCGGGCGGAGCGAGTAGTGAGCCTCTAAGTACTTTTACTTGCCCAAAAAAAAGCCCCGACATTCGGGGCTTTGATAATTGACGCTCGATGCGAACAAACGCAAAGCAGAGGTACTAGACCTTGAGGTAATCCAAGATGCCTTCGGCCGCTTCACGACCTTCCCAGATAGCTGTTACCACTAGGTCAGAACCGCGNACCATATCGCCACCAGCAAAGACTTTTTCGTTGCTGGTTTGGAATTTATAGGTTTGCTGCTCGGGCGCTTCTACACCACCCCAATCGTTTACATTGATTTGGTGATCGGCAAACCAAGGCGCGGGGCTCGGACGGAAACCAAAGGCAATCAGTACAACGTCGGCTGGCAGTATTTCTTCACTCCCAGGAATTGGCTGTGGACGACGGCGACCGTTCTCATCAGGCTCGCCCAACTCCGTGGTCACAACCTTAATGCCTTCCACCTTGTCATCACCAACAATGGCGATAGGCTGGCGATTGAATAAAAACTCAACCCCCTCTTCGCGAGCATTGGCCACTTCGCGCTTAGAGCCTGGCATGTTCTCTTCATCGCGACGATAGGCACAAGACACGGATTCGGCCTGCTGACGAATTGAGGTGCGGTTACAGTCCATCGCGGTATCACCACCACCAAGAACCACCACCTTCTTACCTTCAACGCTGATGAACTCGCTGGGATCTTTTTCAAAACCCAAGTTGCGGTTCACACTGGAGATCAAGAACGGCAAGGCATCGTAAACACCCGGAAGATCTTCACCAGGGAAGCCGCCCTTCATGTAGTTGTAGGTTCCCATGCCCATGAAGACTGCGTCGTACTCGCTGAGCAATTCTTCCATGGAAATATCCTTACCAATTTCGGTATTGAGACGGAACTCAATACCCATTTCAGTAAAGACTTCACGGCGGCGAACCAAAACGGATTTTTCCAGTTTGAACTCTGGAATACCAAAGGTCAGCAAGCCGCCGATTTCTGGGTACTTATCGAATACTACTGGCTTTACGCCATTGCGCACCAGCACATCGGCACAACCTAGACCTGCAGGCCCGGCTCCGATAACCGCAACTTTTTTGTCAGTCCAAACCCGTTGCGACATATCGGGCTTCCACCCCATGGCAAAGGCGGTATCGGTAATGTATTTTTCAGCATTGCCAATGGTTACCGCACCAAAGCCGTCATTGAGCGTACAAGCCCCTTCGCACAGACGATCCTGCGGACAAACTCGACCACACACTTCAGGCAAAGTATTGGTTTGATGACTCAAATTGGCCGCTTCAAAAATATTGCCTTCGGAGATCAGCTTCAGCCAATTGGGGATAAAGTTATGTACCGGACACTTCCACTCACAATATGGATTACCACACTCGAGACAGCGATGAGACTGATTGGCCACCTGCTCTTCATTGAAAGGCTGGTAAATTTCTACGAACTCAGCCTTGCGAGTTTCGATGGCTTTTTTGTCCGGATCTTGACGACCCACATCCAAAAACTGAAAGTTATTACTTAAACGGTCAGTCATAGTTCTTTCTCTAATTTCGTTCGTTGCCGTTAAATCCGATCAAACTTAGGCGCAACTATTCGCCGCGCTGTTTGACGTTTTCCAGAAGCTGACCAACGCTGGCCGCCTTCGGTTTAACCAACCAGAACTTGCCAATGTAATCGTCAAAGTTGCTCAACAACTCTTGACCCCAGGCACTTTCAGTTTCCGCAACAAATTCTTCGATAATGCCGCGTAAGTGGTTGCGATGCGCCTCAAGAGCCTCGCGATTAATACGATGAATCTCAATCAACTCGTGATTGTATTTATCGACAAAGGTGTTGTCTTGATCCAGTACATAGGCAAAACCGCCGGTCATGCCCGCACCGAAATTGACGCCAGTGTCACCCAGTACCGTGACGATACCGCCGGTCATGTACTCACAACAGTGATCACCCGCACCTTCGACAACAACCTCGGCACCCGAGTTACGCACACCACAGCGCTCGCCCGCACTACCCGCAGCAAATAATTTACCACCCGTAGCACCGTACAAACAGGTGTTACCCATGATACTGGTTTCATTGGTCTTGAACTCAGATCCCGCTGGAGGACGCAAGACAATCTTACCGCCGGCCATACCTTTGCCGACGTAATCGTTGGCATCGCCTTCGAGGTATAACTCTAGGCCACCGGCATTCCAAACACCGAAGCTCTGACCTGCAATACCGGTCAAGTTCAGTTTAATCGGAGCGTCNGCCATACCTTGGTTGCCATGACGCTTGGCAATTTCACCACTGATACGAGCACCGATAGAGCGATCGCAGTTGGTGATATGGAATTTGAATTCACCACCCGTTTTAGCTTCAATCGTCGGCAGAACTTCTTCCACCATACGCTCAGCACACTCACCTTTATCATACGGAGCGTTGCGCTCAACGGCGCAAATTTGTGGCTTGCTGTCGAGTAGATCATCGGTATAGATAATCGGGCTTAAATCGAGCTTACTTTGCTTGTCGGTGGTGCCATCAATGCACTCCAACAAATCCACACGCCCGACCAATTCATCCAAGGTGCGAACACCCAAACGAGCCATCCACTCACGCACTTCCTCAGCAACAAACTTGAAGAAGTTCATCGCCATGTCGACGGTGCCGATGTAGTGATCGTCACGCAGCTTTTCGTTCTGAGTAGCAACACCTGTCGCACAGTTGTTCAAGTGACAAATGCGCAAATATTTACAGCCCAAGGCCACCATAGGTGCGGTACCGAAACCAAAGGTCTCCGCCCCTAAGATTGCCGCCTTGACGACGTCCAGACCCGATTTCAAACCGCCATCGGTTTGTACCCGAACTTTGTCTCGCAAATCATTGGCGCGCAAGGTTTGATGCGTTTCACTCAAGCCCAATTCCCACGGAGAACCGGCATAGCGAATCGACGTCAATGGACTTGCAGCAGTACCACCGTCATAACCAGAAATAGTAATCAAATCGGCGTAGGCTTTAGCCACACCCGCAGCGATAGTACCAACACCTGGACGAGAAACCAGCTTCACAGAAACCAACGCCGACGGATTAACTTGTTTCAAATCGTAGATCAATTGCGCCAGATCTTCGATGGAATAAATGTCGTGATGCGGAGGTGGTGAAATCAAGGTAACACCGGGCACGGAGTAACGCAGACGCGCGATCAAATTATTGACCTTACCGCCAGGTAGCTGACCGCCTTCTCCGGGTTTTGCCCCTTGAGCCACTTTAATTTGCAGTACTTCGGCGTTAACCAGGTAGTGTGGTGTCACACCAAAACGGCCAGACGCAATCTGCTTAATCTTCGACATCTTATTGGTGCCAAAGCGCACCGGATCTTCACCACCTTCACCGCTGTTGGATCGGCCGCCCAAGGTATTCATGGCTTGCGCCAAAGCCTCATGAGCTTCAGGTGACAATGCCCCCAAAGACATGGCAGCAGAATCAAAGCGACAAACAATGTCTTCCATCGCTTCGACTTCACTGATGTCAATCGCTTGCACATCTTCTTTCAGCGCCAGCAGATCTCGCAGGGTTGCCGTCGGACGGTTATTCACCAACTCGGCGTAATCACGCCAAGCAGAATAATCGCCGCTCTTCACAGCCTTTTGCAAAGATTGGACAACTTCTGGGTTAAACGCGTGGTATTCCTCGCCGTGGACATACTTCAACAAGCCGCCTTGATTGATCGGCTTGCGAGAAATCCAAGCAAGAGTCGCCAACGCTTCTTGATCGGCTTCCAAATCTTCAAACCCAGCGCCTTCAACACGACTGGCAGTACCAGCAAAACACAAATCAACCACATCGCTGTTCAAGCCAATGGCTTCGAACAACTGCGCGCCTCGATAAGAAGCGATCGTTGAAATCCCCATCTTCGATAGAATTTTCAACAGGCCTTTATTCAATCCTTTGCGATAGTTGGTATAAGCCTTAGAGGTATCCAGCAAAACTTCGTTGGTTTCAATCAGGCCACTGATGACATGATAACTCAAGTACGGATAAACAGCCGTTGCACCATAGCCAATCAATGCGGCTACATGGTGTGAGTCTCTCGCGGTGGCTGTCTCAACAATAATGTTGGCGTCACAACGCAAGCCTTCTTGAGTCAGACGATGGTGGACCGCACCCGTTGCCAGCAGCGCGTGAATTGGCAACTTACCCTGCTCAATATTTTTATCAGAGAGAACAATCAGCACTTTGTTGTTCTGAACCGCCGCAGAGACGGCATCTGCCAAGTCGCGAATGGCTTTCTCTAGAGAGGTCAGCGCTGGGTCATAACACAGATCGAACGTCTCAGCGTCGTAACCAGCACGTTCGTTATTCAACAATGCTTGGTATTTTGCTGGAGACAATACCGGTGAAGACAAAATAATACGATCAGCGTGAGCAGCCGTTTCTTCGTAAACGGACAACTCTTTACCGATACAGGTCTCCAATGACATGACGATGGCTTCACGCAAAGGATCGATCGGCGGGTTGGTTACCTGAGCAAATTGCTGACGGAAGTAGTCATACACACTGCGCTCTTTGGCAGACAAAACGGCCATTGGGGTATCATCACCCATGGAGCCAACCGCTTCCTGACCACCTTCAGCCAGTGGACGCAACACCTGATCACGCTCCTCAAAAGAAACCTGATACATTTTCATGTAGGTTTTCAATTGATCAGCNGAGAGNTTGGCATCAGCAACATCTGATTCCAAAGTGCCCTCAATACGAGTGGCTTTTTCGTTCAACCATTGCTTGTAAGGCTTGCTGTCTTTGAGCAGTTGATCAACGTCTTCGGTGTGGAACAGCTTACCTGTTTGTGTATCCACCGAGAGAATCTGACCAGGCCCTAAACGACCTTTTGCCACCACATCTTCAGGCTGATAGTCGTAGGTGCCGACTTCCGACGCGACGGTGATAAATCCGTCCTTCGTGATCACCCAACGGGAAGGGCGCAAACCATTGCGATCCAAGGTACACACCGCGTAGCGACCATCGGTGATTACCAGACCCGCGGGACCGTCCCACGGCTCAACGTGCATAGAGTTGTATTCATAGAAGGCACGTAGATCTGGATCCATGTGCTCAACATTCTGCCAGGCCGGCGGCACCAACATACGTACAGCACGGTGTAATTCCATACCGCCAGTCAGCAGTATTTCCACCATGTTATCCAGGCTAGAGGAATCAGAACCGGTACGGTTAACCAGCGGCGTCACTTCATCGAGTTGCGGCAACAGCTCACTGGTGAATTTAGGC
Organism: Cellvibrionaceae bacterium; assembly: GCA_002707785.1. Taxonomy (GTDB): domain Bacteria; phylum Pseudomonadota; class Gammaproteobacteria; order Pseudomonadales; family Cellvibrionaceae; genus Pseudomaricurvus. The sequence goes on along the minus strand of PANW01000059.1, from coordinate 115,943 downwards.
GTGCGCGCTACGGACCAGTTGCGGTTGCCCATAACGGTATTGATCTCACCGTTGTGAGCCAACATGCGAAACGGCTGGGCCAGCGGCCACTGTGGCGTGGTGTTGGTAGAGAAGCGCTGGTGGAACACGCAAATTGCGGTTTCCAATTCCGGATTCGCCAAGTCCAAGAAGAACTTGGGAATGTCGACCGGCATCATCAGGCCTTTATAGGACACTACGCTCGCGCTGAGGCTTGCGATATAGAAGCTGCTGTCGTCTTCTAAGCGCTTTTCTGCTTTGCGACGCGCCATAAACAGCGCAGCTGTCAGCTCCTGCTCGGAGAAGTCTTTCTCGGCTTCAATAAATAAGTGACGAAATTCAGGCAAAGACGCCAAGGCAATTGGGCCCAAGCATTCTGAATTGGTCGGCACAGTACGCCAACCAACGGCTTTCAATCCGGCAGCTTTTAGCTCTTCTTCGACGACGGCGCAGGCATTCGAAGCAATAGCTTCGTCCTGAGACAGCATCACCGAACCGATACCGTAGAATTCCGGCAACTGAACACCTAGCTCGTCCTGCGCTACTTTGCGCAAGAAGCTGTCGGGCTTTTGCATCAGCAATCCGCAGCCGTCGCCGGTCTTACCATCGGCAGCAATGCCGCCGCGGTGAGTCATACAGGTTAAGGACTCAATTGCAGTCGTCAGCAAACGGTGGCTGGTTTCGCCCTCAAGGTGGGCAATCAAGCCGAATCCGCAGTTATCTTTAAACTCGTCTATCTGGTAGAGGCCAGTGGTCATAGGCGATCACTCATTAATCCAAAAAATCTTTTATCACCGCCTCATGCCTTATCTAATCAGGCCTGAGACAAAAAAGCCCCTGTCTAAATGAGGGGCTCCTTGGCAAATGGGGGCAGAATATTACCCGCTTGTGACCTAGTTGGCAAGATGAAGATCTTAGAGCACAAGGAAGTGAGTGGTAAAGATTCACGAAAAGGAAGCTAAATGCGACGAAAATCCTTGATCGTGGATTGGATGCCAGCTACAGACCGCGGCCAAGGGCCGGCTTTTTTCTGGGCTAACGGTAACTTATCCGCCCCTTGCCGAGCCTCGGATGAGGAATTGAAATCACCCACCACCACCGCATACCAGGGTTTACCCTGACGCCAAGTGGTAAATAATCTTAATTGGCTGCGATTGGGCTGTGACGCAATGAATTGCTCGACGGAAGACTTTGAACCAGCGGCCATCACTTGCAGCACATACCGGCTGGCATCCAAGGCCATCAACTCTTGCTCATCAGCAGTCAAACTGTCCGAGAACTTGCGATCGGCCACAACAACCTCCGGCTTCGGTAATACCGAAGGGGCTGGATGGCTTGCCGCGGGGGCAGTAAATCGGGCTAGCTCGCGTGACATATCCTCAACTTCTGGCTTATCTTGCTCGACCGCTTGGGGTAAAACGGGTTCCGGCAACGCAAACTTCGGGGGCTCTTGCATGCCTAACACCACAGACTCTTGTTTGACTGCGGACTTAGACGGGGCCGAGTCTAGCCCATCAGGATTCGCGGCTTCCGCCATCGGCAGTCCATTCTGTAGCTCAGCTAATCGCGCAGCCGACTCCGATTGAGCGATCACATCAGATTTAAAAGGAGACACCTCATCCGCTGGGAGGGCAGCACCCGCTCCTTGCGATGGTGAATTCTCTCGCAACAACTCCATGTGCGCGGTCTCGAGTGCCTGATCTTGCTCTGCGAACCAACTGTCTTTATAGAAGTACGCCATGATCAATACGCCGAGCAACACCACTAAGCTAAACAAGTGAGCGATAGGCAGCCCAGTGCCTTCTTCCAACTGCTCATAATTAATCGTCACACGATCAATCAATAGACGTCGAGCAGCATCGTTCAAACGCGAGGGCATACCTTCAGATTCAACTTGCAGCTGTGACAGCTCTACTTCATCAAAGGGCAGCTCATCGGTCCAACCTCCCCACTTGAGGCGATGCAGGAGATATTCGCGAGTCTCTGTGAGAGTGAACGGCAGCAGGCAGAGGTCGTGTAGTAACACATCCACCAATGAGAAGCCGTCCAAGCGATGAATCAGCGCTTCATCCCCCAACAGAATGACATTGAAAGGTAACTCCCCTTCCAATCCATTGGATTGCAACAAACTCATCAAGGCGCCCAGCACCGTATCATCAAGAAGATGGGCGTCATCTACCAGCAACATAAACGGCTCAAGCTCGTCCTGCATCAGTCGATGCCGTATGGCCACCATCAGTTCGCCAGCGCTCGCACTCGATGCGACTTCCACCTGCAAAGCGATGGCAAGATGCTCAAAGATAAGTTCGGTTGACGACAATACTTGCGCACTGATTGAGCAGAGGTTCCACTGAGCAGCCAAGCTCTGACACAGATTTTCGAATAAAGTGGTCTTACCGGAGCCTGCTGCACCAGAGATGACCAGCACACTGGCGCTAAACTCTGACAGATGATCGACTTGATCTAAGACTTCTTGACGGCCCGCACCTAGGTAATCTTCGTCGGGCGAATGCAGTCCAGAGGAAAACGGATCGGCATGCAACTGCATGGCTTCGATATAGTCAGGCACTAGCCCCTGGCCGCGAGGAATATCATAAGCATTCACCAATGAGCCCGCCCCATCATCAGAGGTTTGAAAATCACCATCACTGGAGACCACCTCACTGGCTGAATGGTCGCTGTCTTCACTTTTATAATCCATGACGAGTGCCTCTCCCTATAGATGGTTGGGCGATAACTTCTCGCAACTGAATGCTCGGTAGATCATAGGCGGTGTATCAGACTACTGCGACTGACATGAACACACTTTTCGACCTCTGCCAAAGACCTAGGGGCTAGTGATTTACTGCCTATATACTCGCGAGCGTTTGCTTTAGATTCTCAACATCGAATTGATTGGTAACTGATGCGGCCCCCACTTGATCTAACAACACCAAACGCAACTGGCCATCGAGAACTTTTTTGTCGACCGCCATTAAATCCATAAACTGCTGCTCGGTCATATCTTCAGGCGACACCACCGGTAGTTTTGCGCGCTGCAGCAACGTTCGCAGACGCTCAACTTCCTGCGCAGTAATTGCGCCCTCTCGGGCCGATAGATCCAGCGCCATCAGCATACCTGTTGCCACCGCTTCGCCATGCAACCAATTGCCATAGCCCTGCGCCGTTTCAATTGCATGCCCAAAGGTGTGACCAAGATTGAGAATAGCTCTTATACCACCCTCCCGCTCGTCCTGGGCGACAACATCCGCTTTATTCTGACAAGAGCGCTCGATCGCTTCTTCTAAGGCATCGGTATCGCAGACCATCAATCGCTCTACATTTTGTTCAAGCCACTGATAGAAATCCACATCGGCAATCAAGCCATACTTGATCACCTCTGCGATGCCGGCAGACAGCTCGCGAGGCGGCAAAGTGCTTAATACGTCGGTATCAATCACCACTGCGTTGGGCTGATGAAAAGCGCCAATCATATTTTTACCTAGCGGGTGATTCACGCCCGTCTTCCCACCCACCGAGGAATCAACCTGAGACAGCAACGTGGTAGGAATTTGAATAAAGTCGACACCGCGCTGATAGCTGGCAGCGGCGTATCCGGTCATATCGCCAACCACTCCCCCCCCTAGCGCAATCAAAGTGGTGGTGCGATTATGGCGATCCTCTAGCAATCGATCATAAATGGTCGACAGGACATCTAGAGTTTTATGCGCTTCGCCATCCGGCAAAACCACCGTAGACACCTGCAAACCGTCGAGCAAAGCCAGCACGCGATCTAAATACAAAAGTGCAATGGTTTCATTGGTAACCACGCACACTTGACTGCCCTTCACAAAGGGTCGCAACCATTGAGGGTCGTTCAGTAGATTCTGACCAATATAGATGGGATAGCTTCGATCGCCTAGATCGACCTGTAACGTGCGCATGATACAACTGCCTAAATTTGAACAATAAAAGAGCGCGCTAGTTTACCATATGCACGAAACGGGTGGGCAAACCACCAGCATCTCTATCACTGCGATTGGTAGCGATCAGCGATTTCCTGAGCCACGGCTCTGGGGCTGCGGCGATCGGTTTGCACGATGATGTCCGCCACCTCGCGATAGAGAGGATCGCGCAGAGCAATCAACTCACGAATCTTGGCCTCTGGATCATCTACCTGTAACAGAGGACGCTTTTTGTCCTTATAAGTTCGCTCGACTAGCTGGTCGACCGATGCAGTGAGATAGACAACAACCCCATCGCCTTTCAGCAGATTCCTATTCTCATCCTTCATCACAATACCACCACCGGTAGCGACCACCATTGGGTCTGCCTGAAGCAATTCGTCGAGCACAGAGGTTTCTCGTTGACGAAAACCCGACTCACCCTCGACATCAAAAATCCACGGAATATCCGCTCCGGTTTTTTGCTCAATCACACGATCACTGTCAGAAAAGGGGAGGCCTAGGATGCTAGCAAGCAACTTGCCGATAGTAGACTTGCCGGCCCCCATAGGGCCGACAAGAATCAAACTTTGGGGCATGGACTACTTAACCAAATCGTCATGAAGAATCTTGGGCGTAATGAAAATCAGCAACTCTCGCTTATTTTCTCGCGACACATCTTGCCTGAACAAACGTCCAACATAGGGTAAATCGCCTAAGAAAGGAACCTTGGTTTCGCCCTCTGTTCTTTCATTTTGGAAAATCCCTCCCAAAACAACAGTCTCGCCATTAGCAACCAATACTTGCGTTTGAAGCTCAGTGACATCAATCGTGGGAATACCACTGGCCAAATCAATCTCTCCAATAGCATCCTGATTGACTTTCAAATCCATAATAATTTGATCATCAGGTGTAATCTGCGGAGTGACATCTAATTTGAGCACTGCCTCTTTAAACGAGGTAGTTGTCGCACCGCTAGAGGATGCCTCTTGATAGGGAATCTCCGTTCCCGACTCGATGTGCGCCTGTTGTTTGTCACCAGTAATAACCTTCGGTTGAGAAACAATTTCGGCATGACCACTATCCTGTAAGGCGCTAAGCTCCATACCTAAGAGAACATTGTCGGACAAAAAGTTCAATGCTATTGAACCTGCGGGATTATCAACACCCAAATCAACCAAACGAGAATCGAGTAAGTTTCTCTCATCATCCGTAATGCCATCTCCATCTGAATCGATAAAGACGCCCTCAGGGCCCTGACCATCACCATTGACTAACCCTTCTAACCTTCCACTACCTTCATATTTATGTTTACCGCCAGTTAAAAACTCTCCAGCCCAACGAACACCCAATTCTTTTAGGAAGTCATCTCTCGCGATTACAATCCGAGCTTCAATCATCACTTGACGAATAGGAATATCAATTTTCTCTACCAGTTTTTTAAACTCGGCAACTTTCTCCGCAGTATCAGTCAAGATAATAGAGTTGGTTCTTTCGTCCACAATGGCTGAACCACGAGCGGAGAGAATACTTGTAGTACTGCCACCTCCCGCACCACCAGAATCTCCCGAGTCTCCCCCACTGCTGCCTTCGTCATCAAAGAGCTTAAAAAGCTCTTTGGCACTAGCATAGCGAACACGCACATACTCAGTGATTAGTGGCGCCAATTCTTGAAGCTGTTTCTTCGTCTCTAACTCTTGGCGCTCTCTCTCTGCGATTTCGGCAGCTGGAGCAACCATTAGTACATTACCAATTTGGCGTTTATCAAGGCCCTTAGTTTTCAGAACCAAGTCAAGAGCTTGATCCCAGGGAACATTATCCAAACGCAGGGTAATACTCCCGCCAACCGTATCGCTAGCCACCAAATTTAATTCAGTAAAGTCTGCAATCAGCTGCAACACCGATCTCACTTCAATACTCTGGAAGTTAAGTGATAACTTTTCACCTACGAACGAGAAACGAGCGTTCTTCTCCTCCACTTCTGCTTCAGATAAAGGCTTTACACTAATCACGTAGGTATTATCGGCCTGATAGGCCAAGTAGTCGTATTCTCCCAAAGCGCTAATTTCAAGCGTTGTTTTTCGACCATCGTAGTCAGCATCAATCATTTTCACCGGTGTCGCAAAATCCGTTACATCTAAGCTACGACGCAGTGCTGCTGGAAGCTGAGCACCTATAAATTCTATCGCTATCTTGGCCCCTGTTTGCTCAACATTGATATCCACAGAAGGGTCACTTAAATCCACAATGACTTTACCTTCCCCAGACTCCCCTCGACGGAAATCAATTCCTGAAACCGAAGATTGATGCTCGTTAATTTCCGCTGCCAGTTTTTTAGTTGCGCTAGAAGCTCCCGCCAAATAGCTCTTTTCTTGCTTACTGCCGACCTCAATGATGAAAGAGTCACCATCGGTTCGGGTCGAATACGCAGTCAACTGAGACAGATTTAAGATCAATCGAGTGCGATCACCACTACTTAAAACAACGGCAGATTTAGCATTTTCAAACGAGAGAGGAAACTTCTTCCCCTTCAATTGATTTTCTACACCAGCAAAATCCAAGACAATTCTCGCAGGCTGCTCGATAGTGTATCCAACCGGATCCTGAGGGAGAGCATCAAATTTCATACGCACTTCGAAGCGATCACCAGGCAACTCCGAAAAACGAACATCACCCAAAGTTTGAGCGTGCACTTTTGAGAAAAAGATAAAAAACACAACCGCGACAAAGGCAGCAACCCTACTGACCAACGGTCTCATCGGCATTATCAACATTTCATTAATCCTTCTCTACAATTTGCAACACTTGTGGGCGCTCGGCCCAGCCACCAATACCATCGGGTACAATCTCAACCACATCAACCTGACGAGATGTAGCCGCGATTATGCGACCATGATTTTTGCCTAAAAAATTGCCTTCAGACACTCTATGAATACCGCCACTACCATCATCAATTAGCGCCCACATAACTCCGCCACGCTCCAGAGTTCCCACCATAGACAGACTAGCGATATTGAACTCTTCTAAATACTCTTTTTCACGATTCAAGTCTGGCTTCACACCAGTTCGCTTACCCACAACCATCTGTTGAACTTCATCGACAGGTGGATCAAACGGACTGCGCAAGGTCATAGCGCTATAAGTAAAGCTCTGGTAAGGAACGAAAGGAGGAAGAGGATCTATTTGACCGGAAGGGCGCCTCTTGGTTTCCTCGATATAATCTAGTAAATCCTGATTTTCAACGTAACCACCACAACCACTCAAACTCACTAGACAACCCAGCGACAAGATTAAAATGAATTTGTTTTGCATAGTTACTCACCCTGCCCCTTGTATCGATATGTTTTGGCAAGAATAGTCATATCTAACAACCCATTAGAGGCCTGTTTCTCGATCGAGTAATCGTGCAAAGTTACAATCCTCGGCATTCCCGCAACACCACTCACAAATGCTCCAAAATCGTGATAGGGACCACTGACATTAATTAAAATGGGGAGCTCGACATAGAACTCTTCAGTCTTTTCGGCTTGTAAATTAATACTCGCTATAGACAAACCACTATCTGCACCTTTTTCATCAATATCTTCAAGTAATCCAGGCACTTCTGTATCACTCGGCAGCTGCGCAACCAGCGCTCCGAAAGATGCCTCCATTTCTTTCATTTGCTCTCGATAGGCATCAAGATTTGCAGCCTGAAAAGCCTTACCTTTAAAAGACGCTTTTAAAGACTCCTCTTTAGCGCTGACCTGCCCAAGCTGCACATTCAAATCTTTTACAAACAAAAAATAGCTAGCCGTAACTATTGCAATCACTATTATTAAAGTAAAAACTACTTTTCCGGCGAGCGGCCAAACCCCCATGCGGGTCCAGTCGATATCGTTGATATCGAAACTGTTTATTTGCTCCATTACATCGTCTAGTGCCATGAGTTAACCCTCCCCCTCTTTCGCATCCGCATCCTTGGGCTTAGAAGTCGTAAAGCTCATAGAGAACTCGCTCGCTTGAGGCCCTGCTTCAGGATTGGCATTAACCGCCTTCAGGTTTGGCGTTGAAAACCACTCAGACTCATCGATATTTCTCATTAGAGCCGACACTCGAACATTTGATTCGGTAATACCTTCCAACACAATTGCATTTCCAGAGCGCTCTAACGAAGTCAAGTAAATGCCTTCTGGAATTGACCTCACCAACTCATCGAAATACCGCACAATAACCGGCCGTTCACCCTGCAACGCCTGAATTACTTTCATTCGATCTAACAGTTCAGCCCTGCGCTTTTTGAGTTCTCGAATTTCTGAAACCTTTTGCTCCAGTGCCGCAATTTCTCTCTCTAGCATTTGATTACGAGTTTGCTGCGACTCGATAGCCCCACCAATAGAGCTAACCCACAAGTACGAAACCAGCACTGCAACCAACGCCACAAAACCCAACACCGAAAGAAACTCCTGCTGCTTCTCTCGGCGATATTCGTCCCGCCAGGGTAGGAGGTTAATCTTTGCCATTAATCAAAACTCCTCATCGCTAGTCCTGCAGCAATCATCAGCGCTGGGGCGTCATTTTTTAGCGCGACAGCGTTAACTCGGGGAGCCACACTCATATTCGCAAATGGATTGGCGACGCTCACTTCCGTACCCAATTTTTCACTGATCAAATCACACAACCCTTCAAGGGAGGCAACACCGCCAGCCAAGATAATATGATCGACGTCATTGTATTGGCTGGAGGAAAAAAAGAACTGCAGTGAACGCGTTACCTGCTGAACCACTGCATCTTTAAACGGCTCTAACACTTCCTCATCGTAATCGTCTGGCAGGCCGCCTTGCTTTTTGGCGAGGCCGGCCTCTTCCACAGACAATCCGTAACGGCGCTGAATCTCTTCAGTTAACTGCTTGCCACCGAAGAGCTGCTCTCGGGTGTAGACCGTTTTGCTGTTTACAAGAACGCTTAAGGTCGTCATGGTGGCGCCAATATCGAGCACCGCCACCACTTGATCATCTTGATCCTCTAATTGCTCGGCAATTAGACCGAACGCGCGCTCCATAGTGTAAGCTTCAACATCGACAACTTTAGGCTTTAGGTCAGCAGCTTCGAGTGCAGCCACTCGAAGATCGACGTTTTCCCGTCGGCAGGCTGCCAATAGCACATCGAGCTGCTCAGGATTAGAATCGGATTCACCTTGAACTTCAAAATCGATAGCCACTTCTTCAAGGGGATAGGGGATGTACTGATCGGCCTCGAGAGAAATTTGCGTCTCAAGCACGTCTTCGCTCATGCCCGCGGGCATTTCGATCAGCTTGGTAATCACCGCAGAACCGGCTACCGCGACCGCACTCTCTTTGACCTTTGACTTAGACTGCTGCACCAAGCCTTTTAAGACGTCGGCGACGGCTTCCACTTCGTTGATGTTTTTCTCAACCACGGCATTAGGCGGCAATGCTTTGACAGCATAACTTTCTACGCGATAACGGTCGCCTTGGCGGCTCAGCTCGAGTAATTTAATCGATGTCGAGCTGATGTCGAGCCCCAAAACGGGCTTAGCCTTTCGCTCTAAGAAATCCAGAATTCCCATTTTTCTATCAATTTCCGTAACTTAGGTGCATTTCATGTTATAGCACTTTAACTTAAGCCTGCAACAAGGCAGACCATATGTAAACCCTTAAAAACCGCTTATAATGCACAGCTCACATTCTCCGGCGCTCTAAGCCTTTAATTCTCATAGAAAAAATGACTAAACGACTAAAATACCTGGCTTGGACTTTTTGGCTCTCCCTCGCTGCTACCAGCGGCACCATGGCGTTATTTGCCGGGATTACCTTATACCTTAGCCCCAAATTGCCAGAAGTAGAGACTCTTCGGCAGGTAAAATTGCAAACACCGCTTCGAATCTACTCTAGCGACGGTCTTTTGATCGGGGAGTTTGGAGAGAAGCGACGCAACCCAATTACCATTGAACAAGTGCCGCAGGCCTTTATTGATGCCATTCTTGCCGCTGAGGACGATCGATTTTACTCCCATCCAGGCGTGGACATTAAAGGACTTTTGAGAGCCGTCTCACAATTATTGCAATCGGGTAAAATTCAGACCGGTGGCAGTACCATTACCATGCAGGTGGCCCGCAACTTCTTCTTAACTCGAGAACAGGTGTTCAGCCGCAAGTTCAATGAGATTTTACTGGCACTGCAAATAGAGCAAGAGCTTACCAAAGACGAAATTCTGGAGCTCTACACCAACAAGATCTATTTGGGCAACCGCGCCTACGGCATTGAATCTGCAGCTCGGGTCTATTATGGGAAATCCATCAATGAGCTGTCGTTGGCTCAACTAGCAATGATCGCTGGACTGCCAAAGGCACCCTCGGCATTTAATCCCATCATCAATCCCGACCGAGCACTGATCCGACGCAATTGGATTCTGGGGCGCATGCTGCACTTGGGTCGTATCGATGCGAGCCAGCACAATGACGCTGTCAAAGAGCCCGTTACCGCCGCCTATCACGGTTCAAGATTAGAACTTCATGCACCTTATATTGCAGAGATGGCCCGAAAAGAAGCCGTCGATCAATTGGGACTCGCTGCCTATACCGATGGCTTTCGTATTTACACCACCGTCAACGCCAAACTTCAGGATCGAGCTCAACGAGCGGTAATCGATGGTTTGCTCACCTATGATCTGCGCCATGGCTATCGCGGCCCAGAAGCTCAACTCGATCTGCCCGCCTCTACCGCACAGGCTGCAGAAGACGATGAAGGTCAAACGCTAGTCACTTTGACCACCCAAGATCTGCCGCTAGAGCAGTGGCAAGCGGCGCTGAAAAACTACAACACCATCGGCGGCCTAACGGCTGCAGTCGTTACCCAAGTAAACCCCGACAGCATCGATGCTCTGACATCGGATGGCACCTCGGTACATTTGCGATGGCAAGACGGACTTTCAAACGCACGCCCCTATATCACAGAAAATCGGCGTGGCCCCAGCCCGAATCGCGCAGCCGATATTGTTGCTGTCGGTGATGTTATCCGTGTTAGCCAAAGTGATGACGGCTGGTCACTGACTCAGATTCCCGCAGCACAAGCGGCGCTGGTCGCGCTAAACCCCAACAATGGGGCCATCCAAGCATTGGTCGGGGGCTTTGATTTTAGCCAGAGTAATTTCAATCGCGCCATACAAGCCGAGCGACAGCCCGGCTCTAATTTCAAGCCCTTTGTTTACACGGCGGCGCTTGAAAATGGCATGACGCCGGCATCGATCATTAACGATGCCCCCATCGTCTTTGACGACGCCTCACTGGAAGGCACTTGGCGCCCGGAAAATGCCAGCGGCAAATTTTTCGGTCCCACTCGCCTGAGACAAGCCCTGTACAAATCACGCAATCTCGTTTCCATTCGTATCCTGCGAAGCATCGGCCCCAATCAAGCCATCAACGGTATGGCCCGATATGGGCTCGATGAAGATAGCCTGCCGCACGACCTATCCTTGGCGCTAGGTAGCTACGCCCTAACCCCCTTGCAAGTGGCCACCGGCTATACCGTTTTCGCCAACGGTGGTTATAAAGTCGACCCGTATTTGGTTGACCGCATTGAGAATGTCGAAGGCGAAATCATCTCCCAAGCCATGCCCGCCACGGTCTGCAGGCCTTGCGAATTAGCCGAGGAAAAAGCACTGCAGGAAGATATGAATGTTGACAGTGACAAGAATGCTGCTGAACCGAACCCTAGCGACCTAGCCGCTCTCGAGTCAGCAATGGCCGCTGAGTTAGCGCTGCACATGGAGACCCAGCCCAACTCAACGGAAGCTGCGCCTGAAGACACCGATTTATCGCTAGCAGGGCAGGACAGCGCAGCCAATACCGATCTGAAGGACTCTCCCGCACTACCTCGAGCGCCTCGAGTCATGAGCGAGCAAGTCGCCTACTTGATTGACGATATGCTGCGCGACGTTATCCAGAAAGGCACTGGGCGCAAAGCCAAGGCCTTGGGCAGGACGGATCTGGCGGGTAAAACCGGTACCACCAACGGCCCCAAAGACGCTTGGTTTTCCGGCTACAACTCGCACATTGTCGCCACCACCTGGCTCGGCTTTGATCAGAATTACGCCTTAGGTCGACGAGAATACGGCGGCACGTCTGCGCTGCCAATTTGGATTGATTTCATGGGCACCGCACTCGACGGCGTACCGGAACAACCTCGTGCGCTGCCCGACGGCTTGACGTCAGTGCGTATCGACCCAGAGACCGGCAAACGCGCACGCAGTGATCAGAACAACGGTATTTTTGAGATCTTTCGCCAGGAAAACCTACCCGACTACGCCGACGAGGCTGAACCTATACTCGACAGAGAGTCATCACAGACACGAACCGAAACACTGCCGGAAGAACTGTTCTAAGGGGTTCGTTGCGAGCTCATCAACAACCCAGTGATTCAAAATCACAATGAAAAACAGCCGCTAAAACGAAAAAGGCCTCGAATCTCTTCGAGGCCTTTTTTATGAAAGCTCACTAGCTGCTTTCACTACCGTCAAAGCTACCTTAACAATCAGCGGTAGTTTTCAACGGATAGTGGGAAGGATATGGCAAGCGTGCCACGTCACTATCAATTGCCGCCTGAGCAACCGCCGCGGCAACTGCCCCCAGCAAACGCTCATCGGTCGGTTTAGGCAGGATGTATTCGCGACCAAAAGTCAATTCAACACCGCCGTACGCCTTCACCACATCAGCCGGTACCGGTTCTTTGGCCAGGTCTTTAATGGCGTGAACCGCTGCCAATTTCATCTCACTGTTAATCGCGGTGGCTCGAACATCTAAAGTACCGCGGAACAGGAATGGGAAACACAGTACGTTATTGACCTGATTCGGGAAATCAGAACGACCGGTGGCCATGATCAAATCATCGCGCACGGTGTGAGCCAAATTAGGGCTAATTTCCGGATCGGGGTTAGAGCAGGCAAAAACCACAGGATTCGGTGCCATAGCCGCCAACTGGTCTGCCGACATCAGGTTGGGTCCAGACACGCCGAGGAACGCATCCGCGCCTTTGATAGCATCATCCAAGGTCCGAGCGTCAGTATCGTTAGCAAACTCTTCTTTATATTCATTGAGGTTGTCACGGCCAGCGTATATAACGCCCTTACTGTCGAGCATGGTGATGTTCTCACGCTCAGCACCGGCGGTAATCATCAGGGAGCAGCAAGCGTGAGCGGCTGCACCTGCGCCCAAGCAAACAATTTTAGCTGTCTCAATAGACTTACCTTGGATCTCCAACGCGTTCAGCAGTCCCGCAACGGTTACAATCGCCGTGCCGTGCTGGTCATCGTGAAAAACCGGAACATTGCAGCGCTCGATCAGTGCTTTCTCAACCTGGAAACACTCTGGCGCTTTAATGTCTTCAAGGTTAATGCCACCCCAAGTGTTGGCAATACTGGCAGCAACTTCAATAAAGGCTTCAGGGCTGTCGGATTCGACTTCAATATCGACCGAGTCGATACCGGCGAAGCGCTTAAACAGAAGGCTCTTGCCTTCCATGACCGGCTTACTGGCCAATGGCCCTAGATTCCCCAGCCCCAAAATGGCGCTACCATCGGTAATAACCGCAACGGTGTTACCTTTGGCGGTATATTTGAAGGCATTTTCAGGATCTTTGGCGATCTCGCGAACGGGCTCTGCCACACCTGGGCTGTACGCCAAAGAGAGATCTTCTTGAGTTTCGGCCGGAGTGGTCAACTCCAAAGCGAGCTTACCAGGCTTTGGAAACGCGTGGTAATCCAAGGCCGCTTTTCTTAGTGTATCTGACATTTTCTCGTCCGTTCGCTCGAGGGCGTTTTTTTAGGGGGCGTGAAGGATACCGAACCACCCGTAGTGACTCAAGTGGGAGTGCTACCGTTTTACCCATCCAAAATAGTCATTTGCAAGGCTAATATGGTAATTCTCTCAGAATCGAGCGGTTCAAGGCTTGACGTAGTTTACGTAAGCCACTGAATAAGCAAGTGTTATCCCTGTTCTACTAAGCGTAGATAGGCATTGGTGCGGTAACGAGAAGATTTCATCGCCACCAAATTGAGGGCACAAAAAAAGCGCTGCGGGATTCCCCGAGCGCTTCTTTAAAGCCTTGGTGCTGGCTCGCGCTAAATTACTTAGCGGCGATACGGCTACCAAAACGTTTCTTGAATTTGTCAACACGGCCACCGGTGCTGGCTTGCTTCTGCTTACCCGTGTAGAAAGGGTGGCAGTTTGAACATACGTCCAAATGCATTTCAGTGGCTTTGGTAGAGCCGGTTTTGATGACGTTGCCGCAGCTACACGTTGCAGTCATTTCGCCGTACTTAGGATGGATATCAGCTTTCATGTTATTCGCCTTAGTTCGTTGTATGCCGCCACTCGATCTTGTGCCGAGCACCGCACACCGGTTAGTCTAGCGGGGTAAAAATAAGACGGCGCATACTACCAGAAACATTCGCCAGCGCAAGAGCATTGCGCATTTTTTCGGCAACCCGATGAAATTTTCGATCTAAGGAAGACCAACAAAACTATGGCTGCGCCCGAGATTTACGCCGTTGCTCTGCCCACGCCTTTGCGCCGCAGCTTTGACTACCTGGCATACGACCCGCAAGACCTACTCAGTCAGAAGCCAGACATTCCAGCACAAGTCGGCATGAGGGTTCGAGTATCCTTCCGCCATCAAGTCCTGGTGGGCGTCATTATCGAAATCAAAGATCACAGTGATTTCGAGCCACACCAACTCAAAGCGGTCGACAAGCTACTCGACGCAGAGCCCTTGCTGGATAAGGAACTGCTGTCGCTGTGCCAATGGGCGGCCAATTACTACCATCATCCCATCGGTGAAGTCTTAGCCGCGGCCATTCCAGTGGCCTTGCGGCAAGGTGAACCGGCCGCTTTACAGCAAGAAAAGGCCTGGCAACTGACGGAGCAAGGACAAGACACTGAACTTGAGAGCCTCAAACGCGCGCCCAAACAACAACAAATGCTGGCCCAGCTGCGCCAAGAAATAGCGACGACAGGCTCTCCACGAGTGCTGAATAAGGACCTCTTACTTACCAACCCCAATCGCAGCGCGCTAAAGGCCTTATCCGACAAAAAACTGATTGAAGCCACGAGCATCGTCCCCGACGCCGATCGAACGCTACCGATCTTAAAAGAGGCGGCCCAAACGCTCAATCCAGAACAACAGGCCGCTTTCGAGCAAATAGAACTTGGACACTATGCCTGCCATCTGCTCTATGGCACCACTGGCAGTGGCAAGACCGAAGTCTATTTGCAAGCCATTGATCGCGTGCTGGAACAGGGCAAACAAGCCTTGGTGCTGATCCCCGAAATTGGTTTGACCCCGCAAACACTGGGTCGCTTCCAGCGTCGCTTCAACCGCCCCATGGCGGTTCTGCATTCAGCCCTCAACGATTCAGAACGAAAGCAAGCCTGGCTGCTGGCCAGCCAAGGCCGTGCGGACATCATCATAGGCACTCGCTCGGCCATTTTTACGCCATTAAAACAGTCCGGCATCATCATCTTGGACGAGGAGCACGACACCTCCTTTAAGCAGCAGGATGGCTTCCGCTACTCCGCCCGCGATCTCGCCACGCTGCGCAGTCAACGGCTAAATATTCCTCTCATTCTCGGCAGCGCCACACCTTCTCTCGAAAGCTACTACAACGCCCGTCAAGGTCGCTACAAGCTACTGCCGCTGACTCAGCGAGCCGGCAACGCCAAACCTCCTGCGATCGAGCTGATTGATCTAAAGCGTCAGAGTTTGAAAGAAGGCCTCTCGCAAGCCTTAATCGAGGCCATGGAACAACATCTACTGGCCAGCGGGCAGGTGCTAGTCTTCATCAATCGTCGAGGTTTCGCGCCCACGTTGCTGTGCCACGACTGCGGCTGGCTCTCCCAGTGCCCCAACTGTGATGCCCGCTTAACCGTACACCAGAACCCGAGCCACCTGCACTGCCATCACTGTGACTATCAACGACCCCTGATTCATCAATGCCCCACCTGCAATAGCCGTGAACTGCATTGTGTTGGCCAAGGAACAGAACGCACCGAAACCCTACTGCAAAATCGCTTTCCTGATTTCCCTGTAATTCGAGTCGATCGCGACTCCACCCGCCGTAAGAATGCCATGCAAAACATCGTCGACGAGGTCAATCGCGGCGAGCCTTGCCTGTTGGTGGGCACCCAAATGCTGGCCAAGGGTCATCACTTCCCCAACGTCACCCTAGTTGCCATCATCGATGCCGACGGTGGTCTATTCAGCACGGACTTTCGCGGCGCCGAACGCATGGGACAACTGATGCTACAAGTGGCTGGCCGCGCCGGGCGCGCCGAAAAGCCAGGCAAGGTGCTAATCCAGAGCCATCTCTGCGATCACCCCTTACTGCAGACGCTGCTGCGACAGGGCTATAGCGCTTTTGCCGACTTTCTGTTGCAAGAGCGGCAACTGTCACAGCTCCCCCCAATGCGCCACATGGCACTGCTGCGGGCGGAATCGACGCGCCCCGAAAATGCTCTTGAGCTGCTGCAGCAGGCTCGCACACTGGCCCAGCAAATCAGTCCCAGCGACAATGAGTTGCAATATTTGGGGCCGCTGCCCGCGCCTATGGAAAAACGCAATGATCGCTTTCGCTACCAACTGCAACTGCACAGCGGCCATCGCGGTCGCTTGCACCAACTATTGCAAGTTTTAATTGCTCAATTGGAGCAACATCCGCTGAGTCGACGCACGCGCTGGTCTATTGATGTGGACCCACAAGACATGAGTTGATTTGCGGTTGCGCTCGGCTCTAGTACAATCACCCAGCCATTGGACAACCTACCCGAACAAATAAATGACCCAAGACTTCGCCAAGAAAAAACGCCCACCAGCGAAACGCAAGCCTGCCAGCAGCAAACGAGCCGCTCCCAAGCCCAAGTCTCAGGTTCCAGGATGGGTCTGGCTGTTCACGGGCACCATATTGGGCGCATTCATCATGTTTCTGGCGTATCTGTCCGGTGTCACGCCGCAGCAGACCCCGACACCAGCGACAGCCGCCAAACACGAAGAACCCAGCCACGACATCCCCAAGCCGCGATTCGACTTCTATCAGCTGTTAAAAGAAACCGAAGTGGTGGTCAAAGAGGTGCCTTCGCACACGCCCAAAGAAGCCGCCGCCATTGAAACTCAAGAGTTCATCTTGCAAGTGGGCTCCTTTAAGAAAAACGCCGATGCCGATCGTTTGCGCGCCGAACTCATATTGATGAACCTTGATGCTCAGGTGGAAACCGTGACCGTGCGCAATGGCGAGACCTGGCATCGCGTCCTGGTCGGCCCCTTCCAGTCGCGCTCCAAAGTGGCCAAAGCACGCAGCGTGCTGGTCTCCAATGACATCAATCCGCTGTTGCTAAAACGCAAGGCGGGATAGGCTTCATACCCGTCGAGTTATCCGCAACAATATTGTTTCGATGAGCGGCTCAGGAAGGGCCGCCAGCCAAGCTACCCCGTCCGAATGTCACTTGTGGCGAACAAAACTACACATTCTTTGCTTAAGCCCCTCGCTATAGTGACGTCACTGACTGCTTACCTCTTGATGGTTGAGACATAGCTCCACTCGTTGCGGGGCAAACCTCTCTTTAACCAACTAGACTTAAGCGCGCGAACACCCATGTAAAAGGATGACACCATGAAGAAGATGATCTCAATTGTCGCAACCTGTGCCGCACTCACTCTGACGGCTTGCAGCTCAATTCCCACCGATTGGAGCAGCATGTCTGAAACCGAGATCAGCGGTTGGATGCAACAAGATTTCCAAGCAGAAGAAGCCCAACGCTGGAAGTCCCTAGGTTACGCAGTTAATGAAGCTCAAGCTTGGCGAGACGGCGGATTTACCGCTGACGAGGCAAAAGAATGGGATTCAGAGGCATTTAACCCCGATCAGGCCAAAACTTGGCGCAAAGCAGGGTTTGACTTGAAAGATGCCATCAAATCAAGAGATAAGGGCTTAACCCCTGTAGCCCCTAGCGCCCAATAGACTAACCTCCCCTCCACCGCACCCCTTAGATGGGGTGTGGTCTATTTTCAATCCTGTGCTTCAAGCCCAATCCCAGCCTCAATGAGAAACAGCCATAAAACCGCACATGAAAGCTTGCTCCTTGCTCCCCTTGAAGTCCCACAAATCACCCCCACTTAAGCTACATCCCCGTTATCCAATTTATTAAGGAACCTCTGTGGAACAGTATCGAGGCACCACTATTTTATCGGTCCGTCGCAACGGCAAAGTTGTCATTGGCGGCGATGGCCAAGTTTCTATGGGCAATACCGTCATGAAAGGCAACGCCCGTAAGGTCCGCCGCTTGTACAACGATCAAGTACTGGCGGGATTTGCCGGTGGTACCGCCGACGCCTTCACGCTATTTGAGCGCTTTGAAGCCAAGCTCGAAGCCCACAATGGTCAATTGGTTCGCGCTGCGGTGGAACTGGCCAAAGACTGGCGCACCGACCGTGCCCTGCGCCGTCTTGAAGCGTTATTAGCCGTCGCTGATAAAGAGGCCTCTCTGATCATTACCGGCAATGGCGACGTGATTCAGCCAGAACAGGACATCATCGCTATCGGCTCCGGTGGCCCCTTTGCCCAATCCGCCGCCCGCGCCCTGTTTGAAAACACCGAGATGGAAGCCCGCGACGTGGTTGAAAAAAGCCTCGGCATTGCTGGTGACGTGTGTGTCTACACTAACCATAACCACACCATCGAAGAACTCAGCTACGACGCCTGATCACTCACTGGCGTCCTAATCACCGAGAATTGAAGAAGAAACACTATGTCCGATATGACTCCTCGCGAAATTGTTCACGAACTCGACAAACACATTGTCGGCCAGAGCGCCGCCAAACGTGCGGTGGCGATTGCCCTGCGTAATCGCTGGCGTCGCATGCAACTCAACGAAGACTTGCGCAACGAGATCACTCCCAAGAACATCCTGATGATTGGCCCTACCGGTGTCGGTAAAACCGAAATTGCACGTCGTTTGGCAAAACTCGCCAATGCGCCCTTCATCAAAGTCGAGGCGACAAAATTCACGGAAGTGGGTTATGTCGGACGCGACGTAGAATCGATTATTCGCGACCTCGTCGATGGCTCCATCAAACTGCACCGCGAACAGGAAATGAAAAAAGTCGAGCACCGCGCCGAGGACGCCGCCGAAGATCGCATCCTCGACGCGCTGCTACCTCCCGCTCGCGGCGGTGATGACAACGCATCCCCAGAAAAAGACTCTGCAACTCGCCAATTGTTTCGCAAAAAGCTGCGCGAAGGCGAGCTGGATGACAAAGAGATCGAAATCGACGTCGCCAGCACCCCGGTCGGGGTTGAAATCATGTCTCCTCCCGGTATGGAAGACATGACCAGTCAGCTGCAAAACATGTTTTCGTCCATGTCGTCGAACAAGACAAAAACCACCAAGCTGACCGTCAAACAAGCTTTCAAACAAATTCGCGACGAAGAGGCCGCCAAGCTCGTCAATGAAGAAGAAATGAAGAGCAAAGCCATCGAGGCCGCCGAGCAGAATGGCATCGTCTTTATCGACGAGATCGATAAAGTCGCCAAACGCAACGAAGGTGCCGGTGCCGATGTTTCCCGCGAAGGTGTACAGCGCGATCTACTGCCCTTGATCGAAGGCTGCACGGTAAGCACCAAACACGGCATGATCAAGACCGATCATATTCTTTTCATCGCCTCGGGTGCCTTCCATCTGGCCAAACCGTCAGATTTAATTCCTGAACTGCAGGGTCGTTTGCCCATTCGGGTGGAACTGGAAGCTCTATCACCGGATGATTTTGAACGCATTCTGACAGAGCCCGATGCGTCATTAACCGAGCAACAGATTGCCCTGCTAGAAACCGAAGGCGCTAAGCTAACCTTCACCGAAGATGGTATTCGTCGCATTGCCGAAACCGCTTACGAGGTGAATGAGCGTACCGAGAACATCGGCGCTCGTCGTCTGCACACCATCATCGAACGTCTACTGGAAGACATTTCCTTTGACGCCGGTGACGGCCAAGGTGAAATTGTCATCAACGCCAGCTACGTCGATGAACACTTAGGTGAATTGGCACAAAACGAAGATCTCAGCCGTTTTATTTTGTAATACCAGCACGCCGCAAAAGTTTGACTAGATAGCCGCCTGTGAATGGGCGGTTATGCTAGCTCGCAGACAACATTCAGATTTCGTCACTGCGAGTAAATCGCTAGGCCTAGAGAGCTTGTCCAACAACTTTGCTTCATCACCAGCTGGCCGCATTCGCAGCAATTTTCTGGAGATCGCCTTAGAGAAAGACGCGCTCTAGAATGGTCTTCTCCACACTTTAACCATGGCAACAACCCCATGAAAACGCCCGATAAAATTCAATTGCACAAAAAAACCAAACTGCTCGACGTGCACTTTGGTGAACAACACTATTCGTTTAGTGCAGAGTTTTTGCGAGTTCACTCACCCTCCGCCGAAGTGCAAGGGCATGGCCCTGGACAGGAAACCCTGCAACACGGAAAAAAGTTTGTCGCCATCAATAAACTCGAAGCGGCCGGCAACTATGGTTTGCGTATCCATTTTGACGACGGCCACAATTCCGGCATTTTCACTTGGGCACTGCTCGACCAATTGGGTAAGCAACAACAGCAGCTTCAACAAGAATACGAACAAAAACTACACCAAGCGAAGCTGTCACGAGAACCCAACGCTCAAGTCATCAACATCATGCCCAACAGCCCTCCGTAGCATTTGCGAAGCCACAGGGGCTCACGGAGTTCATACCCGCACATTCGAACTCCACTAATGCGCATCCAAGTTGCATCGATGGGTTTAAGGTGATGGCTTACCTCGATCGAACACAGTCCTAGAACAGTAGCTTGCTCTCGCATCTCGCATCTCGCATCTCGCATCTCGCATCTCGCATCTCGCATCTCGCATCTCAGAATATCCTGATCCAAATCAACTCCTCTGACATTCCTTAACAGCGATTTACTCTTTTTACCCCACGATTGATTCCCAGAGCGCTATACTTCTTCGTTACTAGAACACTCTCTTTTTTATTTGTGTGTTATAAGCACTCTTCTCGCTTTCGAAAAGGATCTCGGTATGCCTCTGTTTTTGTCTTCTGATTCAATCAGCCGTTCCACTATTAGCCGCCTTCTGATGGCTGCAGGAATGCTGCTGCTCGTCGCGTGCTCGGAAGACACCAGCCAACAAAAAGCGCCTCCGCCAGCAGTAACGATCATTGAGGTGGGCACACAAGAAGTGGGCGAATACGGTGAATTCGTCGCTCGTACCGACGCCTTCAAGACTGTGGAACTGCGAGCTCGGGTGGAAGGCAGTATCACCAAGCGACTGTTTAAAGAAGGCAGCGTTGTCGAAAAAGATCAGCTACTGTTTGAAATCGATCGCGAAAACTACAAAGCGACTTATGAAGAAGCTGACGCCAATCTTAAGAGTGCACAAGCTGAAGAAATACGCACGGATCGAGACTACAAACGCGGACTAGAATTGCGCCCAAATGGCTACATCAGCCAATCAGATTTGGATACCCTCGCCAGCAATGCCACCAAGGCCCGCGCGTCGGTTAAAGCTGCAGAAGCGTCTTTGCAAAACGCCAAAGTAAACCTCGGTTACACCCGTATTTACGCGCCTTTCACCGGCGAGGTTGGCACCGTTCGCTATAACGTGGGCAACCTCGTTGGGCCCAGCAGTGATCCTTTGGTCACACTGATTCAAGATAACCCTATATACGCCAACATCCAGATCAACGAAGGAACTTACATCAGTCACTTACAAGAGTTCGGTGACAGTGACGGTCAAACACGCGTGCATTCCAGCCCACCCGAAGATGCGGTGACCATTACCTTGGTGCTCCCCAATGGCACCCTTCACGATCACCAAGGCAAGATCAACTACGCCGGTATTGAAGTGGATCCTTCCACCGGCACAGTGAATTTACGGGCCGAATTCCCCAACCCCACGGGCCTAGTTCGCCCGGGTTTGTATGGCACCATGATCATCGAAAGCCGTGAAAAGACCAGCCTGCCGATTGTTCCTCAGTACGCGGTACAAGAAGGTCAACAGGGCAAATTTGTATTGATCATCGACGAAAACAATCGCGTCAAATCACGCAACATTCAAACCGGGCGTCGGTTGGAAGCCTTATGGGTAGTCACAGCTGGCCTCACCGCCGGCGATAAGATTATCGTCGAAGGTTTGCAGAAAGTACGCTCAGGCAAAGAAGTCACGCCGATTCTCAAATATCTCGACACAAAAACGGGTGCCGTGAAAGATGCGCCCATCCCAACGGCGCCGCCCCCAGCCGCCGAGAGCAGTGAAACAGTCGCCAACCCAGAATCGACCGACGCTTAAGCCAGAGGGGTACGGCAATGTTCAGCCAGTTTTTTATTTCACGCCCGAAATTCGCCTTTGTCATTTCCATTCTGGTGACCCTAGCCGGTTTGATCAGTCTCGGTATGCTACCGGTGAATCTCTACCCAGAAATCGCACCACCACAAGTTAAGGTCAATGCCGTTTACCCGGGAGCCAGTGCACAGGTGGTGGAGGAATCGGTGATTCGACCCATTGAGGAACAAATCAATGGCGTCGAAGACATGCTCTATATTGAGTCCTCGGCATCCAATGACGGCTCCGCCGAGATCACTATTACCTTTAAGCAAGGCATTGATAGCGACATCGCTCAGGTGAATGTGCAAAACCGAGTCGCCATTGCGGAGCCCGGTTTGCCATCGGAGGTTACTCGTCAGGGCGTCAAGGTCAGCAAACAATCGAGCAACATGCTGCTGGGTATCAACCTGACCTCCAACGATCCGTCGCTGGATCGTATTTTTCTCTCCAACTACGCCACCAATTACTTAACCGAGCCTCTGGCGCGACTCAATGGCGTCGGTGGCGTGGAAGTCATGGGAGAGATGAGCTATTCCATGCGCGTATGGATGGATCCCAAGCGTATGTCAGCGCTACAAATCACCGTCGCCGATATCCAACAATCGCTGCAAGAGCAAAACCTGATCGTTGCGGCTGGCAAGATTGGTGCGGCCCCCACCAGCAAAGTGCAGCAATTTGAATACACGGTGCAAACCAAGGGCAGGCTCTTGGACGAAAAAGAGTTTGGTCAGACGATTATTCGCGCTAAAAATGACGGCTCTTTTGTCCGTCTGAGAGACGTCGCTCGTATCGAGATGGGCTCTCAATCCTACGGCGCCGCCGCCAAGCTGAACAACCAAGACACCTCTTTTATCGTTATTTATCAGCTCTCTGATGCCAACGCCACAGAAGTCGCCCGTGCCGTCTATGCGGAGATGGAAAAACTCGGCGCGCGCATGCCCGACGGGGTTTCATTTAACATCATCTATGACACCACACGTTTTATTAATCGCTCCATTGAAGAAGTTAAAGTCACGCTTTATCAGGCGGTACTATTGGTGATTTTGGTGGTATTTGCCTTTTTACAAAACTGGCGCGCGACCCTGATTCCCGCCATCGCCATTCCGGTATCGCTGGTAGGTACCTTCGCGTTCTTATTGGTGTTTGGTTTCACCATCAACACCATTACCTTATTCGCCCTAGTGCTCGCCATTGGTATTGTGGTGGACGATGCGATTGTGGTGATTGAAAACGTTGAACGACTAATGACCGAAGAGGGCATGTCACCACCAGAGGCCACTCGCGAGGCAATGAAAGAGGTCGCCGGCCCCATTGTCGCAACCACTTTGGTGTTGTTGGCCGTATTTGTCCCCGTCGCCTTTATGCCCGGCATTACCGGTGAGATTTACAACCAGTTTGCCATCACCATTGCCGTGGCGGTGTGCATCTCCTCCATCAACGCCTTGACCTTGAGCCCCGCGCTCTGCGCAACGGTACTCAAAGCCGGCGCCACCGAGAAGATCGCACTGTTTCGCCCGATCGAGAAAGGGCTTGCGAAACTCACTCGGGGTTATGACAGACGCGTTAAAGAGATCCTCAAACGCAGCGCACTCATGCTCAGTGTCACGGCAGGCATCATCGCCGCTACGGCTTATTTAGCCGCCAATACCCCAACAGGCTTCATACCCGACGAAGATCAAGGCATCTTGATGATGGACATCCAGCTGCCCGATGCCGCCTCTCTAAACCGCACTGAAGGGGTGATGGAAAAGATCACCGATCTCATTCTCAAAGATCCGGGCGTGGATGATGTCGTTGCCGTATCAGGCTTCTCTATGTTGGCCGGCGCTGGCTCCAATCGCGCGCTGGGTATCGTGGTTCTGAAAGACTGGGACGAGCGCACCACGCCTGAATTGCAACTGGGCGCCATCTATCAGCGCCTACTGGGCCAGTTATGGAGCCTGCTCGATGCTCAGGCCATGATTTTCCCCATTCCACCCATCCCGGGCTTGGGTACCACCGCAGGCTTTGACTTACGTATTCAAGATTCGCTCGGACGCTCGCCAGAAGAGCTGGCGCAAGTCACCAATGGCCTGATCTTTAGCGCCAACAATGACCCTAGGCTCACTCGAGTTTTCAGTACTTATCGGGCCAATGTGCCCCAGTACTTCTTGGACATTGATCGCGACAAAGCCAAGGCCGTGGGCGTGCCTTTGACGGAAGTCTTCCTGACCCTACAAGCGCAATTGGGGTCGCTCTACATCAACGACTTCAACCGTTTTGGCCGCACCTATCAGGTAATTTTACAGGCCGAAGGTGACTATCGAGCCAAGCCCTCAGACTTGGCTCACTTTTACGTGCGCAACAATCAAGATGAGATGGTGCCGTTGGCAACATTGGGACGACTCAAGCCGATTCTCGGCGCCACCAGCCTCAATCATTTCAACCTCTATCGTTCCACGACAGTGAGTGGCCAGACCGGTGAGGGCTACAGTTCGGGTGACGCCATTGCGGCAATTTCTGAGCTGGCCAATCAACTGCCCGAAGGCTATTTGTTCGAGTGGGCGGGGCAATCGGCGCAGGAGATTGAGGCGGGCAATCTCGCTCCCATCCTGTTTTCGCTGGCCATTGTCTTCGTTTATCTATTTTTGGTGGCGCAATATGAAAGCTGGACCATCCCCTTCGCGGTGATTGGCTCGGTGCCTCTCGCCCTATTTGGCTCATTTGCCACCTTAACCGCCGTGGGCATGGACAATAACCTCTACGCTCAAGTGGGCTTGATCCTCCTGATCGGGCTCTCCACGAAAACCGCCATCTTAATTGTGGAATTTGCCATGAGCGAGCGGCGAGCCGGTAAGAGTATTTTTGAAGCGGCCTCAGGTGCTGCCAATCTGCGCTTTCGCGCCGTTTTGATGACCGCCCTGTCTTTTGTGTTGGGGGTTTTGCCGCTGGTACTCTCTACTGGCCCCGGTGCGGCCAGTCGTGTCTCCATCGGCTTTACGGTATTGGGCGGCATGACCGCCGCCACCGTCTTTGCCACCCTTTTGGTGCCGCTGTTTTATCTGTGCATTCAAACCATGCGTGAGCGATTTGATCCTGAAAAGCGCTGATTAGACCCAGCCATCTGAATGACTCGAGGAATCAACACGGATCCCTCGAGTCCATGCTGGCCAAATTCCCAGCCACACGGGTACAATAGCCGCCTATTTAATTCGAAGTGATCCCGTCATGAGTGATAAAAATACGACCCATTTTGGCTATCAGGAAGTTCCCGTTGACGAAAAGGCTGAACGCGTCGCCGATGTCTTCCATTCCGTGGCCGGTCGCTATGACTTAATGAACGATATCCTGTCCGGTGGTGTACACCGACTGTGGAAGCGCTTCACCATCGAATTGTCCGGAGTGCGCGCCGGTCACAAGGTGTTGGATATTGCCGGTGGCACCGGTGATTTAAGCTACAAATTTTCTCGTATCGTCGGCCCTGATGGGCTGGTGGTGCTGGCTGACATCAACGAATCTATGTTGCGTGTGGGGCGTGATCGCTTGATCGATCGCGGTGTCAGCGGCAATCTCGTGGTCAGTCAAGCGGATGCTCAATACCTGCCCTACCCCGACAACACCTTCGATTGCATCACCATTGCCTTTGGCCTGCGCAATGTGACCGATAAAGACATGGCGTTGCGCTCGATGCTTCGAGTACTAAAACCCGGCGGGCGCTTGCTGGTATTGGAGTTTTCCAAGCCTAAGAGCCAACTGCTCAGCAAAGTCTACGACACCTATTCGTTCCGACTGCTACCGATCATCGGCAAGGTGGTCACCAACGACGCCGACAGCTACAACTACTTGGCCGAATCCATTCGCATGCATCCCGATCAGGCAACGCTCAAAGAGATGATGGAAAACGCCGGTTTTGCCAACTGTGACTATCACAATTTGACGGGCGGTATTGTGGCGCTACACAAAGGTGTAAAACCCTAGCCTTAGTCTAATGCTCTGCCAACGCCTCACACAGGTCGCACAGGAATCGCCACCATGACTGATCCCACCTTGATCGCGGCCGCCACCGCGGGCCTAGAAGCCTCAATCAACACGGCTCTGCAATACGATCCGGCCACGCGATTGAGACTGCAAGCGCTAGCGGGCAAGAGTTTGGCCATTGAAATTACTGAGCTTGGACAAATCCTGTGCATCCATTTCGATGAACACCAGATTCGCTGCAATCGCGATGCGGAGAACCCCACCACTCGCTTAGTCGGCTCACTCCCTGGACTGATCAATCTCGCTATCAGCGAGCGCGTGAATCTCGCCGATAGCGATGTCCAGGCTTGGGGCAACACAGCCTTACTCAGTGACATCAAGACCATTGCCAGTGATCTCGACATCGACTGGGAAGAAGCCATTAACGATTGGATGGGCGATGTCGTGGGGCATCAACTGGCGGAGAAAATACGTCTACAAGTCGGTTGGCTAAAACAGCGCAGCCAATCTGGGAAACGTCTTATCAGCGAGTTTATTACTGAAGAATTGCGTGCTGTTCCCAGTGCATCTGAACTCAAGCATTTCAGTGCCGACGTCGATCACTTGCGTCTCGCCGCTGATCGAGCTGCGGCGCGCTTGCTGCGTCTCAAACAAAAACTCTCACCTCAAAAACCTACCCTATAAGGATCGTCTGCCACGTGGTTGCCCTGTTTAGATTTTTGCGCATTTTGACAGCCGCTCTGCGCTACCGGCTAGACGCACTGCTCCCCCATCACAAATTACCGTGGGGATTGTCGGTTTTACTGAAGCTCTGTGCTTTGCTGCCCAATAATACGCAAAGCCGCGGCGAGCGCCTGCGTCATTTCTTCGAAGACTTGGGACCAGTATTCATTAAATTTGGTCAGCTGCTGTCAACGCGCCCCGACCTGATTCCGCCCGACATCATCGAGGAATTGGACCACCTGCAAGACAACGTCGCACCCTTTGACGAAACCCAAAGCCGACAACTGATCGAACAGGCCTTAGGCAGCAGCGTCGAGGAGTTATTCGCCGACTTTGAAACCACCCCTCTGGCGTCCGCTTCGGTGGCACAGGTTCACGCGGCCACTCTCAAAGATGGCAAAGCCGTGGTGGTGAAGGTGATTCGCCCGGGTATCGAACACACCATCGAAAAAGACATTGCACTCTTGATGGTACTGGCTCGCCTAGTGCAGCGCTTCGCCTTGGATGGTCAGCGCCTGCGTCCCGTCGAAGTTGTCGAAGAGTATGAACACACCATTTTCGACGAATTGAATTTACAGCGTGAGGCCGCCAACGCGTCACAGTTGCGCCGTAATTTCGCCAACTCGCCGCTGCTCTATGTACCGGAAGTTCACTGGGACTACACCCGCAGTAACGTCATGGTGATGGAACGTATCTACGGCGTACCGGTCACAGATATGGACGCCCTCGCAGAACAAGACACCAACATGAAACTGTTGGCAGAGCGCGGCGTTGAGATCTTTTTCCAACAAGTGTTTGATCACAACTTTTTCCATGCCGACATGCATCCAGGCAACATCTTTGTCAGCCATGAGCATCCGCAGAGCCCGCAATACATTGCTGTCGACATGGCCATCGTTGGCTCGCTCACTCAAGCCGATCAGTACTATATGGCGCGCAACCTGCTAGCGATCTTTCGACGCGATTATCGCTTAGTGGCCGAGCTTCATGTACAGAGTGGTTGGGTACCCGAAGATACTCCCATTCACGATTTCGAAGCCGCCATTCGCACGGTGTGTGAACCCATTTTTGAGAAACCCTTGAAAGAGATCTCGTTTGGGCAAATCGTCATTACTCTGTTTCAGACCGCTCGCCGCTTTAATATGGAAGTGCAACCACAATTGGTGCTGCTGCAAAAGACACTACTGAACATTGAAGGGCTGGGGCGACAACTCTATCCGGATCTGGACTTGTGGCAGACAGCGCACCCCTTTCTCGAGCGCTGGATCAAAGACCGCTTTCACCCGCGCAATCTGTGGCAACAAATGAAGCGTTATGGCCCCGAATTGATGGAGCAAGCCCCACAAATGCCTCACAAGATCGCTGGCGCTCTCGATCAACTGCAGCAACTGGGTGACCTCGCCCCACAATTGCAGCAAGCCGCTGAGATGATCAACGAGCAAAAGGCTGGCGCTAGTAAGACCCGACGCCGACTCCTAATCACCACTCTGGCCATAGCCGCGGCGGCGATTACGGCTCTGCCAGCGACGGGGATAGCCCTTAATGAGGTTCCCCTCCACAGCTGGGCACTGGTGGCCATTGGTGGCTGGGCTTGGTTCAATCGATGACCCACTTATCAGGGTATTATCTAAACGCTCGGGGATGGGTTAAAATTGTGCCATTATTCATAGAATCGAGGTCACCGTGGTAGATTCCACTTTTTTAGACGCCATTCGCTGGACCGATGATGGTTTGGTGCCTGCTATTGCACAGGACGCCACCAGCGGTCGCATTTTGATGATGGCTTGGATGAACCGTGAATCCCTACAACTGACCGCCGATGAAGGCCGCGCGGTCTATTGGTCGCGCTCGCGCCAACAACTGTGGCGCAAAGGTGAGAGTTCCGGTCACGTTCAGCGGGTCAGTGAAATTCGTCTCGACTGCGACGAAGATGTGATTGTTCTGCAAGTGGAACAACTGGGCGGCATGGCCTGCCATACCGGGCGTGAATCCTGCTTTTACCGAGTGCTAAAAGATGGCCAATGGGTCAGTGTCGACCCGGTGATCAAAGACCCTAAAGAGATTTATTCATGAGCGACGTATTGACTCAATTGGATCAGATACTGGAACGACGCAAGCAAAGTAACGACGGCGAAAGCTCCTACGTTGCCAGTTTGCACCAAAAAGGTTTGAACAAGATTTTAGAGAAAGTCGGCGAAGAATCAGTCGAAGCGATCATCGCCGCCAAAGATGCAAAAGCCAGCAAGGACAACAGCGAGGTGATTTATGAAACCGCCGATCTGTGGTTCCACTCGCTGGTGATGTTGTCGCACTTGGGAGAAGACTCGAGCGCGGTCATCAATGAACTGGCGCGTCGTTTTGACATGTCTGGCTTGGAAGAAAAAGCTTCGCGCACCAAATAACTGAATGACACTGGGAGAATCACAATGGGTATTGGCGGAATTGGTATTTGGCAACTGTTGATCATTTTGGTCATCGTTTTCATGCTGTTTGGCACTAAGCGTTTGCGCGGGCTGGGCGGTGACCTAGGTAGCGCGATTAAGGGCTTCAAAAAAGCGGTGAGCGAAGAGCCAGCGGAAAAAGTCGAAGACAAATCTGACACCGACGACACGCAAACTGTGGAGAAGGTTATCGAAGGTGAATCTGAAAAAGTCGACAGTAAGAAATAGCGGTGTTTGACATCGGCTTTTTTGAGTTACTGGTGATCGGCGTGGTTGGCTTGTTGGTGATCGGGCCCGAGCAGCTACCCGGTGCCTTGCGCACGGCGGCACTCTGGTGGGGCCGCTTTAAACGCGGTCTGCAGAGTACTCGCAGCGAGCTCGAACAACAGATCGGCGCGGATGACATTCGTCGTCAACTGCATAACGAAGAAGTCATGCAGCGACTCAATGCCAGCAAACAAGATGTCGAACGCACCGTCAACGAGAGCGTCTCTGACATCGAAAAGAATATTGCATCCACCCTGAACACCGATCCCATTGCCTCTAACACCGATGCCAACGACATCGCGACTGCCGAAGACAAGCCTAAATAGTATGAGCGCTCCCAACGACCAAGAAATGCCGCTGATTCAACATTTGGTGGAGCTGAGAGATCGGCTCATGCGCATCGTACTGTTTGTCTTGATTATATTTTCAGGGCTGTTTTATTTTGCCAATGACATATACAGCTTTGTGTCTGAGCCTCTACAGCGCTACCTGCCCGAAAACAGCACCATGATCGCCACAGAGGTGGCCTCGCCATTTCTAACGCCGTTTAAGCTGACGTTCTTCTTGGCCCTATTTTTGGCCATGCCATTTGTGCTGTTCCAGATTTGGTCGTTTATCTCACCCGCACTCTACCAAAGAGAAAAACGCTTAGCCGTACCGCTGCTCATTTCTAGCATCCTACTGTTTTACGCCGGCATGGCGTTCGCCTACTTTGTCGTCTTTCCCATTATTTTTGGTTTTTTTACCAGCATTGGCCCCGCGGATGTCACCGTTATGACCGACATCAGCAGCTATTTGGACTTTGTATTAAAGCTGTTTTTTGCCTTTGGTATGGCGTTTGAAATTCCCGTAGTGGCAATTATTCTGATTGTTGCCGGCGTTATTTCCGCCGACGGACTGGCCAAAAAACGCCCCTACATTATCGTCTTCTGTTTTGTCTTAGGCATGCTGCTCACCCCACCCGATGTGATTTCACAATCCTTGCTGGCCATTCCTATGTGGCTGCTGTTTGAAATCGGGGTTATATTCGGACGAATATTGAGCCGCAATCAAGAAGATGAATCGGTCACTGACTCATAACGCTTACTGAGTGGTCGCCTATATCAGCGGTGACAGGAGCCCTAGGTACCTAGACTTCTTGTCGCGAATGGAAGACACACTGGCGAGGAACGCCCTTCACAGTTCTGACTGGGAACTTCATTCGACTTCCAACATCCAACCACAAGGGTCTACAATAACTCTAGATCCTGCCTTAATTTGGCACTGAAGCCATTGTCGGAGTACAACATGTCGCTGTTTTCCCCATTTCGTCTGCCATCTTTCATACTCGCAGCAGGATTGTTAGCCAGCCTGCCCTTGGCAGCCGAAGAACCGGCAGCTGCAGTGGACAAACCAATAGACGCAGCAATCGAGGCAGAAGCCCCCAAAGACAACGGCATCCTGCCGCTGGATGATCTGCGTACCTTCACTAAGGTCTACGAGCACATCCGCAAAGGCTACGTCGAAGAAATCGACGACAGCACTCTACTGGAGTATGCCATCAAAGGTATGCTGTCAGAACTCGACCCCCATTCCTCCTACCTAAACGCCAACTCGTTTGATGATCTGCAAGTCAATACCACCGGTGAATTTGGCGGGTTGGGTATCGAAGTTGGCATGGAAAACGGCTTCGTAAAGGTCGTCTCTCCCATCGACGATACCCCAGCTGCCAAGGCCGGTGTCGAAGCCGGCGACCTCATCATCAAGCTCGATGACACACCGGTCAAAGGCATGGGTCTCAATGGTGCGGTTGAGATGATGCGCGGCGCCAAAGGCAGTGACATTACCTTGACCATTGTCCGCGAAGGCGTGGATCAACCCTTCGACCTGGTCATTACTCGCGACATCATCAAGGTGCAGAGCGTGCGCTCGCGCATTCTCGAAGACGACTTTGGTTACATTCGTATCGCTCAGTTCCAAGTTCGAACCGGTGAAGATACACAAGATGCGATTCGCAAGCTCTTCGACGAGAGCCCTGATCTGAAAGGGCTTATTCTCGACCTGCGCAACAACCCCGGAGGCGTCCTGCAAGCCTCAGTGGAAGTGGCCGACGCCTTTCTGGATGAAGGCCTAATTGTCTATACCGAGGGTCGTATCAATAACACCGACCACCGCTACGAAGCTGAACCCGGCGATCTCACCGAAGGCCTGCCGATTGTGGTGCTGATCAATGACGGTTCTGCCTCTGCCTCAGAGATTGTCGCGGGCGCCCTGCAAGATCACCGTCGAGCAGTGATTCTGGGCACTCAGAGCTTTGGCAAAGGCTCCGTTCAGACGGTAATCCCACTCAATGAAGACATTGCCATTAAACTCACCACCGCCCTCTATTTCACCCCCAACGGTCGCTCTATTCAAGCCCAAGGGATTGAGCCCGACATTGAAGTAGAGCGCGCCAAAGTTACCGCTCTGCGCAGTCGTGGCCGCACCACCGAGGCCGACCTAAAAGGCCGCTTGGACAACGGTAACGGTGGCAACGCAGTGGACAGCAAAAGCCGTGAAGATAGAGATCGGGACGACCTATTCAAGCGTGACAATCAGATGTTTGAGGCGCTTAACTTACTCAAAGGCATCAATCTGTTTGGCAATCACCGGCCACAGCAACCCACCAAGTCTGTAGCGGTACTTGAAGAATAGCCTCAATCGATTCGAGGCATTCACCCGTGAGCGGGAACTTTCTCCCCAGAGGTCTCTCTAATCCCGCTCACTATAACGCTCGAATCGCTGCGCTAAGCTAGCGGCGGATCGACACGCGGACCTTACCTATGCCTTTTCTGAAAAAAAGCCTCTTAGCGGCCAGCCTGATCGCTGCTGTGGTATTCATCAATCACTATTTTGATATCGACGATAAGCTGCTCTATGCCTATCAGGAAAAAAGCGTACCGGAAAGCGTGCAACGCGCGTCAGTTTGGCTTCCAGACTATGTCGTTGATCGCGACGCGGTAGCACTTAAAGGCGTCAACTACAATCTCTCAGGAATTACCTACAACCCAGACAGTGACAGCTTGTGGGTTATCATCAATCAGCCCGCAAAACTGATCGAACTCGACCAAGAGCTGCAACCCAAGCGCACTATCACTCTGGAGAACTTTCAAGACACTGAGGCAGTCGCCTATGCCGGCAACAATCGCTTCGTGATCGCCGATGAGCGCATCCAATCATTGGTCATCGCGACCATTAATGACAGCACCCAAAGTTTGAATAAAGATGATTTAGCGCAGCTGACTCTAAACACCGAAGGTGAAGACAACAAAGGCCTGGAAGGGGTGGCCATCAACCTTGAAGAGCAAAGTATCTATGCTGTGCGCGAGCGCGACCCCATGGCGTTTCTCGAAGTACACGGCCTACTGACTCAGTCCAATAATATTCGAGTGGACAAAAAGCCTGGCTCACCACTGAACAAACTCTACTGGACGGATCTGTCCGGTCTGCACTTTGACGCCGATAGCGGTAATGTCCTACTGCTCAGCCACGAAGCTAAATTGCTCAGCACCCTTACACTCGATGGCGAGAAAATCAGTCACATGGATTTAGAGAAGGGCTTTAACGGTTTACAAGCGGATATTCCTCAGGCCGAAGGAGTTACGCTAGATGGGCAAAAGAACCTCTATATTGTTAGCGAACCCAATCTGATCTATCGCTTCAAACGGCGATAAACCGGCGAATATGCTATATTGCGGCCAATTCGCACAGGATGGCCGCTCTTGAAGAAATTTGTCTCCCGCTCACTCATACTGCTCCTGCTCAGCGTTATGTTCGCGCCATTTCAGCTCGCGGCTGAACCCGCTCCTGCCAGCACGACAGCAACTACCGAAATCCCACTGAGCCCCCAGCTCAACCCAGAGCTAAGCGGACAAGAATCTCCATCATCGTCGACGGCGCTGCCATCGCATTCAACGCTTCGCCCGCCAACAGAAATCGTTAGAATTGCCATTATCATCGATGATTTGGGCTACAACTTACGTCGAGGAGTCGAGGTAGCAAGGCTTCCGGGAGCTCTCACATTGGCGGTTCTCCCCCACAGCCCCAATGGCATTGCTCTGGCCGAGTTAGGCCACCAACAGGGCAAGCTGATTATGCTGCACACTCCCATGAGTAATCTGCAGCAACTGCCTTTGGATGCAGGCGGACTCACCGATCAAATGACCCAGCAGGAATTTGTCGACACCCTCTACAGTGGTCTGGATTCCATCCCGCATATCCAAGGCGTCAACAACCACATGGGCAGTTATCTGACCCAACTGCCCGAACCTATGAGCTGGCTGATGGATACGCTAGCGCGTGAACAGCTGTTCTTTGTCGACAGCCGCACCAGCCCTGACAGCATTGCCTGGGAAACCGCACGGGATCTAGCCCTGCCCACACAAAAGCGCGATATTTTCCTCGACAATGAACGCACCGCCGAGGCCATTGGCACTCAATTTGACCAATTACTGCGTATCGCCAAACGTCGCGGCAACGCCATTGCCATAGGGCACCCTTATCCAGAAACCGTGGCATTTCTCACCGAGGTATTGCCTGGACTGGCTGAATTGGGTGTCGAGCTGGTGCCCGTTACCCAGCTCATTCCTAAGCCGGCACTCAGTAGTAAACCCGTCTTGCTAGAAGGCAAAAATAGTGCCCTTCAGCACAGGACAAGAGTTCTAAACAAGTAACGGCTGAGTTCTAAATCATCTAGAGCTGAAATCGTCGAAGGCGCGTATAAAGCGTATGTTGATGCGCTGAAAGGCTATATAAGTCACAATAGCTGGCAGATTAGTCGCTTTTTTGATCATTTATCTTGACGTGGCGAGAATTCCCGCTAAAGTTTCGCCATCCTTATTTAGTCTATGCGCGACACGGAAATTTCTAAAGTTTGCGCTCGCACTACCGAACACAGGATGTGGACAAACGGAATGAGGCGATGGGGTATAAACCCAAACTAGCCTCAGACAATGACATTAACCTTAACTAAGGTAATAGGTGACTCTATGATGAATATTCGTCATGGTGAGCAAGGACAGCCACCAACTCGCAAAGAACGCTTTTTCGAACAGGATGCCTACTGGTATTACACCACTCGTGAAGGCGTGGATATAGGGCCTTTCGATAATCGCACAGATGCCATCGAAGGCTGCACCGATTTTATCGATTTCATTGGTGCCGCAGACCCTTCGTTCTCAAATACCCTACAGCAGTACGCGCGCTGCGCCTGATTGGCTTACACGCTCGCCTCTGATATTCGGGCATTGATATTCGGGACATGGCCTTCGCGTTGTCCCGTTTTCTGCTGCACGCTAGAACAGCCGACAAGATCTGGTATACCCAGCTCTAAAGTCTGACCTCTACGCCTTGATCCTGCATAAACTGCTTGGCTTGCGGCACTGAGTGTTCACCAAAGTGAAAAATACTGGCGGCCAACACCGCATCGGCTCGACCAGCTTTCACCCCATCCACCAAGTGCTGCAAATTGCCTACACCACCTGAAGCAATCACTGGGACCGGCACCGCATCGCTAATCGCCCGCGTCACACCGAGATCAAAACCATTTTTGGTGCCGTCGCGATCCATACTGGTGAGCAAGATTTCTCCCGCACCGTAGTCGGCCATCTTCTTCGCCCAAGCAACGGCATCAATACCGGTGGGCTTGCGCCCGCCGTGGGTAAAGATCTCCCAGCGCGGCTCCTCGCCCTCTTCGCTCACCCGTTTGGCATCAATGGCCACGACAATACACTGTGCCCCAAAACGCTCAGAGGCTTCGCGCACAAAGTCGGGATTGTGAACCGCCGCAGAGTTGATACTGACTTTATCG
The DNA here is from genome assembly GCA_002707785.1 of Cellvibrionaceae bacterium. Lineage (GTDB taxonomy): Bacteria > Pseudomonadota > Gammaproteobacteria > Pseudomonadales > Cellvibrionaceae > Pseudomaricurvus. The sequence continues at coordinate 80,375 of PANW01000059.1, read as the reverse complement.
GCGCCGGCATTGAGCATGATGCGGATATCCTCAATGGTGCGAATTCCACCACCCACTGTCAGCGGAATAAACACCTCAGAAGCGATCTGTTCAACGGTATGCACCGTGGTATCACGCCCCTCGTGAGTGGCTGTGATATCCAAGAAAGTGATTTCATCAGCACCTTGTTCGTTATAGCGCTTGGCCACTTCTACCGGATCACCGGCATCGCGAATACCAACAAAGTTAACGCCTTTCACCACGCGACCATTGTCGACATCTAGACAGGGAATAATTCGTTTTGCGAGACCCATATGTACCTGCTCGGAGATTCTGAAAAAATTAGGGGCGCAATTGTACCTTAAATACCTCGCTTTTGGCCGCCTTATCCATCATCTGAATCCGTTGTTCACGCATATGGCTACTTCACCAAATCACCATAAACCACGCTAGCGCGTCTTGTTGTGGTACATACGCTGATCGCCTAAACGCAACAGCGTCGCGATGTCGGCGCCATCATCGGGGTAGTGCGCACTGCCAAGACTGATACCTAGATGATAGCTCCCTCCAGCGATCACAATGGGCTCTCGAAAACTGTCGCGAAGACGGTTTAACAGACTCTCACGCTGGTCACGCAGCAGTGTTTCTCCCACGACCACCAGAAACTCATCCCCACCCCAGCGCCCTACCTCTTCATGGCGGCGCAAGGTGGAACGCAAACGAGAAGACACCTCCCGCAACACCGCATCACCATGATCGTGCCCGCCCTCATCATTGACCCGCTTAAAATCATTGAGATCACAGAAAATCACGTGGCACTGACTGTCATCGCGCATGGCTCTCGCCAGCGTTTTTGCCAAAATATCGCGAATAGCTCGGCGATTTGGCAAACGGGTTAATGGATCTAAGTTAGCAAGCTGATCCAACTGCTGCAGACGCTGCTGGTGCTCAGTAACATCGTGGGCCGACACCATTACTGAGATCACTTGATTGCTCTCATTGGTAATGGGGTCATAGCGCACCTCCATGACTTTCGATTGCTCATAACCGGGAAAATCAAATTCAGCTTGATAGCGTACTGGACACCCCAGGAAACAGCGCTCTAGATGTGGCTTGACTCGATCGTGAAAAGTGACCTCTCCCAACACCTCTCCAACGTGACTACCAATCAGCTCCTCTCTCGATCGCAAAGTCGCTCGTAAATAAGCGTCGTTGACCATCTGATAACGACAGTCCCGCCCGACGATGGAAAGATGGGTATGGATGCGATTGGCGACATCAAGTAACGCCTGAGCCTGAATAGAGTCATGTTCATCAGTCATCGTCGTTCCTCCCTGGAAATGGATGACACCGGTACAAAATACCGTCTTCATACTTCTTAGTATGGACGATAGTACCAACTATAACTCGTGCCATTGCACCATAATGGCGCTAGAATCAGCACTACTGTATGAAATTTGGACAGACTACACTGATATGACAGGGATTTTCTCGATGGAAGAGATCATAGCCATGGAACAACGGGGACAGATTCGATATAAGGCTCAGTTTAGCGCAGCACTGAGCGGCAGTCATACCGACACCGAAAACACTCAAGCCAATGCGACAGTCACCAACCTATCGCTCTCGGGCTTGCAGCTGGAATGTGATCACGAGGTCATGTCCAACTTAATTCCCCGAGTCTCACAGCAAGACGCCGGCAACCCCATATGCATCCAAGTGCATTTTCAAGTGCCCACTAGCCAACAGAGCCGCGCCGATATCGATTTGGAATGCTTGATCGTCTACACCCGGCGAGTAGCGCAGAATCGCTACCTCATAGGCGCGCAATTCAAGAAGTTCGAACATCATTGTGACGCGGATTTGGAAGATTATCTGCGACATTTTGGCGAGCGAGTAGACGCTCCCTATTGAGGTAAATCGAGTAGCTCAGTTGAGGCCCAAACAGCACCTTGAACACAAACGCAGAAACGAGCTCACGACAGGCGTAAAACGACAATCTCACCCAATGAGGTGACTATCAAGGATGGCGAACCTTCAGAGGGGTGGCGCGCTAGGCTTTACCATCCCACTCAACGAAGTTTTTCAGCAGCTGCAAACCTGAGGTATGGCTTTTCTCTGGGTGGAATTGCACGGCAAATAGATTGTTGTGGCTTAGTGCGACATCAAAAGGCAGACCATAATCACAGCGCCCAACCACTTCCTTCGGGTTGGCGGCACTGACGTAGTAACTGTGAACAAAATAGAAGCGACTGCCGTCTTCGATACCTTTCCACAGCGGATGATCTGAAGTTTGTACCACTTGATTCCAGCCCATGTGGGGTACTTTTAATAGTTCGCCATCGGTACCTCGCAGTTCATTGCCAAAGAACTTAACCTCTCCGTCGAGCTGACCAATACAATCCACGCCACCATTTTCCGCACTGCGATTCATCAGAGCCTGCATGCCCACGCATATCCCCAGAACAGGCTTGCCACTGGCGATAACCTCAGGCATCAACTGATCGAAGTTCAAGCGCCGTATCTCCGCCATGCAATCGCGGATAGCCCCCACACCGGGGAAAATGACGCGATCGGCCGCTTTGATGACCTCAGCGTCGGAGGTAATCACAACTTCAGCGTTAGGCCCCACGTGCTCCAACGCACTGGCAACCGAATGTAGATTACCCATTCCATAATCAATCACGGCAATGCGGTTGTCAGACATATTAACTCTCTTAATAAACGGGAAAGGCAGCGAGTAAGAACTTACTCACCCAATCAAAAAAAGCCACTGCTGCAAGTCTGGCTAAGCCTCTTAACAGCAGTGATGGATCACAGTGTGCCTTTGGTGGAAGGCATCATGCCTTCCATACGAGGGTCTAATTCCAACGCCATGCGCAAAGCGCGGCCGAAGGCTTTGAACACCGTTTCAATCTGGTGGTGGGCATTGTGGCCACGCAGGCAATCAATGTGCAGAGTGACTTGTGCGTGATTCACAAAACCCTGGAAAAACTCCCAGAACAACTCGGTATCAAATTGCCCCACTCGCTTTTGGGTAAAGGGAATATCCATAATCAGCTCTGGGCGGCCAGAAAAATCGATGACCACACGAGACAAGGCCTCATCCAAAGGCACATAGGCATGCCCATAACGACGAATGCCCTTTTTATTACCCAGCGCTTGCGCGACGGCCTGACCGAGGGTGATGCCGATATCTTCCACGGTGTGGTGGTCATCGATATGGGTGTCACCTTTACAGGTAATGTCGAGATCAATCAGCCCATGGCGTGATATCTGATCCATCATGTGCTCCAAAAAGGGCACGCCAGTATCAAAAACGCCTTTACCAGTGCCATCGAGATTAGCGGTCACTGAAATTTGTGTTTCGAGCGTGTCACGGCTCACGGATGCGGTACGTTCCGCCATATTGATCTCCGACGATGAAGTTTGGGCACAAAACTAGAGGCTGCGGATTATACCTGTCCATCTGGCGTTGTCACAGTCGAGATCAATCGCCAAACAGCTAAGCTATCGACCAGCTCACCACGCTTAGTCCCTTACGTCCAAATTTGAGCCATATAAAAAGCATTGATTCTCATTACTTGAAAATGTAACAATATAACGCTTGCGGTCAATTGTTAGCCGCTCGTCTAGAGCGTTAGAGGTGCCCAGCACCACTGCTCCAATTAAATGATATTGAGTTATATGATGTCCCACTTCTCCATCCATCACTGGAAACGTTGGCTGCCGGTTGTCGTGCTGCTGATGATTCTGGCTCAGTTGGCCTCTGCGGCTCACTGGCATCAGGATGAAGAACCGTGGATAGATTGTAGCTTGTGCCTGCAGTCTTCAGCTGCTGACGATAACCACAGCGCGCCCCAGTCTACCTATGAAGATGGACGCCATCGCGTCTCAGCCCCGCAGACAATCATCAGCCAACAACCCACGCGTCTGAGCCTATCAGCGGCTATTCGCGCGCCCCCTGCTGCCTCCATCGTTAAAACCATTTCACCTTAATAATTAACGATACTCGAACCGCTGTATGTTTTGCCGCCGCACACTGATTGCGGAAGCGGTTTGTTGATGGAGCACCCATGAAATTTCGATTGATGCCACTGGCCGCCATGGTCATGGCGAGCCACGCCGTACACGCCAATAATCCACGCCATGATCTAGAAGAGGTCATCGTCAGCGCCTCCCCCGTGCACGCCCAACACAGTGATAACGCTCGGCCTATTGCCGTTTTAAAGGGCGACGAGTTACGCAACAAGGCCAGTGCCACCTTGGCGCAAACCCTCAGCGGTCAAGTGGGCGTTGCCAGTGCGTCGTTTGGCCCCGGCGTGGGCAACCCAGTGATTCGCGGACAGAGCTCCAATCGTGTGAAGGTAATGCAAGACAATCTCGATACGCTTGATGCTTCCAACACCAGTGCCGATCACGCCAATACCACTGAACCCCTGTTGGCCGATCAAATTGAAATTCTGCGTGGGCCTTCGACCTTGCGCTTTGGCAGTGGCGCCATTGGCGGCGTGGTCAATGTGATCGATGGTCGTATTCCCACCAAAATGCTCAAAGAGAGCATCAGTGGTGCCATTGAGAGCCGCTATACCAGCAGCAACCATGAAAGCGCCAGTGTTTTTCGCTTAGATGGTGGGCTGGGACAATTCGCCTGGCACGCCGATGGTTTGTACCGAGACAGCAGTGATGTCGACATTCCCGGTCTCAGTAATCCAGAAGATCCCGAGGACTCCAGTGACGGCTATATTGCCAACAGTGAATCCCGTGCCAACGCCTACAGTGTTGGCGGTAGCTGGATTGGTGAGCGGGGCTACATCGGTCTCTCTTTCAACCAACAAGAAAACCTCTATGGCATCCCCGCAGGGGCTCATGTGCATCATGAGGAAGAAGACGACGATGACCATCACGATGACGATGACGATCATGACGAACACGGAGATGAGGAAGAAGTTATCCGCGTCGACATGGAACAAACCCGCTACGATCTGAAAGCTCAACTCCTGGAGCCGTTCAGTGGTTTCGAAAAACTCACCCTGCGCATTGGTCACAATGATTATGAACACCGTGAGCTTGAAGGCGCGGAAGTGGGCACTGTGTTTGAAAGCTAGGCCACTGAAGGTCGTGTCGAAATGGTCCACAACCCCGTCGGCGGCTGGCAAGGCGCCATTGGCGTACAATTACTGGATCGCGACTATGGCGCAGAAGGTGAAGAGGCGTTTATTCCCAATGACAGTGAAATCCGCAGCAGTGGACTGTTTTGGATCGAGGAGAAACATTGGCAGCATCAATGGATCGAATTCGGTCTGCGCTATGAGCATCAATCCATAGACCCTGATTCCGCCTCCAGCATTGATCACGACGCCACCAGTATCTCCGCCGGTTACCACTGGAGCCTGGAAGATGTGCATCAATTCAGCATCAGCGCCAGTCGCTCAGAACGCGCACCGAGCCTGGAAGAGCTCTTCTCAGACGGCGCGCATATTGCCAACCAAAGCTATGACCTCGGCGATCAAGACCTCGATTTAGAAACCAGTCAGAATATCGATCTAGGCTATCAGCGGCAGCCGGCGGAAACTGGCTTGGTTCGCGACCTGAAGATCAACGTCTTCTACAACCAGATTGACGACTTCATCTTCCAGCGCAACACCGGAGAAGAGGATCACGAATCCGAGTTGATTATTTTTGCCTACGAACAAGAAGATGTCGTCTTTGAAGGTGTGGAAGCAGAGTTGAATCTCGCCTTCAATGACCAGTTTGGATTGCGCCTGTTTGGCGATGCAGTACGCGCAGAGTTCGATCAAGGCGGCGATGTGCCACGCATTTCTCCAGATCGGCTTGGCGCCGAGTTCACCATTGAGCAAAGCCTATGGTTTGGTTCGTTGCAAGTGATCGAAGTCAGTGAGCAGGATCGAGCCGGTGACGGCGAAGAATCCACCGATGGCTACACCCGTCTAGATGCGCAGATCAATGTGCCGCTGCAGATCGGTGACAATAGTGGGCTACTGTTTCTGCGCACCGACAACTTGCTGGATGAAGAAATTCGACACTCGACCTCATTTCTCAGAGAAGTGGCGCCGGAAGCTGGCCGCAGTTTCACAGCCGGTGTGCGACTGTCATTCTGATTAAACCAGTAACTTAGTCATCGGTAGGACTGATTTTGGTTCTATCTATCGAAGCCCCCGTGAACGGAGACTTACAAATACTCTCGGTTCATGGGGTTTTTTATGCACATTCATTCTTTCAATAACTATAAATTTCGCGCCTGCCATCCGCAGCGGGAAAAGAATGTTCGTTAACAACGTTTAGTTGACCCATATCAATAGTTCTTTTCTCGTCTCGCGTAATCTACAACCATGATTAACCGCACCGCAAAAGGAGCACGTCATGAGTGATGTAGTATTTGTTCAAACTTTAGGATTGGCCATCAGCATGGGCGCTATTGTTGTCGCAGCAAGTGCCGCTGGCGTATTACTGTGGTGGCTGGATGGCAAGGCCGATCACGGCGGCGCCCACTAAATCGATCTAATCTATTGAGTTTATCGCCATGTAGACAGCCGTCATGCTGGTGGGGACTTAATGTTTTCGCAGACAGTTTTAAAGAAAGCGGTTTTCTCTCTCATTAAGAATCGTTTTCTGATCAGTTCCCAATAGACCTTTGGCTATCACTCGGGCCACTTCAAATGAAGTTGGCCCTTTTTTTATTCACAATCTCTAGGTCACTCAATCGCTAACATTTTCTAGGCATTGATCGTTCATCAACAACGATTTATTTTTTCATCTAAGATAAATCCAATATCTAGGGACCGATGATCACGCTCTCGCTCAAAGCTCGCGAATCAATTGAGCGACCTGATCTGGATCCTGCATCGGCATAAAATGCGTGAGATGTTCAAACAAGCGATCTTCGCCGTTGGGAAATTGGCTGGCCAATTGCTTCCACGTCGGTGAGTAGCGAAAATCCATAATATCTTCGGGCTTCGTGGGCTGCATACTGCGGGCAACGGTCACCGGGATGCTTACCGTTTTCGCCTGTTCCAAAATAGACTGATTGCTGCACACGCTATCGTAGATACGCGCTTCATGAGCGGGCGCGCAAGCCAGCTGAACACCCTCATCATTATCCACCAAACCATGATGGCAATAATCGCGCATTGCAGCTTCAGTAAACAGCGAAAAAGGTAGGCGCTCGCGATAGCGGTCATACATATCGTCGCGACTGCTAAATTGCGAGCGTCGTCGAGCCGCAGGGTGGGTCGGCTCGCCCGTCAACACCTGTTCATCCCACATGGCATAGAAACTCGGATCCAAGATCACAGGGTCAATTAACAACAGCTTAGAAAATAGCGCTGGATGGTGAGCCGCAGCCGCAACGGACGCATGGCCTCCCATAGAATGCCCCACCGCCTCCACACCATTCACCCCCAACTCGGTCAAGAGTGCCGCCAAATCCTCGCCAAATTCAGCCCAATTGTGAAACGGTTTCTGCTCGCTCGCACCGTGCCCGCGTTGATCAACAGCAATCACGTGACGACCTTCCAGCCGTTGAATCACTTGATCCCAACAGCGGCCGTGAAAGCCCGTCGCGTGAACCAATACCAGAGTGGGTTGCTGTGCCTGATATTCTTGGCCGCATTCATGTACCGCTAAATTAATACCATTGGCCTTGACGAATCGACTGCTAACTTCTGACATAAAAACCCCTTTTTCTAATATCACTGGATAAATAGCTGTACCGCAGTATAACCGGAGTTTCGACAGAAGGTTTGATCAGATGTGCATTAATGATTGACGAAAAAAACCCGGAGACTGACAGTTTCCGGGCCAAGGAGGAAGCCTTAACGACATTTTCAATAGGAGGAAAATGCCGTCAATGACCAAAAGGAATCAGAGCTACACTCTAAGCCACGGCATCTTCACCGTGGAAATTCGGATCAAATCGCTCGCGGGCCACTTCGTCGGCGATTACATTGGTAGATCGCCCCATCATGTCCGATTTGCGAAACACTTCAGCCAGGGTTTGATCAATGCTGTTGGTAATGTGACTGTGAGCGTCGTCATAAGACGCCCCTTGGCGCTGATAATACACATCAATAATTCCACCCGCGTTCAACACATAATCAGGTACGTACAAAATACCACGAGCTTTCAACGCCATTCCTAAATCGTCATGAGCCAGCTGATTGTTGGCAGAACCGGCTATGATTTTTGCTTGCAGTTGATTCAATACCACATCATCAATGATCGAGCCCAAGGCACAAGGCGCGACAACATCAACACTCTGACTAAAGATTTGATCGGGGGCGATCAAGGTCGCGTTGTAATTTTGTACGGCTCTGTCGGCATTGGCTTGAAACACATCGCTGACCAACAGTTCGGCGCCGGCCTCATGCAGCAAGCCCGCCAACCGATAACCCACATTACCCAGCCCTTGAATGGCCACACGGACGCCTTTCAAGTCAGAGGTTTTTAGCTTGTGTTGCACCGCCTTTTTTAGTCCGATAAAAACACCATAGGCAGTCGCCGGTGACGGATCACCTCGTTCACCTTCTTGCAACGCAAAGCCGGCAACATGTTGTGTTTCACTAGCCATAATTTTCATGTCGCGCTCGTGCATACCGGAATCTTCCGCTCCAACATACAGCCCGCCAAGAGAATCGATAAAGCGTCCCATCGCTCGCATAAGATCATCGGTTTTATGCTGGCGCGGATCGCCCAGAATCACCGACTTGGCACCACCCACAGGAATATTCGCGGCGGCCGATTTGTAGGTCATTCCACGCGACAAGCGCAATACATCGTTCAAGGCTTCGTCGCCGCTGTGGTAATTAAACATACGACAACCACCCATGGCCTGACCCAAATTACTGTTGTGTACCGCAATAATGGCTTTCAGTCCGGTTTGCTTGTCGTGACAAAATGCTACGTGTTCATGCTCATCAAACGAGCGGTGTTCGAAAACGCTCATGCTACTCTCTCCCCTAAACGACCTGATCAAGATCGACACAATGTACTGCGGAAGTTTCACAACCGTAAAACTTATCCAACAGTTCGCTGCGCTTTTGGCGCCACTGAGTTACGGCCGCGTCTTTGACGTGACCAAAACCCCGTATCTTTTCAACACTGGTAATGAGTTCCACTGCCACTGCTAGATTTTCTGCCGTTAAGTTCGGCAAAATCTCTTTTGTCACCAGCTCTTCAAACTCGCCAATGAGTGCCACTTCCATTTTCCGCTCTTCGGTATAAGAGAACACATCCCACGCACTGCCACGCAGACGCTTAGCTTTTGCCAACAGGGAAAAAGCCCTCATCATCCAAGGACCATATTCTTTCTTAATCAGCTTCCCTGATTCAGGGTCTTTCTTGGCGAAGAGCGGCGGGGCCAAATGAAAGTGCATTTCATAGCCACCTTCGAATTGTTGTTTGATGCGCTCGGCAAACTTTCCATCGGTATACAGACGCGCCACTTCATACTCATCTTTGATGGCTAAGAGCTTGAAGTAATTTCTCGCAATGGCTTTCATCAGCTGGTCATTATCGTCGAGCTCCAAAACACTTGATTGGCAATCATCAACTAAGGATTTATAGCGTTTTGCGTAAGCCGCATCTTGATACTGAGTTAGATAGTTAACTCGATACTCGATGATCTCATTGAGTTTTTGCAGCGGTTTGAAAGGCGCTTTTTGTTGTGGCAACAGAGCTTTCACTGAGGCTTCATCGTGTGCAGCTCGACGCCCCCAAGTGAACGCCTGTTTATTGAACTCAATTGCGACGCCATTGAGCTCAATGGATCGATTGATGGCATCAGCCGATACCGGAACCAGTCCTTTTTGATAGGCGTAGCCCAACAAAAACAGATTCCCGCCAATGGCATCCCCCATTAACTCAACCGCCAACTGACTGGCGTTAACAAAGTGTGTTTTGTCTTCACCCACTTCGGCTTCAATGGCTTTCTTCATCGCGACTTTTGGAAAGCGCACATCCGGATCACGAGTAAAAGCCGCCGTAGGAGATTCATAATCATTGATAATGGCGTGGGATAGATCGCGATTCACTTTGGCCAGAGCTTCTTCACCCGCCGTCACCACGAGGTCACAGCCTAACAATAGGTGAGCATCACCCGCCGGCACACGCACAGCGTGAATATCTTGCTGACTTTGGCCAATGCGCACGTGCGAAACCACAGCACCGAACTTTTGCGCCAAACCGGTCAAGTTTAGAACCGAGCAACCTTTGCTTTCCAAGTGAGCAGCCATCCCCAAAATAGAGCTGATGGTTAGCACACCGGTGCCGCCAATACCGGTCATGACTACGTTCCAAGGTTTATCAAGCGCTGGCATGGTGGGCTCTGGTAATTCAATCGCAACGGGCTGAGTCACTGAACTTCTTTGTTTACGCAGTTGCCCGCCGTGCACGGTCACAAAACTTGGGCAGAAACCTTCAACGCAAGAATAGTCTTTATTGCAGGCACTTTGATCGATGGTGCGCTTGCGCCCCAGCTCAGTTTCTTTCGGCAGCACTGACAAACAATTGGACGCCTCGCCACAATCACCACAGCCTTCACACACATCACTGTTAATCATCACGCGTTTTTGCGGATCGGGGAATTCACCTTTCTTGCGGCGACGACGCTTTTCAGCGGCGCACGTTTGATCATAGATAATTGCGCTGGTGCCGGGCACCTTGCGAATGTCTTTTTGAATGGCATCTAATTGGCTGCGGTGATCAATGGTCATGCCTTCAAAATTGGGAAAATCCGCTGGGTACTTATCCGGTTCATCAGTAACGACCGCAATGCGCTCTATTCCCTCACCTTTTAATTGTTCAATAATTTGCGGCACGGTCAAGGTGCCATCGACGGGCTGGCCTCCCGTCATCGCGACGGCATCGTTGTACAGAATTTTGTAAGTAATATTGGCTTTCGAAGCGATCGCCGCTCGAATGGCCAATAGCCCCGAGTGGAAATAAGTTCCGTCACCTAAGTTTTGAAACACATGAGGCGTTTCCGTAAACGGTGCCTGCCCCAACCAGGTTGCCCCCTCGCCTCCCATCTGAGTGAAGGTATGAGTTTCACGGTCCATCCAAGTCACCATATAGTGACAACCAATACCCGCTAAAGCTCGAGAGCCTTCTGGCACTTTGGTGGAGGTGTTGTGAGGACAACCGGAACAGTAGTGCGGTGTGCGCTCAATCAAATCGCGAGGACGGGCCAAGGATTGCTCTTTGCGCTCTAAGAATTTCAAACGGCGTTCAATGTCATCACTGCGATAGAAGGGCTGTAGGCGTGCAGCGATGGCGCGCGCCACCATTGCCGGCGTTAACTCGCCGAGATTGGTCAGCAAGCTGTTGCCTTGCTCGTCGTATTCACCCACTACGCGGGGGCGTTCATGCACCGGCCAGTTATAAAGTTGACCGGTGAGTTGATCCTCCATCACCGAGCGCTTCTCTTCGACCACCAAGATCTCAGTCAGGCCCTTGGCAAATTCATGAGTGCCTTTGGGTTCTAGTGGCCAAGGCATCCCCACCTTAAACACCCGCAAACCGATTTCTGCCGCCATGGCCTCATCGATGCCGAGATCATCCAGTGCTTGCAACACATCCAAATAAGCCTTGCCTGAGGTGATAATCCCCAGACGCGGATTGTCGGTTTCGTGGGTGATTCGATTAATGTGGTTAACACGCGCAAACTCACGCGCGGCGTAGATTTTGTATTGATTGAGACGCGCTTCCTGCTCCAGCGGTTTGTCCGGCCAGCGAGCGTGAAGGCCATCGGCAGGCATTTCAAAATCTTCTGGAATCACCACCTGAATACGATCGGGATCAATATCGGCAGAGATGGCGGAGTCCATGTTTTCAGTGATGGCTTTCATGCCCACCCAGCATCCGCTGTAGCGAGACAACTCCCAACCCAACACGCCTAGATCAAGAATCTCTTGAACATTGGCGGGTGCCAGTACGGGTGCCGAAGCGGCCATAAATGAGTGCTCACACTGATGCGGGAGCGTCGAGGATTTACAGGCATGGTCGTCGCCCACCACCGCCAGTACTCCACCGAACTTTGACGTACCAAAGGCGTTGGCGTGCTTGAGCACATCCATAGAGCGATCGAGCCCCGGCCCTTTGCCATACCACATGCCAAAAACACCATCGTATTTGGCGCCTTCGAACAGATTGACCTGCTGAGTACCCCAGACCGCTGTCATAGCTAAGTCTTCGTTGATTCCAGGATTGAAGACAATGTTGTGAGGTTCAAGGTAGTTACGCGCCTTCCACAGCGCTTGATCGAGGCCGCCAATGGGCGATCCTCGGTAGCCAGAAATGTAGCCGGCGGTATTGAGGCCTCGAGCAACATCTCGCTGATGTTGCAACATCGGCAAACGCGCCAACGCCTCAATACCAGTTATATAAGCGCGACCTTTGGTCAGGCGATATTTATCATCAAGTTGGATATCCACGGCGGACATTGAGCGTCTCTCCTCGCAAAAGTGTGAGCCATTTATTTATTGTAGTCGTGGAGAAAATTCTAATTGAGAAGAGCGGGCATTTTTTTGTTTTATTGCCATAAAAAGACGCTATAGTGAATATATAATTCAATTATTAACCAAAATAGAGAAGATATATGCAAGAACGTGTTTCTGGCCCTGATCTTAAAATACTCAAACAGCTGCAAGACGACGCCAGCTTGACGGCTGCTGAGTTGGCGGATCGTATTGGCTTATCTCAAAGCCCGTGTTGGCGACGGGTCAACCGTTTAGAAGAAGAAGGCTATATTCAGAAACGGGTGGCCATTTTAGACGCAGAAAAACTGGGCATGGACGTGGTGGTGTTTTGCAGCGTCAACCTATCTGCCCATGGACGTCGCTCACTGGAAGAATTCGAAGCTGCGGTGGCTCAACTGCCTGAAGTCACCGAGTGTTACACCATGACCGGCACTATGGATTACATGCTCAAGATCGTCACCAAGGACATTCGCCACTATGAGCAATTTGTGCGGAAGTTCTTATCGCAAATGCCCGGCATTCAAGAAATCCACTCCAATGTAGCGGTCACCAAGATTAAGAACACCACGTCCCTGCCACTGGGCACGCAACTTTAAATGTCTTATCTGGGTAGAGAAATCCATCGCAGCTACGATGAGTACGGCGCCATCAAGGTGTTTGATGATGGCGAAAAGCGCTATCTCACTTTTGCGACCGATACCGAACAAAGCTGTGTACTCAAAAGCAATGCCGGCGATCTGCAGTACGAATACACACGTGCCATGTTATTACCGTTACTGTTTCAACCGTCAGCCAAAAGAGCCTTGATATTGGGTTTAGGCGCAGGTTCTCTAGCCACCTGTTTACATCAGCACTGCCGACAACTGAAGCTCACTGCGGTGGAATTAAGACAGGTTGTGATTGACGCCGCCTACCAATACTTTCAACTGCCGCGAGGTAAAAAGCTGCAAGTCTTGGCGGACAATGCCGAGCATTTTCTGCGACACGCCCCCAGCGGCAAGCACCACTACATTTTTAGCGATCTCTACGGTGCCGAAGATGTAGACAATATACAATTGCAAGACAGCTACATCGAACTCTGCCATCAACACATGCACAATGAGGGCTGGCTAGTACTGAACTGCTGGCGCAATCACCGCAACGACGGAGACCTAGTCGACAGCCTCAGCCATCGCTTTCAACATGTTTTTGCCTGCAATACACAAGCGGGAAATTGGGTGCTACTGGCGAGCAATATGACGTCCTTACCGTCTCGTACTCAACTGAAAGAGAACGCCAAAAACTGGGCCAAAACCTCAGGCTTCGCGCTTCCGTTATCCAGAATGGAGATCGTCCAGAGCGTCGACTAAACATCTCAGACGGGGAAATTAAGGGCGCTCAAAAACCCTGACATACTCGGGTAGGGGTTGGCTGCCATAGTAGCGACGGAAGATTTCCACATAGTCACCGTTGCGTTGAATCTCTGCCAAGCCCCGCTCAAACTGCTGTTTCAAATCCTGTTGAGCAGGAGGAAATATAGCGTCCCCTGCAATTCGATGAATCGGCTGCTTATTCATCGCGAACTCATGAGCATAATCGGCAAAGTCGCGATGAATAAGTGCCCACCCGCTAAGCTCGATGGCGGCAAACATATCAATACGCCGAGCATAGGACTTTTTAACATTTTGAGTCAGATCGTTAACCAGCTGCAGCTGCAATCCGGCTTTACGAAACAAAGGGATCAGCGAGCCGCCATGAATGTAGCCGATATGATAGGGATTGAGGTCTTCTAGTGACTGGTAGTTAAGCCCTTGGGGGAAGCGCTTTTTGAGATAGAAAAAATGCAAACTCGCCGAATAGAATTTAACCGAATGGACTTCTTGATTGTTGCGATTGATATGGAACCAGTCGAGACTACCCACCACTGGCGTATCCTCACCCTCGAGTATTGACCGAGCAATCCGCGCCATGGGCACAATGTTGTAGTCCACGGCGATCCCCTGAGTGGCAAAGGCCGCACTCACGACATCAGTCATAATACCGCCGCGGTTTCCCATTAACGGAGGATAATCAATGGTACTAAAGGTCAACCGCTGGGGTTCAGAGGCGCTGCTCGACAGCGGGTTAAGAGTCGCAATCAATACCCCAATAACCGCTAGGGCAAGCTTCCCCCGAAGTAAAACAGCATGAGCATTGGTGCGAAAGGCCAAACTCGTCAACTGGACCAAGCCCCCAAAAACGGAACGATACTGATATACAGAATAGCCATGATTAACACACCGTAGGCAATGACCTGCAACGGAGCTCGCCACAGCCGCTGCAGGAAGGACTCCACCGGCTGTTGGGTAAATTCACTGCGCGCGGCTTCTTGCCGTGATTGTTGATACTCCTCAAGCACGCTTTGAGCCTGATCCCACAGGGTTTCATCCTGCAACCAAATCGCCGCCAACGACACGCCCCAATTACCGGCACTGGTTTCATAGAATGGAATATCCGCTTCGGTCAGCAGATGACGTACATCATCGGCTTCGTCTTCTGGCACTCCATTTAACTTAAATAATAGTTTTGCCACTGCCTATCTCTTCTTCCGCGGCAGCCTTTAGGCCACCAGTGTTTCTCAGACTCTCTAGTGTACGAACATCACCTGCTTTTCCATCGTCAGAGGTCCCGCCAGTTCACGGGCATCGTATGACATTAGCGTTAACGAAGACACCATTAATGACAGAGGCTGTCGATCTTCGTGATCGCCCAACAGGAAGTGTAGCTCGGAAGTCGAATATTCACGATCATAGAGCCCGAGCGTGAGATGGGGACAATAGACACTAGAGCGAAAATCATCAGTGCCCAGCAATAGGCATTGCCTCAAGCGAGACAATTGATTATTGGGAGAGTTATCCACAACTTCGAGAAAGGGAGCCGAAGGAAAGCTATTGCTGCCCAGTACTTTCAATTCGAAGGGAGATAAAGGCAGGGCTGCCAGATTGTCCAACTGAATCGCCAGCTGATCGGCCGTGAAGCTGTCGTTGAATTCAGCCGCTTCATAGTCTTCTTGCCAAAAGCCACACACCGCCACGGTGATGTGGCGCTGGCGTCGGTAGTTCTTCAACAGGAAGGGACTTAAGCGCCGCTGATAGCGTCTGAAGCGCTCCAATATCGCTCCATCTTCTAGCGTTATACACCAACACCAATAACGCTCTCGGCCCTTTCGCCATGGTTCAATCGCAGACTGGTGGGCGGCTCGAGTCGAGGGTTGAGCGACAAAACTCTCAGCCACCTGGCGATAATGAGGGCCCTCCCCCATAGGGGGAAGCTGAAAAACAGACGGTGCAGCCAAACCAGCAATCTCAAGTAAAGAAAACCGCTAGTCTAGGGCACAATTGAAGAATAGCAATGGCGGGCAAATGGCCAACACACGCTCAATCACAGCGAGGTGGCATTACTCGTCTGAATCACGGCACCAACACCGAAACAACACCGTTTCGCTCACGCCACCTTTTCGTTCACATACAGCCCCGGCGCAGGCGACAAGGCTGGATTTGCTCGACTCCCCACTTTGCCGCTGGCTACCGATTGACCACCACTGCGTTGATGTAACCATTCGCTCCAGTGACACCACCAACTACCCTCATTCTTGGTTGCTCCACCCAGCCACTGATCGGCATCACCCGGCTCGGCATCATTGGTATAATAGATCGTATTGGCGATACCCGGCGGGCGTAAAATACTCTGAATGTGACCACTGGTACTGAGAACAAAAGTACAATCGGAAGAGACCAACTGCGGCACTTCGAAGCACTTCTTCCACGGCATCAAGTAGTCCTCATCGCCGCCCACACAGTAGAAATCCATACTCAGCTGACGGATATCTAAGGAGTAGCCTTTAACCGTCAAACGGTTAGCGTTAGCAAACTTGTCATCGACAAATATATCTAAGAAATCGCTGTGCAACCCCGCTGGCAGGCGCGTCGAATCATTGTCCCAATAGAGGACATCCATCGAGGGTGGTTCTTTGCCCAACAGATAGTTATTGATCCAAAAATTCCACACCAAGTCTGTCGGCCGCAACCAGTTAAAAATGTGGGATAGTGACTTTCCATCCATATAACCTTGACGTTTAGCAAGCTTGCGGCTCAGCTCGACACCTTCGCGGGTTGCAAACAACCCCAGCGAAGACGAGTCATCAGCCTGCAAGGCCGTCACAAACATCGAATGCGAATGCACGAGCGGTTTGTTTGCCGCTTGCAAATAACCCAAGAGCGCCATTGACGTCACACCGCCCGCNCAAGCGCTGCTGAGATTAATCTGATCGCTACCNGTAATTTCTCGCATNACCTCAATGGCTGCTTCNAGCTCGCTCACATAGCGATCCAGATCCCAGGCCGCATTGTGACGACTNGGATTGCGCCAACTAATNACAAACGGTTGCACNCCCTGAGACTGTAAATGCTTCACCAAACTGTTTTTGGGCGTCAGATCAAATACATAAAATTTGTTAATTTGCGGAGGCACGATCAACACTGGGCGCTGATCGACGAGCTGGCCCGCATCCATTTGGTACTGCAACAATTCAAGGACTTCACTGCGATACACTACCGCTCCCGCAGATACCGCCAAGTCTTTGCCCACCGTATAGGAATCGGGACGTACCTGACTGGGCATTGCATGGTTGGTATGAATATCTTCGACTAGATGTTTTAGTCCAGACAACACGCTCTTACCNCCNGTCTGATAGGCTCGTTTAACGGCCACNGGGTTTAGCGGTGAGTTAGTGGGCGATAGCATGGCACTCATCTGCTCACGCAGGAACTGACTGCGACGTTTGTCCGCGTCCTCCATATCGAGATCTTCGACCCAACCGGTGACTTCTTTGTCCCAAGCCAAATAGGTTTGCATCACGCTGCGATAGAGGTAATTGTCTTTCCATACCGCATCGCGAAAACGCTTGTCTTTTCTGGGGGGTTCCAATTTAGATTTTGACTGAACAATATTTACTACTTCTTTCGCAAAACTGGAGTAGTGATTAACAAAGACCTCTGGCTGTTTGAAAGACTGTAAAAAGAATCTTCCCGCAGATTCAACCAAACCAACACCTTGCAAACCACCGGGTGCACTCTGATGCGGAATTCTCTGTTCGGCCCGGTGGGTGTTGCTCACCGCCTCAGATTCCGCACCTTGAGACAAAGATTTTTCCGAAACAACTGAATCCTTACTTTCATCTAACCCATTCATCTCGGCGGTATCAAAGGCGTATTGGGTTCGGATATCCTGTGTAAATCGAGATAGCGCCTGAGAGCTTCTGCGCAATCGTTCCAATTTCAATTGAAACTCATCTTTTGTGCTTTCCGGATCACGGTCAGATTCAGCNCTAACAGCCGCAGATTGATGTGACATATTCAGCTGATCTTCACTGGGAGGGTGATTCGTGCCTTGATCCTTAGACAGTGCTTCGACCGTCACAATTGCGGCCGCGGGTGACGGTATACTACGACCTTGAGGGGAAGAGTTTTTACGGCCGCCAGAATTTCGAGAGCCGCCATCCGTCGATCCGTTAAGAGCGTCAACACTGCCGACCCTTTCTGAATAGCCGCCACCTCTTACTGGTGGTTTTTCGCTGCCTGAACCAGCACCAGATACTCTACCCACTGAAGTCATACCTAATCCACCTTCCTAGAATTAATTCTGGTCGTTACCTATGATCGTGCAATTGCATTCAACACGAGATTTCGCTCCATCCCTGAAGGCGAAATCTCTTCATGCGCGAACTAAGCAACCGACGTCTGACCGTCAGTTTTGGTCTTCTTTGCTCTGCTCGCGGGCGCTGACTTTTGGCTTTGCAACTGCGTTGACAGCTCAGTAATCGATTCAGCCATATCCTGCATGAGGCTGGTCATCTGATTCATGTCTTTGCGGCTAGGTACGCCAATAAAATGCAGAGAACGATTCACACCCTCATCCAATGCGTGTTCAACCCCGACGATTTTCTCCTGAGCTTTTGATTTAAACTCCGCGCGGGCATGATCGATTTTTGCCTTTGGAGCTTCAAATCGTTTGGTAAGCAGGGTTGGCTTCAAATCTACACCCGCACCCTTGACCGCCATTTTTTTGCTAAAATCAGTGACGGTTTCTTCCACCGTCAACGCAGTTCCTAAGCAGGTATACCAAGCAAATTTGTAGGCCGACCCCACACCGGAAATCACTTTCACTATACGACTCGATTTCTTATCCATTGCACTCAGTGTTTCGTCTTCCATAGCTATCGTACCCTCTTCCGACAATTTTGATTCGGCTTGAATCTCAGACTTCTCTTCTATCTCAGTTTTTTCTACAACCTTTCCCATGACAACGTCCTCTTACCATTTTTAAATAGGGGATAACACTTACGCTGTGAACGACAAAATAATCGGTAGATTGAAACGGCGTTCCGTGCCAAGTAAAAACTCTAGTCCAGCAGTTGGCAAAAGTAATTGACTACCCAGCGCTTTCCCTTGAAAAGTATGCACAGACGCAGCCTCTGTCAACGAATTAACATGAATTAATCATTAAAATTTTTTATGGAAAAAAAATGCATTANAGTCGTGCAACATGGCTGTCACAGTGCTGCAACATGGCGCATAAAAAGATCCATCTGACGCCAGTTTTTTGAAAATTAAAAAAACTGTCACAACTTCTTGCTAAATCATTTGTGACCGACATACTGGCATTAGAAACACCCACCCACTGAGGAATTTTTTACATTGGACATTGAAGAGTGCTTTGTCGAGGTGATGGGACTGCAAATACATGTGGCCAGAAAAATCGACAAGAGTGATCGACCGCTGCTGTTGTTCAATGGTATCGGTGCTAATCTTGAAATACTCTTACCACTGATGCAAGAACTCGAAGGTATTGAATGCATCACCTTCGATATGCCGGGCATTGGCTTGTCTGAGACACCCCGACTACCTATGAGATTTAAGGGATTGGCGAAGATGTCAGCCCAAATCCTCGATCATTTTGGTTACGGGCAAGTGGATACACTTGGAGTTTCATGGGGTGGGGCGATGGCGCAGGAGTTTGCTTATCGCTTTCCCAAACGCTGCCAAAACCTCATCTTGGCAGCCACTAGCGCTGGTGCCATTATGGTACCGGGAAAGCCTTCGGTGTTTATGAAGCTGTCCAACCCGAAACGCTATTTCGATAAAGACTATCTAAAAGACATTGCGCAACACATCTATGGCGGGGAATTACGCAAAGACCCCAAGCTCATGAACGAATATACCGATCGTGTGCGCCCACCAAAATCCAGCCAAGGGTATTTGTACCAGCTCTACGCGGCGTCCTACTGGACCAGCATGCACTGGCTGCATAAATTGCACCAGCAAACCCTAATATTGGCTGGTACTGATGACCCGCTGGTTCCGATCATTAATGCGCGCATCCTACACAGCCGAATCCCCTACAGCCAACTCATAGAAATTGATTGTGGCCATCTTTTACTGATGACCAAAATGACGGAAGTAGGCCCCATGATCACCGACTTCTTGACCTATTCCAATCCTACTCAGAAGCATGAAGTGGTTCACTGATCCACACGGAGATGGTTATGTTAGTTCCGACAATTGTATTCTTAATATTCTCACTATGGACACTCTACCACTGGCAGGAATTACCCGATTTACTTAAGAACGAATCTGCCGATGAACGCTGGCCTCTGAGCATACACCACACAGCCACCCCTATACGGCTGATCACGGTGACCACCATCTACTGCCTGTTTTGTTTCGCGCTGATGAACGCCGCCACCCGCGGCCTCGCGCTACTGGTCGATATGAGTCTTGCCAAATGGTTTTCTCCAGCACTGCTTGTCGCTCTTCATTTCGCACCCTATAGTTCACGCCTAAGCAGTTACGTGCGCTATCTATTCCAACGCCGATTGTTTTTCCCATCTCTGCCAAGCCATCAAGAGGATGCCATCATTGACACCTTAATGAAGCAGGCAACGGAGCATGAAAATCATTCCGAAGAAATCCAGCACCTACACCAATTAATCAAGGCACAGTTTAAAACTACGCTTCACGTATTCAATCTTGCCAGTTTGAAGAATGAGAAGAAATTAGTCCGCAGAGAGTTTAAAAAGATAAGACGTCGAGGCTTATTGAGCACAGCGGAAATGAGCAGCGTTGAACAGCAACAATTACGCTTTCATCTTTATTCATGTTATAGATTGCTAACCCGAATGACTCTGGCTCGCTACTGGGCTGGCCGAGACAGACGTAAAGCATTTCGCGATATGGGTTATTCGATCAACATTGGCGACGGTGACATTTATTCCAAGTGTCGACGAATCAAGTACTCACTCAACCACTATCTATTACACCGCTAGAGTAAGCTCATTGGTTGAGCGTCGAAAATGATAATCAAGTAACTATCACTACAGCCGTTTTTGTTTTGCTACCCAAGAAAAGTGTTTGTTGAGCTGGTCATCGGATTTCAATTGTTGCAACGTATTAAACTCTTTGGCTAATGTCATCTCAGTGTAGAGTCGATGAATTCCATTGTGGCATTGACGACAAAGGTAAATACCTAAATTGAGCTGATCATTGGTGAAGTTCTTTTTAAAATGCTGCCGACGATGCATTTTTTTCGGTATAAGATGATGGAAGGTTAAGTTCAGCTCACGTTCGCAACAAGGGCAGGCGCCATGGCACTTTCCATCGCGCAATGTCTCCCGTGCCATACGACAACCTCCCTCTCCAAATTTAGGTTTTTTCAAGCTTGGCGACTGACTCAATCGACAACTATTGGTATGCCCGTTTCGATAATGCCGTCATTTAGGGCCGTGGCTCGAATACCGCTGCGATCCATCATTTGTTTAAGTAACGCACGTTGATTCAGCCCCGAATCACGATACCAACGCGCCATCAAACTGCATGGCTGACAGAGCTCTTCGCCTCGAAACCACACGTTGCCAATGCGAAAATCCACTCCAACTAGAGCGTTTANATGTATCCCTCTGGTCATGACATTGCGACGCGCGGCTGACCAAGTAATAGCCGCATCATGGCGACGATTGAATTGTTCAACCTGTTCAACTGCCATGAAACTCACATTGTGTTTGCTTGANACACTTTTTCGACAATAGCGATCTCCCGCCAAACCTTGGAAGGCAATCACATTGGCGAAGTCGCAGGNTTGCAGAGGCTCACGTTTNCGNGGGGCGAGATAGATAGCTTCGATCATATTTCGTGGTTCAACCTAAAAGAGCTGTATACGCTTGTGCCCAGCGTGAGGATGACAAACAGAATGAAATGGCCGTGAACGAGCTACGAGCTACGAGCTACCGATTGCTTGAATAAANATTGAGGAAGCAAAACATAGCCAGCTCGACCAACGAACACATCAACCATTGCAAGTAAGCGCTTCACTCTACGCGACTTATTACAATACTGTGCTACAACCCCATCGCCTGTTTGACCAGGGCGTTTTTCAATATCGAAACATTGTCCAACTGACGTAACCCTTCATTACGCAACCAGCGTGTGGGTAAATGATCAGCACCAAAAAGTCGTTTGAAACCTTCCATCATGGCCATCATCGCGAGGTTGTTGGATTTCCGAGCGCGTTGATACCGCTTAAGAATGGAGGCGTCAGTGAGCGGTAGCTGGCGACGGCAAGCGCGCAGAATTTCATCGCGCATGGCCGCCACATCGAGAAAGCCTAAGTTCACCCCTTGGCCTGCCAATGGATGGATGGTGTGGGCCGCATCACCCAACAGAGCCACGCCTGGCTGCACATAGTCCACGGCGTGACGCTGACGTAAAGGAAAGCTATAGCGTTTGGCAACCTCTTCGACGTCCCCTAAGCGATACTCAAAAGCCTGCCCCAGCGCTTGCTTAAATTCACAGTCGCTTAGCGCCATCAACTCTGGCGCTTGCTCGGACTTAAGCGACCAAACAATGGAGCAATAGTGCGCGTCCCATTGATCTTGCCGCTGTGTCTGCAGCGGCAAAAATGCCAGTGGGCCCGACGTTAAAAAACGCTGCCAAGCGGTGTATTGATGAGTCTGTTGCGTACGCACGGTGGTCACAATCGCATCGTGACCATAGCTCCATTCTCGCGTGGCGATATTGGCTAGTTCGCGAACTTTTGAGTTGGCGCCATCGGCAGCCAGCAACAACGATGCCGACAGCTTGCGGCCGTCTTCCAGCAGCACGCTCTGCTGTTCACTGCCCTCTTCTCGCACCAAGGTCTTCACTTTCGCTGGGCGCAACAAAGTAATCTGTGGATAAGAATGTAAGCGCGATAGCAGCGCTCGGGTGACGACACTGTTTTCGACGATGTGCCCCAAATTGTACTGTTGTACGTCGTGGCAATCGAAGTGAATACTGCCAGTGCCATCGGCATCCCACACCTGCATGTCGGTGTAGGGACAGGCCCGCTCCTGCTCAATCAATGGCCAGGCGCCGACGCTTTTTAGTAGGGTTTGTGAGGCGTGGGTCAAGGCAACAACACGAGGATCAAAATCCACGCCGTCGAAGCGAAGAGGATCGGCACCTGCCTCTACCACAGCGATGTTTAAGGATTCGCCATCCGCATCGGCGGCCAAGGCGCAGGCCATGGCACTGCCCACTAAACCGGCACCAACAATGATGACATCAAACTCTAAATGGGCAGACGCCTGATCCAGTTTCATAATATTTCTCTATGCTAAACAGCCACTCTTTATTCTCAACAATCCTTCCCTGACGCTGTGCGCAGACAAGATTCTCGAAAGATCACTCACTAATGACCGCCCACGGGATTCAAGACCTGTTGACGGCCCCCAGCACCCATCGTTTGCCGGGTAAACCAATGCTTAGCCGGCGGCACACATTCTAGACCGACAAAACCCAACGCCCTTAACGCGGCCTGTGGCAGGCTCGCGGTAGAGAACAACTTGGTGAGCTGATCGCTGAAATGAATGGTGGCCTGTTGATCCAATCGCTGTAACTCCATATAACGATTCAGTCTCGGCAAGGCGCCGAGCGCCGAGTCGCCTTTCTCCATTAGGCTGGTCGCTAGTGCTGCGCAGTCGCGCAGTGCGAGATTGAATCCTTGACCGGCCACCGGATGCAAAAAGTGCGCAGCGTTACCCATCACCACCAGTGAAGAGCGTATTTGCTCTTTTGCCACCGACAAGCTCAGAGGATAACTATCGCGTTTACCGACACTGACAAAACGCCCTAGACGGTAACCAAAGCGCTGCTGTAACTGCTGTAGAAATTGTTCGTCCGACAGAGCCAAAATGGTTTCGGCCTCCGCCTTGGGCTGAGTCCAGACTAAAGCGCTGGTCTGCCCCTGTAAGGATCCTCCCAACGGCAACAATGCCATCGGCCCCTGATCGGTAAAACGCTCGTAGGCAACACCTTTGTGAGACTGATCTAAGCCTATGTTGGCAATGATGGCGGTCTGTTCATAACTCTGCAGCTGACAATCAATGCCCAGAGATTCGCGCAAAGGCGATTGAGCACCGTCGGCAATAATCGCCAACTGGGTTGTCAGCGTCAGCGAGCGTTCGCCACGACGCAACTGCAATCGCGCGCCACTAGCTTGAGGCTGCAATTGCTCTACGGTGGCTGGCGCGACTATGTCGACATTGGCCAACTGATGTAAATGCGCGATAAGCACCCGGCCAATCCACGCGTTCGGCACCACGTATCCCAAGGCGTCAACATGGTGTTCGCGGCGATCAATAAGGGCTCCACCTAAGTGCCCTTTGTCCGAGACATGGACCTGATCGATGGGTGTGCCATGCTGCTGAAGCTGCGACCAGATGCCCAACTGCTGCAGCAGCTGCACACTACCTTGTGCGATAGCGGTGGAACGATCGTCAAAACTGGGCTGGAAGCTGGGTTTTCCTTCCGGCATCGGAAAGGTTTCAAGCAACGTAATACGCCATTGAGGATTCGTCTGTGCTAACAGCGCCGCCTGAGCCGCACCCACCATACCGCCACCAATAATGGCGATATCTGTATCTAAGGTGTCGCTGTTGACTGTGGCGTTTTCGTTCATAGTGTTTTTAATGAGAGGTTCCATGTCGCCTTGTCGCTGGTTGTTACGCGTCTGTGCCACCAAACGCCTGCGACAGGTCATCAAAGTATCTGTTCAGTGCACGGGCAACCTAGCTGGCTGCCATTAGCGCTTCGATATCATCCACCGTTTTGGGCACATCTGCAGTTAATACGTCGCAGCCGTCTTTTGTGATCAACACATCATCTTCGATGCGAATGCCTATGCCGCGCCATTTGGCATCGACACCGGCGTTATCCGGTGCCACATAAATACCCGGCTCTACCGTCATACACATGCCGGCTTCCAGCACTCGCCATTCACCGCCGACGCGGTAGTCACCTACATCGTGCACATCCATTCCCAGCCAGTGGCCAATACGATGCATATAGAATTCTTTATAGGCTTCACTTTCGATCAGATCAGGCACGTCACCCAACAACAACCCAAGTTCCACCAAGCCTTCGGTGATCACCTGAACCGATGCCTCATGGGGCTCGTTCCAATGACGTCCGGGTTTGATGGCATCAATGGCCGCCTGCTGGGCTTTTAGAGTGAGTTCGTAGAGCACTCTCTGCTCTTTACTGAACTTGCCGTTCACAGGAAAGGTGCGAGTGATATCCGCGGCGTAATAATCGAGTTCACAGCCCGCGTCGATCAGTACCAAATCGCCATCTTTCAGCGCGTCGCTGTTGTCCACATAGTGGAGAATACAGCCGTTGTCACCACCCCCAACAATGGTGTTGTAGGCTGGGAAACGAGCGCCGTTAGTTGCGAACTCATGATGAATTTCCGCCTCCAGCTGATACTCAAACACACCGGGCTTACAAGCGCGCATAGCTCGTGCATGGGCTTCGGCGGAGATCTCGCCAGCACGTTTCAATATGCGCCCTTCAGCCGCCGATTTGTACAAGCGCATGTCATGCAAGAGGTGATCGAGATCGAGAAACTCACCTGGAGGGATCGCACCGGTGCGAACTTGAGCGCGAATGGCATTGATCCACACCATCACCTGATGATCGAAGTCAGCGTCTTTGCCCATGCCGTAATACACCCGCTCACGGCCTTCGATGAGACCGGGCAAAATATCGTCGATATCATCAATGGGAAAGGCGTCATCGGCACCGTATTGAGCACAAACGCCTTCGGGCCCGGCTCGATAGCCGTTCCAAATCTCTTTTTCTCGGTCTTTTTCCCGACAAAAGAGCACATATTCGCCGTGCTCGCGCCCAGGAATAAGCACCAAGACGGATTCAGGCTCTGCAAAGCCGGACAAATAGTAGAAATCACTGTCTTGGCGAAAGCTGTATTCGGTATCGCGAGAACGCGTGCGCTCGGGAGCGGCAGGCAAGATGGCAATGCTGTTGTCTTCCATCATGGCCATCAGTTGTTTTCGACGACGGGTAAACTCTTGCTTGGTGATACTCATTGGGTTCCCTGATTATTCAACGAGCGGCTGCGAGGGGTTATCGAAAGGGACACACCCTGACGAGGGGCTCCACCAAAGTTCAGACGTTAACGTCTAAAGCTCCAACCATAGCCCTCGCAGAGCTCTCTGTGCCCACCGTATTAATGTACAACAGGCTTATCGGATTTCACTTGGCCGAAATCAACAAATAGGGTGAGAACGGCCATTCGTACATACTCAACGATTTCGACCAAATTCGCTTCGGAATCCTCATCCTCTTCATCCGAACCATCACCAATACTGACAATTGCCGCCAAATCACGCAATGCATCTGCCGCGTCTTCGGAAAACTTAGCGTCTGCCGCTAAGCCGGCACTGCCGAAACCCGACAAAAATCCATGACACCACTCCCCCAGCGCGCTGGTACGCAGATCCAGCTCTGCCTCATCGTTGGGCAACATCAGATCAAAACTGTAGTCACTGTCTTCTAACTGACTGAGTGCCACAGTATAAAGCCGCGCCAACGCCTGCTGGCCACGCCCTTCTGGGTCGCCGACAACGCCTTGTTCATTTGTGATGACGTCGAGAAAAGTCAACGACTCCTCCATCCACTCATCGGCGCTCAAACGCGCACCGCCACAAAGCTTGCCACACAGCATGCCATGCAACTCTGAAGGGCTGTTGAGGGCTCCGAGAGGCACCATCAGATGATTCATTTCCTCGTAGGAAATTAGGGGTTCAATATTGCTCATAGTTCATCCAAATCTAATCTGGGCGCCATCCTATCATGAATGTCATGCAGCGTCCTCGACGTCAAAACAGCGACAAGCTGGCATAAGAATTTTCCTTTTAATAACAGTGCGATAGACCACAATTTACAGAATGTTTCGAGAAACCTCGGCCCCGCTTATTGACCGCTTACCAGCAGCGCAATATAGTAGCTCGAAATTCGACCACAGGCGCTCTCTAGCATGACAGATCAACTGCTTCTCGCACTTGAAACCAAACTGGATCAATTGATTCAGCAATGCGAACGTCTGAATGCGGAAAATATGGCCTTAAAAAGCCAAGTGGCCGAGGCCGATTCCCGTGAATCCGAGTGGAATGTCGAGCGCGCTCGTTTGGTGGAAAAAAACGAACTGGCGAGAACTCGGGTAGAAGCGATGATTACTCGCCTCAAGAGTTTGGAAGAACAAACCTGATAACTCCCCAAGCGAGGTCACGATGAAATGGACTCAAGGCCTTAAGGAATTTCTATGAGCAGCAACGAAACCGTCTTCGTGCAGATACTCGACAAAGAGTATCAAGTCGCCTGCCCGCCCGGCGAAAGGGATGCGCTGATTCAAGCGGCTCATAATCTCGACGAACGTATGCGCGATATACGTGGCAGCGGCACCGTGATTGGGCTCGAGCGCATTGCGGTAATGGCAGCACTCAACCTGAGCCATGAACTACTGGAAAGCAAGGACAGCGCTCGAGAACTCGGGCCCAGCAGCGATCGGTTGGAACACCTCACCGCCAAGGTCGAGCAAGCACTGGAAAAGCTCTAATTTCATTTTTCTGAGCAGCCCCATACGCCGATTTTTCTGAAACTTCAATATTTTGGCCGCTCGGCTTCTGCGCTATAATCACCTCACCCTGATGTGTTGGCCAGTTGACGAGTCCTCGAGCCGATAATGTATACCCCGGGGGTAACTCGCCAATACCGGTGCGCATGTCCGCCTGACGGAAAGCCTGAGGTATTGCAGGGACCCCCACCTTGAACCTTACGGTTCAAGGCCAAGTCGACAGCCGCACAATCGGGGCTTCTTTGAAACACCTCCTTCGCTCCAAGCTAGCCGAACAATACTCCCCTCTAACAATCCACAATGGCGCACGCTGACGGATTCTTGCTGCCCACTATCCTATGGCACAATAGCGGTGCGATACTTCTGTCAACACAATAGGCCTCTTCGCCCCATGACCGCCACCGATCGAACCCGTCTGCGCCAACAATTGCGCCAACGTCGCCGAGCACTCACGCCGGCACAACAACATCAGGCCGCCCGCTCACTGTGCAAGCAGTTGAAACGCCAGCCGTTGTTCACCCGCAGCCAACACATTGCGCTCTATTTGCCCAACGACGGCGAAATCGATCCGACACCGATCATCCATAGCATCTGGCAGTTGGGCAAACACTGCTATCTGCCGGTATTGAAACCCGGTCGAGACAAGCAACTCTGGTTTGTCCCCTACACCGCCACAACCCCTCTGCAGCCCAATCGTTTTGGTATTCCCGAACCCATCGCCGATTGCCGCAAAACCCGCGCGGCGAATACGCTGGATCTGGTGTTGATGCCGCTGGTGGGATTTGATGAAAGTGGAGGTCGCATGGGCATGGGTGGCGGCTTTTACGATCGCACTTTCGCCTTCAAGCAAACCACCTCGTCAAAGCGCCCCTATCTACTTGGCTTAGCGCACGAATGCCAGCGGGTGGAACAACTGGAGCTGGCCAGTTGGGATATTCCACTGGATGCTATTGCCACAGACACACGCGTGATACCCAGCCACCCCCAAAAAGCTGGACGAGATTTTATCTAGGGGTTTACGTTTTGAAATTAAGAAACGCTGCGTTCACGAGGGGTATTCGCCAACAAGCTAGACGTGGAAGGATATAAACCCAAAACGACTACAGCGGTGCAAAAAATCTAAGAAAAGTACTGACCATGTGCATCGGTAAAAGAGAAGGGAAAATTGCAGCATGAATTATCAAGACACCAAGACTTATTTGCTCAACAAACCGGAAGCATTTGAAGACTACCCATTTTATCCCGACATTCCGGTGTTCAAAGTCAAAGGGAAAATGTACGCCACTCTAGCGATCGATGACGGCGTCGCTCGCATGAATTTGAAATGTGATCCCGACCACGCCATGACGTTGCGATTCTTCTTTGATGGTGTCAATCCCGGTTACCACATGAACAAAAAGCACTGGAACACCATCACGTTAGAAAGCGATGTACCAGACTACGACATCCGACAAATGATTGATCACTCTTATGCGCTGGTGGTGAAAGGTTTAAAAAAAACGGAACGCACTGCGCTGGAACTGAGCTACGGCCCAGACAATCTCTATCAGAATTTAACCTGGGCAAAAACAGACTAAAACAAGTAATGCTTGGGTAAGCCTAAACACAAAAACGCTCACGCCCATGTCGCTATCGACAGAATCCTACCCCACGACCCGCTAGAGAATCGAAGGGCTAGCGCTTTTGCTTTTGCGTTTTCGTCACACTCAAATCCATCGGATTGACGGGCAAACCCAGCGACTGATAAGCGTCTATGCGCTTGTGATCGAGTAGGCGCACAAACTTCAGATAGGCCGATTTTACCAGCGGATGGTGTGACTGAGAGGCAATCGTCATGAGCTGAGCGAGATCTTCCACCGTTTGCGGTGCACGAGTGGGCTGATGCAAGGCAATTTCTACTTGCAGCCGCAGATTGTACATAGCTCGCAGGGAGTTATCCTCGAGCTGCAGTCGTCTTAGTTCCATCTTAATAGACCTCCTTGCATCGCTCCGACGACTCACTCATCGGCGAAGCTTGTTTGATCAGGCTCTAGCTTCCTTTCAAGCCGCCTTCTTTAAATATTGATCGGCAGACACTGACGCTGGGGCCAACTTGCTTTCCAGTACATTGACCTTGTAAGGCGCGTCACTACAGATCACCAAGCTGGCCCGACTCACCTTGCCAACAAACCCCACCGACAATCGATTGCTCAACAACAGCAACGGATTCTTGGAGAAACTGCAGCGGTCCACCAACAATTCGTGGGCGCCCTTGTCATCTTCGTAGTGCAATTCCAACCGCAACTCTTTTGGAAACATTGTTAATGTGTTTAGCCACAGCAAAACATCAAAGGCGCCATACCAGCGTCCTTTCGATGCGGTTTGTGAGGCGCCGATTGTTGTTTCTAAGTCACGAGCCACAATCAGTTGATGTTGTGAGGGGTGATTGTTCATGCCTGAATTCAGTTCCTATCCAAATTTGTCCTTCAGTTGAGCCCGACTTGCACCCAACGCTGTGCCAAAACAATCTACCAAAAGCCAATCAGCTTTTTTGTAAAACCCTGTAAAACCGTGGCCTCCAGAGGATTTTACAAAGTCTTTACACAGAAAGCCGCGGATTGGAGAGTTCTTCACTCTAAGGCGCTGAAGTCTTGTCAAAAATCCCGTATTCTTGACGACTGGAAAATGAGACCTGGTTAACACTTTAAAAGAAACCAGCTCAACTATGGACTTAGGGGGATAGACAGCATCGTGAAAATTGCCATGCTCGAGGATGATCAACAGCAAGCCCAATTGGTGAAAGGCTGGCTAGAAGAAATTGGCCACCAAGTTACCCACCGAGACAATGGCACGGATTTTCTCGCCGCCTGCCGACGCGAGCCGTTTGATTTGGCCATTCTCGATTGGGAGCTGCCCGATCAAACCGGCGTGGATGTTCTCACCATGCTGCGTCAAAGCTACAAACAAACCCTACCGGTGTTATTCGCCACACAGCGAGACAACGAAGAAGACGTCGTCAATGCGCTCAGCGCCGGGGCTGACGATTATCTGGTCAAACCCCTGCGTCAAAAGGAGCTCAGCGCTCGTCTGGCAGCCCTCAGCCGTCGTGCTGGTATCGACACCCCAGCAGAGCGCCTACAATTGGGGCCGATTGAAATCGATACCCAAGCGATCCAAGCCCGAGTGGACGGCGAGCTGGTTAAGCTGACCCAAAAAGAATTCGACGTCGCCGTGCTGTTCATGCGCAATATCGGTAAGGTATTGTCTCGCGAATATTTGCTGCGCCAGGTTTGGGGCGTTGATGCGGCACTCAACACCCGCACCGTCGACGTTCACGTGAGCAAGGTTCGTCGCTGTCTGGGAATTAATCCAGACATGGGCTTTTGCATCACTACCATCTATCAACACGGATACCGACTCGAAGCGATCAATAGCTGAGTCCCAGTACGGAAACCACCACATGCAACGCACCACCACTACCAGGGCGCTGAAGTCAGCGCTTGTGGGCCTCACGTTATTGGCATCCACCCCCACTTTTGCCGCCGAATGGCTCTATACCTTCCGTCCCGGTGACACCATCTGGGATCTCTGCCTGAAATACACCAACCAGCGCGGCTGCTGGATGACCTTGCCAAAACTCAACGGTGTAAAAAATGATCGCTACATCAAGCCGGGTTTCGTATTAACCTTTCCCGCCGACTGGCTAAAGAATCTGCCCAAACCCGTCAGCGTCACTTATGTGGATGGCGATGCCTTTCAGCAACCGCTCAATTCAAGCGAACGCCAACCGATTCACAAAGGCGATCTGTTGGGACTTGGCTCCACCTTGACCACCGGCGATAACGGCAATCTCAATTTGAAGTTCGCCGATGGTAGCAGCCTGCAAATGGAACCCAACTCCGAACTGTCACTGGACACACTTTCCAGTGTCGATGGTTATGGCATTGTCGACAGCCGTTTGCGCCTCAATCAAGGAGCGGTTAAAACCCGTGTAATAAAACGTACACCGGCCAGCCGTTTTAGAATCACCACGCCTTCCGCGGTTGCCGCCGTGCGCGGAACTGAATATCGGGTAAGCAGCATCGATGGCCCCACTCCGCTGATGCGCGGTGAAGTCTTTGAGGGTTTGGTCGACGTTAACACCGATAAAAACACTCAATCGGTGCCTGCGGGCTTTGGTATTACCGCCAAGAAAGGCCAAGCGCTGACTCAACCCAAACCACTATTGCCGGCTCCGATATTCATTAGCGACGCGACACCTAAGTTGCTGCCGATCAAAGTTGAGTGGCAAGCCCTCACCGACGCCAGTCACTATCAATTGGAATTGCTGCACGACAATCAACTCGATGAGCTGATTGAGCGACGTCAAATCAGCGATACTCAACGCACTTTCGACGAACTGGCGGTGGGCTGTTACAAACTGCGCTTGCGCGGTATCGACAGCGAATCCCTGCAAGGACTCGCCAGTGAGCAGGCCTTGTGCGTGGCCGCACCTTTAGGCATTCCCGATCTGAATGCAGACCATCTGGAATACAGCGATCGCTTTAACGCTCAGCTGAGTTGGGCGGCTGTCGAGGATGCCGCGAGCTATCGAGTGCAAGTTGCCACCGATCTAGACTTCACCAACATCATCAGTGACAGCGAACAGGATAATCGCTCCATTGCCTTAGAGGGCGAAACCGTCTTGTACGTCAGAGTATTGGCCGTGGGCAGCGAAGGCCAAACCACGGTGTATTCGACACCGCTGCAATGGCAACCCAAACCCAATCCGTGGATTGCTGCGGGCCTCTATGCGCTGTTCGCAATTCTTGCCTTCTAAGGTGTAGAATCAAAGCCCCTTCGAAATCCAATGGACGGCTGGATGCGGTCAACACTTTTTCGATTTACACATCAGTTAAGCCAGCATCGACACCTGTTGT
Source organism: Cellvibrionaceae bacterium (assembly GCA_002707785.1). Lineage (GTDB taxonomy): Bacteria > Pseudomonadota > Gammaproteobacteria > Pseudomonadales > Cellvibrionaceae > Pseudomaricurvus. The sequence goes on along the minus strand of PANW01000059.1, from coordinate 48,019 downwards.
TGCTGGCTTTTATTATGGGGCTAATCAGTGCCCTGCTCAGCCATCACAAACTCACCGAAAGCCTCGACTGGCTGTGGTTTGATGCTACCCAACAGCTGAGTAGTTTGCCGACAGCCGACGACATCGTCATTGTAGAGATTGACGAACGCAGCATTCATCAGCTCGGCCGCTGGCCGTGGCCACGGGATAAACACGCCCAACTTTTGTCACAACTGCCAGACAGCCAGGCGATTTTTTTTGACGTTATCTTCTCAGACCCCGATCAAATCAATCCAACCGCCGACCGTAGATTTGCCAGTTCTTTATCGCAACAATCACTGAGTTTTCTCCCGCTTTACTTAGAACAACTGGGCCACAATGGACAATTGTTGGAAATCNCTCCCGCGCCGGCTTTTTATCAAGCCGTTGATGCCGTCGGCCACGTGCATGTATCGGCCGACCGCGATGGTGTTGTGCGCAGCATCTTTCTACGCGAAGGCGTAGGTAGCGCTTTCTGGCCGCACATTTCGCTGGCCATGCTCAATAAATTGCAGCCCGAGACGGTCATTTCCTCAACGCCTCAAGAGACAGAACACAATCCGCACACCATAGTACAGCAGCAGCAACGCTGGCTACCCATGCCGGCCGCTCAACAGGGGATAGTGCATTTCAGTTTTATCGACGCAGTCCAAGGGAATATTTCTCCGCAACATTTTAACAATAAGATTATTTTTGTCGGTGCGACCGCTCCCGGACTCGGCGATGTATTCACCACCTCCATCGGCAACATGGCTGGGGTCGAATTGAATGCCTGGGCCTTTCAAGCGCTGCGTCATCAGCAACTGATTCAACCCCTAACTGGACTGCACGCAACTTTGATCAATGGGTTTTTAGTGTTGATTTTGTGCTTTTGGTTTGGCCGTCTAAGCCCAAGGAGTCTATTGCTGGCCACCAGCGTTAGCGCCATCTCGCTCTTGGCCGCAGCCGCTTACCTACAACTGCATCAACAACTGTGGTTGTCACTGGTACCAGCATCCCTGTGTATTCTCACTTTTTATCCGCTATGGAGTTGGCGTCGCCTAGAAGTAGCACTCAATTATTTAAGTAAAGAACTGACTCGCCTGCGAGACCAAAGTCCACACTTTAGCGAACTCGATTCAAAAAAAATACAACTGCAACAGCGACAGTTCTGGCAACAACTGGGACTGTCCAGCCAACGCCAAGCGGCCCTAGCGATTGAACAAGTCCCTCAAAAAGTTACTTTCAATAAACTCTACGGCTCAGAGCTCATCGAACAAACCATCTCACAAATTGTTCGAGAAAAAGAAGCAGCTGAGATCAACCAACAGTTGATCGAAAGAAGCTTGGAACAACTTCAGGATGCGGTACTCATAGCCGATGCTGGCGGGCAAATCTTGTTCACCAATCAAAGCTGGAATCAATTGTTCAGTGAGGNGCGAGAGCTTGATCTTCTGGATCAACTACAAAGAATAGAACTGCCAAATCTCAAGCAGTGGTCGCAAGTATTGGCCGCCCTTTTTGATGGCAATAACGCATTCTCTAGTCAAGGCTGCTTGAATCAAAAAATCGATCTATTCTGTCAACTGGGGCTCTCGAGTTTGTCGGGTAAAGCCCTGGACACGCTGATTATCACCTTAACCAACGTCAGCCAGGTCAAGGCCGCTGAGCGCTCTCGCTTAGAAGCGTTAAACTTTCTTTCCCACGATTTACGCTCCCCCATGGTGTCCGTGCTCGCCATTTTGGAGCTGCAACGCAAGCGCATTCAACGCCAGCAGAAGACTCAAGACAATGACACCAGCATTACCTTTAACGATGAAGAGCTGCTGCAAAGCATCGATGTGTTGGTGCGCAAGAACCTCAGCTATGCCGACAGCTTTTTACACCTCAGCCGAGCGCAGACGCTCACTGAAGACCACTTACAACTGTGTGACATGCACGCCGTCATCGACACCGCTCAAGTCCAAGGGTTAGCACTGGCGAAAAGCAAGTCTATCGAGTTGATGACTCACCGAACCTCTGAAGATGCTTGGGTGATGGGAGATCAAGATGCACTCGAACGAGCGCTCATCAACTTGCTGTCCAACGCGGTAAAATACAGCCCTGCGAATACCAGCATTAGCTTGAGCCTACGCTGTGAGGACGCCACTGTGTGTGTCGCTATTGAAGACCAAGGCCACGGCATTGAAACTGAGGATATTGATAGCTTGTTTGATCGCTTTACTCGAGGAAAACATCCGGGAGAAGAAATGGGAGCGGGACTGGGGCTCAATTACGTGGCAACGGTAGCCAAACGACATCAAGGCAGTATCGAGGTGGATAGCCAAATCGACGTGGGCAGCTGCTTTACACTACAGCTGCCCAGAGCGTCGGATTCGGATTTTTAAACTCGCAAAGTCTATTTGGCGGGCAAATGAAAAGTCGCCACGACGGGCAAATGATCAGACACATCTAACGTATCGCTTTGGCGAACGTGGGCATCACTCACCTGCCACGCGTTGCTGAAGAACAGATAATCGATGGTACGATCCGGCTCGGTGACTCGGGGATCGTTGGAAAAATGCGTGTACCATTTCGCCACGTCATCTCCCATCAAATCTTGCAAAGCTGGAACCGCTCCATAGCGATCGTAAAGCGGTGTTAAGGCAGTGTCGGCATCGTATTCGCCCACCCCATCATCTTCCAAGCGCTGCCATTGCTGCTGATTGTCCGGTGGCAGAGAATTAAAATCACCACCGAAGATCCACGGCGTATTACTCTCGTCCAACTCGTCGAGTACCGCTTGCGCGGTGGCCACCTGACGTTGCATCAAATCTGAACCGGCCCCCCAGGCATCGAAGTGTGTATTGATTACCGCCACCTCTTGCCCTTCCACAGAAGTCAGATGAGTTTCCAACAAAGCGCGCTGAAAATAGAAACGCTGCGTGATGGCATCGTTGTCCATTAGCGGTAATTGATGGCGACGTGCTTGATCCATGGGATAGCGAGAAAGGGTCGTTAGTTTCATGCTCACCGCCCCGAACACTTTCGGGTGCAGCACCATACCCGCCTGCCAATAATGTGCATCGGCACGGCAGGGATAAGCCATCTCGCCTAAACGCTGTTGCAGTTCCGCCACCTGATCGACGTAGTGAGTACGTGCATCGTGCTGATCGTTAATTTCTTGCAACAGCAATAGATCGGGGTTTTCGTTGCGCACGATATTGGCCACTTGATCCAAGGTCCAACGAGTGTGTTCGAGACTAGGTTGGGTATCGGTACCGCCTTCAGCGTCGTAGAAGAAAAAATAATTCTTACTCGCCATGTATTGCACGTTGTAGCTCAATACCTTTAGCGGCTGTTGCTGTGACCAGGGCGATGTTGGCGCATCACAACTGGTGGCCACCTCAACCACTGGCTCATACCAAACCACACTCTGCCAAGCCCAAGCCAACACGCCCAACAGAGCTACAGTGACAACCGCTACCGCAGACAGCAAATATTTCATTCGAACACACTCATTTATCGTTGTTATCTCGACCGCTTAGAGCGCGGCCAATATTGTTTCAGCGCTGCTCTTGTCAATACCTTTGGTATCCACATTGAGCAGCTCCACTACACCGTCATTAACAATCATGGCATAACGCTGACTGCGCAAAGGCCCCATTTCAAAACCACTGGCATCCATACTTAGCCCCAGCTCGGAAGCAAGAGCGCCATTTCCATCCGCCAACATAGTGATATGCTCAGCGTTCTGATTTTGACCCCAAGCGTGCATGACAAATACGTCATTGACGGAGGTACAAATCACGGCATCGACACCCTTGGCCTTGATTTCATCAATCTTTACCACAAACCCTGGTAGATGCGTCATTGAACAACCGGGCGTGAATGCGCCAGGCACTGCCATCATCACCACTTTTTTACCGGCAAATAGTTCATCGGTAGTGACTTTTTCAGGCCCTTTAGCGCCCATGACTTGAAGACTGACTGAAGGAATTTTGTCGCCCACTTGAATGCTCATGATTATGTCCTTTTTACTGAATCGATATTAGGGGATCAAATAGAGCCAATGAGTCTGCGACAATACGAACTCTAAAACAAGTAGTGCCGGCGGTCAGCGCAAAGACGGAAATTCTCACCCAATGTCGCATATAATCCCATAGATAGAGGCAACCGATGCCGGCATCAGGGCAATAGCGAGTAACACCATGGACAAGCAACAACTGATTGACCAGCTACAATTAGAGCGGCACATTGAAGGCGGGTATTTCCGTCGCACTTACCAAAGCGATGACCAGCCTCAACTCGACACGGCTTACGGCGCTCGCCTGAGACTGAGCAGCATCTACTATATGCTCACCGACGAAACCCCCTTAGGTCGCTGGCATCTGAACCGCTCAGATATCCTGCACTTCTACCATCTCGGCGAACCGATNACCTACTGGCTCATCGATGCCGCGGGAGCATTGACCACACAAACACTAGGGCCTGATCCGAGCCAGGGGCACTGTTTGCAGTTTGTGGTAAGGGGTGGAACTTGGAAGGCTTCAGAGTTGAAACAAGGAAGTTTCGGCTTGCTTAGTGAGGCGGTATGCCCGGGGTTTGAATATGCAGATATGACGTTGGGTCGACGCCAGCAGCTGTTGACCCAATTCCCCCAGCACCAAGCTGTGATACAACGTCTGCTAGCGCCAGAGGAATAGACTCAAGAGCAGACTATCGGTGTGCCCATCCTTTGGGATTATCTTGATCGACACTCTTCACCAATTTATTTTGAGCATCGTTAAGCTGTTTGCGCGCACTTCTACACTGACTCATACCACGAGCGGTACACACACCACAGTATTCAAGGGTGTTGTGGGCTTTTTTAAGGCTTTTGTGAGAGGTTGCCAATGCATCCACTCGCGGCTGTAACAATTCCCAACGCTGCAAGAACGCTTGTTTGGCGTTCTGGCAAGCAATGATCGATTGCATATCACCGGACACCGAATTCACCAGCGACTGCCCATCGGACAACAACAACCCCATTTCTTTATGGAGTTTGTGCGCTTCGCTATCACCTTCGATTTTTTTGGCGGGACATGGACGCTGACTAAAAGACGCGACACCACGCTCATCAACACATTTGTAGATCGCTGCTTGAGAAACCAGCGGCAACATAAGTAATACTGCTAATAGAATCCGTTTCATTACCTCTCCTTCGAAACTTACATCACTTTTACGCAAGAACCATCCTCTTGCAACAACTCATGGCTAGGGAGCACACGGATAACAAAAGAGGAAAACTCAACGCCGTCCTTGTGTTTTCCGGCAACCTTCCTAGTGGCCACTACTACGATTTAGATACGCGAGCAGTATTGCACTGATCGCGGCGCTATAATAACCAGCTTCTTGCTGACACACAATCCACCGCGGCAATAAGACGGGCTCTGACGAACAACAAGAGCCATAGACGATCACTCTGTTGCAAAACTAGCCACTATCGATATACTGTTTATATATACAGCTAATTGACAGGAGGCACAGTGAACATTGCTGAACTAACCCCGGCTATTATTCATAGCCAGATTACCCTGCCTTTATTTTTGCACAGCAGCAGTGCTGGTTTTGGTAGCCCCGTGGATGAAGACGATAGCGGCATGGATCTCAATGACCATTTGGTTCGCCATCCCGATCACACCTTCTACGCCCGCGCCCGCGGCGAAGCCATGCGTGACTACGGAATCTTTGATGGCGATCTATTGATCGTCGACAGAAAACTCAAGCCCAGCCAAGGCAGTCTTGTGATTGCCGCTCAAGACGGCGAACTGCTGTGTCGAGAACTGGATTTACGCAACAGTCGCCTGGTCTGCAAAGACAGCGAGTTTCCTGATCTGTCGCTGGACGACAGTGTTGACCTGCGCATTGAAGGCGTCGTCATCAGTGCCATAAAGGAATTTCGTTGATGGGGTTTTCTGTTTTATGAATCAGTAATGCCAGTCGCTACTAGTGCCACACCGGCTATTCTTATCATTTGCTCTTTAACCGATACAACACACTCACTTGCTGCGACAGCCTGATACTCTTGGGGACCAACAATAGCATCCGGTTCGGATTGTCACGGGGCGCATAAAGTGCAGAGACAGGTTGATCGTAGTAGGCAAATCTTGCCGTTCCATAGTGAAAGTTACGATCCTGAGAAATACCATACACCGAATCAATATCCACCCCCAAACTCTGCGCCAAGTGGTCTGCTATTACGCGTGAGGATTGACTGGTTTCTGCTTGCAATGCCCGCTCGACAGTATCACGCTCAGAAGTATCAAAACGCCCATCCACCTCTGTCACAAAATCAATAGCATTCAGGGCATTTACCAATTCCGAATAGCGCGCCAATTCATTCAGCTGAAAACTCAGACGACGGGACACTTCATAGCCTACAATCTCCAGATGCTCACGCTGCGTGTCTCGGCGACGCTTCTCTCGTTTATTGATATCCGTAGCATTCGCCGTTTCTTGATCCACCTCATATTGTTTTAATAGTTTGAAAACACGCTCCATGACTCGGTTGTTGTGATTCACCGCCACAGTCGAAGAAGTATCGTAGACGAATGTTTGCACGTTGATATTGGCGTAGTTTGGCGGTACCTCTTTATCGGCGCTTCCCGTTACTGAAACAAAGGGAAAATCCGGTAAATCATTGCCATAACTCAGCGGTGCAATCCACAGGATTGCGGTAACGAAAAACAGAATTGTCGATTTCATGAGTATATTCCTTGTTAGCTTCCGGCTTTTGCTGAAAAAATTCCAACATCACTATTCAATCAACTCCACCGAGTTTAGAACTTTGCTTGTCATCCGCACTACCCTCAACGGATGACCCTAGATTTACGTCAGTCAGTAATTGAAAAACGAATGCGTTCTTGCAACACTTCCGGCACCAAACGTTTCTCATCCGGTAAATACTTCCAGCGTTTGACCGCTCGCTTGGCGGAACGATCAAACACACCATCTGGCTCACCTCGTAAAATGGTGACGTCTTCGGTACTGCCCATAGCCGTTACTTTGAAGCGAACGTCCACATAACCCTCGAGCCCTTGGCTCAAGGCTCTTTGAGGATAAACGGGAGGCACCATCACTTGTTGGATAATTCCTCCGGTACTGATGCCGATCCCGCCATCTTCGATAACCTTACTGGGTGTAAATCTAAAACCTTCACCCGTAAATTCTGCCGTTAATTTTTGCGGCTCAAGCTTTGGCGTAGTCACTACTGGTGGCGTGTGAGGATCGTCGGGTTTGATAGGCTTATCTTCTTTGACGTTGGTGATAATAGTTGTCTCTTCCCAGAAAATAGAGGGCATGGGCGTCACCACAACATCCACCGGTACGGCATCGGAATACACCAAGCGGTGCATCAGATAGAGCAAACTTAGAGTCACTACAGTTGCACATAGTAGGGCTTTCAAAAACTGAAATTCAGGGCGAGCGGTAGCTGCGATGTCCATAGACACCCTCCTTAGAAATGAGATTGTGAAAAGCTAGAGTTAGTCGGTCAGAGCGATTTTAGTGATCGCCGCTGTGACGGGTGGACGAGGTGGATCCTCGCTGTCGGAAATTTTGAAGTGGAATTCTTCGCTAACGCCTTTTACCTCCGTTGGCGTTCCGTTAATGGTCATGGGTTGAAAGTGACTCTGCTTGAGTGCCGTTAGAACGGCACGCTCAAAGATTCCTTGCGGCTGAGCGTAGACGACTTGGGGATGAATCGGTGCACCATCAACGGCGATGGTAAATTGCACTTTAACTCGCCCTTCAATGTGACGATTAATCGCGCGACTGGGATAAACAGGTGTGACCATTCTTATGGGTAAAAAACCCTTCACCTTAACCTGCGGCTGAGATATTTTGGACACCCCTTCTGTTAGACCAATGGATGTCATCTCATTTAAAGACGAAACACTTGACTCAATTTCGGCAGTCTCAAATTCTACCGATGTCGCAACAACATCGAGATATTCCATCGCCGGCTTCAAGAGAATTTTGGGTTGATCGACATAGACAGGCTTCTCACGCTCCTGCTCTGCTAGCGCCAATGATTGATAAATACTAGAGGTCGGCTGAGAGTCGGTAGACTGTTGTGAAAAACTCGACATCCATTCAGATAAGGCTAGATCTTTGGCATAGCTTCCAGAGTCTTCGGTATCACTGCGAAAGCCAACCGCGGTCAATGGAATCAAGAGCAATACGGCCATCAGCGACGAAAGCCCCCATTGTTTCGCCCCTAGAGAAATGTCATGGTCGGCGTAACGTTCCAACAGGGCTTTAATGCGCTCAAAGTTTGAATGACTCCACAACTGAGACACCGGCAGGTCAGACATTTGCTTTTCTAATCTCAACAACAGCTGTGCATAATCCGCATTGCGGCCGCTCACCTGTATAACCCAGTCATCGCAGGCTCGCTCCGCAGTATCGACCAGTTTGCTGTGCAGCCACCAAACGGGTGGTAAAAACCAAAACAGTAGCGCCACTAATTTTCCAATGACCAACACCAACCAGTCACGGCGAGCAATATGACCCAACTCGTGCAAGAGGATAAGTTGACGCTCCGCACTGTGCCATTCGGCCGCCTCCATAGGCAATTGCACATAAGAGCGCTGCCATCCCCATGAAGCAATCGTATCCTCCACTTCCGACAACACTAAAGTGACTGGACGATCAATACCGGTAAGATGACAAAGCTTGTCGATTTCAGTTTGCAATTCAGCGTAGTGAGCTAACTGTCGATCAACGGTTTTTGATCCAAGTTGAATGACACCTAATAGAAGATAAAAACTTCCCCACAATACACCGAAGCAGTAGATNCCCATCAACACGCTACCCGGGATTGTTTGCAACCATTGTCGAGTTTCATCCCACGCTGGTAGCGCGATAGTGATGGGCGCATCCAACACTATTCCAAGTAACGCGGCCGCTGGCAGCAGCAACAGCGTAATCAACAGATTCATGTGACGAGTGGCAGCAGAAAAGGTATTGGACGCGCGATTCTGCAGTGCCCCTAAGCCGATAATAATCATCGGTTTCATCACAAGCTGAATAATCAAGGCTAGAGGTGTCATAGGGTTCTCCTAATGAACGACACAGTTTGAACAGTCAAAAACATAGACGGCTACCGGTCCGAATCTCGCTGCTTTGCCTGCTCAATTAAAGATTCAATATCGCTAATTTCTTTTTCCGACAAACTCTGATTGGCATTGCCTAAGAGCGCATTCACCGCTTTAGCCGTCGAGCCTTCAAAAAATGTTTTTACCACTCGCTGCAGAGCCCCCTCACTGGCTTCGGACTTATCGGTTGAAGCAAAGTAGATGTACTTAGCTCCAGCTTGTCGACGCTCCACCGCCTGCTTTTCAACCAGTCGCGCCAATAGCGCACGCACGGTGGAATAGGAGGGTGCATCGTCCATCCCCTGCTGCACTTGTTGCGCCGAAGCCTCTCCCAAGGTAAACAGTATGTCGACAATCTGCCGCTCTCGACGACTGAGTTTTTCCGCGTGATGCTCCACCATGATCTTGCCCTCTGACTTGCCCAATTGCTTTTCCTAGAGATTGAGACGACCACGCCCTAACTCGAACCTGTACCCGTTTTTCAGGATATCTCGTATCTCGTATCTCGTATCTCGTATCTCGTATCTCGTATCTCGTATCTCGTATCTCAGGAGTGCTACATTTTTAGCATCATGCTACAAATGTAGCACTGAATAGCCATAGGTCAAAGTTTTGTCTGCGATATTTAATCGCTTCGGGGCCTCGACGCGTACACACACTGGCTATAAGCCAATATCTGCGACCACTTGGCTGGAGAAAATCTATGCCTATATCTATACGGCAACTGAGAGAGCTTGAGGACATAGATACCATCACCATTCACTCGCTGGATCCAGTGCTCTACCAAGCAACGGTGACATTGGATGGACAGGAGATCTTAATTTCCAACAACCAAGGCCAGCCGCTGCGATCGTTTAATCTGCTTGAAATGCAGGCCCTGTTTGAGGACCTGCCACTCAAACATCTATGGCTACGACATCAAAGCGCCTACGATGAAATGGTGGGTCAGCCAGTACGCACCGGCTCTAATGATTTAAAATTGGCACTAGAAAAACCTTCTAGCACTACTCGTTTGGCCCACAATGGATTGGCCAACAGGCTAGGAATTCAGTAGCGAGGATGGGCGACGGCCAAAACCCTATCTGCTTTTCTCTTGCCCTTTGGACGCTTATTGGCACGAGACTTAGGTTTACTTTAGCGCTCAAAAAAAGGCACCGAGACTTTTCGGCTGCGTTTACGCCCGAACCCGCTCCTGTATTGCCAGACTGGCGCCCACACCATCTATATCAAAATATTTTGATATAGATGGAATCCCCTGCTAGACTGCCTCGCATGTCTCAGTTGCTATCCCGCGTTGCAGAAACGCCTTTAACCCAAGAACTGGCCGCCACCTTGAAGGCTGCCGGGGATCCCCTGCGACTGGAGATTTTGCGCCTGTTGGCTAGAGACTCCTTCGGAGTGATGGAATTGAGCCGTATTTTTGCCATCAAACAATCGAGTATGAGCCATCACCTTAAGGTCATGGCCACTGCGGGTTTAGTGGCAACTCGTCGCGAAGGCAACTCCATCTTCTATCGCCGACAACTGCCGGCAGCGGATGACCCGCTCTATGCGTTGCAAAACAGCCTCTGTATCGCGCTGGATACCCAGCCGTTGCCACAAGAGGTGCAAGTCAGGCTCAGTGACATCCAGCGGGAGAGAGCCAGTGCGTCACAGGCGTTTTTCGCTGACAACGCCACCAAGTTTCGCCAGCAGCAAGAGTTGATCGCCAGCTTTTCGGCCTACGCCGATGGTGTTGCCGAAATGCTCAAGCAAACCACTTTCGCAGAGCGCATAAAGGCATTGGAAGTCGGCCCGGGTGAAGGGGAATTTCTCGCGACCTTGAGCCAACAGTTCAAGCAAGTGATCGCCTTGGACAATTCAAAATCCATGCTCAATAAAGCCCGCCGTACGGCACAAACTGAGCAACTGGATAATATTGAGTTCATTCACGGGGATACCACTTACGCGGTAGAGCAAGGCTGTCAGGTAGACTGCGCGGTTATCAATATGGTGCTGCACCACGTGCCTTCCCCGGCACAGATTTTTGATGACGTCAGTCATCTACTCAAAAGCGGGGGCTGTTTGTTGGTCGCCGACTTGTGCCACCACGATCAACAGTGGGCCAAAGAAGCCTGCGGTGATGTTTGGTTGGGTTTCGAACCAGACGATTTTAGCCATTGGGCCCAACAAGCTGGGCTGCAAACCGGACAAAGCCAATACATTGCCCTGCGCAATGGTTTTCAAATTCAAGTACGACAGTTTTTTAAGCCCCACAAGGGCTGATTTCTATAGGAGCATGCAACACATGTCAGAATATTCCGTCTTTACTTCCGAATCNGTTTCGGAAGGTCATCCCGACAAAATGGCCGATCAGATTTCTGATGCGGTTCTCGATGCCATCATTGCGCGTGATAAATACGCCCGTGTCGCGGTTGAGACTCTGGTAAAAACCGGCATGGCGATTGTGGCCGGTGAGTTGACCACCTCCTGCTACGTTGACCTGGAAGACATCATCCGTGACGTCATTACCGGCATCGGCTACAACAGCTCCGAAGTCGGGTACGACGGCGCCACCTGCGCGGTACTGAACGCGATCGGCAAACAATCCGTCGACATCAATCAGGGGGTTGATCGCGCCAAGCCTGAAGATCAAGGCGCCGGCGACCAAGGCCTGATGTTTGGTTACGCCACCAACGAAACCCCCTCATTGATGCCAGCCCCGGTGTACTACTCTCACCGTTTGGTAGAGCGTCAGGCACAACTGCGTAAAGACAACATTCTGCCGTGGTTGCGCCCAGACGCTAAAAGTCAGGTCACCATGCGCTACGACAATGGCAAGCCGGTCGCNATTGATGCAGTCGTTCTGTCAACGCAACACGATCCAGACATCAGCCAAGACGATCTTAAGGTCGCCATTTTGGAAAACGTGATTAAACACGTTCTTCCTGCAGAATTGCTGCACGACAAGACTCAATTCCACATCAACCCCACCGGTAATTTTGTCATTGGTGGTCCTGTGGGTGACGCAGGCGTTACCGGTCGTAAGATCATTGTTGATACCTATGGCGGCATGGCTCGTCATGGTGGCGGTGCCTTCTCTGGTAAAGACCCTTCAAAAGTAGATCGTTCAGCCGCCTACGCCGGTCGTTATGTGGCCAAAAACGTAGTCGCTGCCGNCCTCGCCGATCGCTGTGAAGTTCAAGTGTCCTACGCCATTGGTGTAGCAGAGCCAACTTCGATTTCTGTAAATACTTTCGGCACTGGAAAAATCAGCGATGAGCAATTGATCGACGCTATTCGCAAGACCTTTGACTTGCGCCCTTACGCCATCACCAGGGTACTGGACTTGTTGCACCCGATGTATCAATTGACGGCAGCTTACGGTCACTTTGGTCGCGAACCGTTCGAGCACACTTACACTTGGACTGAAAACGGCGAAGAAAAATCCGAAACCTTCACTGCCTTTAGCTGGGAAAAGACCGACAAGGTCGACGAACTGAAAGCGGCTATCGCCTAACTATTTTTTAACACCGCCCGAGCCATGAGCCTCGGCGGTGTGACTTTAATTTGGAGTTTCATCATGAGCTTTACCGATTACAAAATTGCCAACTACTCCCAAGAAGAGTTCGAGAAACTCGCCATCTGGGGCCGCAAAGAAATTGAAATTGCCGAAGGCGAAATGCCTGCACTGATGGCGCTGCGTCGCAAATACAAGAAATCACAACCTTTGGCCGATGCTCGCATCATGGGTTGTATTCACATGACCATTCAAACTGCCGTACTGATCGAGACCTTGGTTGAACTGGGTGCTGATGTGCGCTGGTCATCCTGCAATATCTTCTCCACTCAAGACCATGCTGCCGCCGCGATTGCGGCTGCCGGTATTCCGGTGTTCGCTTGGAAAGGTGAAACTGAAGAAGAATTTTTGTGGTGTATCGAGCAGACCATTTTGTCTGAAAAAGATGGCTCCGAGGTTTGGAACGCCAACATGATTCTCGACGACGGTGGCGACTTGACCGAAATGGTCCACAACAAGTACCCGAAGATGCTCGATACTATCCACGGCATTTCTGAAGAGACCACGACGGGTGTTCACCGCTTGCTAGAAATGATGGAAAAAGGCGAATTGAAAGTGCCGGCCATTAACGTTAATGACGCTGTCACTAAGTCTAAGAATGACAATAAGTACGGTTGTCGTCACTCGCTTAACGATGCGATTAAGCGCGGTACCGATCACTTACTGTCTGGTAAGAAAGCACTGGTTATCGGTTATGGCGACGTCGGTAAAGGTTCTGCAGCGTCTTTGCGTCAAGAAGGCATGATTGTTAAAGTGACCGAAATCGATCCAATCTGCGCTATGCAAGCTTGCATGGATGGCTTCGAAGTCGTTTCACCCTATAACGACGGCAACAATACTGGCGAAGTCGCCGACATCAACACCGCTGTATTGGGCAATACCGACTTGGTTGTCACCACCACTGGTAACATCAACGTATGTGATTCCGCCATGCTGCAAACCCTCAAAAATGGCGCGGTAGTTTGTAACATCGGTCACTTCGACAACGAAATCGATACCGCCTTCATGCGTGACAACTACGAGTGGGATGAAGTTAAACCACAAGTTCACAAAATCTACCGTGACAAGAGCAGTAACGATCACTTGATCCTCTTGTCCGAAGGTCGTTTGGTTAACTTGGGCAACGCCACCGGTCACCCATCACGCATCATGGATGGCTCTTTCGCCAACCAAGTTTTGGCTCAGATCTATTTGTACGAGCGCAAATTCGCCGACTTGATGGACGCAGAAAAATCTGACGAAATCTACGTTAAAGTGCTGCCGAAGAAGCTCGACGAAGAAGTAGCACAGGATATGGTTGAAGGTTTCGGTGGTGTCATTACTCGCATGACCAAGACCCAAGCCGACTACATCAGCGTAGACGTTGAAGGCCCCTTCAAGCCTGAGAGCTACAAATATTAATATCGCCCCACTTCAGCGATATTAACAAAGAGATTGGGATGCAGCGGAGACTGCTGCATCCCGACTCTACGGTAAGAGAGTTTAACTATGTCTAAAGACAATCTGCGTTTAAGCTTTGAGTTTTTCCCGCCAAAATCGGACGATGGAAAAACCAAACTTGTTAATGTGCGCAACGAATTGCAAAAACTCAATCCTGAGTTTTTCTCAGTGACCTATGGTGCGGGCGGGTCCACCCGTGACAACACCAAAGACATCATTAAGGAATTCAAAAAAGACGGTATTTCAGTCGCTCCGCACCTGTCCTTTGGTGGCGATGATGAAGCCACCATGAAAGCCCTGCTGCAAGAATACAAAGACGCTGGCGTCGATCGTATTGTTGCTCTTCGCGGTGATATGCCCTCGGGTATGGGCGGCGCATTTCAGATGGTATACGCCAATCAACTGGTTGCCTTTATCCGCGAGAACTTTGGCGATCACTTTCATCTCGAAGTCGCGGCCTACCCGGAGATTCACCCGGAAGCAACCAGCTACGATGACGACATTCGCTACCTAAAAGGTAAATTTGATGCCGGTGCCGACAGCGCATTGACTCAGTACTTTTACAGCCCCGACGCCTATTTTTATTTTCTCGATCAATGCGAGAAAGCCGGTATCGAGAATCCGATCTACCCAGGCATTATGCCGATCATCAATTACAAGAATCTATTCCGTTTCAGCGACAACTGCGGTGCCGATATTCCCCGCTGGTTGCGTAGACGTTTAGAGAGCTTTGGTGACGACAACGAAAGCGTTAAAGCCTTCGGCTTAGATCTTGTGACCGAACTGTGCGAGACTTTGCTGGAAAACGGCGCGCCTGGCCTGCATTTCTACACCATGAATCAAGTAGAACCCACAGCAGCAATTGTCAAAAACCTCGGTTTAGACAGTTAATTGCCTTGTTTGAAACCTGCTGCGGTTGATCGCTATCTCTACAGGTTTCAAACCTTCCTCAGTTCATAGATATAGGCCTTTCCGTAGCTATTAGTCACTTCATCGATGCAAACACCAATAAGCCGAAGCCATGCGAATTCCTAGAATTTTTTGCAAACAATCTCTAGCCAGCGGCACCGACATTGAGCTCGATGAGAACGGTGCACGCCATGTCGGCAAAGTGTTACGCATGCAAGCCGGTCGACCCTTGTTATTATTTAATGGCGAAGGTGGGGAATACGATGCAACCATTCTCGAAGCTGGCAAAAAAAACGTGCGCGTCACAATCGGTGACTTTCACCCGGATAATCGCCAGTCGCCGCTCTCTATTCATCTCGGCATTGGCATCTCCCGTGGCGAACGCTTCGAACATGTGCTGCAGAAAGCCACTGAATTGGGTGTGGCTCAAATAACACCGCTTTTTACTGAACGCACGGAAGTCAAACTTACTGGTCCACGTCTGGAGAAAAAACATCTCCAATGGCAACAGATTATTGTATCAAGCTGTGAGCAGTGCCAACGTAATCGTCTACCGCAACTGTCAGAGCCCCAGCGGTATGATGCGTGGATCTCAGAGGTTGAGGCCGAACAGCGATTTGTCCTACATCATCGCTCGCCCAAAGCTCTAGCGGACACCCAGAAACCAGCATCCGTAGCCCTAGTGATCGGTCCCGAAGGCGGTTTGTCGCAGACTGAAATTGACAGCGCACTGCAGCAACAATTTCAGCCGCTAACCTTAGGCCCACGAGTATTTCGCACCGAAACCGCTCCTCTGGCAGCTATCAGTATCATGCAGTATCTCTGGGGTGACCTAGGTTAAACAGCAGTTTGGGGAAACAACTCATCCAACACCTGCGTTTAGCGACGGAGGGCATTTCGACACCAGATCTGCCAGTTTTGATCAATGGCAAACTCTCGCAAGTTTGTTAGCCTAGGCTTCTTCAACCTTATCATCTGCACAATCGCCCCTGCGGCGCTGCCTGCACACCAAGAGTTACCCATGGCTGTTCTTGACACTTTCAAATACAAAGACCTGCAAGGTCACCGCGTTGGCCGGTTCAATCTAGGCATCAACACCTCATTTATTTGCTATCGTCTCAACGATACATTGATAGATGCGGGTCCCACCAATCAGTGGAAATATGTGAAGCCATTTGTTGAAGAAAAGCCGTTTTCACAATTGCTGCTCACTCATCACCACGAAGACCACAGTGGCAATGCCGGAGCCATCTATCAGCTCACCGGAGTACAACCACAAGCGCCAGATCTCACCATCGATATTTTGAAAAAAGGTTTTAAAATTCCGCTCACTCAAAAAGTCATTTGGGGATCCAGCGGACGCGTTGACGCGCAACCCATTGGCAATGAGTTAACCATTGGTAATGAAAACGTGATTCCAGTATTCACCCCAGGGCACGCAAAGGACATGACCTGCTATCTCATGGAAGATCGCGGTTGGTTATTCAGTGCTGACCTTTACATCGCCAATCACCTAAAATTTTTGCGAATCGACGAACACATCCCTACGCTGCTCGACAGTACAGCCAAGGCGTTGGATTGTAATTTTGAAACCCTTATTTGTCCTCACCGAGGTGTAGTAGAACAAGGAAAGGTGAAGCTTCGAGAAAAATATGACTACCTATTAGCGTTGTCAGAAAAAGCACAATCTCTACAAAAGGAAGGCAAAGATCTGCTCGAAATCACCCGACTGCTACTCGGGAAAGAGGGGATGATGAGTCGTGCAAGCGGTTACAATTTCAGTAAGAGAAACTTGATACGATCTTGCCTAGAGGTAGATTTAAACAGCGTTCGCTAGCGATAATTCGATACTTTTTGGCACCAGACAACATCTTCAACTATGATGAAGAACAGCTCCTCAATACTAGATTTCTCATGAACGCCTCTAATCATTTTGCCGTCTACCGAACCAGCATTGAACAAGTGATGCAGGGGCAGGAACGCTTACCCAGTCTGCCCGACATCACCTTCAAAATTCGTCGTGCCGCGGCCGATAACAACACATCCATCGATGATCTGGCTCGAATGATTGGCCAAGATCCGAGCCTGACAGTGGTGATTATGCAGCACTCCTGCAGCCCATTGTTCAAAACACTGGAACCGGCAAAGGGTCTAAGCGATGCCATCCGATTGATGGGTATTCCCTACGTTGTCAATCTGGTGATGATTCACAGCCTCAAGAGTTTGTTTATTGTTCAAAACCCGAGACTCAAAGAACTTTTCGCCATCAGCTGGAAACGCTTGGCGCTGAAGGCCTCGACCAGTCGCTTTCTGGCAAAGAAATTGGGATTCAGTACGCCCGATGAAGCCTTTATTGCTAGCCTCTTAAGCGAGGCCGGCACGCTGGCTATTTTGTCTGCACTCAGCAGTGAGAAACAAGTCCCCGATCAACTGACATATTTGCGGCTGTGCCGCCATTACAGTAAATCGTTAGGGACCATTATTCTGCGTAAGTGGAACATGGAAGAGCGCTACATCGACATCGCTCACAACTGCGGGCAGTGGAATCAAGCTTATCGATCCGGCCCAGTTGATGCCTCCGACATTGTTAACCTAGCGCTTTATCACAGTATTTGTTTTCTCAAGAAAGACCATCAGTTACCACCGCTAACGAGCTTGGCGATTTATCAACGGCTACCAAAAAGTTTGAATTTATTAGACCAGCGGGGATTACTGCGGTTGATCAGCAGCAACCTGAAAGAGATCGTCAATGCGGCACAGGAAATGTACTAGCGGTGTAGTGAGCATTCTTGTCACCACACCGCAAAGGCAATTACTGACTGTTGCGCCACTCAAGGTAGACATGCTCTAGCGCCGTAATATCCGGGATGGTCATGGCCTCTCCATTGAGAGTCACGTGAAGGCGATCAAAAGCATGATTTTGACCTTCATCATCGACCGCAATATCCTCGTTACCGACTCGAACTAACTTCGGAATACCTTGCGTGGATATCGCAATAAAAGGCAGGCCCTCGTCCACGCCCGTATTGTTAAAGACCGCCACTCGGCTTTTCGGTTGCACCTCTGGTAGCGCCTCGCCATTCAGTACTTCGAAAGACAATAGAGGCACGCGTAAGTCGCGCCAGTAAAAATCACCCAGTAGCCAATCAGGCGCATCTTCAACTTTTTCAGCCTGTGCAAAGGGCACCATTTCTGCCACGGTAACCGTGGGCACTAACAAGGTGCGGCCCGCCAGTGGCAACATCAGGCTCGGAACCACATCCGGAGCCATCTGCTCAATGGTTTGCAATGCACTTTCCATACTTGTCACCCTTGTTCGCTGTAATATTAAACGGTCGACGGGTTGCGATCCTGTCGACGAATAAAGTTGGTTAACTGTGTTGCCAACTCAGAGGGTGTGCCCTCGTTGCTAACAACTTGTGTGGCTTTGGTCGCTAACGGCATAGAATCGATGGTGCAACAGTGAGGGCTCTGCACCCAGACACTTCCGCCTTGTAAATGCACCATTCGTGCGCCCGCCGCCCCGTCCTCCCCCATACCACTGAATACAATCACGCCACAGCGCCGACCAAAGCTGCGTGCGACATTGGCAAATACCTGATCGATAGATGGACTGTAGTTCCCCGGCCAAGCTTCATCTTTGATCATCAAAGTACCGTTGGCTAAGAACTCGACACAATGATCATTAGCAACGATCAACGTTTGTCCCGAATGTATCACATCACCATGAATAACCGGGTTTGCTGGGTAGTGGCTGTGCCGGTTAACAATGTCTGCCAGTGATTGCTCATAACCACTGTCCATATGCTGAACGTAGATAAAACCAATATTGAGATCGGCATCCAGCGCTTGGAAAAACTCCCTGACCGCTTCCGGCCCACCGGTTGACGCGGCCAGCACCCAAATATGTTGAGCCGCGCCCTGTGGGAGCTGGGCTAAGTTAATACTGCCCTGCAATTGTTCCAACTTTTGCAAAATCCGCCGGCGCCAGGCTTGATACTCTTGGTGACGCGGTGATGACTGCAAACCATCGTCAATCATCACTGGAACTTTGAGATGAGCTAACCAAGCTTCAACATCTAGCAACCGCTGTTGTTGATCGGATGTCTCGTCGCACAACTCTTCGAAGGTCTGAAATTCTTCTCGATCAAATGCCAGTGTCACTAACCAAGCATCAACCTCTAATTTGTCCAAGCCCTCACGCAGAGAGTCAAGCTCCGATGCGATCAGTGAGCAAGCCGCTTGGTGGCCACTCTCCCCCACCAGTTGGCGTAACTGATTGAGCTGCTCATTCGACTCAACCAACAAGCCAATTCGCAGGGCCCGATCACTCATCGATTATTCCTCGATGACGCTATCGTCAGTCTCGATAATGTCTTCTTCATCACCGGTCACTACGCGAATATTATGCAGTAGTTTATCTTCCTGGTAAGGCTTACCCATGTACTTGTTGACGCCCAGTGATAATGCTCGCTCTCGGTGTTTGTCACCGGTACGTGACGTAATCATAATTATGGGGATGTCTTTGAGACGGCTGCTGGAACGTATGTTCTTGGCCACCTCAAATCCATCCATGCGCGGCATTTCAATATCGAGCAACATGGCATCGGGTATGTGGTCTTGCAGCTGCAATAGCGCATCGGCTCCGTCTTTCGCCGTCAGTACCTCATAGCCTTCTCGCTCGAGGAAGCGGCTGGTTACCTTGCGAACCGTTACCGAGTCATCCACAACCATAATGGTTTTAACGTGTTCTTCGTAAGTATCTGGCTCGGTTTCCAACAGGTTCTCTGGCGTATGCACCAGTGCCGCCTCTTGACGAATCATGGCGTGCGGATCAAGAATCACCACCACGCTACCATCACCCATGACTGTGGCTCCAGAAACACCTTGGACCAATCCAAACTGGGGGCCGAGACTCTTAACCACAATCTCGCGGCTGCCCATTAGCATATCCACCTGCATAGCCACCGCATTCTGTGCGGTTCTCACCAAGACCACCGGCAGCGGCATAGCCTGACCTTCGAGCTTGGGGCGAGCATCACTGTTTAGCAAGTTGCCCAAATAGCGCACTTGATACTGCTCACCGGCGTACTCAAAGCGCGCCTGCTCGTCTTGATAGTAGTGTTCCAACTCAAACGGGCTGACCCGCACAATACCTTCAATGGTATTCAAGGGCACGGCGTAACGATCTTCACCGATACGTACCATCAACGCGCGGTTAACCGACACGGTAAAGGGCAAGCGGACAGTGAACTCCGTGCCTTCGCCCCAGCGAGAGTTAATCGACATGGCCCCGCCGAGCTGTTTAATCTCGGAGTGCACCACGTCCATGCCCACACCACGGCCAGAAATTTGCGTCACAGATTCAGCGGTGGAGAAGCCTGCATGCAGAATGAATTGCATGATGTCACGATCGCTTAAGTTCGCTTCTTCACTCATCAAGCCGCGCTCAATCGCCTTGGCTTTGACTCGTTCGAGATCGATACCGCGGCCATCATCAATTAGGCGCAACATCACATCGCCACCCTCACGCGTGAGAGTCAGCACCACTCGACCGGCTTCGGGTTTACCTTTGGCGATACGTTCTTCAGGAGTTTCGATACCGTGGTCGACGGCGTTTCTCAACATGTGCTCAAGCGGCGCAACCATGCGTTCGAGCACGGTTCTATCCAATTCGCCTTCCACATTATCGAGTTCAAAGTCGACACGTTTATCCAGTTCACTGGCGACCTGACGCACGATTCGGCGCAATCTCGGCACGAGGCGCGCAAACGGCACCATGCGCGAGCGCATCAAACCTTCCTGCAAGTCAGTATTAATACGTGACTGTTGCAGCAATAAAGTTTCAGTATCGCGGGTTTTATCCGACAGCGTGGCCTTCAAATCCATCAGATCCGAAGCGGACTCAATCAGAGAGCGAGACAACTGTTGTAGTTGAGAGTAGCGATCCATTTCCAACGGATCGAATTCTTCCATTTCCGCCATCTGTTCTTGGCGGAACAACATCTGTGCTTGGGTTTCAATATCGAGGCGTCGCAACTGTTCTTGCAAACGATTGATGGTGGAATCCATCTCATCGATGGCGAAGCCAAGTTCACTGACCTGCTCTTCCATTCGACCGCGGCTGATAGATGTCTCACCCGCCAGGTTAACCAATTCTTCCAACAGCTCCGCCGACACCTTCACCACTTCTTGCGGTGCATTTCGACGCGCCTGCATGGGGTTGGAGGCAACACCACCGCCACTCGGAGCAGGTGTACTAGCAGACGGAGTTGACGAGGTCGCTGGCATTTGGAAATCGTCGCCGCTGCTTACCACCGGTACATTGTCTTTCGGCAAGAACGGCAGTATTTCTGCGCTCTCAGATGCAAGGTTATTTATCTGCTCTACGCTAGTTGTACGCTCTGCTGTGGCATCACTCTCCGGTAGATCATCGGCGGCACTAGGCGCGTCGCTTGCGGAAGCACTGATCACAGTGTCTTCTGACGCTTTGTTATCGGGCGCGTCGCTGTAGATAGCTTGTCCCTTAAGCGCAACGGCCAACTGACCATTGCCCGCCATCGCTTGTTTTACCAGCTCGATGCCTTTCAGCAGTAAGTCTTGGCATTTGTGACAGCGCTCGAAAAAACGATCATCTACGGCGTGATTATCTGAGGTGTGAATAACATCGGTTTCAAAGTCGTGAGAGACATCGCCCACCGCGGTCATACCCGACAATCGAGCACCACCCTTGAGGGTGTGCAGAGCGCGTTTAAGCTCTTCACAAGAATGGTTTTGACCCCAATCTTCGGACCATTCGTGCACCGAGCGCTCGATATCTTCCATCAACTCATCGGCTTCTTCGAGGAAGATCTCGATAATGTCGGGATCAATATCGTCGTCTTCATCAACCACTTCAACGGTTTCTGCGGCGACGGTACGCTCTGGCACAGAGAAGCTATCTTCTTCTAGGCGATTCTCAACCGTCGGCTCGGAAACCGCATCAGAGAGGCTGCTCTGCCATTGTTCAGTGGTGGGTTCAAGTTCTACAGCCGCACTAGAAGACAATTCGTTCTCGTCATCAAGATTGCTAGTGCCCGGCTCTTCCATGTCAGAACTCAAATCCACAGATTCAAGCACTTGCAAATCTTCACCCACCGCGTCGATAAAGCCCTCGGCGATATCATCATCCAATTCATCGTCGAGACCGACATCAATCACTTCGATACTGCCAGCGAGACCTTGTACCGTCTCAACCATAGCCGAGGCTTCGACCACATCGGAAGTCACGTCATCAGAAAGCTCGCCTCCATTGTCTGCCTCAACGCTGGCACCTTGGGTACGAGTATCGAGTCGCTGCTGAATATCCGCTAAACGCTGATGGAGCTCCTCATTAACCGGCTGAACATTCTGTCCGGCGGCAACAGCATCGACCATATCCAAGAGCTGTTCATGGGCCTGCAGGAGAACCGTATAGTCCTCGTCGAGCAGAAAGCTCAGATCTCTATCGGCGCTGGAGTACAAATTCGACAGGCACTGACTGATCTGCGCCATAGGGGGTAAACAGGCGTGCTCCGCGCCTTTTGCCAAGGTATTTAGCTCGGTGATCAGGGCATCAATTTTTGCCGGTTGTTGAGGGTCAATGCGCCACTGTTCAACAATCTCATCGGCATCCAGCAGAAGATTCATTTCTTCTGCCATAAAGATCGACAGCAATTCGGGATCGACGGCTTTGCTCTTACGCTCTGCTTGCTGACGGATTAAAGGCCCCACAAAAAGGTCTCTTAGTTCAGCGACCCGAGCAGAGAACTGCCCCAGCTTGGCGATTTCAGCTTGCCCTTGCGTGCGAATTTGATGCAAGGCATCGTGAATATAGAGAACACCATCGCAGAACAGTTGCAGAATATCATCGTCGATATTGACCTGATAAGTGCGCAGCTCTTTAGCAAATTGCTCCAACGGTGTGGCGAGCATGGCAATGTCATGAACATCCGCCATATGTGCACTGCCTTTGAGCGTATGCAATGCACGCTGCATGGCTTCGCTAGGCGGTGTATAGAGCGGCTTAGCCTGCTGCATCTCATCGATAAAGCCTTCGACCACCTGTAAATGAGAAACAGCTTCGGAGCCAAATATTTCCCACAAAATATCATTGCCGTCATCATCGGCACGATCATTCAGATCGGTAGCACTGCTATCATCAGTCGACTCTTCCTGCGCAGTCTCTGACGCAATAGCAGAGCTTTCATCCGCCGCACCATCGCTGCTGGCTTCTGTAGAGCCTGTGTCGGCAACCAGAAGTTCATTAGGCAACTCGCCGCGTAAAATGGCTTCACCCCACTCGATCAACTGCTGAGCGTGTTGCGGATCGGGATTGGGCTGTTTGTGTTCAAACGCATCGATGAACTTAGGTAACGCTGCTCGGACTTGCGTAATTAAAGCCACCTGCACAGCATGCGGTTTAATGCCGCCTTCCAGTACACGGTTGAGCATACTTTCAATTGACCAAGCGAGCTCACCGATATCATTGGCACCGACCATTCGACCGCTGCCCTTCAGAGTATGGAAGGCGCGACGGAATTCCGTTAAGGAATCGCTATCGTCGAAATCCGCAGCCCATTGCGGGAAAAATTCATCGATGGCTTCGAGTACTTCACCGGCCTCTTCGATGAAGATCTCCAGGATTTCATCGTCTATCTCGTCTTCATCTTCAACATCACTAGAATCTGAGGAAACCGTTGTGTCTGTCTCACCATCGGAATCTGATCCTTGATCTTCAACAGCATCGGCTGTGAGCGTTGGAACAGTCTCTGCGTCTTCCGCCTCGACATGATCAGTCACCACGTCATCAAAACTAGCGAAAGCTGTGCTCGAATCTTCTATTTCGTTATCCACAACTGAGTCAGATTGCGAATCTGCATCAACTAACAGCTGCGTCGCGCTCGTTGGTTCTTCAGGTAACTCGTCGGGCGATAGTTCCAGCTCACGATCATCGGACGCGGAATCTTCCGGCAACGCATCGATCGATACCGATTCAACATCGGCAATTTTTTCCAACACCGACTCTGCATTGGCACTACTTTTGTCTATTGCTTTGGCGGTAACACCTTCTACGCCATATCCGAGAGAGGCAATACTCTCTTCGGCCAGGGTCAATAACACTTCGTCATCGTCTTCACGATCACCGCTGATGCGCTCGAGAAAGTACTCAACGCTGGCAATGGCATCGGCCAGAGTATCCAAGGCACTCCATTCAGGAGAGGCATCATTGCTCAGCAATTCATTTTCAATATACTGACTACACCCCTGCAAAATTGCCGCAGGTCGATCTAGAGGAATAATTCCGAGGCCACCGCGGATTTCTTCCAACAGTTTAGGAACATTGGACAGATGCGAGCGCTCCCACTGGGAGGCAATGTACTCAATAATAGAATCTTTGGCCTGTTCCAAACCGTTGCGCGCCTCGCGCAGCACGGTTTCCTGAGCCTGATTAATTTGAACTTGCTGAGTAGACTGCTGAGCAGAATCTGCCGGCGCCTGCGCCGTGGCCAAGACCGCCAACCGCTGCTCTACCGCAATGATTTCATCGGCAACTGCCATCAACACTTCACTGCTGACATCATTTTGAGCGGCCGCGGATTCAAGGTTATTGGCTTGATCCAAAACTTGCTTACGTAAATCGGCTACACCCAGTACAGCTAAGGTATCGGCCACACGCTTCATAATTTGCAGAGCTTCATCAACTGCGCGGGCGTCGAGATCATCCACTCCCACATCCAGAGCATCTTTAATGGCCGCTAGCTCATCATTCAGAGCAGCAACAACGGTGCGCATGGTTTCTGGGTCTGGACCATTCAACAGACTACTTTCACCACTGTCGCTAGCCTGTTGATCCGGTAGTGCTTCATCCAAAGCATACTGCTGGCGAATGCGCTGAGTACGTGGTGTTTCTGCTTTGCTGCGCGCCACGTAATAGAGCAGATTTTTAATCAGTTCTTCGCGGGTAAAGCTGTTCAGAGCCTTAGTACCATGTTCTGCCAGCAAATGAATTTCTTTGTCCAGCTGCCGCATCAAGGTCTTCAGTGACACGCTAATTTGAATATGTTCGCTATCCAGCCCCTCGACCACGGCCAGAGCAATATCCCAAAGCGGTTGGCGAGCGGTACCAGAAGTCAACAGATGTAGACGACTAAAAACCTTTTCAAGATATTTTAGGTTCTCATCGACCTTAACGCTTTTGATGACTCCGGCAGCTGCGTATTGATACATCTGCCGTAATTTTTGCATGACCGCTTTGAACTGAGCGGGATTGGACTGCGCTGCATTTTTTTCTCCACCGACTTTTTTAGCCGGTGAGATATCGGGGCTAAAGAACTGGCTTTCTGACAACAAGCTTGATCCGCGTGCCGCACGCAAATCATTGAGCAATGGCAGTAAGCTACCGGGATCATCGTTGCGTTTACTTTTGACCTGTTCCAGATAGATTGGCAGCTGCAAAATGGCGCGCATCAGCACTTCATGAGCTTCGGCGTCGTTATTTACTTCGCCATTCATCAACGCTTGAGCAATAGCTTCCATTTCTTCAGCCAGCAATGCTGCACCAAAGAACTCCACCATCTGCAAGCTGCCATGCACTTGATGGATATGGGTTAAACAGAATCGTATCCGTGTAGAATCCTGCGGATTTTCCACATAGGCTTCTAACGATTGACGCGCTTGCTTTAGGGTTTCATCGATTTCGCCGACGACCCATTCCAAGGCTGCAAAATTTCTGTTGTCTGCCATATAAGGCATCCCCTTGATTATTCTTCTTCGTCTTACGTTCGCTAACTTCTGACGTAAGCTTGAATACGTTCGTCACTCAGGCGCTGCAGCTCTGGATGAGTCCAGTCCACAACTTCGCCCAACCCAATGACCAACATTCCGCCTGGCTTCAATCGACTGGCCAATTCATTCAGAATTTCACGTCGGCGCCAGCGGCGAAAATAAATGAGTACGTTCTGGCAAAAAATCACGTCCATTTTTACCATCGGCATCTCGCCGAGGTTCATGACATTACCGTGTGAGAAACACACGCGATCGCGCAACTTATCCGACACCTGATAGCTCTCACCGGTTTCGTCCAGTGTTTTAAAATAGCGAGCCCGCTCTTCGGCGGTAACCGGTTCAAGTTTACGTTTTCCGTACATACCTTCGCGTGCACTTTGCAGCGACGGTTGACTGATATCGGTAGCGGTAATGCCGTAATAGGGCTCTAGGCCAGCCAGTTCAAAGCAATCATTGATCACCATCGCCAGAGAGTAAGGCTCTTCGCCGGTGGCACAACCTAAACTCCACACCTCGAAGCTTTCGGTCATGTCCTGATTGTTGATGCGATTTTGCACCAACTGACGAATTGACTCGATGGAATCACGATGGCGAAAGAAACTCGTTTCCTTCACCACCAAGCGATCAACTAAAATTGACCACTCGACCATACCCTGTAAACCAGAAGAAACCTGATTGAAGTACTCTGAGAAATACTTAATACCCAGCTCGCGCATGCGCCCTGCAATTTGCAATTGCAAGAAGCTGCGCTGATGTGCGGACACTTGAATACCCGTGCGTTCCTCTAACAGTTTGTTCCACTGTTCAAACTGTAAATCAGTTAGCTCAGGCGTTTTTTGAAGTGACCACACCATACTTCAATAACTCACTTCTACTAGACAGCTGTCTGCTTGGAATCATCACGATCTTCACTGTCGAGCAGATCCTCTGGCAAATCAAAACTCTCTGCCGCTTGATCTTCTACAGTGCTAACGTCGGAGCTTTCATAGTCATCTAGAGACACAGTTTCGTGAGTCTGAGTAATGTCATCGGGCAAAGAGAAATCGGTTTGCTCTTCACTGTAAACACTCTCTTGCTCAGGCATCTCGTCGTTGCTGGCTTCTTCGGGTAAGGTGAAACCGGCAACCGATTCACGCAGATCCAATGCCATTTCGGCGAGGTTACCAATCGATTCTGCGGTAGCACCGGTACCAGAGGAGGTCTGGGAGGTAATCTCTTGAATCACGTTCATGGTGTTGGAAATGTGGCCGGCCGAAGAGGCCTGCTGACGTGCAGCGTTCGAAATGTTCTGAATCAAATCTGCGAGGCTGGTTGATACGCCCTCAATTTCTTCCAGTGCAACACCCGCATCCTGCGCTAGGCGAGCTCCACGAACAACCTCCGACGTGGTTTGTTCCATCGAGATAACCGCTTCGTTGGTATCGTTCTGAATCGTTTTAACCAGTGCTTCAATCTGTTTAGTAGCGGCTGCAGAACGTTCTGCAAGTCGCTGTACCTCATCGGCAACAACGGCGAAACCTCGACCGGCGTCACCCGCCATCGATGCCTGAATTGCCGCGTTAAGTGCCAGGATGTTGGTTTGGTCAGCAATATCGTTAATCAAGGATACGATGTCACCAATTTCCTGTGACGATTCACCCAATCGCTTAATCCGCTTCGAGGTATCTTGAATCTGCTCACGAATGGTATCCATTCCGTGAATGGTGTTTTGTACCACCTTCGAACCGTTGTTCGCGATCGATACCGATCGCTCCGCAACCGCGGCTGATTCGGCGGCGTTGGCAGATACTTGGTCAATGGTTACCGCCATTTCATTTACCGCAGCTGATGCACCGGCAATTTCTTGCGCCTGGTGCTCAGAGGCCTCGGCCAAGTGCAGTGCCGTCTGCTGGGTATCCTGTGCCGCACCGGATACGTTTACCGCTGTTTCGTTGATTCGCGAAACCAGTACACGCAGTTGGTCAATGGTGTAGTTAACCGAGTCAGCGATGGCCCCGGTGAAGTCTTCCGTTACCGTTGCCGTGGTGGTCAAGTCACCATCTGCCAAGTCGGCAAGCTCATCCAGTAGTCGCAAAATAGCACTCTGGTTTCGCTCGTTGGTTTCCGCTGTTTCTTCCAAGCGGCGGTTAGTACCTGAGTAAATCTGATAACCCAATAACAGCAAGCAGATTGCAACAATGCCACCCAATACCAATGTCGTGATGTTGTTCGGTTGACGCTGGTCAGCCAAAGAACTAATACCATCGGACAGTTTACTCAAGGACTCCAGCAACACCGGACCATCATCGAGCAATGCATCGGCAGACTGACGGGCTTTAAACAGCGCAGGAGACGCCTCAAAAATGTCACGTACCGATGAACTTACGAATTCAAACAAGTCGCCAATTTCTGTCAGAGATTCCACCGCGTCGCCATCGGTGACTCGGGAGATGCTCATTGCGGCATCGCCCTCTTTCATTCCCACCAGAACTTTACCGAACAAGTTAGCATCGAGGTTGAACTGGTCTGCTGCGCTGGCGGCGTCAGTACCACCCCGCAGCATTTTATCAACGTTTCGACCAATACGTTCCGCACGCCAAGACTGCATCTGAGCTACCGCCACCTGATCAGCCGGTGCATCATTCTCCAGTAGAATCTCTACGATGTAGTTGTGTTCCGCCTGCAGTTCCGGCAGCGATTCATTCAGCGTAGTCGCAACATCATTCAGGAAGATAATGGTGTCTTTGTTATTAATAATGGTCTGGGCATCCGATTGTACTCGGCGCCATACGCCCTCATAACCACCAATCTGTTCGGCCAGCGCTTTGCGAGTATTGGCGTCACTTGAGCGCAGTTTGCCCCAAGTTGAATCCATCTCGTTCACCACCGTCTGCAACTCAGAGAAAGCCTCTTCGTTACCAGAAGTGGACTCTCGAGACAGCGCCGTCACCCGATAGGATAATGCTCGCAAGTCTGCGGTTAATTGAAGATATTGCTGATCTCGACCGGCATCTCGTTGCACCATAATGACACTGGCGACGGTGGCCACCAATGCCAAAACCAGAGCGATAACCAGAACCGTCATGGTTCGGTTTGCCCTAATGGCAGAGAAAAGGTTACTGGACTCAATTTTCATGCTACGCGCTCCTGACCGACGTTGCGTTCAAACACCTTGCAGCGGCGAGGGTGTGTAATGAGCAAATTACACGGTGGACTCTTCTCTCAGAGAAAACCCCACCATGCCCTTTAGCTCCATCCTCTGTGCTTCGGGCTTATCTTTATCAAATGTTCATCGCTGAACACTATTGTTTACTTGCAGAGTACGGGCACTTCAAATCATTGAAATACCCGTATGTAGTTACTTCACTCAGTTTTGTGCGGCGTTTAAAAACTGTGCATCGGCACTGAGTGCAGCCGGACTAAAAACAGTCCATTCAACACCATCTACCACATAGCAGCCATCACTGAAGGCCTGCATTGTCTCCTGTTGATAACTCAACTGTGGTGAAAATGTATCGACTGGGAAATGCTGCATTCCGAACACCTGATCAACCAGCAAACCGGTGTATAAGTCTTCGGTTTCCAACACTAGTATTCGCTGCTGCTTACGCGCCGTATGAATGCGATCGCCCATAAACACGGCCAAATCACACACGGGCAATAGGCGACCACGGACATTGGCAACCCCGCGCACCCACGGCTGTACGCCGGGCAAGCGAGTGTAATAAGGAACTTCCAACATCTCGGACACTTCACCCATCGGTGCGATAAAGCGGCGCCCGAGTAACTCAAAGCCAATACCACTCCAATGAGGAGTAATGTCGACTTGGGCCGGCAAGCCTTTGGCCGAGCGGCGACTCTGCAGCGCTAAGTTAACGAGAGTTTGAAACGCCTGCTGACTTTGCTGAGCAGCCTGATCTGAATCCACTGGGGTATCCGACATCATCAGCGCGCCGGCTTACGCCAGCACCTCGCCCATCACATCCATCAGCACTTTTTCTTCAATTGGCTTGGTCAAATAAGCCTTGGCGCCTTGGCGCAACCCCCAAACACGATCGGTTTCCTGATCTTTGGTCGTCACAATAATGACGGGAATGTGAGAGGTTTCATTGGCTTTGCTCAACTGACGCGTGGCCTGAAAGCCGTTTAGGCCGGGCATCACAATATCCATCAGCACCAAATCAGGTCTTTCCTGTTTCGCGGTTGCAACACCGGACTCACCGGTCTCGGCGGTAATAACGGAATGACCGTTCTTCTCCAAGATGCTGGTGAGCTTATAAGTTTCGGTAGGAGAGTCATCTACAATGAGTACTTTAGCCATGGGAACCCCTGAAATACTGTCATCTATGTATGGCGTTAATGCCTGTTATTATGAGTATGTGTTGAATTGGATTCGCTAGGCGAACTCCACACTAACTAGCTTAAGACGCCTTGCTGGATTTGACGTGAGTCTCAATCGCACCCAGCAATTCGCTCTTACTAAATGGTTTAGTGAGGTATTCATCCGACCCCACAATACGCCCTTTAGCCTTGTCGAACAGGCCGTCCTTACTGGACAACATGATCACCGGCGTCGATTTGAATTCACTGTTGTTTTTGATCAGCGCACAGGTTTGGTAGCCATCCAAACGCGGCATCATGATATCCACGAAGATGATATCCGGTCGGGTATCAGCGATCTTGGCTAGCGCATCAAAACCGTCGGTGGCGGTTACCACGGTACAACCCGCTTTTTTCAAGAGAGTTTCAGCTGTTCGGCGAATGGTCTTGCTATCATCAATGACCATAACCTTTAAGCTTTCGAGATTCACGTCCATACACTCTGACCTTCGTCTATTGTTATTGCTTTGCCTTCGGCACTAAGTGACGACACAGCCTCAACACTTTTGGAGCCAGCTCTGAACCTCTGTTTGAGTTCCGGCTCAGCCTTGTTGAAGCACATGTCTGTCAGCGTGAAGAGTATGACGGGATGTATTTATCAGTGTTATGAAATAATCCATCCAATCGACAAAAAAGCGTGATAGATCACAAACTCATGGATCCAGTCCGCGCTATTCTCGATTGTCCTCAATCACTTTTAGGCGGCGCGTTTAACGACACTGTTTCTACAGAGCTTTACACGCCATCTCCGCTAGGCACTATAGCGAACGAACTTTTTAACACACTCTTACGCTTTAATCTATAAGCCGCAAGCGATGAGGGACTTTCTTATTTTTTATCAGGCGCTTAGCGCAACAAGTAAAAGACATCAGTGAACTTTCTGGCGGGCTAAAACGGCGCGCATATCACCATGCCTTAATGCTCTAAGCCAGCGGTTGCTTTAAAACGCCGAAGGTCTTACCTTACACCGCCTAACCGCGCCGCTATAGAGTACTCGCTATGACTATGAAGCTGGGGGTCGTTATGGACCCCATCGAAGACATCACCTTCGTCAAAGACACCACCCTCGGACTATTGTTAGCCGCCAGCGCGCGTGACTACTCACTTTACTACATGCAACAGAGTGATTTGTACCTCGACGACGGTCAGCCCAAAGCCTTGGTGCAAGCACTCAGCGTGCACGACAATCCAGAGCATTGGTTTGACTTGGGTGAAAAAGAGACCATCGATCTTGATCAGCTCGACGCAGTGCTGATGCGTAAAGATCCACCTTTTGACAATGAATACATCTACAGCACCTATATTCTTGAAGCGGCAGAGGCCAAAGGCACACTAATTGTTAACAATCCGCAAAGCCTACGCGACTGTAACGAAAAGGTATTTGCCACTCAGTTCCCTCAGTGCTGCCCACCGGTCGTCGTCAGTCGCAATAACGATATCTTGCGCCAATTTCATCAGCAGCACGGCGACGTCATCTTCAAGCCGCTCGACGGTATGGGCGGCGCAGGTATTTTTCGCTGTAAAGCTGATGACCCGAACATTGGCGTCATTCTCGAAACCCTAACCTTGTTTGGTCAGCAGCAAATCATGGCGCAGCGCTTTATTCCGGAAATCAAGGCCGGCGACAAGCGCATTCTGGTCATTGACGGCGAACCGGTGCCATACTCGCTCGCACGAGTACCCGCAGAAGGTGAAACCCGCGGTAATCTAGCCGCTGGTGGCCAAGGAGTTCCGCAACCCCTTACCGATCGCGACCGCTGGATTGTCGAACAGGTGGCACCCACTTTGAAAGCCAAAGGCCTGATCTTTGTCGGGCTCGACGTCATCGGCGATTATCTCACCGAAATCAACGTCACCAGCCCCACCTGTGCCCGAGAGCTCGACCGCGCCTACGACACCAACATTGGTGGTCGCCTGATGGACGCCATCGAAGCCCGCCGCAGCGCATAACTGACGGATATTGAGAGCCAGACACCGACCACTATGACCGCCGCTTCGCCTGCACTGCCGCCCAACACAGAACTTGCCACCGCCGCTGTCGATAGCGGCGATCGGCTAACCTTCACCGTGTTTATCGCGCTGGCACTGCATGCCTTACTGATTTTGGGCATTACCTTTAAAGCGGATTTCAGCGGCCAAACCTCGCCCACACTGGAAATCACACTGGCCAACCACAGCAGTGAAGTGGCGCCAGAAAAAGCCGATTACTTGGCCCAATCTAATCAACAGGCCAGCGGCACCGGTGAAAAAGCCCAACAAATGACCACCGATCAACAGGCGCCTATCGACAGCGCCCACATTGCCGAAGTCAACCCAACACCGCAGATTCGAGCCGCCAACCCCACCAAGCAACAGACCCTACAACCGGTCGTGACGCGCAGCAGCAGTGCTTTCAAGGTCTATCAGCAAGACACCTCACCGGACAACGAAGAAACCGAGAAAAAACTCGGC
This sequence comes from Cellvibrionaceae bacterium, assembly GCA_002707785.1. Lineage (GTDB taxonomy): Bacteria > Pseudomonadota > Gammaproteobacteria > Pseudomonadales > Cellvibrionaceae > Pseudomaricurvus. The sequence goes on along the minus strand of PANW01000059.1, from coordinate 15,379 downwards.
CAAGACCCGTTTGATACGCCACTGAGTGCGGAAATTGCCAGCCTGAGAGCCAAGCTCGACCAACAGCGACAAGCCATCGCCAAGCGCCCACGTATTCGTCGCATCACCTCGGTGGCGACTCGAGCCTCAGCCGACGCGCACTACCTGCACAAATGGACCGAAAAGATCGAATTTGTGGGCAATCGAAACTTCCCAGAAGAGGCCGTTCAGCGTCAGATTTACGGCAAGCTGCGATTGGCCACCATTTTACGCCCCAACGGCACCATTCAATCGGTGGAAATCCTGCACTCTTCCGGGCATGCCATCCTAGATAATGCGGCCTTGCAGATTGTCCACCAAGCCGCGCCGTTTCCGCCGTTTCCAGCGGAGATCCGCAAAGATGTCGACCAACTCGAGATCATTCGCACATGGCATTTCGAACTCAGCGGTCTATCAACCACCACCAACGACAAATAATGCCCACAAACACCTTGTTTTCAAGCGCAACGCCCCCAATACTGATCCTATGGGACAGAAAATAGAGCACACCAAGCAGACACCGCTGAGCAACCTTCGCAATCACTTCTTGATTGCCATGCCCAGTTTGAACGAGTCCATTTTCTCGCACACCATCACTTACATATGTGATCACAGCGAAGATGGCGCCATGGGGTTGGTCATCAACCAACCGCTGGGCATCGACATGTCTGAAATCTATCAACAACTCGACTGCAATGACGGCAATCATCACGCCACCCATGCCGTATTATCTGGCGGCCCGGTACAGCCGGAACGAGGTTTTATCCTTCACAGCCCAGAACAACAGTGGGAATCCAGCTTGGCAGTGTCGAAAGACATCATGTTGACCGCGTCGCGCGATATCATCGACGCCATCTCTCGCAATCAAGGCCCGCAAAAGTTTTTGGTGGCACTCGGTTATGCCGGTTGGGATAAGGGCCAACTGGAAGAAGAGATTGCCAGCAACTCTTGGCTAACCATTCCTGCAGAGCCTCACATTGTTTTTGATACCCCAATTGAACAGCGTTGGGCTGCCGCCTCGAAAAGCTTAGGCATTGACCTTAACCTCATTTCTGGCACCGCAGGTCACGCCTGATCAACGATTGATTTCTGAGTCTAAAGCTCGCACGTTTCAGCCAACGGATGAATGCCAACAGTCGCCATGGAAGTTACGAACCCCTGGCCAGCTAACCCTCAACCACTCCACCTTAACCACCGCAGCCCGCTTATATGTCACTCTCCGCACCGACTTCACTTTCGCTTCTCGCTTTCGATTACGGCACGCAGAACATCGGCGTGGCCAGTGGCCAGAGCCTTACACAAACGGCCAGCGAACTGCCGGCACTGAAAGCAAGGGACGGCATTCCCGATTGGAACCAGGTGGAACAGCTCCTCAAAGACTACCAACCCGATTGCGTTTTAGTCGGCCTACCACTCAATATGGACGACACCGAAAGTGAGCTAAGCCAGCGAGCACGCAAGTTTGGCAATCGTCTGCACGGACGCTTTGGCATCAAAGTAGAAATGGTCGACGAACGCCTCAGCACTTTCGCCGCCAAAGAAGAAGCTGCCGAGCGCGGTCATCGCGGCAATTACGCTCAAGCCCCGATCGACTCTATCGCCGCCCGTTTGATTCTGGAAAGTTGGTTCACAAGTCTCGACTGATCACGCCACCATCCGTGCAAATAAAAGACGTGGATCGCACCGAGAGGAATCAAAACTGATTCGACTTTGCAGCCGCCTCAACAGCGATCAGACTTCTGCATCAACAGAGCTAGTCTTTGGCTTGGTTATTCAGACCAGACCGCATATTCGTTGCCACTCGGATCTGAAAAATGAAAACGGCGACCTCCAGGAAATGAAAAGATATCTTTAATAATCTTCCCTCCCCCTGCCTTTACTTTATCCAAGCTTGTCTCTAGCTCCGAGCTGTACAAAACAACCAATACGCTGCCTCTAGCCGTCGAGGCCACTTGGTCAGACTTATAAAAGCCGCCGTCNATNCCGCCNTTATCAATGGCGACATAATCTGGACCATAATCGGTAAATGTCCAATGAAAGACTGCGCCGAAAAAGGCTTTAGTGGCGACAATATCCAATGACGGAATTTCAATATAATTTATCTTTCCTGACTCTTTCATAACGCCCTCTCTACCAATCTATTGAGGCAACTCTAACGTCCAAGATACTCTCCAAAAGAACCGGTAAATCGAGAAACCTTTGTCATCGAAACCGACTACGACAACTTCTCTTTACCGGCCAACAGCTCTAGGTATCTGGAAAATCGCTTTTCCCGAGTTTCCGCTTTCTTCGCACTCGTCAGTCCGTGCGCAATAACATATCGACTTGATTTAGGAAGTGTTTCAAAATACGCCTTCAATCTCGGCCTTATTTCTAGCGCGTCGAGAAAGTCTTGCGGCACTGTCGCCTCACTGGCCGCGTAGGCATTTTCCCATCTGCCGTCTGCCTGAGCGGCATGAACATGCATAAGGCCATACTCGGTCATCCGGCCCTCGTTCATCAACCGCTCGACATGCGCACGGTTTCGCTTCGACCAGCTGCTTCGCGCCTTTCTTGGAGTAATTCGCTGAAGATAGGCTTGATCATCAATAGCTCTTTTGATGCCATCGATCCAACCCCAGCACAGGGATTCGATCACGACATCATCCCAAGTGACACTGTGGATGCCACTGTTCTTTTTAAAGATTTTCACCCACAGCTCAGTTTCCTGGGCATGATTCTTTTCTAACCATAGGTTTAGCTCACTCGGTGCAGTGAAGGTCTTGCCGGTCACGGTACAAGAATCTGACATAACGCTAGCGCTCTTCCGTTAGATTAGAAAATTACACTGAAAAAGCGATTTTGTTGCGATCTAAATCTCTCACATAGGCCGAGAACTTGGGGCCGCGTTGAGCAGGTCCTCCTTCGCAGCAACCACCTAGATCAATCGCCTTTTGATGAAGCCTTTTCACTTCAGCTTCAGAATCAACACTAAAGCCCATCATGGTGCCATTGCCATTGGTGGCAGGTTTTTGATCAAACGGTTTGGCTATTGCAAAGGCAAAACCCTCGCCTTGCCAGAATGTCATTCTTTCTGTTGCCAGCACTTGCGTCAGCGCGGTTTCGTCAAACAGAGAATCATAGAAACGGATCGAGGCCTCCATGTTGTTGGTACCAAAAACACAATAATCCATTTTCATTGTCTAGTGTCTCAAAAGATTAATGGTGTTTCAGTATATCCAATCCCTACTGACAGAATGTGTCAGTAGAGGTCGGACACATGGATGGATGGATGGATTAAGCACAGACAGTTTTTAACCGCAGGTTGCTTGACTCGGCCTTAGAAGATCAAAAGGCTGTCAAAACGCTCACTGCTTTGATGCCCAGATTGCTAATCGATGCCTAATCGCCTTTTGTGAGACTTTATCCTCCTGCAGCGGCTGAATGACTTTGTCGTGTACCAAGAGACGATAAATATATTCAAGCTTTTCATTGGTTGAATCGGTGGCCTCGAACTCAACAACGCCACGCTGAGTACCATAGGCGGTTCCTAGCGCGATGGCTTTCTTGACCAACTCTTTTTNATCTTTGAGCTTCTTCATTGTTATTTCTCAAAAGCAGCAGCGAGCTGCATTAGCCTCTGTTTAGCCGTTAAACCTCACACATGACTCTAAGTATCTTTCGCGACGTCCGGTTTTTTTGCATTACTTCTATCTGCTTTTTCTGCTCTCTTCTTTTTCTTACGCTCGTTTTTATCGGTTATGATTTTTATTGCTTCGTCCTTCGTTAAGTTCGGGTGTTTCGCGACTAGCTCTTCAACCTTTTCTTCAAATCTTGTCATTAGTAAATCTCATATTTTGTAAGTTCTAGTAGAATAGACATTTTTTAACTCTCAGCATTAGATCAAAAGCCCTACTGCTCTTGGAAACGTTTATTCATATAGCGTTCTTCTTTTAAGGCTCGTACTCCATTCATACTGTTGCCGGTGAACACCACCTCAAGGGCGACACCCCGCTTTCACACATCAAGACAAAGAGCACTCGTTGTGACGCATCTCCTGTTGACACCACCTTGCCAACAAAGGCGAGCACTTAGCCTTGCTATCGCCCCCATACACCTTAGGAGCGCCACTCAAGACCAGCACTCCTAGACTAGGATGTCATTTATGCTTATAGCCCATTCAGCATAGCCCCTGTGCTTGACTCTTGACAGATGGGCACGTCATTTTTCACACTCAGTAGAGCCCTCGGCTTTTTGCGAACAGAGCGAGGCTTGATCAATATTAGTACTTTGACGTGATAATGCGCTATCTTGAAATATCCACTTTAGCGAGGACGATTACTTGCGCTTGAATGGGTTTTGACTTGCAACGCTGGCCACGATTGTAACCACCCTTTGCTTGCGACTCTAGCTTTAAATACGTCAACCGATCTTGCGGGGTTGTGATCAATTCGACCATTAAACTGGAGATCCAAATCAAAACTGTGGCGCAACACAAGATCCTCATTGCTATCTAGCATGACACCAATAGCGGTTTGCTTCTCCGGCCAATAGGCCATTGCCTCTAAGGTATTGGCATAAGGAGCATCCCCGTTCTTCAAATGCATGCGAGCTTGGTTTTTGACAGACCAAGGCAGCTCGGGCTCTATTGCGTAAAGCTGCCGCTCTAACAGAGAGTCTCGCTCTTCAGAAGTATCAGAGATGCAGTGATAGATGATGTCAATGTCATTTAGAGGAGCATCCTTCCCAAACACGTTGCTCCACACTAAGTTTCTGACAAAGCCTGCCGCTATCAACCAATCCGGGAGATCAAGCGATTTCGCTGCGCGTAACGCTCTCATCCGCAATTCGTCGGAGGCTATTAATTTGAGGATGCGTTGTTCATGGCTCATAAAAACTTAGCCGTTGAAGCCGAGAATCCAAAACTGAGTTCTTGTGCCTGGGACTCAAGGGTGTTAACTATTTTCTAGGACTGCGAATTTCCATGATTGGTATAGACGCCCGCGTCAACTGCCGGAGGTCAGATTGCACGCGCTTGTTATGTGCGTATTATTTAACAAACTGATTTCGATATAAATTCTGTATTGAATTACAAGCCTTAATACATGATACCTCAATACGATAATATAAACTCCAAAACTCATCTCTTCTATGAAAAGTTGAATGGTCTCCTTCTTTATAAAACATTACTCTAGTTTTCCATTCGTACGGGCTGAATTTAAATTCTTCGCCTTCTTTGTCAAAGGTATCAAAAATTAGATTCAGGCACTCTTTAATAAATTCAATATCACTGTAGCAAGAAGCTGGAACAACAACTGATTGAAGATTGGCTTGAAATAGTGACAAAACATTTNCATCAGAATCGGATAGATGAAGTTGAATCCCCCTACAAATGTTAGAAAGGATACTAATTATCTGTTCTGAAGAAGTACCATGGAAAAAGAAATTTAAATAGTTTATCTCACCTTGATGAAACTTTGTTTGAACTTCTTTCATCTTAGCCTTAACTTGCAGCAACATATCCACAGGGTATTCATCTGGATATTTATCAAATTTTTGTCGATGGCACATGACACAGAGATAGATTAGGTTTTCTGGATCATTTCGCCTCTCTAGTGGCATAGGATGATTTCCACGAGGACCATCAATTTGCTCAGCAACGATATGTGCTATTTCTCCATCAGCTCCGACATGAGTAAGGCAAAGAGCACAAACACCAAAAGACCCTGAATGAATAATATTCCTTGCTCTCGATTTAATAGCCATAAAAATCTATCTGTATAATGTGAATTAGATGGACTGTATTTGCACCTAACGCCCGCAATTACAGTGACTTCGTTAAATTAATTAGGAATGGACAATTAGTCTGATACGATGGAAATACAACCCCACCGGCACTCTCTCTGATTTACGCTGAGTTAATGTACCGGCGGGTTACTTAACGAACAGTCTGGAACTAAGAACGAACGAAAGGACTTGTGACGCAACTTCGTACCTTCCATTGGCACTACGCTTTCATTAACTCTCTAATTTATCTGAGCTGGCATTTAGCATAACCAAAGCTAGAAATTCGTACCATTTCTACCTGCTACCCCCCCACAAAGAAAAAGAAAACAAAGTAGATTTAGCAGTTTTTTATACGGAAGGACGTCCCTTTAATTCGCTAGTGGTGCTCGACACGCAACTCGTCGAAGCCGAAAGAGTTTATCAAAATCATTGAACTACGAGACATGAAAACAGAAGCTTAAAAAAATGCGAGCCAATCCCATGTGCTCTGCAGTTTAATCCATGACTCAACATATTATCGATTACTCTCTAAAAATCAACTAGTTAGTACGTTTTCCAGCTTATACAAGCGATGTTTTCCCCAAATACGGGAATCTTAATTCTGTAGACACTCTCTAGACGAAATCCCGCTATCTTTTTATCGATAAATTTCACTAGACAAGAAACTTATCTGGTGCGCATAGCGTTGCAATTGAACAAGTCCACAGTTCAGTTTTGAGTGACTGAAGTCTAAACTACGCACGTTATTTTAATCGACCAGATCAACCCGACAGCGTCGACTAAAGATTGAAGGGATATCGTTTTTCGCAAAGCGCTTTTAAATGGTCATCGAAAATTTTCAGGCACAAAAAAACCGCTGCCATCCTAAGATNTACAGCGGTTTTTTTTACACTAGCAAATGGNTCGCTAGTGAGTGTGGCTTAGGCTTTTGGNCCGGCCGCTTCAACTTCTGGAGTGACGTTGAACTTCTTGATGTTGTCGGAGAACAAACCAGCCAGTTTGCCTGCGGCATCATCGTAGGCTGCTTGATCAGACCAAGCGGCACGTGGGTTCAAGTACTTCTTGTCTACGCCAGGAACTTCTACAGGGATCTGCAGGTTCATGGTTTCCAGAGTCTCGGTAGCAGCGCCTTCCAAAGATCCGTTCTGACACGCGGCAACAACGGCACGGGTCACAGGGATTGGGAAACGTGAACCTTCGCCGCCAGGACCACCAGCACCACCGGTCCAACCGGTGTTAACTAGGTAAACATTAGCGTCGAACTCTTCAACACGCTTCATCAGCAGCTCTGCGTACTCGCGAGCAGGACGTGGCATGAAAGGTGCGCCGAAGCAGGTAGAGAACGCTGGGTTGATACCGGCAGCGGCACCCATCTCGGTAGAACCTACGCGAGCGGTGTAGCCCGACAGGAAGTGGTAAGCAGCCGCTTCTTTAGACAGGATGGAAACCGGTGGGATAACACCAGAAACATCACAGGTCAGGAAGATCACGTTCTTTGGCTCACCGGCGCGGTTCTCTTCAACACGCATTTCAACGTGCTCAAGTGGGTAAGAACAGCGGCCGTTCTCCGTCAGAGAAGTATCGCAGTAGTCAGGCTCGCCTTTATCGTTGTGAACAACGTTCTCAACGATGGCGCCGAAGCGGATAGCGTCCCAGATGACTGGCTCATTCTTTTGTGACAGGTCGATGGTTTTAGCGTAGCAACCACCTTCCATGTTGAAGACCGCACCCTTGGCCCAACCGTGCTCGTCATCACCAATCAGGTAGCGCTCAGGATCAGCAGACAGGGTTGTTTTACCGGTACCGGACAGGCCGAAGAACAAGCAAGTGTCGCCTTCTTTACCGACGTTGGCAGAACAGTGCATAGGCAGCACGTCTTTTTCTGGCAACAGGAAGTTCTGTACAGAGAACATGGCTTTCTTCATTTCGCCAGCGTACTTAATGCCCGCCAACAACACTTTGCGCGCAGCAAAGTTAACGATAACCGTGGCTTCAGAGTTGGTGCCATCACGCTCTGGCTCACAGACGAAGTCTGCCGCGTGCATGATTTTCCACTCTTCTTTGCCCTTGGGGTTGTAGTTGTCGGTGCGGATGAACATGTTGCGACCGAACAGGTTGTGCCAAGCCGTCATGGTGGTGACTTTAACCGGCAGGTAGTGATCGGCGTCTTCAGCCACGTGCAGATGAGATACGAAGTTATCTTTCTGAGACAAGTACTCTTCAACACGATCCCACAGCAAGTCGAACTTGCCTGCGTCGAAGGGACGGTTTACGGAGCCCCAATCGATGGAGTCAGCAGTAGAAGGCTCTTCTACGGTGAAACGGTCAGCGGGTGAGCGACCGGTACGTTTGCCAGTTTCGCAAACCAGTGCACCGGTGTGGGAAAGCTTACCTTCACCACGCTTGAGTGCGTGCTCGACCAGCTCCGCAGAGGTGAGGTCGGTGTAAACGGTCGGAGCCGTATCATCAATCTGTGTCATTACGTTTGTAGTCCTGTCAGCTTGTGGCCTGGTAGCCCTAAACCCATGTTCGAGCTGCTAACTTCGCAGCTTGAGGGCATCTAAGGCATTGTCTCGTGCGTTATAAACCTACTGGATACATTGCCCAGTAGGGTGTCTGAATTTTGGGGGCGCTATTATGTCAGAAAAGAAGATGCGAATCGATCCCAACTTGCCGCTTTTTTAATCAATGCAATGAATGTTCGTTATCACCGAACAAAGAATCCAGATCTTGCGCGCCAAATGCGTAAGTTTGATTGCAGAATTGGCAGTCAATGGAAATTACATCGCGCTCACTGATTAATTCTTCTACTTCGCTGCGGCCCAGTGATACCAATGCGTTGGCAGATCGTTCACGGGAGCAACTGCACTCAAAACGGACTTGAGCGGGGTCAAATAGGCGCACCTGCTCTTCATTAAAGAGACGATAGAGTATTTCTGTGTGCTCTAAGGTCAGCAGCTCTTCATTTTTTACCGTATCCGCCAGTTGTACCGAGGTATTCCAGTGATCTTGGTTTTCTTCCTCAGTGGCCATCTGCTGCGGTAAGGCTTGCAACATCAATCCAGTGGCAGCTTGGGTGTCGCTGGCCAACCAAAAGCGCGTGGGCAATTGCTCAGATTGATCAAAGTAGTGCTGTAAGCAACCCGCAAGATCAGGGCTATCGAGTGGTACGATACCTTGATAGCGCTCGCCCTTGTCGGGATCAATGATAATGGCGAGCATACCGCTGCCCATCAGGGATTTCAGATCTTCGCCTTCCAATGCATCAAAATCCACTTCTGGGTCTGGACGAGCAATGGCTCGCAGCGCCTGATGGTGACTGCATTCAGCCATGATCAGTGGAAGTGGGCCATCGCCCCGCGCCTGCAAGGTCAAGATACCGTCAAACTTGAGCGTACTGGAAAGCAGACTCACCGCGGCGACAAACTCTCCGAGCAGGGCTTGAACCCGAGCGGGAAGATCCTGATTGTTCTCTAGAACTTGCTGATAGCTGTCGCTAAGAGTGACCACTTCACCGCGAATATCGGTGTCATCAAAGAGAAAGCGGTGCATTAAATCGCTGCTGGGCATGATGGAAGTAGGACCATTGAGATAAAAGGGCGGCGATTTTATCACGCTTGAGGCCCCCGCTGTAAGCCTAAAGCGTCTTCAAATGCCGTTAAAGCTTGCCGCAATTGCGCTTTATTTGTCGCTCCAGCTTGGCGACCTTCTTGGCCTGCTCAGCTTTGCTGATGTCGTAGCTGGTGCCGTCTTCGCGAGTGAAATACACCGGCCCCCGCAAAATTTCCAGAGTATTGCGGGCTTCCTCGCATTGGCGGGCATTTTTGGCTTTGCGCTGAGCTTGCTGAGCGGCCTTCTGCGCGCGCAGAGCTCTCTCCTCTGGGGTTTCAGGTTTGAACAAGCGCTCCATCTTGGCGCGCTCTTCACCGCTTTCATCCACATTGACGTTAGTCACAGATTCAGAAATGTCATTCACTTCGATGCTTTTGGGTTTTTTGTCGCTGAAATGTAGCTTGCCGTTCTCGTCGCGCCACTGGTAAACCTCTCCCAGTACCGACAAGCTCAGAGAGCTGCAAACTGCCAACGCCAAACCCATGGAGAGAGATTTAGAGGCCAATTGCACGACGGCTGCTTTCTTATAAGTCATGCGATTACTCCGTTGCCGCCGTTGATGCACTGGCGCGACAGGCATTGGCCTGTGGCACGCGATAGCGATTCAGTACCGCGGCTTCCGTAGCCATAGCCTGTCGTCGATTGATCACCATTTGGTAGCCCTCTTCATCCTTGAATACGGTGTTTTGCGCCTGCCCGGTCACCACCAACTGACAGAATTGATCAAAGTCGCGGATCGGCTGGCCGTCCACCGAATGCAGTATCCAGTTCTTCCAATCGTGGTAGCCCAGATTAACATCAGCGGCCAGAACTTTCAGCCCCACGACTAGCTCGCGCTGATCATCAGCAGAGCGGCTATTGCGCGCGTGTAGGAAAGATACCGGCGCTTGGCGATGCCAATCCCGCCCCCAGCGCTTGATCAAATTCATGTTCAGCGGCACAAACACCACGCCACCATAGACGAGGTATTCGGGCTCTTGCTCGAATTGTTGCGGTCGCACCAAGCTGTAGTTGCGACTGGCTTCGGCGATCGAGAGGGTGACCTTTTGCTTCTCTCCGTCGCGCACCAAAAAGATATCCACATCATCACCCAGATGGTATTGATCGATGGCGTATTTAAAGTTAGTGCGCAGGTTCTTACGAAATTCGATACTGGTATCGTCGGCGATCTGGAAGCCATCTATCGCCATAATGACGTCATTGGGCTGAATCTTGCCCGCGGCGGCGGAGTCGTCAAAAACGTGCGCCACCAACATGCCACCGGATTTATCCCCTACGCCATAGGCTTGGCGCATGGCTGGGCTATCCAGCTCTTGAGTGCGAAACCCCAAATCGGGAAAACCATCTAGGCTGCCGTCTTCGGCATCTTTGAGCACGTGGCGAATCACACTGGGTGGTACAAAGTAGCCCAAGTTTTCCGCACGACCACTGGTATTGGCCTGCATCACCACGCCGACGATGCGGTTATCCACAATCACTGGTCCGCCGCTGTTACCCGGATTGATGGCGGCATCGATTTGACCGGCGAGCAGGTAGCCGCCNGCNTGNGCGTAATATTGATGCTCCACCCGCGACAAGATGCCCTGGGTGATGCTCAAGGTGGTGCCCCCAAAGGGATAGCCAAACACCGACACCTCCTGCAGCGGCTCGGGCAGCGAACCGATTTTCAGGGGGCGTAAGCCCTTAAAGAAGCTGGTGTCTTCTACCTCTAAAATGGCCAAATCGGCTTCGTGTGAAACAAAGGCTACCCGCGCCAAATACTTGTGCGGATCGCCGTGTTTCTGCGCCTGAATGTAGGTGGCATCGGCAATAACATGAGCGTTGGTAAGAATACGATTGCCACTGATCACCGAGCCAGATCCACTGCTCTGGTTGGCGTTTAGTAGACGCCACGGGGTGAAATAATCGGGTGGGGTCGAGGTGGTGTGGATTTTAACCACCGCGTCTTTTAGGCGTTCGATGCTCTTGAGACTATCGGCGCTGGCACTGGTCGCAAAGCCCCCTAATAGACAGAGCATCCACAGCCCAATTCGATTAAATCCCATAGTACAACCACTCCTGTGTAGGCTCAGACCCAACTCGTTCATCCGTCTAGATGATCGCTTAATCTTGCTGCTCTGAACTGATGTGTTTAAATCGGTGAATTTGTCGACGCTGTTTTTTGTTCGGGCGTCGATCAGCCACTAAGCCCGTACCTCGCAAGGCTTTGCGCTGATCGGCTTCCTGCTCTCGCTTGGCAATACTGGCTGCGGTCTCTTCGTACAGCAAGGCCGCTTCGGGAGCGCCTCGGCGCTGATCTGACAAGGCAATTACCGCGACGGTTTTTTCATCCCAACCCTGACGAATGGTGAGCTCGACCCCCACCGGAATTTCTTTGCTGGGCTTAATGCGTTGGCCGTCGCAATGAACTTTACCGCCATCGATGGCTTGCTTAGCGAGGTTGCGAGTTTTAAAAAAGCGCGCCGCCCACAGCCATTTGTCCACCCGCACTTTGCTTGCCTCAAACGCGCTCATCAGGGCATGATCTCATCAAAATGATGGATGGCGGGGTACTCGGTAATCGAGCGATGCTCGCGCTGGCTGTCGGGTTGATGCAAGCAAAGTAAGTGTTTGATTCCAAAGGTTTTAGCAGAATCGAGGATACGCACGGTGTCATCGATAAAGAGGGTTCGCTGCGGATCAAACGGCTCCTTTTGGTGCAGCTCTTGCCAAAAGATTTGCGCCTCTTTCGGCTGCTGAAATTCGTGGGAGGAGATCACCATATGCAACCAGCGATCGATCTCGGTGATCTCCATCTTGAGATCGAGACTTTGCGGGTGAGCGTTGGTGATCAGTACCAGCCGTTTGTCTTGCGCCTGCAGGGCTTGCAGGAATTCCACCACGAAGGGGCGAACCGCAATTTTGTGTTTGACCTCTTCTTTGAGCGCACGAATATCCATCCCCAGTGTATCGGACCAAAACTCAAGGCAATACCAATTCAAGGTACCCTCGTGAGCTTTGATGTGCGCCTGCAGCTTGGCGGTCGCAGCGGCCTCATCCACACCATAGGTTTCGGCGTAGCGCTTGGGCAGATGGGTCAGCCAGAAATAGTTATCGTAGTGAAGATCCAGCAGGGTGCCGTCCATATCCAGCAAGACGGTATCAATTTCATTCCAATCGATCATGGAAAATAACAAACTCCGAGAAGGTGATAATGGCTAGTATGCCTGATTGTCATGCTAACTGCTGCTTGTATTAGACACCTTTTGCTACCACCATACTCGACCCTAATCATCGACCTGTCCCCTATCATGCGAGAGCTACTGCAACACACGATCGACCTCTGCCATCAAGCCGGCGAAGCCATCTTGGACGTCTATGCGGGCGGTGACGACATGGGGATCAAAACCAAATTCGACGACTCGCCCGTCACCGCGGCGGATTTAGCCGCCCACCACATTTTGGAGCCTGGATTGGCCGCCCTGCTCGACAGGGTGCCGGTCTTGTCGGAAGAAGGCGAGATCCCCGATACCGAGACTCGACACCAGTGGCAACGCTACTGGATCATCGACCCCCTCGACGGCACCAAAGAGTTCATTCGTCGCAGCGGTGAGTTCACCGTGAATGTGGCACTGATCGAAAACGGCGTCGCTATTTTAGGTGTCGTTTATGTGCCGGTAACAGGCGTCACCTACAGCGGGTGTCGAGGGTTGGGGGCTGAAAAAATCGCGCAAGGTAAACGCCAGACGATTAACACCCGCTCGATCGCTGCGGCCCAGCAGCAAGGTGCCATCAAGGTGGTCGCCAGTCGCCAACATGGCGCCGAAGAGGTCACTCAATTGCTCGAGCAGCTGGACCAACGCCTAGGCCATACCGAGACGCTCAATATGGGCAGTTCTCTTAAACTGTGTTTGGTCGCCGAGGGCTGCGCAGATTTCTACCCGCGTTTAGCACCTACCTGTGAGTGGGATACGGCAGCGGCTCAAGCGGTCGTAGAAGCGGCCGGAGGCACGGTACTAGGGCCCGATTTTAAACCGCTGCTCTACAACCAAACCGAGAGTTTGTTGAACCCGAATTTTTACGTGCTAGGCGATCCAAACTACGACTGGGCGGCACTGCTTGAGCACACGACTGTAAAGCAAGCTGACAGCTGATTATTTTGTTGTTTGATGCCAAAGAAATCTGTATTTCTTACGGGCAATTGTCGCATTTCGGTCTATGCTGAATAGAAGCGCCTGAGCGGTATCAGGCCTTTCTATCAATAAAGGCAGGACGTATTATGGGTCAGCCCCAAGCCACCACTTTAGTTAATGTTGATCAACAAAACTCTCAGAGTCTGCGCCAGAAGTTGTTGTGCGAAATCACACGACTGGAGCGACAGTTAGAACAGCTCAAAATCAACGACACCAACCGTGACTTCTCTCAACAACAAACCTACAAAGAAATGATTCACTCACGCAAAGAAATGCTCACCACCTTACCGGGAACCCCCACGCAATAGTCTCACACAAAGGTTCACAGCAGCGCTGGGATCACTAGCGATGCTCAAGTGACATGCCGAACAGTGCGTTAGTAGCTCCGCCCTTGGGTTGGAGCTACTTTTTATCCGCCAGATTAAACACCCGCAAGTGCCCCAACACCGAATTCTTCGAAGCCCAATCGTCACTTGCTCGGTGGGCATTAAAAAAATAGTATAAGTCACTCCCTCACGATCATCGCAAGGACGATCCAGATGGCTCACCTTCTTCGCGTACTTTTGGTGCTCAGCATTCTCTGCCTAGCCGCGGCCATTGCTTACTTAGGCCTCAGCCTTTCACAAGCCACTGAGGAAGTGAAACAGGTTCGCACTCAACTCCCTCAAATGATTGAAACCGTGACCCAAGAAGTCGAACAAGTACGCTTAATCATGCCCGAGGTTCTACAAGAAAGTCAGGCACTTCGAGACAGCCTACCGCCCAACATGAGTCGCGCCGAGGATTTAATGACACGCGCCGAAGGCTTAGCGCAAACCGCGGGTGAAGATGCCGTTGCGGGCTTGTTCACCGGCATCATAAAAACGCCGGTCTCCTTTATCTCCAGTGTCAGTAAAAAAACACAAAGCGTTTTAGGTTTGGGCGACAAAGATATTCACGTGGTGGAAGAAGCCGCGCTGGCGCTATTAAACAGCGGAGAAATCAAAAAAACTCAACACTGGGAAAATCCCAGCAGCGGTTCAAAAGGGACTATTACCCTCTTGGATCAAACTGAGGTAAACGGACTGCGCTGCCATCAGCTAAACATCGAAATAGAGAAGCGACTGAGAAACGATAAAAGCCATACCTTGACCGCCTGTTTGAATAGCGAGGGGAAGTGGTTCGAGCGAGAAGAAAACTCCTAGCGTTTAGTCAGTTGCATTCCCCCACCTAAATTATTATCGGTTACTTTTTCAGAATTTAATTTATATTCTTTCACCCCAAGGAGTAGGCGAAAGTCTTTGATTCTAAACCCGAACTGCGACACCTAAAGCTTAGAGAAAAACAACCAACGATCTAATCATTTAGTTAATGAAATTTCTACTCCATTCCACACAACCGACAAACAAGATCGCGTTGACTGAGTTTCAAAAAATCCAACATGCCGATCACCCCATCAAATTCTCTTCCAGTCACGAATAATGAGAAGAAAACACTTCTAATTCGACACCCCCACGCAATATCGATCGCATAAAGAAAACTCGACATCGCTGTCAGGCGCCTAATCAATGGTGCTCAGCGTTGGATGACGCAGGCCGTTAACCAAGCACCGCTTGGTGGCCTGCAGAACGCCGCCCATCGCTGATGGGTGGCCGGACCCGAAGGGCGAACCTCGGTTCGATTCCGCTGCACGGTTTTGACAGACATAAAAAAAGCCCAACATTTCTGTTGAGCTTTTTTAGAAGTATGGTGCCCGGAGGCGGAATCGAACCACCGACACGGGGATTTTCAATCCCCTGCTCTACCGACTGAGCTATCCGGGCAAACCTGCT
>PANW01000058.1 GCA_002707785.1 Cellvibrionaceae bacterium | reverse complement strand
CTAGCCACTAGCCACTAGCCACTAGCCACTAGCCACTAGCCACTAGCCACTAGCCACTAGCCACTAGCCACTAGCCACTAGCCACTAGCCAAACCCAAAATTTTCCACTACCCTACCAAAATGACAGCGCTGTCATTTTGGCGGCACCTAACCCAAATCCATAACCATAACATCGACTAAAATAGTCCCTGGATAGCGATCATGACCCGCAAATTCCCCTTTCTTGTCGCCGATATTGGCGGTACTAATGCCCGTTTTAGCCTCGTCACTGGGCGCACCAATAACGGTTATCAACTGAGTCAGGGGCGGGATTTGGCCACCAACGCCTATCCCACCATTGAGCAGTGTATTGGTGATTATCTAAGTGGCATTGAGGGCGAGCGCCCGCGCTATGCCTGCATAGCGGTGGCCGGGCCAGTCGCCGGTGATGAGGTCAAGTTCACCAACGTCGATTGGTTGTTTTCTACTGAGGCGGTCAGGCGTGAGTTAGAGTTTGAGGAACTCTACGTACTCAATGATTTCGCCGCGTTGGCTTATTCGGTGACTCACTTGGAAGACACCGATTTACTGGAAATCATTGCCGGTAAAGCACAGCCACTAGGCGCCAAGGCCATTGTTGGCCCAGGGACTGGATTGGGCGTCGCGGCATTGGTGCCGGTTCACGCTTCTGGTCCGCAGCGCTGGCTGCCGGTGCCCGGGGAGGGTGGACATGTGGCTTTTGCGGCTCAAACGCCCAGAGAACATCAAGTCGCCGAGTTATTGCAGCCACAAGGTTATCTCTGCGCACAGCATCTCATTTCAGGTTTGGGTTTGGTGACCTTGTACAACGCCTTAGCTGAGCTGGATGGTCTGGCGCAACGAGTTAGCGAAGGCAGTGAAGTATCCAGACGAGCCTTTGATCAGCAGGAACCTTTGGCGCTGGAGGCGATGAATATCTTTTGTGAGGGGGTGGGCACCTTGGTGGGGAATTCCGTGGTGACTTATGTGGCCACCGGCGGCGTCTATTTAGGCGGTGGTATTCTGCCGCGGATGATTGAATTTTTCCGTCACAGTGGATTCGAAACGCGGATGAAAGAACGAGGCGCGCTAAACGGATTAATGGCGGATATCCCGGTGCATTTGATTACTCACCAATACCCTGCACTCATCGGCGCGGCGGCGTGGATAGATGATGCGATGTCGTCTTGAGATTGCTGTTAGACGGCCTATCTCAAAGTGCACAGTGTCGATCATTGATCGCCTTGAACATGTGGTTATTTGAACAAGGTATTTTACAAAGTTCTGGAAAGTCAGAAACCGTTGTAAGGTTAAGTCCTTTGTTCAGTAGGGATTCTTGTAAAGAACATGACAAATGAACCAACCAAAACCACCATCTACGATGTCGCAGAGCAGGCGGGTGTCTCTCTAAAAACCGTGTCACGTGTGATCAATCGCGAATCGAGTGTGCGAGAGAAAACGCGAGATAAAGTATTGGCTGCGATGCAGGAATTACAGTATCAGCCTAGCCAGTCCGCACGCAGCTTGGCGGGGCGTAAATCGTTTCTATTAGGGTTAGTGTATTCCAATCCCAGTGACAGCTACATCATCCGAGCCCAACATGGGGCATTGCAAGCGTGTCACGAGCGAGATTTTGGTTTGCTGATTCTGCCCTGCGATCACCAGCAAAAAGAATTGGCCGATGAGCTGATCCGCCAAATTCGACAGGCGCGTCTCGATGGTATTGTTCTCACGCCGCCGCTCACAGAAGACAGTGATCTGCGCAAAGCTCTTGAGCGCGAGAACATTGCCTTCGCTTGTGTAGCACCGCGGGTGATCGACAATAGCGTCTCTGTCGGTTGTGATGATCAACAAGCGGCAGAAGCTGTGTGTGAGTATTTGATTAAACGTGGCCACAGGCGCATTGCCCATATTGGTGGCCATTGCGATCACAGCGCCAGTGAACTCAGACGGACAGGATACAATAATGCGTTGCAGCGTCATGGTATCAAGCCTCAACCCCATTGGATTGAGACTGGGGATTTTGAATTCTCCGCCGCAAAAGCCGCCACTCAAAAACTCTTACAGCAAACACCCTATCCCAGTGCCATTTTCGCGGCTAGCGATGATATGGCCTGCGCTGCCTTAGTCGCGATTCATGAGCGGGGATTGCGTGTGCCGCAAGATATCTCGGTAGTGGGTTTTGATGACTCGCCTCTTGCGCAACAAACTTGGCCTGCACTGACAACGGTACAGCAACCGGTTGAAGACATGGTTGAGCTGGCGGTGGCTGGCCTTATCGATAAACTGTCAGAGGCGAGCTTGACCGCGAAAGCTCAACCACCCTCGGTATTAAACTGCGTTTTGATCGAGCGAGATTCTGTGGCTGACTATTCTGCCTAAACGGATCGGAATATTCAGATTGAATAGCGAGTGTGGCAAAGACAATGGCTGAAAGATAAATGGCTGAAAGATAAATGGTTTAAAGACAGGTGGTGGAAAAATAATGGCTGAGAAATAAATCACTAAGTAGTGACTCCTCAAAAATGGAGTGCTGGTAAGAGATTGTTTTAAAGAAGCCCGCGATTAGCGCTGAACAGAGGCGAGCGCGGAGAAAGGAGAGGGCGGTCTGAGACCGCCCCATTGTTAACCTTGATTCCTATGAGTGATGTTTTTTAACTCGATAGACAAAAGTATAGAGAGCGGGTAGCACCACGAGCGTTAGTAAGGTGGAGGAAATAATGCCACCAATGACGACGGTGGCCAGTGGTCGTTGAACCTCAGCGCCGGTTCCCGTGTTAAAGGCCATTGGCAAAAACCCCAAACTTGCCACCAAGGCGGTCATCAAAACCGGACGTAAGCGCTGGCTGGCCCCTTCAATGATTGCTTTGGTTAATTCCATGCCTTGATCACGCAGCTCGCGAATAAAGGACAGCATCACCACACCGTTGAGTACCGCAACCCCCGAGAGTGCAATAAAGCCAACCGCCGCCGAAATCGACAAGGGCATATCACGCAGCGATAGGGCAATCACACCACCGGTCAGTGCCAGAGGTACGCCGGTGAAAATAATCAGGGCGTCGCGCAAGGAATTGAAACTGCTGTAAAGCAAACCCAGAATCAACAGCAGGGTAATAGGCACTACGATCATTAAACGTTGGCTAGCGGATTGCAGCTGCTCAAAGGTGCCTCCGTACTCGATCCAATAGCCGGCGGGCACGGAGAGATCGTCGTTGATGGAGGCCTGCAATTGCGTAATAAACGAACCCAAATCGCGACCTTCCACGTTTGCGGTGACCACCACGTTGCGCTTCCCATCTTGACGATTAATTTGATTGGGGCCTTGAATCATTTTAATGTCCGCGACTTCACCCAGTGGCACATAGCGCAGTTCGGAATCACCTTGTACTGGCAGCAACAGTGGCATTTTCGCAAGCGCTTGGCTGTCTTGACGATGGCGTTCATCCAAACGTACTAACAACTTAAAGCGCCGATCACCTTCGTAGATCAAGCCGGTTTGTACACCATTGACGGCGGTTTGAACGGCCTTTTGTAAATCGGCAACGGTTAATCCCAGCAGCGCTAAATGATCTCTCTCAGGCTCGATACTGATCATGGGTAGACCGGTGACTTGTTCAACACGCACATCCATTGCGCCAGGCACTGCATTCAGAATCGCCTCGGCACGATCAGCCACTTGCTTGAGTGTCTCCATGTCGTCGCCATAGACACGAACCGCCACATCGGAGCGAACGCCGGCAATCAATTCGTTAAAACGCATCTCAATCGGTTGCGTGAGCTCGTACTTGTTGCCGGGTACCTGTTGCACGACCTCTCGCACATCCTCCAACAGCTGCTCTTTACTTTTATTCGGCTGTGGCCACAGGTGACGTGGCTTCAACATGAGAAAAGTATCGGCCACGTTGGGCGGCATGGGGTCGGTGGCGATTTCAGGTGTACCGATTTTGGCAAAGACGCGATCGACTTCTGGTATCGACATCACGGCGGCTTCTACTTGCCGCTGCATCTCAATTGATTGTTGCAATCCCGTACCTGGAATTCGAAGCGCGTGCAGGGCCAAATCGTGTTCGTCCAGTTGGGGCAAAAACTCGCTGCCTAAACGCGTAATTTGCACAGAACACAGCAACAGAAGGATCAAGGCCCCAGCGATCATTGGCAGTGGGCGACTGACCGACAATCGCAGTATAGGTTGATAGCTGCGACGAGCACTGGCCATGACTCGGTTTTCTTCTTCGTTGACCTTACCGCGAATGAATATGGCGACCGCCGCCGGCACAAACGTGATTGAGAATATCAGCGCACCCAACAGTGCTGCGACCACGGTAAAGGCCATGGGGTGAAACATTTTGCCCTCGACGCCTGAGAGTGCAAATATGGGTAAATACACCAGCATAATAATCAATACCCCGAAAACGGCGGGGCGGAAGACTTCTCGAGTGCTGACGATCACAACATCGAGACGCTCTTGTAGGCTAAGCAGTCGGCCGTGCTGTTGTTGTGCCAGTCCCAGTCGTCGCAAGGCGTTCTCAACCACAATCACGGCACCATCGACAATCAAACCAAAATCAATGGCGCCCAAACTCATGAGGTTGCCCGAGACTCGTCCAGCGGTCATGCCGGTAAGGGCAAACAGCATGCTCAGTGGGATGACCAACGCGGTGATTAGCGCCGCTCGAATGTTGCCCAATAAAGTGAACAAGACAACGATCACCAACACGGCACCTTCAAATAAATTGGTTTGCACCGTGCGAATGGTTTTGTCCACCAATGTGGTGCGGTCGTAGAGCGGTTGTGCCATGACACCCGGCGGTAAGCTGCGATTAATGGCTTCGAGCTTGTTGGCGACGGCCACCGATACCGTGCGACTGTTTTCTCCCAATAACATAAAGGTGGTGCCTAGTACGATTTCTTCGCCGTTGAGTGTGGCGGCGCCTGTGCGCAGTTCCTTGCCGTATCGAACGTCGGCGATGTCTTTGATACGAACCGGCGCATCATCGCGCTTGGCGACGACCACTTGTGCGATATCGGTAATGCTTTCGAGTTGTCCCGGTGAACGTATCAACCACTGCTCGCCGTTGCGCTCGATGTAACCGGCTCCGGCATTTTGATTGTTATGGTTGAGCGCCTGAATGACATCGTCCAGAGTGACTTTGTAGGCCAGCAGCTTGCCGGGAATGGGCGCGACTTGGTATTCACGAGCATAACCGCCGACACTGTTGACCTCGGTAATGCCCGGCACTTTGACCAATTGCGGGCGAATGATCCAATCCTGCACCGTGCGAAGATCTTCCAAAGTATAGGCCGTGCCAGCTGCGGTTAGAGCGCCTTTCTGCGCAGTAACGGCATAGGTGAAAATCTCACCCAGACCACTGGCGATTGGGCCCAAAGCTGGCTCAACGCCTGCCGGCAATTGATTGCGGATACTCTGTAGCCGTTCGCCAATTTGTTGGCGTGCCCAATAGATATCGGTGCCTTCTTTAAACACGACCGTGACTTGAGACAGACCGTAGCGGGACAGCGAGCGGGTGTAGTCCAAATCGGGAATGCCGGCCATGGCGTTTTCGACGATATAGGTAATGCGTTGTTCCGTTTCCAATGGTGAGAGGCCGTCGGCTTCGGAGTTGATCTGTACTTGAATATTGGTGATGTCGGGTACTGCGTCAATGGGCAATCTAAGGGCGTTGAAAATCCCCAAACCCGCGATCAGTGCAGTGACGGCTAACATCAGCCAGCGCCGTTGTACGGCAAAGGCGATAAATGTATTCATAATGAACCTTGGTATTTGTGTGGTGTTGGCAAGTTAGAACTCAGTTTTGCCATTCAGTGGTCGTGGCTGGCGCCGTCTTTCAATACATCGGCCTTCAATAGGAAACTGTTTTCGGTCACGTATTCGGTGTCGACTTTCAAGCCGCTCAGTACTTCCACATAACGATCATCAGCTCGTCCCAACTCCACCATGCGAACTTCAAAGGTATCCCCAAATTTGGCGAACACCACATCCATTTCGCGAAAGCTTTGAATGGCTTTTTTCTCGACCGCTAAGGCCACGTCTTCACTATTGATAAGAATGTTGGCTTTGACATGCATGCCCGGTCGCCAATGGCCTTCGCGATTGTTGATGGTGACGCGCGCACGGGCGATGTGCCCCTCGGTCATTTGTGGGGAAATGTATTCGATCCTACCGTTGGCGCTCTCATGACCGTGCATATCGCTGACGGTGACCGGTTGGCCAATTCTGAGTTGCTCGATGTCCTGCGGGAAAGCGGACATCTCTACCCACACTTTCGAGAGGTCGCGAATGATCATTAACGGCTGTGCGTCGGCGGCTTCGCCAAAACCCACCAAACGTTCGCTAACTTCACCCGTCACTGGGCTGTTGATGGTGTAGCTTTGTAGGGTCGAGCGATTGCGAATGGTAAACAGCGGCTGCCCTTGACTAACCAATCCACCTGTCTGTACATGAATCTTTGTCACTGTGCCTGAGTAAGGCGCGGTGATGTGGTAGATTTGATCTTCGGGAGTGCTCACGACGCCAAATAAACGGTTGTGTGTGTTTAAGGTCTTCGCTTGAGCGAGCTCTGTGTCGATACTGGCGAGCTTTTGCTGGCGTTCACTGATTTGGGTTCGACCTTCATGGCTTGCGTACTGCCACTGTTGCTGATGATCGGCAAGGCGAGCTTTTACCGTGACGTCATAGGAGTGAGGTTCAGCAATGGTTTGATCGCCCACCCAATAGTCTTGTTCGCGGGTAAAGCTCAGCTGGTTTTTCTCGCCACCCAGTCGAGCTAGTTGAACTTCTAGCGTCAACTCATCGGAGTGGATGGTCTGGTTGCCGTGATAGGCGTACAAGCGCATTTCAGGATCGACACCATTTTCGTAAACAGTGACCTCGATAGACAAGTCATCACTGCGCAGTAATTTACCGCCGTGGGGACCTTGTGCTTGGCGATCGTCGAGTTTGTGGTCTTCTGAGTAAGGGCCTTCGTTATGTTCATGATCATCACTGGCCAAAGAAATGGATGAGTAGAACAAAGAGACCGCCAATAGACAGCCAGTTACAAAGCGAGTTTGAACGTTTGTGTATTTTTTCATGTTAGATTTTTTCCTGCTTGGATGGGGCGTTGGGTATCATGTTGAGCTGAGTGCTTTCCGCGTCATCGATCAGTGGTTGCCCACTGATGCGCTCAAGTTCCAAGCGTTGAATAAAAATGGAGTGGTGTAAGAGAATTTGCTGCCTACGCAGTTGGAATAATTCCGACTGGGCATCAACCCACTGCAGTACGCTGTAGCGTCCTTGTCGGTAACCTTGTTCGACTTCCCGCAGCAGAATTTCTGCTTTGGGTAATAGATCAGTTTTTAGACGCTGAGTTTGTTGTCTCAGAGTCTGTAGGTGTCGACCGAGATTGTGCAGTTGCAGCGATACCCTTTGACGAGTGAGTTCGAGATCCGTTTCGCTCCAGTTCTGACGACTATAAGCGGCTTGCAAATTTCCTCGGTTTGGATTGCCCATTGAAAGCGGCATGGAAACATCAAACACTAACGCTTGATCGCTACTGTATTCCAAATGGCGTATGCCCATGCCTATAGTCACATCGCTGCGACTCAACGCTTGTTGTTGGCGGACATCAGCTTGAGCCAGCTTCTCTAGCATCATTTTTTGTTGATAGGCTGGGCTCTTATCCACCGTGCTCAGAAGTGCCGAAATATCCACAGCCGCTGGCAGTTTTAGTAGATTGCCTTCAGCGCGGGAAAAGCTGGGCGACTGCAACCAAAGACTGGCCAGTTGTGCTTGATTGCGCTTGATCTGAGCGAGAGACTGCTGCTGTCGCATGGTGGTTTGCGCCAATCGCAAACGCATCTTTGCGGCGTCGGCTGCTGCCACTGCCCCCGCTCTTTGTCGCTGTTCGATGATGTCTAGCGCTTTCTTTTCACCCAGTGCGCGCTTCTCAATATTCGCACTCAAGGCCTGTTGCAGCAGCAGATCGTAATAGCGACGACCGGTTTCTGCCAACAGTTCCAGCCGCGATGATTCATAGGCCGTTAGATCCGATTGCCAGCGCGCGTCACTCAAACCAATACGCGCTTGGCGTTTGTCTCCGAGTTCAATCAACTGGCTGAGGCTTAAGGTGTATTCGGCGCTATCAAAATCTGATTGCGAGCCTGTTCCCATGGCGTTTTCGATGCTGAGAGTAAGTTTAGTTGTGGGTTGTAAGCCCGCTTGCAGTCGCAGCGCTTCGGCCTCCCGCTCTTGAAAAGGATAGCGTTGTAAGGCCGGAGCGTGTTCTAGCGTGCGTTGCAAGGCTTGCTTAAGGTTGATAGAGGCTAGATTGTTGGTGTTTGCGCTAGCCGTCGTTGCCATCAAGCTAAACGCGGCTAAGGCGCTCATTTTAACTAGAGGCAGTAATGCCGCGGCAATCGGCCGTGGCAGGTTTGATACGAGCATGGTTGATCTCCATTCATCCAGTTGCCACTGCGGACTGTTTAGTATTGATTGAGTGTGCGTCAGTTGTTCTCAGCGGAACGTCAGGCACAAGAGATCAACCAATAGCGTGAGCCAGCTTTAGCAAACTGAAAACACAAAAAAGGGTGAAGGTTTGTGTGGGGATCAAGCCGTAGGAGGCGGGACTGGTGGGCTGTGGGTCAGACCGGTGTAGGCAATAGGGCGTCGTACATAATCTGATGGGCTAAGCGCGATCGTTAGTGCCTTCGAAGACGATGCCGGCAGAAAGTGAAAGCAAAGATGAACGTGAGGGTCTTCGTGATCACTGTGATCAGCGGCACTCGTGTCGTGGTCGTGATCGGAAAAATGCAGATGCGCGCGATCATTTCCACCATGGTTACTATCGGCACTATGGGCGTCGGCCATCACAGTATTGGCAATCACACTGATCAGAAACAGGGCTAAAACTAGCGCGGGTTTCACGGCAACGAGCATCTCATAGGATAAAGTGTCGCACATGATACGACGTCGAGAGACATTCTTGAATAGCTATTTGCATTTCTTAGCCTTGTCATCGAATATTCACTGCATCCAACAGTAGTACGCTTGGACTCCCTCAATATTAGGAGTGATCTCTCGCGATATTTGTGTAATTGTGATCGGCGACCCCCTATAGACTTTGGTCGGTTTTGCAGCTTTGGCCAAAATTTGTCATAATTTTTGATCGGTGAGTGATTCGGTCAGCAATCGTGAGTTTGGCTCCGACGAAGAAACTCCATCACTCTGCGCACAATAATAAGTATTACAAATACAATAAAATTACAGAGAGCATTGGCATGGCATTTCTATCAGGTGCTAAGGTCAGCAGCCACCCGCTGCAAGAGTTTCCTATTTTTCAGTCCTCCGATATTGAAGAGGCGCACGACCTCATTGCGCAAAATTTTAGTCGGCATTCTCTGAGTATTCTTTCCAGCCGACAGGCATTGTCCAGTCGATACGATGGCTTGTTCTTCAATAATATCGGATTAATGTGCGGTACCTATGGTGCTGAGGTCAAAATCAATCCTGAGTCCAATGAGTACTTCTTTACCCAGACCACCTTAGCAGGGCATACCCGTGTCTCCATGGCGGATGAGGCGGTGGATACCGACAATGGTACGACTGTGGTGGTGTCTCCCACCAGCAACTATGAAATGAATCTTGGGCAAGGCAGCAGCCGTCTTATCGCGATGTTCGAGCGGGAGGCCCTAGAAAAGCAGCTCAGCAAAATGATCAATGCCCCACTTGATCAACCGCTGATGTTTGATCTGGGAATGTCCGATTCTAACGGCCAACGCAGCGCCTGGCTGCGCAGCTTAGATTTTCTCTGTGATCAGTTTTCCCTGTCAAAAACCATGGCGACCGGCGAGAGCTTTTTGGCCCACGCCAGTGATTTGTTAATGACGCAGTTACTGACTTCGCAATCACACAACTACAGCGAGCAATTGCATCACGATCCCATCGTCAAAAGCCCACGCCATGTGCGCAGAGCGGTGGTCTACATAGAAGATCATATTCACGAACCCATTTCATTGGCGGCTATGGCGCAGGCTATTGGTGTCACCGCCCGCACTCTACAGAAAGGCTTCTTAAAATACCTAGAGTGCTCTCCCAGTGATTACATTCGACGTCTGCGTTTGAGCTGTATTCACGATGAGCTGAGTCGTGCCAATGAGCTGGATACACAGGTCGGTACCGTGTTGATGAATTACGGCATCACCAGCTTTGGTCACTTTTCCAAACTCTATAAAAACACCTATGGGTGCACCCCAACCGAAACCCTACATCGTCGCTAAGAGTGCGTTGTTCGTATTTTGAATAGCGAATGACGCCTCCCGAATAGCTGACTCTGTACCGCTTTGTCATAGTTGGAATCACAGAGAACGGCAATCGACGACTACCAATAACGTCAGATTATTCTAAAAATAACGTCGTCCGGCTCTGCATAACAACAATTGGAGAGATGCGATGACGATGACAAACACCAAGGCGCTGCTTCCCAGCGCGCTGGCAGCAGCAATAGCCTTAACCTTGGCCCCTGCGGCCATGGCCCAAAGCAGTGACCGTTTGGGTGGATTGATTGAAGAGGTGCGGGTTATGGCACAGAAAAAATCCACTTCCGAGGCGGTACAAGATGTTCCAATCTCTATTACGGCTTACTCTGGCGACAAGGTCGACGCCATGTTCGCGGTCAACTTGACCGACATTGGCCTCAATACTCCCAATGCGAATCTAACGCCTCTGACGACTTCTCCCGGCGTGGCCAACTTCGTGATTCGCGGTATGGGCACGGTGGGGCAGAGTATTCCTTCTGCGGATCCGGCGGTGGGAGTGGTGATGGATGGAATCTCCTACGGCACTATCTACGGCGTGGTGACTGATCTATTTGATTTGGAATCCATTGAAGTGTTGCGTGGACCTCAGGGAACCCTGTTTGGTCGCAACGTAACTGGTGGCGCCATTGCTATGCGCTCGACTCGTCCCGGCGACGAATTTGAAGGCAAAATTCGAGCGACGGCTGGTTCTCACAGCCGACGTGATGTGTCGATGATTGTCAGTGGCCCGCTAAACGATCAGTGGGGTGCAAAGCTCGCCGTCATGTCAAAAGACCGCGACGGCTACTGGGACAACAAATTTCTTGGTGGCCAGCAAGGTGCAGCCGATTCACTGTTGATACGTCCGGCGGTGACTTTCCAAAATGATCTATTCGATGCGGCAGTTATCATGGAATATGGTGACATGGAAGGCGATGCCCTCGCGGCGAGAACGTTTTGGGCGGATGGTGTGCAGTTGTTTGATCCCTATGATGACAACTTTACCGTTCAGGACGAAAAAGGCAGCAGCAATCTCGAGTGGTTGAACGTCATGTTCGAAACCAACTGGGATCTCTGGGATGGTCAGCTCACCACGGTCGTGGGCTATCGCGATCTTGAGCAACAGGTAGTTACTGATATCGACGGCTATCAGGGCGCGCGTTTTCATTTCGCCGACGGCACCGAGCTGGAACAAGATCAGTTGAGTTTAGAGGTGCGCTGGGCGGGACAGATTAACGATGATATTTCTTTGACCACAGGGGTGTATTTGTTCGAACAAGAATACACCTACGCCGAGCGTCGTTTGGTCGCCAATGCAGCTGACCGTCGAGGTGAGTCAACGATTGAGCATACGACTGCGGGTCTGTTTGCACAGTCGGATATCTCACTCACCGATACACTGTCTTTAACTCTGGGCGGACGCTATACCCAAGAATCGAAAGATGCTGAAATTGGCCTAATTGGCGACCCCAATGCGGTGGGTAACTGTGCCTCTCAGAGTTTTCCATTTGAGATCAAAGCCAGCTTAAGCGATTGTGAAGCGGCCTTTGAAGATGACGAGAGTTGGAGCAACTTTACACCGAAAGTCGGCTTGACGTGGTACTTGAATGAAGATGTGATGGCTTTTGCCAGTTACAGTCGAGGCTTCCGCAGCGGTGGCTATAATGTGCGTTTCACCGATTTGAGTTTTGCTACCAACGATCCTAAATCCTCACCTGGCCCCTACGATGAAGAAGTGGTGGATGCCTTTGAATTAGGCGTGAAAAGCACTTGGTTGGACGGCCGCGCTAGAGTGAATTTTTCTATCTTCCAAAACGAATACGATGATTTGCAGCGCACCGTGTTGAATGATGCTGGCGGTCAGGAGATTCTCAATGCGGCCACTGCCACTATACGCGGCGCTGAGTTCGATACGGTACTGATGGTCTCCGATCAGTTGGTCATTGAAGCTTCCATGGGTTGGATCGATGCCTCCTATGATGAGTATGAAGCGGTAACAGACGCAACCGGTAGAAGCGCCGATAGTCTAAACTTCTTAATGGTGCCAGAGGCTACCACCAATATGGCGGTTACCTATGATATGCCCTTAGGGGACTTAGGTGCGTTAACCTGGCGTATGTCTTACTCATTTGTGAACAGCACTTGGGCCAATGACTTGAACACCTTGGAAATTGACCAGTACGAGCTGTATGACGCGAGCGTGGTCTATACCAACGCCGATAACAATCTCAAAGTCGCGATGTTCGGTCGCAACTTAAAAGACGAGGTGTATTTTGATTTTGGCGCCGACTTCAGTACCAGTGTTTTAGCGGTGAAAGAATATTTCTTGTCACCACCAAGAACCTATGGCGTAGAAGTTACTTACGAGTTTTAGTTCTGCGAGTTCTGACGTGTGATTTCCCGAAATCACCCAGCCCAAATCGATTTTAGATTCTGCACGATGAAACACTAAATAGATTGCATGGGCTTTTTGGCTCGGCCTGAAAGGGTCGGGTCACTTTTTTAAAGACAACACATCTGTCGTAGAAAAATATTGAGGAAAGAACGATGACAAAACTTCAGCAAAGCTATATGTGTGGTGATGCGACTCAGGCACTGATCTACGACACCATTGGCAATTGTTTTGATCAAACCGTTGAGCGGTTTCCTGATCAGCAAGCGTTAATAGTCAAACACCAGAATATTCGTTGGAGCTATCGCGAGCTGCAACAAAAAATTGATGAGTTGGCCACTGGTCTGCTGGAACTGGGTATTGAGCCCGGTGATCGAGTGGGGATATGGGGCCCCAATAGCTACGAGTGGGTACTCACCCAATTTGCCACCGCCAAAATTGGCGCGATTATGGTGTGTCTGAACCCCGCCTATCGAGTTTACGAGTTGGAATACGCACTTAACAAAGTGGAATGCAAAGCCATCATTACCGCTGAGTGTTTCAAAACCAGTGATTATATCGGCATGTTAAAGGAGCTGGCGCCAGAGCTTGCCAGCGCAAATCCCTATGCGCTCAATCTAGAGCAGCTGCCCCACATGCGTATGATGATTCGCATGGGCGATGAAGTCACTGCGGGTATGCTCAATTTCTCTCAAGTCTGCGATCTTAATAGTGGCGACGCAGAACAGCGTTTACAAGCGCTAAAAACGCAGCTGCAACCGGATGATGCGATTAATATACAATTTACCAGTGGCACCACCGGTCGACCGAAAGGTGCAACGCTGACCCACTGTAATATTCTCAATAACGCGGCTTTAACCGCCGAGGCCATGCGCTTCACAGAAAAAGATCGTCTCTGCATTCCTGTCCCTCTCTACCACTGTTTTGGTATGGTGTTGGCGAGTTTGTCTTGTATCGTTGCCGGCGCCGCAGCTGTTTACCCTGCTGCAGCCTATGATCCAGAATCCACTTTGCAAGCGGTTCAATACGAGCGTTGTACCGCACTGCATGGCGTGCCCACCATGTTTATTGGTGAATTGGATTTTCCACAGTTCTCCCAGTTTGATGTCAGCAGTTTGAGGACGGGCGTAATGGCAGGTTCTCCCTGTCCTGAAGAAGTCATGAGACGAGTGATGAGCGATCTGCACATGGAGCACATCTTGATTGGCTACGGTCAAACGGAGCTCAGCCCGCTCAACCACATTACCAAACCTGATGATCCCGTTGAAAAACGCATCGAAACCGTGGGTCGAGCCGTGCCTCGCGTCGAGGTGAAAATCACTGATGATCAAGGTCGAGTGGTCGCCATCGGTGAAAAAGGTGAAGTGTGTACTCGGGGGTACTCGGTCATGTTGGGCTACTGGAATGATGAGGAGAAAACACAGGAAACCATCGATCAAGCCGGTTGGTTACACTCAGGCGATATCGGGATCATGGATGAGGAAGGTTATGTTCGTATCGTCGGTCGCACCAAAGATATGGTGATTCGCGGGGGTGAGAATATCTATCCGCGAGAGGTCGAGGAATTTCTCTATACCCATCCCGATGTTCAAGATGTGCAAGTGTTCGGCATAGCTGACGAAAAAATGGGAGAAGAAGTGTGCGCTTGGATAAAACTCCACGATGGCAAGGACGTGGACGCTGCTGCCATTAAAGATTTTTGTCGAGGAAAGATCACACACTTCAAAATTCCTCGCTACGTACAGTTTGTCGAGGATTACCCAATGACAGTGACGGGGAAAATTCAGAAGTTCAAGATGCGCGAGATGATGCAGAACCAGTTGGCAGAGAGTCCTTCCGAATTGGCGGCCGGATAGCGGACACTTGAGCCCAGTGTTTTCTACCTATCGATCACAAAAAAGACGAGCAGATAGATACTCGTCCAGCTTAATGATAAACCTCGTCATCGCGTATATGGACTCCCCCGTTTTCGCAAGTGAGATATTCAATGACAGGCCTATAAGATGCGAGCGTATATTCGGGCTCTAACT
>PANW01000006.1 GCA_002707785.1 Cellvibrionaceae bacterium | reverse complement strand
AAATGTTCAACTCAGTACGATTCGCCATTGGAATGAATAATGAAACCAGTCCAACTAAAGCTCTGATGTCATGTATTTCAACTTAATTTGAACCGATGATGACATTCGCAGTACCATTGCTGATTCAGAGAACCCGTTTAGCAGCCTACAAGGTGAAATAAAGGGAATGGGCTGCCACGAACCAGATGATGCACATTGCATCGGATCAGGAAAAAATCTTAGTCTTCGCATGCAAATGCGCTAATGCAGTTACCTAGATAAACTCACCCTCGATGGAGGGCATTATAACTCTAGACAAATGTACTGGTATGTCAAAGGAATCATGCCTATAGCAATAAGGCCCGATTCGATATTCCAGGCTTTTATCGAATTAGTTCCGGAAGGATTGGATGCCGTTGATGATTTTCTCGGGCTGATATTGTGTTGTGGGCGAATATATCTTTGATGTGATATATAAGCTAATAGGGTAGTTGGAGTATGGGTATTAATCAAAAAAGAGATGAAAGAATCTTAAGGCTTGGCATTCAGGGGCGGAACTCACTGAAGTACCTTGCAGAAGGCAAATGTATTAAAGTTACGCTGCACTCTGACAATACGAGTTTATTAGTCGTTCCCGTCGATGGTTAATGTACACTGCTCAATTCATGCCAAATCTCCATTTAAATATGGAAAGAAAATGATGAGAAAGAATATAAATCCATAAAAATCAGCTTTGAATGTAGCGTAGAAGCTGAAGATGATCAGAGGTAATTATTCGA
The DNA here is from genome assembly GCA_002707785.1 of Cellvibrionaceae bacterium. Lineage (GTDB taxonomy): Bacteria > Pseudomonadota > Gammaproteobacteria > Pseudomonadales > Cellvibrionaceae > Pseudomaricurvus. Next base: position 46,256 of record PANW01000006.1, on the reverse strand, counting down.
ATATGAAAAAAGAAATTGGGAATGAAAATGTTAATTTTTGATGACAAAAACAGTTTGATAAAAGGCCTTAAAAAATTTGGCCGAACTATGGTACTAGTTACCTGTATATCTAATGGCTTAGGTGAAGTGTTCTCACTTCGTGGTTCAGCAGAGAATATAATAAATGCCGAATCAAGCTACAGTGCAGACTTTCCCCTATTAACTGAAGGTAGCTACAAAGTTGAGTCTACTAACGACGAATCAGATATTGATTATGAATCGTATGCATTGGCAATTACATTCGAAGTAAAGATGAAAAATAGTATCCAAGGGATAAAAGTAGGCAATTTGTCGAACTTGAAAAATGCTTTATCTGATTACGAGATATTGGCGAGAGTTGGAAATGCAGCAGATACGAAAGGGCTTGTTCGAGAGCATATTACGAAGGTTCTTGACAACGAATCCGGCCTGATAGAAAGCGATGATTACCCTGCCGGGTATTACTGGGTGCCAATACCACATGATCCAGAAGCATTAAAAGATTTGAAAAACACACTGTCACAAGAATCTGTTTTCTATGCTTTCCCAAATGGAAAAGGTACAATTGATAAGTCAAATTTAATGCAAGGCGGCGGTTTGTCAACGCTTTACAGCTAAACTACGATGCACATTGGATATGAGTGAGAATGAGATGCAGAGGGTTCATGTTCTTCTTGCTCTTGCTGAATGCATAGACGACAAACTTATTATCCAAGATATTGAATCGATATGCGGGCACTTGGATAGTGATCATTTAGCTAAACTTGAGGCGCTAGCTCTTAAGGATGTCGAATCGTTAAGAAGTTCGGATGAGTGGCCACCAATGCTACATCGGAGATAATTGGAATATGAAAGCATCAAAATTGATTGAACAGTTAAAAGCCGTTGACGTTCCGTTTGACGCCGAGTTAACGGATAGCGAGTTTGGTCCGCTCACAAAGAATCTGGTAGACATACAGCACGGTGCCCCTTTTATTGTTCTGAAGTTTGGAGATGGAGCAGCCATTAAGGCAAGTGAAGCAATTGCCAAGCTGGAAGAGCTCTCTTCAGAAGCTCCCTTTGATCCAACCATTACGAATGCTCGATTAGGCGATAATCATAAAGAGCTACACAAGATTTATCATGAACCGCCTGTAACGATTTTGGAATTTCACTAGTATGACGATTAATGAGAGGTTGCAGCCGAATAGCTCTGTCATGTTGGAACTGGCTAGTGATTTTAGAGCAGTTTTAGAGTCTCTTGATTGGGGCTGCATCGGAAAATCAGGAGAATTCCCTAAAGGGTGCTGTCATTATGCGTCAGGTTTCCTGATAGACTTTTTAGAATCACGGGGTGTTGTCGGAGCAAGGTTAGTTAGGGGACACTACGAACCTGATATCGACAATGCTGCTCATTACTGGGTTGAAGTAAGTGGTCTGGCTATCGATGTTACTGCTGATCAATTCAGCTTCTGCGATGAACCTGTAATAGTTCAACCTGCCTCTGAATGGCATGAGCCGAACTTTAGTTTTGCACGGATGGATGTTGATCGCACATATCACAGTAGTAATCCGCAGCTCTGCGCACTGCGAATATCACTGGAAGAGAACTTAACGAGAGGATAAGTGGGGTTTTGAAACTAGTAGCGCTTGCAACGTTGGCCATTCTTGGTGGTTGTACAGCTGCTCACACGATATACGAACAAGACGGCAAGGCACACACTTAATCGAATGCGGTGCGATAGTGTCATTTGTAGTATGCCTCCGGCGAGTCTTAGAAGAATGCCCTAATGGTATGTAACCTTATCTGAGAAGGCATAATGTGTTGTTAATTATCGTTACAGAACGATTGAAAAAATAACAATTAGTTGAGTTTATTCATGAGCCAGTATCCTGCGATCTGAATGCAGGGAGTGTTAAAGGCATCTGACTTAAGAGCCGCCACAAAATCTGACAATTCGTATTTAACAACTCGTATATCTTCGTTTTCACTCTCCACCCCATGTACTCCTCGAATCGTCTCAGACTCAATTTCCGCGTAGAACAGGGTTTTGTATTCATTGCAGCCTCCTACAGAAGGATAGTAGCTAGCGATCTTTTCTAAGGTTCCGATCTGGGCTCCGCATTCTTCATCAGCTTCTTTACGTGCGGTCTCCTCTGCGGATAGACCGTCTTCGATAACACCGGCCACGGTTTCAAGAACCCATGGGGAATCTGATTTCATGGCCCCAATGCGAAACTGCTCAATGAGCACAATAATCTGTTCTTTTGGATCATAGAGGAATACAGAAGCCGAATCTCCTCGATCCATGAGCTCGCGAGTAAACTCGGGACTCATTTCGCCGGCGTAGAGTTCGTGCTGAATCTTGTAGCTCAGCACCCTTAAGAAGCCCGTACTGAGTTGCTTGGAGTCCTTTATAGAATATTGCATATCATCCTTTAATCATGCGAGGGAAGGAATAGAGCCCACCCTGATTTTTCTTTCGGTAATAAGGCGTTGGTCGATTACTGCCCGTCTCTTTCTCACCCGTCTGCTCGAATATTCCTGCGTCATCCATTCTACGGGTAAAAGCCTGTCGTGTGATGTTCACGCCTAGGATCACTTCATATGCTCGTCTCAACTGAGCGTAGGTGAACTTCTCTCTCATCAGATTGACAGGGAGATCGGTATAGAACGATTTACTGCGAAGGCGTAGATGGGCGTCATTGACAATTCGATTGTGCCAAAAAGCGAGATCGTATTCTTCCCCAATAGAATCCAAAGAAACCCATTTCATCTCTGTACCTTCAGGCGATGCATTGAGATCAATGGCCTCAATCGGTGTTAGCGCCAAGTAGGAGGTAGTAACAGACCATCCACGTGGGTCCATCTCTGATCCTCCGTAGGTCTGAACTTGTTCAAAAAACATATCTTTGATGCCGGTTTTTTCCTCAAGTTTAAGAGCAAAAGATCCTGCCAGATCATTACAGGCATCTTTATCGGCTCTTCCCCCCGGTAGAGACCATTTGCCCTTGAATGGCTCATGGTTCCGCTTTACAACAAGCACATATAGCTCTTCTTCCTTAATGCTGAAGATAACGGGATCCATAGAAAAGAGAACGTAATCGATGTGGTTTTTCATGCAGCTGTTCCCTTGGTATCAATGGATTTGTAGATGTCCTGAATTTCAACGGGGCATAGGTGCTCTAGAATTTCCCCTTTTGCGTTGAGTATTGATCTAATGTCCGAACTCCTTATAGGCAGTAGTTCCTTAGCTACAAATACTTCCCAGCGTTTTAATATCTCCGCGCCATTGTAGAACCTACTCCATGTTTCATTCGCGGCGTTATCTGGGCCAACGATGAACGATATAGCTGCATCAGGGTTATCTTTTTCGACTTCGGAGAGGAGATCAAAAGTATAAATGGGCTCTGCGCGGCCCTTTAGGCGAGCAATTCTCCTCTCTACATCAGTGAATTCAACAGCCGCACCGTCCGTGGGAAGGTGTTTAAAAAGCGCTTTGATCATTCTTTCTCTATCTGCAAAGTCTGGCATGACCTTGCCAAACGCATGGCGGTAAGAGGGCGCTACCAATATCAAGTCAAAGTGCTTCATGGCTTGCCTAATGACCGAAAGGTGCCCCATGTGCGGTGGGTTAAATGCTGATCCAAAAACGCCTATCTTCACATTGTATCTCCCGTTTGACCGAAGCATTTTATCCTTCAATGTCGCTAATTTAACGTAAAGGACTTTACAAAGCAATACTGAGTTGCTAACTTAGTCATACAGTGTTGCTAAGTAGCCATTTGGAGGCCGCTCATGAATATTTCTAAAGAGTTTACCGCCAGCTTTGATGTCGATCCGCAGAAGGGCTTTACTCCCATTTGTCCCAATGAACTGCCTGTCCCAAAGGGGGATGAGATTGCTGCCCCTCTTAATGAGCAGGCGAAAATGGCACGTATTCGAGTGGTTTCCAAAGATGCCCACCCGGCAACAGCCACTTGGCGTGCTACAGAAGCGAAACCGCAGTTTAGTGAAGTGGATGGTGACAATATGGACATCCGCTGGAATATCCACTGCGTGCCAGGAACGCAGGGTTTTGAACTGCTCGATGACCTACCAAAAGTGAATGACTACGATTTTGCTGTGTATAAGGGCATTGAGCCAGATATGCATCCCTATGGAGCCTGCTACCACGATCTAGCAAGCACAAAATCAACGGGCGTTGTTGAATATCTGAAAAGCGAGGGGATCACGACTGTCATCGTCGGTGGATTGGCAACCGACTACTGCGTTAAGACCACCGCAATCCAGCTTCGTGAAGCGGGATTTGAGGTGATTGTGAATCTAGCTGCTTGTCGTGGCATTGATTTCAATACAGTAAAAGATGCCATCAAGGAAATGAAAGCAACGGGAGTCAATGTCCTTGATTCTCTTTAAGGAAAACACGCAAAGCAACTGAATAAACAGCCTACTTAATACGAGCAAAATCGATGCAAAAAGCACGGAGGTTTTACATGAGACAGCAGGGCGAGCAGATCATCACTAGTTTGTTAGATACCGACAAATACAAGTTCAGTATGCAGCAGGTCAATCTTCACCAGTATCCCAATGCGATGGCTAAGTACCGTTTTAAGTTGCGTAATCGAGATATCGATTTAAAGCCAATCATTGGTGAAATCCGTGAGCAGCTGAAGATGGTTGCTGAGCTTCGGTTCACTGACAGCGAACTACGCTACCTGAGCACGGAGCCACACCTGTCTGAAGATTTTATCTCTTACCTAGCTGACTTCAAGTTGGATGCTAGCATGATTCACGTTGACTCATTGGAGGATGGACTGGATATCTGGGCAGAAGGTCCGATGCTGAAAACCAGTCCATGGGAGTTATATGTTCTTCCTGTCGTTAATGAGGTTTGGTACCGCCACAATGTCGAAGAGCCCGATTTTGATGAGGGCCGTCGTCGCTTGATGGCTAAGATCGATACTGTGAAGAATGGGCCAGTAGGCTTCAGTTTTGCTGATTTTGGTTCTCGCCGTAGATTCAGTAAAGCGTGGCAAGAAGAGGTGATTCGTACCTTTAAGCTGTCGATACCTAACAACTTTGTCGGGACTTCTAATTACTATTTGGCTAAAGAATATGGCTTAACTGCGATTGGCACCATGGCGCACGAATACTTACAAGCATGGCAAGGATTAGTTCACCCTTTAGACGCTCAGAAAGCGGCTTTTGATGCATGGGCCCAAGAATTTCGAGGCAGTTTGGGTGATGCACTGACGGATGTGATAGGCATGGATTCGTTTTGTGAGTTGATGGATCTGTACTTAGTTAAACAGTTTGACGGATTTCGTCACGACTCAGGCTGCCCCGATAAGTGGTGCGAGAAGTTGATCGATCGGCTTGAAGAATTGGGTGTAGACCCTAAAACGAAGCGCGCAATTTGGAGTGATGGCTTGAACATTAATAAAGCTATTGGGCTATATAAGAAATTCGGCGATCGAATTGAAACCGGATTCGGAATTGGCACAAATTTGACCAATGATTTGGGCTACACCCCTTTGAATATCGTTATGAAGCTCGTTGAATTGAACGGTCGTCCAGTAGCTAAGCTATCTGACTCCGCAGGTAAGACGATGTGTGAAAATCCAGATTATGTGGCTTGGCTGGCAGACAGCTACGGCCGTAAGAAGGAGTTCGTGTAAATGAAGATAGTAACTGCCCAGTTGAACTACACGATTGGTGATATGGCGGGTAACGCTAACAAGATTATCGATGTCATCGCAACTCAGGGTAATCGAGCTGATCTGATCGTCTTCTCTGAGCTTTGTATCACCGGTTACTACCCCAAAGATCTGTTAGATCGTGAGGGATTTATAGATGCCCAGATGCTGGAACTTGATCGAATCAAGAAAGCGACTGAGGGTATGAATTCGGCCATAGTGGTTGGTGTGGTGATGCGCAACCCGATGGCGGGTAAGAAGCACCTCAATGCACTGCTGTTTATTGAAGACGGTATGGTGATCTACCAGTACAACAAGCAGTTATTACCCACCTACGGTGTGTTTGATGAAGCACGACACTTTGAGCCTGGGGGGCAGGTAGGAGCGATGACGTGGAGGGGAAAGAGAGTCGGTTTCTTAATCTGCGAAGATGCATGGGAAGACGCTGGGAAACCTCTCTACCAGAAAGACCCTGTTGCTCAGTTAGCCGATTGCAATTGTGATGTGATTGTTAGCATAAATGCCTCGCCGTACAACATCTATAAGCGTCAGTCGCGGGCGGAGGTGATCAAGAACATTGTCAAGACATGCGATTGCGATGTGGTGTACGTGAATCAGGTCGGTGGCATTGATGATTTGGTGTTCGATGGAAACTCTCGCATCATGCGCAGCAATGGCTACTGGATCTCAGAAGCACCAGAGTTTGAGGAGTCCGTAGATTTTGTTGATATCAGGAGGCAAGCCCCTGTCGATTGTCGCCCTGACGTTTCCATGAAGTTGATGGTGAAGCAACTGGTTATGGGGCTAAGGGACTACTGTGTCAAATCAGGGTTTAAGCAAGTTTTGGTGGGATCTAGTGGAGGTATTGATTCCGCAGTAACTTTGGCTATCTGCGCTTTGGCTATGGGCCCTGAAAACGTTGTCGCGGTTACTATGCCGTCAAAATACAGTTCTGCGGGCTCTGTTGATGATTCCGTTTCACTGTGTGCTGCGCTAGGCGTAGAACTCGTTGAGTCACCGATTAAAGAAACGTTCGAGGTTGAGATACAAAGTTACACTGAAGCGTTTGGCGAGGCTCCTTCTGGGTTGGCACAAGAAAATCTGCAAGCGCGAATTCGTGGGCAGCGATTGATGACCTTATCTAACTCAACGGGAGCTATGGTGGTGTCTACAGGCAATAAGACTGAGCTGAGCGTAGGTTACTGTACATTATATGGCGACATGGCCGGGGGATTATCTATCTTGGCAGATTTGTATAAGGGTCAAGTTTACGACATGGCTAACTATCTAAACGAATGGGAATTCCGACGGGAAGTTATTCCGTTTGCAATCATCACTAAGGAACCTTCAGCTGAACTAGCTGAGGGACAAGCTGACACAGATTCTCTGCCTCCATACGATCAGCTAGATGCTTACCTTCAGTTGATCCTGGAAGGAGATTTATTGAATCTTGATGAACGTCTTGTTCTTGAAGGGATAGCAGGGGAAATGCCCATTGAGGATAAGGATCGTGTACGGAAAATGCTGGACAGGAATGAATATAAACGTCGACAAGCGCCTCCGTTGATTCGAGTCAACCGCCGCTCTTTTGGAGCGGATCGTCAAATTCCTTTGACTATCAATTATTCGACAAAGAGGCTCTGAAATTGCACAGACAAATCTAATCATCATCAATCCGAGATGAGGCTTTACTCGCACAATTCCAATCGCTGAAGCCTTGATCGTAAAAAAGAGGCTATTAGATCGGAGGCCACGATCGAGAGGTTAAGAGTTTGATAAGATACGCAACGTCAGAAAAGATATCTCTGTAAGACTACCATTTGAAAACTAAGTGGTTATAATGCAGGCAAGTATTTTTGGAGAGACAAATGAAACACCTTCTTTGTAACATTACGCGCCTACCGGCCAGCTTTATTGCTGGGTGGGAATACTGTGCGCAGAAAATACAGAGAAATAGTTTCTAGCCGCTCTCCACTGGAGGGCGAAAGCCTTCCAGGTAAATAGATCGGAAAGAATGTAAAAGCATTCGCTGATCGAAGAGCCCGGAAGGTGAAAACCCTCCGGGTTTTTTTATGCCTAAACTTTGGGTCCTTTGCCTAGTGGCCGAAGGCTCTCGGCTCATAACCGAGTACTGTTAATGACACATCACTGGTTCGAATCCAGTAGGACCCACCAAATCAGAAGTTCGGAAAAAACGAAATTTCCGGATTGAAAATGAAAAAAGGACAATTATTTGAGAGTTTTTTTGGAATAAAAATTGAGAAAAAATAACCGGAAATCAGGTAAAAAAATGCCTGTTATAGATCCCTGTGCCTTCATTTTGTCGATTTTTGATAGAAGGTTTTTATTCGCCTGTAACATTAGTTTTCGAAGCGTAAGTTATTGATTGTAAAGTAAAAATAGTTAGAAAAAAGACGTTGACACTATGGATTTTCTCATACTATTCTGAAAGCACATTAACGCAGCAGAGATTGTTTTCTTTGCCAAATACTAACGATGGATATTTAACATGAATCATAAGATGAACAAATATACGAATCGCTGGCAGAGCTGCACGAGCTTATGCCAAGACGTTTTTGTTTGTCAGGAAAGAAGTAATAGAGAATATTCTATTAGTGTTAAAGAAAGCCCAAAACCGTCGCATTTTAGTGCGTTTGGGATTGCCGAGAAAACTAATATGTAGTCATCCGTTATTTGGTTGGCTGCGGCCAACTGGATAGAGCAGTTTTACTGTAAACCCTAGTTGGTTCCCTCCAGCTGGGGTTTTTTTATGGCTGGAAAATGTGTTACAGGCACTTACACCCTGTTAGTTCTTTAAAAAGTTGGCTGTAATTTTAGTGTCTGATAGCTCAGCTGGTAGAGCGCACCCCTGATAAGGGTGAGGTCGCGGGATCGTTCCCCGCTCGGACAACCAGTCCCATTGGTCTATTGGTAGGACGTCAGGCTTTCAACCTGAAGAGAGGGGATCAATACCCCTATGGGACACCATTTTATGAAATACGTCAGTAGCTCAACAGGTAGAGCGTCGGTCTCCAACACCGATGACGAGGGTTCGAGTCCTTCCTGGCGTGCCATCAATGAACAATGCAGTGATAGCTCAATGTGGTAGAGCGCTCGATTGAAGATCGAGAGTGTGGAGGTTCGAGCCCCCTCACTGCACCACTCTTAAATTTGGAGAAGTAGGATGAAACGAAAAGTACATCGCTATAGAAATCGGCATTTGTCGATCAGAGGGAATCCAGTATTTGGCCAACGTGTCGTCAAAGCTGGCAAAGGGAAGGGTAGCTATACCCGAGTAAACATGAACAAAAACAACGTTGACTCTTATTCAGAAAGTGCCGTTGCTTAACTTAATGACATTTTCTGAATAAGAGTTAATTCCACCTTAGCTCAGTTGGTAGAGCGAATGGCTGTTAACCATTAGGTCGCTGGTTCGAGCCCGGCAGGTGGAGCCAATTGTGTGAGTGAATGGAATGGTCGAACGAGTCGTTGATTAGTACGGGTTATGTCTGCTTATCAAAAAGGACGAATTCTCGTAGTAGTTAGCAACAGGCCCGCTCCGTTCATACAGTGCCGACTTTGGTTGGGGCAAGTTTATAGCATCAGCTGGGCATCGGAGAGCCCACCGCACTGTAAATGCGGAGCTAACCACTGTGATGGTTCGACTCCATCCTGATGCATCAGGCTATTAACGATCGTTAAGTTGAGGATCATAGGTTTAATGCGGCCTTGCCCGATTGGTCAGGGACCAGCCTTCCAAGCTGAGGAAGCGAGTTCGATTCTCGCAGGCCGCTCCAAGTTGTGTACCGGTGGCAGAGAGATTATGCGTGGAGTTGCAACCTCCATTTACGTCGGTTTGAATCCGGCTCGGTACTCCAATAATTGGGCGTTTGGCATAGCGGTTGTGCATCTGGCTTTTAACCAGACTTAGATAGGTTCGACTCCTATAGCGCCCACCATTTTTATTGCCCCTTGGTGTAGTTGGAAACACACCAGACTTTGACTCTGGTATCTCAGGTTCGAATCCTGAAGGGGTAGCCAAATTGTTGCTCGTATAGCTCAGTTGGATAGAGCAGCTGCCTTGTAAGCAGCCGGTCGTCAGTTCAAATCTGACTGCGAGCTCCATTGTATGCAGACCACTCCTGAGTTTTTTAGGGAGGTGTTTAGGAAGAACAATCCGGATTTAGCGCAGTTTGGTAGCGCACATCATTTGGGATGATGGGGTCATTGGTTCGAGTCCAATAATCCGGACCAATAATAGGAAACGTGGTAGAGAGGTCTAATACACTTCCCTGCTAAGGAAGAGTGTCTAACGGCACCGAAGGTTCGAATCCTTCCGTTTCCGTCAATTGATAGAAAGCAAGTGACATGGTCTTTGAGCATGCGGTGATTGACAACAACCTCTTTCATCAATATGGAACTAGTTTTCGCTAAGGAGGGCCTTATGGCTATTAAGAAAGTGTTGGCGCCGCACAAGAATCAACGGCTCCCAGTAAAGATATGGACTGAGGATATCGACTATCAATCTGAAGCTCAATTGAGTCGAATTGCCAATATGCCGTTTGTTCATTCTCATGTTGCTGCCATGCCTGATGTTCATTTGGGTAAGGGAGCAACAGTAGGATCAGTTATTGCTACTGAAAAGGCAATTATCCCGGCTGCCGTAGGAGTGGATATTGGTTGTGGAATGAATGCGATCCGTTTGTCGCTAAATGCTAGAGATTTACCCGACAATCTTCGTGATATCCGTTTTGATATTGAGAAGGCCATTCCGTTAGGACCGGGCGGGGCGCATAGCGCTGCTCAAATCTCTGGTGCTCACTCTATCGCCGGTCGTTTGGATGAGATCCTCACACTCACTCCCAAACTGCTTAAGCGAGTGAAGAACGATAAAGCAGCAAAACAGCTCGGAACGCTCGGGTCGGGTAATCACTTTATCGAGCTCTGCCTTGATGAAAATGAAGATGTTTGGGTAATGCTGCACTCTGGTAGTCGCGGGATAGGAAACATCATCGGTACGCATTTCATTGAGCTTGCCAAGCGCGATATGGAGCGTTGGATGATTCACCTACCTGATCGTGATCTTGCATATTTTGTGGAAGGGTCTGATCACTACGGGGTGTACCTGAACGCGGTGAAATGGGCGCAGGATTATGCGTTTCTGAATCGAGCCAAGATGATGGAAAAGTCGCTGGCGGTACTTCGGCGCCATTTGCCTGAGTTTTCAATAACTCAGGAGGCCATCAATTGCCACCATAACTATGTGGAGTTCGAAAACCATTTCGGGAAAAACGTCCACGTTACCCGCAAAGGTGCAATTAGAGCTCGTGTTGATGATTTGGGAATTATCCCTGGCTCAATGGGAGCTAAGTCATACATTGTTCGAGGCAAGGGTAACAAAGATTCATTCTGTTCTTGTTCCCACGGTGCTGGACGACGATTGAGTCGTACAGCTGCTTCGAAACAATACACTGTCGAAGACATGATTCGGTCTACAGAGGGAGTTGAGTGTCGCAAAGACGCAGGTGTGATCGATGAAATTCCTATGGCATACAAAGATATAGATCAGGTAATGGAAAACCAGAATGATTTGGTTGAAGTCGTTCATACGCTCAGGCAAGTCATAAATATCAAGGGCTGATTGAGAAAGGGTATACAAGGATGTGTGCCTCCTATCAGCAAGAATAGGAAAATTACCATATGTAGTGGTTAGGTTAGAATAATCACGGGGATACATCCGGCAAAAACACAACATGTTGTGTTTCGATGTTGTGAGAGATCACGAAATTACAGCTAAGTGAATTTTGGGGGTGTGGCCAAATTGGATTAAGGCATCCGCCTTCTAAGCGGACGATGTTGGGGGTTCGAGTCCCTCCACCCCTGCCAAGTAATGGTGATTGTAGCCGAGTGGTTTAGGCCCCTGATTGTGAGTCAGGTCTACGCGAGTTCGAATCTCGTCAATCACCCCAATTTAAGGAGCCAAAAGCATGCGAGTCTTAATGGCGAGTGACTCCAGACTTGATGCTGACGTTATCTGTACGTCGGTTAGGGAGGCCAAGAGAGTTTTGAATGAACAGAGTGTTTCTACGTTGTACGTGTCACAAACAATAGATGGTCGCGAACAAGGTATTGATGTTCTTCGTTGGGCGGAGTCGAGAGGCGTCTTGCCTAGACAGATAATGTTGATTGATCCCAGTCCGGCTACCTGCGCTGAACTAGGTCATTTTCTAAAAGCCAAAGGATTCCGAGCTCTCGACTCTCGGAAGTTCATGCGAATTAAACACTGATAGCGAGGGAGTTGAACATCACCTTGTGTTGGTTAAGGACAAATTGTGCAGATCTTAAAACTTACCAAGTCCGGAATGCCGGCAGCTTGGATCAATGTTGAACAGGCAGCAACCGCAATTGCGAAAAACCAAGTTGTCTGGAGCCTAGGGGAGGGGATGACTCTACTTCGGGGGGGAGTTTCGAAAGAAGGAATTCAATCATCAATGGATGTACCGGCCATTATAGCGGTCACAGGAGCAAGAGAGTACTCGCGAGCGATCCCAGTATTGACTAATCGCGCACTCTTTCGCCGAGATCAACATCGATGCCTCTATTGTGGTGGGGCGTTCTCAGCTTCATCTCTCACTAGAGATCACGTAATTCCTAGAGGTAAAGGAGGTCTGGATACGTGGTGCAATGTTGTCGCTTCCTGTATGGCGTGCAACCAGCTAAAAGGGTGCCGTACACCGGAAGAGGCGGGAATGCCTCTGTTGGCTGTACCCTTCACCCCCAACCCTTTCGAGGCAATGTACCTGATGGGGAGAAACGTACTTTCTAAGCAGCTAGAGTTTTTGCAGCCTAGATTTAGTGACAAGCTACTTGCTTGCTAAAGCGATAGTACAGCCCATATAGCTGTTATGTTTGGGGAGTTGACGCCTTTGGGGGTTCAGGTATAGGGTGGGTAGAACGAAACTCAATCTGAAAAGGATTTCACGATGATCAGCTCTTCGCGTTTTAGAATTCTGTGTATTCTTGTTTTTCTTTTGTCCGTATTCGGCTGCGCAAGTCACCCGCCCGAACGCCTCTACGCCAATGAAAATCATTTGTTGGGAACTGTCAGTGATCCAAACGAAGATAAATGGTATAAGAACGATAAGAGTGAAGGGTGGTTCAAAGAGTATGAAGCTGCAAAAAATGGCGGAGCTACCGCATCAGATATTGAACAATATCTGTCCATGGGAATGGCGTTAACAGAGTCGCTCTGCTTTAAGCAGCTTGATGATATACAACGGCGTCAAAATAACCTTGGGTTCTCTCAGGGTGAATTTAATCTATTGGTTATTTTGGGTACCGGTATTCTTGGTGTTAACGAAGCGAGCCCTGAAAATCTGACACGAACCGCTTTGGGCGCTGCGGCAATTAACAGCACAATGGATTTGTATCGTGACCATTATCTACTGGGACCGGACGGTGATGTGATTGTAGAAATGGTGAAGGGAGGGATGAGAACGCTAAGGCAAGAAATAGATAGTAGTGTACCGCCTAAGACCTTTGTCGAGGCTTATGGGCAACTAGAAGCTTTCTCACACACTTGCACATCTTCGAGTATCAGAAAGCTCGTTCGAGATGCGATAAAGAGTGCAAATATTGTCGCGACCAATACACTTCGAAATACAGCCAATGATGTCCATAAAGATACAATAGCAGATGCACTTGGGCGAAATGGGTTGTCGTACGAACAAATGGCTGCAGTCTACTGGTATGCGATGGAACAGCCCTCTACTCAATACGATAAGTACCTGCTAAAAGTTCTGAATGGAATTACCTTACCCCAAATAACTACCGCTACGCCTGTAATTCGACCCGCTTTTCGTAGTATGCCGCAATTAGTTGCAACATACTCTTCTTGGGTGAAAGAGCAGAAGGAAGCTGCTGATGTAGCATTGACTGTGGCAAAGGCAGGGGGAGTTCTGTCCCTGCAAGATGAAAAGGATGAAGTGGAAAAGGCCATTGTCGATCCTCCCCGTACATCGAAGTCTGGCATTGTCTTCTTAACAGTCGAGTAAATTCTGCATCAACTGAACTTGGAGGGGTTGGTTGCCCTCCAATTCCTTCTCTATGAAAAGAGAGTGTACATTGGTATTGGTTCCAGTCTAAAACTAACTCTAGCAGAAGCGAATTTTGGCGTGCTATGATATTCGAGTTCTACAGCCATTGATGGCGCGAGGAGAACAAGCATGAGAGGTTTTGCCTCTCATGCGATTTCACTAAGCTATGGACCCTTGCAAGATTACCTTATCCTCTTGAGTCGACGGGCTATCGATAACAACAAGCCAGCGACAGTTTAAGACTTCCTTTAAGTATCTCTTCTCGCTTGTTCTAAGTGAATCAATTAATAACTCGTAGCTTCTAGAAAGGCGCTGGTTTGGCACTACTGATGCAAACGCGAGCAGGTCGTGTACGACGCTGGCATTCTTTGAAATGTTGAATTGACGTTTCGTGACAATTTCAATGTCTAGCTGCAGTTTTAGCAGTTGCCGTTGAACAGACAGTGGTAGCTTAGTATCTGATAGTCGTAATAGGGTGTTTTGCTTACGCTGTTGCATATGTTCTTGCTCCTGCTTTGAGGCCTTTCAGACGTCTTGAGTATTCATCTCGGTTAATGTGATGCCCAATGAGTCGCATAGCCCTAGGATGAAGCATTAGATTTTTTTTCAGCGGTGTTCAGTAGTGCATGCTTGATCAATTGGTTACTTTCAAGAAGCTTTATGAATAGTCGATCTAGCAGGTTGTCGTATTGTTGCGACGAGCGGGATATGGCCTCACCTTTCCAATAGATTTTCCCGTTAGAGCTTCCTCTGTTAACCACCCCCAGTGCACGACTGGCGAGCTTTGAAGCGGTTTCAGGAATTTGACTGCACGCTAATGCCTGGGCTGGCGCGTCTTCGATTGTTAAGGCGATAAGGAATGAAGCAACAGAATGGATTGTCACTCCATCTAATTTGGTTGTGACGGGAAAGCAGGGGTGCAGCGGAACCATAGCATCCTTGCCTATTAATTGGGTCTTGCTCATATGCTCTCCGAAAATGTGAACGCTTTCTGTTAGTGATTATGATCATAATAATATATTGTTATAATGACTAAGCGCAAGAAAAGTATGATTGATTTCTTTGTTTCGTCAAGGGATTGGCGCCTAAATACTTCAAAATTGTTGGAGTAGAAAGATATGGGGAGTGAGTCACTTCCTCAGACTTAGTGAGACCGCAACTATAGAACCATTTGAGTGGTAAAAGGTACATCAGGAGCCTATCGACAGCTGGAGTACTGAATACATAGGTTTTGTGGGGTAGAGACAAGAGATCGCTCACGCTTGTTGAGCCAGTTCAATGTCGATGTGATTGGATTGCAGCTCGACTAAAAAGGCGGTTAAATCAGATATAGAATTAACCCATAATTCTAGTGCTATTGCTTCCAGTGATTCTGGAGTATTTTGGTCTCCCTCTTCATACCATTCACCCTTAAACTCATCAGTTGTTTTTATTCTAAGAATCTCTCCATTTTGAGTTAATGTGAATTCTACTTTTTCATCCCAGATACCACCTATACGATCAGCACTTCCTTTCTGAGCGACATGGGATGATGCAAAATGTTCATAGTTGGGATGAAGACGGAAGGATTGGTCAGTCGAGTCAATTAGCTCTTGGAGTTGACTTGGGAGCCATTCACGCTTGAGGGTGCA
Organism: Cellvibrionaceae bacterium; assembly: GCA_002707785.1. Classification (GTDB taxonomy): domain Bacteria; phylum Pseudomonadota; class Gammaproteobacteria; order Pseudomonadales; family Cellvibrionaceae; genus Pseudomaricurvus. Next base: position 30,832 of record PANW01000006.1, on the reverse strand, counting down.
AAGGCTAGTAGGAAGAGATTTTAGATCAGTAAACAGTCTCTTTGAAATCTTGTCCGATTGTGCTTTTCCTGAACAAAGAATCCATATCTCATTCATTGAATAGCTGAACACAACCTGCAAATCTGTTATCGAAGGAGGGGTAGAAAGTACGAGTTCTTGTCTAATATCCGCTTCGATCTCTCTTAACTGCTCTTTACCGACTGTTTGTCCCATGGACTTGATAGTGTCCACTCTTTCTCGAGCATGAGCTTTTACAAGTTGTGTGGGTACTGACCGTTCAGAATATCGATAATTCGCACAGAGAAAACTCGCAGTTTCTAGGAGTTCAATCCCATCGTCTGGCGCGCAGAAGCCATGACTAGTAACTTGGAAGGCTGCGGGTGCTAGGTATCGCTTTTCTTTGATCGCGGTGTGAATATGAGATTTCAACACCTTAAGGGGTTCCGTTTGGTATCGAGCGAGGTAATTACAGCTTGTCACATTGAGATCCGTGTTTCAGTTTGTTTTTTCGTTTGATTCTGTAGCCCATCGATTGTAGATCCAAGGCCATATGCTCTAGCGATATCTATCCTCTCTTCTAATGTTTTGCCAGAAAGAGCCTTGAGGTACATTACTAAGTTGGCCAGAGATTCTTCGTAGAGTCTTTCTGGGGGGATTTTGGTGTTGAGGGATTTTTCCAGAGTAAAGGTGGTAAATTTTATGAGTTCAATATCTGACGGGTTCGTCAAATTCTCGATATCGAGCGGGAACATTTTAAGCCAATCTGGTTCTTGAAGAACAAGTCCGCAGTACTTCAGTATTTCATCATTAGCTTCTTGAAGAAGAGATTTTTCATCATTCCCCAGCAGTGTCTCCCATGTAGATAAAGCAATCGGTTGTTGGGGATAAAGCCAATCTTCATCTAACTTCAGAGCTCTAGTAAGCTCAATCCTTAAAAGTTCCTTATATGTAGAGTCAGTAGAGGCTTCGATGAATTCCTTGGCGTGATGTATGACAGTAGCTCGATTTTCAACACTAGAATCGCCGTATTTATCGACGAGGTAGTCGATCAAGAACTTAGAAATTGGGGTTTCATCAGAAAGAGCGTGTGAAAATAGGGAGCTTCCTTCTGGTTTGGCCAAATAGGAATCTGGATCTTCACCCTTAGGAAGGATAACAACAGAGGCGGTTTTCTTGCCATTGGACATGGAGAGCATTGACATAGAGGCTCGATATGCCGCCGAGTAGCCAGCCTTATCTCCGTCGAATACAAACCGCAGATGGTCAGCATATCTAAAGAGTTTGGTCATTTGTTCAGGGGTAACTGCGGTACCCATAGGCGCCACTGTATTGAAAAATCCATGCCTGTGAGAAGCGATAACATCAACGAACCCTTCAACCACATTTATTGTCCCCGGTTCTGGGCTCCGTTGTTGCAAGGACTCGTATAACCCATAGAGATGCTTCCTTTTTGTGAAGTGGTCTGTTTCAGGGCTATTGATGTATTTTCCAGCTTTTTTGGCCTCTTCAGGTTTGGTTAACAGTGTTCTTCCACCAAAAGCGATGACATGACCATTCTGGTTGCGTACGGGAAACATTATCCGATTTCTGAAGAAGTCCCACACTCGATTTGAATCTGGCTTAGAGGAGAGTAAGCCGGCACTAAGAAGCGCTTTTACCCCTACTTTCTTAATAAGCCGTTTGGGTATGAAGTCAAAGTCGTCAGGTGCAAAGCCTACATTGAATCGAGAGATGTCCTCCAGGGTAAATCCTCGAGCACTAAGATATCGCCGATTTGTTTCGGAGCCTGAAAGTTGCTCTTTGTACAAATCGCTAGCACTCGTCAGTGCGCTCTTGACTCTTATCGACTGGGTATTAGATTTTCCTTCCTTGCCACTCTCTTCATATTCGGGAGGAGAAAACTGAGTTTTGCGTGCTAGTCGATCAACAGCTTCTCGAAATGGAAGCTGATAATAATCCATGATGAAACGTAGGGCGTCACCGCCCGCTTCACAGCCAAAGCAATGGTATGTGGCCTTTTGGGGGTTTACGGTCAGGGATGGTGTCTTTTCAGCGTGGAATACGCATAGTCCAGATAGATTCTTCCCGTTTTTCTTGAGCTCAGTGGTCTCTCCTATGATCGCAGGCAGGTACTCAGCGGAGTGTTCTTTGAGCTTCTCTACGTAGCTATCTTTGATTCGTGCCATGAACAACTCTCCTATTTTAGTCGCGGGCAGAGGTCTTAAATCTATTTAAATGGGATCAGTTTGCCGGAGCATTCACTCATTGAGCAGGTGGCGATGATGATTATGACTAACGATCCCATTTGTACTGGGCGCAACATCTACGCTAAATGCTATGTCTAAAGTTGATTTATGGGATGATAATAGTATTATATTATGATGTGCAAGAGTGTTTTGGCTTTCCTTTTAAACATGACCGCGCGCATAAGTTGTTGAAAATGGGGTCATTAGTGGAGATATCGTATGGGTAAATTAGAGCAGGATCCTCAATCCAAGAAGGAGCGTCTGCGAAATTTTGTCGCTAGCAGTAGTTTGGACGGCTATGAGCCTGAAGGGAAGTTAACCGCTCGACAGCTCAAGATCATCGAATCTCACAAGGGAACTGATGAGGAATTGCGAGGAAAGCTAATCAGGGTCTACGGAGGTTAGTATGGTCGTTGCAGTTAAAAAATCCATGCCGATAAGCGCTGACCCATATGCTATGGCACCCGGCGCAATCACGCTGAAAAACAAGCTCAATATCACCGATGCAATTGAATTGAACCAATGTGAGTTGGTTCTTAGTGCATTCCGTCGTCAACAAGGTATGCCCAGCGGTAGTTTCGACTGGGATCATCTGAAGGAAATTCATGAGCACCTGTTTCAGGACGTGTATGAATGGGCAGGCGCCGCTCGAGTGACGGGCCTAAAGGCGAGTGATGGAAGACAGTATGTGGCACCGGAAAGCATAGATGCCAGCATGAAGGCAGTGTTCAAAGAGTTAGAGCGAGAGGATTTTCTTCTCGGCTCGAGTGAAGCTGAATTCATTTCTAAAGCTGCCTACTACTACAACAGAATGAACTTGGTACATCCCTTTAGAACTGGAAATGGCCGCACAATTAGAACACTCATCGAAGGTTTGGCATTCAACAATGGTTTGACTATCGATTGGAAGAGGATTGATAGGGCTCAGTGGCAACAGGCATCAATTAATGCTGCTAATGGTGATCGCAGTGCCCTTAAGGCTTGTTTTTGTTCAGTGGTGCTAGAGACCGGTATGCAGTCGAGGGCAAAAGCAGATAGTGGTCTAACCACCGGCCAAAAGAACTCTGCAGCAGAACAGATGATAAAGCTAGTTACTCGAAATATAAAATCCGGGAAGGGTCTTGGCGCTTCATCTATGCCGGATGCCACGAGAGATATACCGAACAAGAGTGATGATTTCGGCATGTCCTAAAGCTAAGGGAAACCTACTGGCACGCAAAACAGGGGGCGTGAATTTGAGTAGTCAAAAAGAGAGTTTTACTTTATTTCGTCTCGGGGAGATCCATCATGAAATGGGTTGATCTAGAGTTTCTGGGCACTTACGCATACTACGGCGAAAATAATGACCCGTTTATCTTTTCCGATATCCCACAGGCAATGTTCAACTTTGGCTATCCGAATGAGACTAGATGGAAGTTGATTACGACACTAGACGCTGTGCTATCTCACATTGTTTCTGGTGTAGAAGTGAATCAAGAAGCGTATGTAAGAGGATTTGTTGATTCATGTGAAATAGCGTTGCTGGATGGACAGAACATTGTAAAGCGACAAGCCGTTTCGAAAATGTCTATCGATGGGGGATCAGCCCCAGACGCAGAAGTGACAGCAAAAACGAAATCCATATGGGTGAAAAGTGCCATTGAAACACTAGCAAGAGGGCATAAGAAAACAGGGCTTGAATTGAATCGAAGTTATCAGATAGGAAGCTACCAAACGCATCAGAAGCTCTGTGCAGTAATTGAAATGCACCGTGAGAATCAACTCACAAATAGTACTAACAAAGGTAGCGGCATAAATGTTGAATTCTAAACAGGAGCAGGTTGCAAATCATAAGAGTGGGCACGCCAAAGTACTTGCCGCGGCTGGATCTGGTAAGTCTACGACAATGATCGAACGTGTTAAGCGACTTGTGAGTGATGGTGTATCGAGTCGAAATATTCTGTCGGTTATGTTCAATAGAGATGCGAGGGACTCCTATCGAGATAAGCTCCTCCAGAGCTTCGACCGCGCTCAATGCCCTCCTGTTTTCACCTTCCACGGTCTCGGTAGTACCATTCAAAACAAACTGATAGAAAGTGGTGATTTTAGGAAGTGCAGACTTGAAACGAGTGAGTACAAGCTATTCATGTTTGCCAGAGATACGCTAATGCCTTGGATTAGTGATGTTAAAGCAAAGAAACAAATCGTGATGGAGTTTCTTTCATATGTAGATCTAGCAAAAAATTCACTTGACGCTCCGTTAGACGTATTTTCTGAATACCGGTTTGCCACTAAATACAGATACTTTATTGATGGTTTTAAAGCCTTCGAAAAAAACGAAAGAAGGAGAATATTCAGTTCTTTAGCGATTTGATCTATGACCCTGTCCGCCATTTAATTGACAATCCAGAGAAAGCAAAAAATTTCTCCGATCGTTATCACCATATTGTTGTGGATGAATTCCAAGACATATCTGATATTCAGATGGCCATGATAAAGATCATTGCTGGTAGTAAGGCATCAGTTATGGTGGTGGGGGATGATGATCAGTGTATATATAGCTGGCGTGGCGCCAAACCAGAATATCTAATTACTGGTTTCGATCGTTTCTTCCCAAAACCTGCAGTGTATAAGCTAGATCAAACCTATCGATATGGGCACCAACTATCATTGGCTGCTACCCATGTTATCAAGAACAACAAATCTAGAGCCTCTAAGTTGTGTATTTCTAGTCCGACTAGTCGCGCAACAAGCATCTCTCTCGATGTAGAAAAAATTGGACAACCTACTGTTCCAAAACAAATTTCGACTTGGTTAAGTTCGGGTCGAAAGCTCTCTGAAGTTGCGGTTTTGGTAAGGTCTTTTTCTCAGGCAGTACCGGTCGAAATTGCACTTTTAAAGTCAGGCATTCCCTATACCGTTGAGGGTGGAACTGCATTGTTTGATACACCAGACATTGGAGCTCTCCTAGCAGGTTTGCATATCGGAGCAGGGAGTTTCGATCAGTTACCCGAGTCAGATAGGCGAAAATTCATTCAGTACTTCGTTCGTTTTCCTTCCCTAGGTATGCCCAGAGATCTGGAGTACGAAATGATTAACGAAGCCCTGTCGAACTTAGAAGACCCAATAGGAGCGCTAGACACTTTTACATTTAAGGTAAAAGAGCAATGGGTCAAGGAGCGGGTAATTCGTAGAGCGAGAACATGGCGAAATCTACAAGTAATGCATTCAAGCACAGTAGAGGAATTAATCGACTACATAATCGAGGAGACAGGGGTAAAGCACCATATTGAATACACCGCGAAGAATGATGCAGAGGCGGAAGATATGTGGTCTCGATACAAGGTAATCAAAACATACGCAGAGCATCGTTCAGAGGACCTTCTCCCATATGTTATGCATCTAGAGTCTCTGAGAAAGGGTATGGATGAAAATGGTGAAAAAGGCGAAGGAATACTCATTACAAGCGTCCATCGTAGCAAGGGTCTGGAATGGCCGTTTGTAATCATGCCTGGCTTATCTCAAGGAAAGTTCCCGTACATCCCGCGCACTAGTGATCAAACTTGTGACATTGAGGATGAGAGAAGGCTGTTCTATGTGGGAATGACTAGAGCACAAGAGAAGCTAGTGTTGATTTGCCCTAACGATCGTCGCTTAGCAGCCTACTTAGGGAAAGGTTGTGATCAGCCTCCAGAGATAATCGAACCTGACATAGCAAATGCCAGCCAATTTATCTATGAGGCAAATATTTTTCTTTCGCAGAGAGTAGACAGGATATTGTCAGGGAAAGAGCGTTTGCCGGAAGCGGTAGCTTCCCCAGAGACTACGCAAAAATACATAAGTGCAATTAGAAAACAAAAACACTAATTCGCTGTAGTTATTACACAAGGAGATAAGAATGATAGTGGATAAACTTGTTCGGCTGAAACAGAAAATAGAGCAACTAAAACCAACGTTGATAGGTAGAGAGTTCGAAGTAGCAAACTCCCTGCTAGTTACTGCTGAGGGACACTCGGTATCCTTTTTGGCGATTGGGATGGCTAAAGAATGTAAAGAAAAAGAGCGAAAGCAAACGGAACTCAATGAGCTCATTGGTGAATCTATAGAGCCAATAAACTTGTTTGTAACATTGATTGAGGAGAAGAGCGATGAACAAATCTAGTGATCGGGAATCAGTGCTGGATAGAATGGTAACGAGGAACATCTCTATAGCAGAAAGATCGAAGAACCTTCTATTTGATGCGTCTGCGGTACTCTCGGTTGGTGGCTCAGTCCTTGCGTTCGGGGCTGTATTTTATGATCTTGCTGCAGGTCCTAGTGGAGCATTGACGAACAATATTGGTGCGCTAGGAATGATGGGCTTGGTGGGTAGCCTAGGAACAGGAGTTGGGGCAAGACTTATTGAGGCGGCAGAGTCATTTAAAGGGAAAGCTATCGACGCTACCAGTGAGCGGCAATCAGTGTTGTCAAATATGCTAAAAAAAGTAGCGAGCTTCGATCAGGCTAAGGCTGAAGAAAAGTCGACTTCAATCGGTACTGTTTCTTCGAACGGATTAGAGTCGCAATAGCAAAAAAAATTTGTCTTCTCAGAGTGGATAGAGGTTCGACATATAGCCATGCAAGTTTCTTTTGATTATCCGAGTGATGAAAGCAATATTGTAGAAACAGTTGATGTTGGAATGATTGAGTTACCGTACGAAAAAAAGGTTGAGATAGCTCATTCTTCTTTGACTAATTTAATGAAAAATGGAATACCTCTAGTCTATGCTTGGTCAAGCGGGAAAGACAGTTCTGTCGCTCTTGATATTGGGTTGAAAGCTGCACGTGATTTTAAGCAGTCTGGGGGAGAAGTTCCTCCCTTTGTTATAATCCATGGAAACACGCTCCTAGAAAATCCAGAAATTGATCGATTTGCGAAAGAAGAAATTGTCAAGATTGAGGAGTTCATAAAAGCGAATAAGCTACCCGGTCAGGTTGAGGTTGCGACTCCAGCGATGAGTCAGAACCATATGGTAAATTTGATCGGCGGCCGTACGATTGCCTCTCTGCCAGGTACGGATAGCAAGTGCTCTGTGGATATGAAAGTCACTCCGATAAATTCTTTGAAGAAAAAAATATTTGCTCGTTTAGGGGTGGATGTCGAGCCGGTGTCTGTTATCGGGACCAGATTTGACGAGAGTCCTCAGAGAATGAAAAAAATGTTAGAGAGAGGGGAGAGCGATCTAGAAGCAATCGAGCATAATGGTAATTTAGTAATTTCACCGATTGCGAATTTCACCCTAGATGATGTGTTTTGGCACATTGGAAAAGTTAGAAACAACGTGGACCGTCAATCGTACTCTAACTTTGACCGGTTAGTAGAGGTTTACAAGGATGGTGAGGGCGGAAACTGTATGGTGCTGGCCTACGCAGATGAAAAGCCAAGATCTAGTGGATGTGGTGCCAGATTTGGTTGTTGGTCTTGTAATCGAGTAGGCACCGACAGATCGATGGAGAACATGCTAAAAAAAGATGAGTATGCGTACATGCGTCCATTGAACGCATTTCGACAATGGATTAGGGATACCCATTTTGATCCAAAGAGGCGAAACTGGTTGGCGCGAAGCTTAGACGAAGATGGAAGCGTAGCGATTTCTCCCAACGCATATTCGCCTCAGCACTGTTTAACCATGCTAAAAATTGCACTAACGATACAGTTTGATGAGGAGCAGATTGCCCTGTCTGAGGGAAGAGATCCTCGTTTCGAAATTCTGAGTTATCAAGATGTGCTAGCGATTGATATTCTTTGGAATCGATACGGCTACAATAATGCCTTACAGGCAACTCGAGTCTTTCGTGATGTCTACCGAGATGGATATCGCATGGAAATACCCTCGATAGATAAAATCTATGCAGCGCTACCCGCTTATACTGAAATCAGAGTTCCCTACAAGGATGAGAAATTCGATGGGGTTCTAAGCGGACTTAGAGATCCAGATATGGCGATTATTGACCAAGAGAATATAATCGAAAAGGAGGGCGTTTATTATACCGATGTCTTAACCGATACCAAAATGGGTATCGATGAGGAGGGGGCCGAAATGTTTTTTGGTTTTCCCGAACTAGGGATCGATTATTTTCTAGATCGTACTGAGTATAGTTACCCTGCTGCGGGTTTACATGCGCTCGCGCGATTGGGAGTGTTTTCTATTGCCAATGGAAGGCATCGAGAGCTCGATCGTATGTTGCGGATGGGCAATCAGTTGAGTAGATACAATTTGAAAGAAGTACTTCATGATCGAGAAAAACTCATAGAGAGAATTCTAGAGAAACAAGGATTGGACTATCAGGCGGTACATTCTGTGAGAGAGTCAGAACATACAGTGAGTGATCTCTTTGACATGCAAGCCGGCGCAGAAGAGATAGCGGAAACTACCGAATATCAGTATCAAGTGCTTCGTGAAATCGAGAAAATCTCTATTGAGAAAGATAGGAAGGCGACAATTTACCGAATAAACGACAATCTCTCGTTAAGGCGAGGGCTCTTTGGAGAAGCATTCATTGGAGACAAAACGCATTGGTTTGCGATTAGTCCAAAAGGTAAATTCCAGCAACTTTCATCTAGTCAGGTGACAGAGCTTAGTCTGGCGCTGATCGCTTCGAATGAAGTAGAAACCGTGTTTTCTAGTTCCGATGTTCTAGATAAAGAAAGAGTGAATGAACAAGGGCTTTCGATGGCATTCTAGAGCGGATATCACTTGCAAAAAGTCATCATTAAAATTAGTATTGGTCTCAATGGGCGGCCATCATACTGCACCGTTAGTCCGATCTCCTGAATACTACGCTCTGCGTACATTCAAGCGGCGAAGCGTCCTTAAAGCGCATTTTTATATTAAAAGCGGGCAGTGGCAACACTCCCGCTTTTTCTTTTTCGATAAGTCTAAAACAGGAGAGACTTATTATGAGTAATGCAGTAACCACACCTTTATTACGATTTCCTTCTGGGCGCTCTGCAAAAAGGCTTGCCAGAGATGCTAAACGTGAAGGCGTTAGCCTCAACCAGATGGCCGAAAGAGGAGGGTTACAGCTTCCTTGGAGCGTCGCAATAAATTATCTAAAGGATAAAGATGCTCTGTGGCTCAAGCCTGAAATAAATGATCATTATACTGCGGCGCCATTGGTACCAAGTTTAGGTAAAGTGAATTTCGTTCTCGGAACACCTGGAGCATATATTGGACAGACGGCACTCCAAGCGTTGATGATTTCTTCAAAGGTGCATAGCGATAAGGCATTGGGTTACTGCGATTACGCTGTCGAGCAAAGAAATGAGGCGCCGGGTCCGCTCTACTATGGAAGAAGTTCAGTATTCGTAGATGGCCCTGTAAAATTAGGTTATCAAAAGGAACTGCTGCGCTACAAGCAAGCATGGGAAAACAGTTTTGATTTTATTCGGAAGAATTCTTCAAAGTTTGTTTCTGCTAAGTTGCCACATCAGTTCCGCTTCAAAAAATCCAAGGCTGCGATCGTGGCAATGAATCCAAGAAAATCCGTATTGGGAGGCTTGGGTGCCCATTTACATGATAAAGCGTTGCTGATAGCTGATAATCAGGCAAATTCAGTTATGCGATTGGGAGACGTTAAGCATTGGGGCCAATTAGCTGACAAGCGTTGTGCAAATGATCGCAGGAACTTGTTGCAGAATACAGATGTGATCAGTGAACAACGAGGCCTACGTCTTGGCAATGAAGCATATATAATGCGTCGCACTCTCAGACTTACCGACGACGAGAGAGCAGCATTTTCAGACGAATCTATGTCAATGAGAGAAGTACTGGAGTCGGTTGACCGTAGAATGAGCTCTTGGGCAGAGGTTATTGAAGAGATGCATGGGAGATATGACTGGAGCGAAAGAGTTTCCGGTCATGCAAGGAACTTCGGAGATAAACTTGATGGTTCTGTGAGTTCACGCATGGTAAGTAGCAACTCTTTAAGTCTTTGACTCTAAGTACCCTAAGCTGAAACTTCATGATCGCATTTTCCATGTTTCCATGAGTTTGATAAATATTTGAGTGGTACTGAGTTGTTCTGTTGAGACAAAGCAAACATCTAAACACTTTTAATGAGGATTCTATCTTGTGAAATACGCAGACCCTTTGAAGCTCAAGTGCGCTAATTGTGGTTCAGATGGGATTTATCCTCTGGAGCTCTTGAGGAGTTTAAAGGCCGTCTGTAAAGGGTGCGGTGGGAGTTTCAAAACGCAGGGGGAGAGCATAAACTCTTCGATATTGAGCATGGAGCTATTACAGCGTCTCAAAGAGCTTATTCTAGCTTTAGAAGAGTCGTTCGTCTTCGATGCTAGCGAGTTAGAGTATTCTACTCTATCAACGGTGGGAGATATCATTGATTTTCTCCAGGCTTCATTTCCAAAGCTATCAAGATCTGATATCGAATTCAAACTCTCCTTGGTTCTAGAATCTAAAAATTACGACGGAAAAATCGTAAATATTCCTACCTTTTTACTGTCGGAACTCTCGACGACCGAAGTTCTCTGACCTTCAGCAAAATGGGAAGGTGGCGTTTCTTTCCATTTCCCCAGTTAATCTAATTCTAACATTCCTCTCTCAACGCTCGAATTTTCACCATCCCTCCGCTCTCATAAGCTCTGTAAGATGATTTAGATTCTCCGGGGTAATACTTGATTTCTGTGTAGAATTCATTGGTGCAAGCAATGATGAGGCAATATAGCCTTGAGACATTGATTTATTGTACGAAACAAATAGGAAGTTATTTTTGGACTTTGAGGGCTCGATCGTAAACAGCGTACCGCGTCTTACTTTGTCGACAATAGGGAAATTCCGGGTTGGAAATTCACGAACATTCACTCTGCTTACTATCGAAGGTGCTAAAGTCCAGAAGATGGCGCTATCGGCAATTTTTGGTGATGGCCCTTCTGCCGAGATTGCAAGTGGATGAAAGAACACGAGTAGAAGTAGGGTTGGAATAAATGTCTTCATATCAGTTACCTTTATCAGTTTAGGGTATTTTCTAGTGCTCGAAACCGAGTGATTTCTGGATTCTTTCTCGTTCTTTCTCTAGTCGAATTTGTACAGCCCTAATATCCTCTATGATCGAAAGTTCACCGATCTTCATTAGTTGATTCGCGGCCGACTCAAGTACCAGGTTAGGGTCGAGTGATATCATGTCAACATGTCCAGCGTTTAATGAGCGTTCACACATAAATGCGGTGTTGACGAATTCTTTATTAACTGCAGAACTTGGAGCTTCCATCATGTGTTTTTGAAAAGCAGTGATTGCACGTTCAATAGCCATCCTATGAAACACATCTTGTGTGGGTTCGAATATCGTCAAAAACCGTGCTTCAACCGACAGGATGTCACTTTCGTCGTTGACCAAATAGACACTTCCATCTGAATCTTCGGGTTGAGAGCCGGGAAGCAGTTCATATTCGCTGAGAATCACATTAAGTGTTTTTGTGAACTCGATGATCCAATCGTAGTTTCCAGAAAGATTTCTGCAGCGGACGCTATCATGATGATAGTGATCAGAAAGGCAGGCTATCTGTGCCACTAGCGGTACCCGTACTGCGACTGGTTCTTTGTCTATCCCTCCAATATAAGGTTTTAAATCAAAGAAAAGAATATTCTCTTCAAGATATCCGTGTACGCGGTACATTCTATCTTCTACCTTTAGGTTGATAATTCTCCCGTTCTCGAAACTGGTGAGCTCTCGTTTCCCTTTAAGGTGTTTTCTAGCTTCTATAATTGCCTTTAATGTTTCAAGATCGTACATGTCGATGCGCTCCAATGTCAGGTTAGATACAAGATCAAAAAGAGGATTGAAACTGGCATAGCAACTTCTCTTTGTGCGATTCTAGTGTTGGTGGAGATTAGTTGATGAAAGCTCTCACCGAGAGAAGTTGGTGTTGCGAAGGATTGATCGAGAGTACTTCTCGATCAGAAATTGGCGGTGAGCGTGTCCAAGTGCAACATAGAGAGCCACATCAAAGCTTTCGCATACCTCAACAATACTTGAGACAAAAGCCGCATCGTTCCAAATATCAAGAGTATCATCATCACCACCCCGGACGATGGTCATCGCAGAGTATTCACCGGAGTCTAAATGTTCATTCAACGAGTTTAAGACGGCTTCTTTGTCACTGATCCGAATAGCAGAGTGTTGTATTGAAGTATTAGGTGTTCGGCTTAGAAAGTCTTGTATTCCAGTTTGCGATCCAAGAACCCAAAATGAGCTTGGGCCTTCCGTCTCAAGATAGGAAGCGAGAGGCCAATAACGTTGCTTGGTCGGTATTTTGAATTGATGTTCATGGCGAGTGAAAAAGGTTCTGTCCGGATAACGTTTAATCCCATAAATACGGCCGTACACATGGATCGCCGGTCCAATTCTTTTTTTGAGCTCGAAGGAACCTACTAAACCTGCAGCTTTAAGCAGAGCGTCTACATCGTATACATCAAGCGACGGAGCTTCATTTTGGGTCATCTTTCTATGGCTCCTCAGGAGTGAGCGTGCCAATGTGATGAATTTAATTGCCAACTATGAGCTTGCTAAAGTCTTTAGGTTTCGAATAAAGATATCCTTGGAGAATGAAAGCGTGGCGGTGATTGGCAAAGTACTCATGTTGATCCTGATTCTCGATACCTTCTGCGACGATCCTGTCCGCTACGGATCGACCGAGACTAGAAATAGCGTTTACTATTTTCAGTGTTTGTAGATTGAATAAATTGTTGATCGATTTTGATTTCTGAAATTGGCAGTAGGGCTAACTGTTCTATGGTCGAATAGCCTGTACCAAAGTCATCGAGAGAAACACGCACTCCGTGGTTTACAAGCTCTTCAATAGAGAGCGTCAGCTGGCTTATTGACGTGATGAGTCTTTCAGTTTCAGTAATTTCTAAGAAGATACACTGGGGGTTAATCTGATGTTTTTTGATGGCCTTGAATAGGCGATTTCTGAACTCGGGCATACAGACAGAATTTTGAGAAACGTTAATCGACAATGTGGTCTTGTCACCGTAAATTTTCTGAAACACCGAAATTGATCTGAGCACGGCAAGCATTACCGCGGTGTCAAAATCAGTCAGTAAATTGCTGTCTGAGAGCGCCGGGATGAAACTGTTGGGTTCAGTGATGTTGCCGGCTACATGCTTGAAGCGAGCTAAGGCTTCAAATCCAACAAGGTCGAGAGTTTTTGAGTGGTATTGTGGTTGGTAGTGCAGGATTAGGCTTTTGAAATCACGCATCTCTATTGCATTAATGATACGTTGGATATCTGAAACGTCATCGACAGTTGCCTCTGAAGCCCTATTATAGTTAGGGGCGTTGAACGGTTGTGATATCGCCATTTGAGTCAGCCTTGGATTTTTTTGAATTACCCGCTGTATGATAACAATATATTGCACCATGCAAAGGACACCTATACAATTAACATACGTACGCTAAAGCTAGGATCAAACCCCACCACTGACCGACCTCAAAGACCGAGGTCAAACTAACCCAGCATCCGCTGTGCGGATGCCGAGAGGCGGCGAACCGGGGGCCGCCTCTCGTGATCTCAGTTGGCAGCGGCGGTGGGTAATAAGTCGATCAAGAAGGGGGTGGGGTGAACGCCTGCGCTCATGCTACCGTATGTTAATTGTATAGGTGTACCTGTTGGGAGAAATGGATGGAATATCAGCAATGGATCGAAGAGTGCTCTTTGTTATGCGGGTGGCTCGAGAAGCAGCTTCGCAAAGTCACTGACAGCCTGCTTCGATCGAGTGGTTTTGCTTTTTATCAAGAGGGCTGCAACTCGCCGTTAACAGGCATTATCGCTCGTAACGCAATTTCCAGAGCCATCTCACAGCTTGATTATCCTGAGCAAGATCAATCGCTCAAGAAGCCTGATGACAGCTATGCAGTTGCCTGTGTTACACAGGATGTAATTGATCAGGTCGATCGCCTGAACATGATTAAGGCCGAATTTCGTGAATTTCATGAGCGGCTGAGAAGTTCTTACCCTACTGGAAAAGAAGGGACAGACGTGATGAGGCTTGTTTTGAGGCGGTGTGGCTTTAGCCGGCTGAACCTGGAGAATGCAGATCGGTTGATCCCCACGATACTCGCGCCGGTCTCCAAAATAACCTGGCACTACAACTCCTCACAACCCTCTAGGCGCAGAACGCTGAATGATGCCATTGTTGAACTACGTACACTGCAGGATATCTTAGGTGAACCGACTCATGATGCCATTGAGGAAGAGATAACGCGCTTAGAAGGAAGAGCCTACTCAGGGAATCTCTCTGTTGCGCAGGTGCTTCGGAGCGCCAGCGTCCAATCACTTAGAATCGCTTACAGTTACATGGATTCTGAGGGGAGTCGTCAACGCGAACTTACTTACGGTAAAAATCCCGCGTTTGTTTTGGATCGGAATCTTGCTCTTGAATGTCTACCGCCGAAGGAGGTGACTGGTAATGGTGTTGCTAAAGGTCGAGGCCGTCCGAAGGTAATCAGCTCCCGCTTAGTTTCTCGTTTTCTACGTGGGTGGTATCACTACGAAAACCCTCCTCTTAAGAAACAATCAAGTAATCGAAAAGCCCAAAACCCTCACGCCAAGACTGGAGTACCGGGAATTTGGTTCGCGCTGAATCGGCACGGTAAACCTGTCTTTGCTTTTAAGAGCACCACAGGGAGCAAAACTACTCGAAGTATTCTACGGTACGGGATAAAGGGGGCTTGGAAGTATGCGGTTGATCACATGAACTCGCAGCCTCCTGCCGACGTACGGAACGGATTGATTGAATCAGCTCCCACTGAAGAGAGCCTAGAAAGGTTCTTGGAAAGTTGCCGATAGCCTGTCAGCGGCCTTTAACTCAAGTTAGGCGATGGGGCTGATTGCTGCCCAGATGTGACAAGAGATGTGCTGTATCCAGAAATTATGAACTCTGCCGCTTGGCTATTGGTGAGAGCTAGCGCCTCAAGCTGAGTTGTCGTGGATTCGCAATACCGGTGATAGGTTTCGATGTATTGATCAGTATCATGTTTATCAACATTCAATAAATGCTGGCCATTCCATACAGCGGCTGCTCGGAAGTTTTTGTTGGCCAGAGCTGCTACGGCCTCTCTAGCCGAAGGAAATGGATATTCATCTTGAATCTCCATTCGTGATCAACGCTAAAGAAAACAGAAGCGGGCTCATCCAAGCTTTGTGGGGAATCATCCCACTCTGGATTCCTTATCGTGAAGTTGGGTGTGTTATCTGTACCCAAATTTAGATAGATGAAATCGTACCCATCCCCAGTTGAAATGAAATCCAATCCATGTTGTTTCGCAAATTCCATCACTACAGAATTTATGTTCATTAACACACCTTCTAAAGACTAAAAGTGATTTACATCGACATCCCAGTCGACAGGTTTGGATTGTAGGATCGAAGCATACTCGCAACAGTTTCTACATCCCCCTTGCTGGCCGTGGACATTTCCCTGAGATCATAGGGTTCACCGTCAAGACCACTTTCTGAAGGTGATGATCTTGTGGTATTTGCCTGCAATATTCCTGGGCACTACGAGGCCGGTATGTTTCAGAAGGTTGCATTAACGAAGTAGGGCGCTGATAGCGCCCCAGTGAAAATGATCCGGCGTCTGGTTATCGATACATGGAATTCACGCCATCGACGATAGCGAGAGGACTGAGTGCAGGCTTCTCGCTATCGCCGGTAAGCGTTGTGATGATCCTCGATCAACGATTGCCATGGGAGTCACAATGTTTCACCGACTGACAGAGAAACATTGTCAAGACAGAACCATTGTATAGGAGTAAGATGATGAGAGAAGCAGTGAAGGACTTCATGAGCCGGGCGGTCACCAGTGTGTCATTGTCATTCACCCTGGATCGACTGGAACATTTGATGGCTGACCACGAGATACACTGCTTACCGGTGATCGATAATGCGGGTCAATGTTTTGGGGTAATCAGTAGCGCGGACTTGGTGTATTGGCATAGCCGTCGGAAGAATCTGAGCAAATTGCAGGCGTGGGAGGTATGTACACAACCGGTCATTGAAGTGAACGCAAGCCTGTCAATGATGGACGCTGCACAACTGATGGTGGAAAATGGAGTACACCATTTGATTGTGACGCAAGACGGAGTAGTTACCGGAATCGTCTCATCAATGTATGTCATTCAGCGGTTTATTTCTCGGGAAGTGGGCAGAATATAGAACGAGGGAAGATCGCTGGACTGAGCACACTACGAGTATCGCCTTAATCAGCGTATTTTTCGACCGAACCTTTGTTATCAACGGATTCTGAAATAGAAAATACAGCAGTAAATTCCAATCAAGGAAAACTATGAATGTCGTTTATTTTGGCTATAACCTGTTTTCATCGTGCTTGCCTGTGCTTGAGGCCCATGGCCATAACATTGTCTGTATCTACACGGGCGAAGACGGTATAGATACAGATCAAATTACTAGCTTTGCGACAAAAAAAGCTATTCCTCTCCATGTTAATCGACCTATTGCTGATCACATGGAAGACCTTGTTGCGAAGGGGGTTGAATTGTTTTTCTCTGCGGAATATCCGTGGCGAATTCCCATACCCAAGCGTTTGACCTACGGTATCAATTTGCACCCGACCCTGCTCCCCCATGGCCGCGGGCCGACACCGCTCATCTGGCTGCTTACAAAATATGCCGAATACAGCGGCATCACGTTGCACAAGATGACCGATAAGATGGACGAAGGGGATATTTTGTTGCAACAATCGATAGGCTTGGGCCAGCATGAAACCTTTAATACCTTGGCGGCTAAGCTTTATTTGGAGGCACCTCGCCTATTGGACCGTTTTTTGGCGAAGCTAGATGAGTACTATGGCGCCAGCGTCCCACAAGGTGAAGGATCCTACTGGCCAAAGGTGACACAACAGGCGCAAACCCTAGACTGGAATCGACCAATCGCGGAAACATTAAGAAAGACTCAACGGTTTGGCCGGCTTGGTGTCTACGCAGAGATCATGGGTAAGCGTATGTTGATTACCGCGGCCGAAGGGAGTGTCTACGAGCATCCACCTGAGCCTGGGACGATAGCCTTGGTCGACAACAAACAACTCGTGATCGCCGTAGCCGATGGGATCATCATTATTCCCAGAGAGTCCTTGTCCATCATAATAGCATAGGGTAGCGTTGTGTGTGGCAGGGAGCCACCTCATCGTAAGTTTCTGTTCAAATGCCCCCGCTAGTCCTTCTTGACCAAAACAATAGATCGAGTGAGCACGGAAATGAGTTTGCATGTGCTCGCCTACAATCTGAAACGCGTTATCAACATCATGGGAATAGGGCCATTAATGCAGGCAATCCGGCCATAGCCAGTATCGCTTTCTTTT
Organism: Cellvibrionaceae bacterium; assembly: GCA_002707785.1. Lineage (GTDB taxonomy): Bacteria > Pseudomonadota > Gammaproteobacteria > Pseudomonadales > Cellvibrionaceae > Pseudomaricurvus. The sequence continues at coordinate 13,230 of PANW01000006.1, read as the reverse complement.
CGACGTTTTATTGGCGTCTTCTAAGCGCACTCAAGAAGGTTTTTTATCAACTCGATAAAACTCAATCGATAATAAATAAACGCACAAAAAGCTCTAAGCACTTCTGCGACGCCGTAATTAGGGGTACTGGGGATTTTCCCTCCAAATGTAACACTTCGCCCTGAGAACCCCGTGATTACTGGCCTGTCGCAGAGTTACGTTTTGCAATTACGGGTAAATACCCATCAATTGAGCGCATCAGTTCCTCTAGGTCCGGTAATTTCTCACTCACTTCGAAGTTATAGGTACCCTTTAGGTTGATGTTATACCAAGCCACTGGAGAGGCTTGCTTGACGATCTGTATTCTTTTATTGTCATTTTGATATTCGAAGCTCGTGAGCAGCTGGCTGAGTATGCTGGAGTTAAAGTAGATGATGGCGTTGGTAACTAGACGGGCACACTCGTTCCATAGCAGGATTTCTCCATCTGAGCTGCCCCGGAACTGATCCCCATTGACGTTACTGATTGCTCGACGCAACTGGTGATAGGCTTCACCCCGATTAAGGGCTCGCTGAACGTAATTGCGCAAACCGGCATCATCGATGTAGTTCAGCAGGTAATTCGCTTTCACCAAGCGGTTGTACTCCGTTAGAGCCTCCAGCAGGGGGGGGGTTTCTTGTATCCAGAGAGTTTTCGTACCAGCGTGGCCTGTGTCGTTTTGCGCTCTTTGAGTGACACTGCGATCCGTTGGATAGTATCCCAGTACTGCATGATACGTTTGGTATTGATGGCCTTTTTCAGGCGTAGCTGGATTCTCTGATCCTTATCTTCCTTTACATCAAACATTTCATTTATGACACGACCAACCTGCGCGTAACGCGGCGCAAAGCTGTACCCGAATAGGTCCAGTAGGGCGAAGTTGACGTGATTGACCCCGTGGGTATCCGTTGAGAGTACGTCCGGGATGATTTCCGAACTGTTATTCATCAACAAGTCAAAGATGTAGTGGGATTCGTGTTCATTCGCGCCGATCACCCGGGCATTAATGGCGGCATGGTTGGCGATTAAGCTCATGGCCGAGACGCCTTTCTGAGTGCCGAAGTACTTCGATGAGTAGCGCGTTTTGAAAGTCTCGCGTCGAGCCTCGAACTTTTGACCATCGGCGCTGGCGTGAATAACATCCTCTTGGATATTGTAATGCTTAAATATTGGAAGCTTAGCCGTCGCATTGTTAATGTTGTCGTTGGCGGCGTTCAGGGTTTCAAGTCGCAGATAGTTCGCCTGGATAGAGCTGAGCTGATCATAGGTGCGGTCGGAGATTTGAGCCATGCCGTAGACGCCTTGGTTGGTTGCATTTCCCACCAAAATAGCCAGAAGATCATATTCGTAGGCTCGGCTCTTGGATTGTGCACCGAGCACATGCTCAAAGCAGTCAATGAAGCGGGTGTCACGGTCCACCATCCGTAGCACATCGGCGACGCCAGTCGTTGGTATCTGCTGGAAGAATGGGTTGTTCACCAGGTACTTTTTACTGGCCGTAGGTAATCGCCATAGGCGCTTACCCTTGGGATTTCGCAGTATGATGTTTCGGTTATCGTCTTGTTCCAAATATTCACTAACTTCATACAATCGGATCTCCAGATCCATGGCCATTTGTTTGATTAGCTTTTCCGGTTCGGTTGATAACTTCGGCAACCCGGTTTGCTCCAGTAATTTATCCTTTTTTTCTCGCCATCGTTCACTACTGATCAAATCGGCATCAAGAGGCCTGTATTTGACAATATCAGGCAATGTCAACTGACCATTCAACCGTTCGGGGGTCTGTTGAAAGAGGTACCATTCGTAACGGCCTGGTGTGATGTTGCCATTGTTATCCTGCAGGAAGCAGAGTACACCTTTTCCAGGTAGCCGTGTATCGATGGCTGCCGCTGAGAGTGTCCCATTTGCAGAGAGCTCGTCTCGTGCATTTTTCAGTCCAGTGGCTAGGCGTTGGGTTCCCTCGCTGCCTTCGAAGCGCAAGCATAGGAAGAGCTCACGAAGTAAACCCTTTCGCAGACTGTCTTTCTCGTCGTAATACTGCCACATGGCCTCATCGACCGAACGCTTCTGTTCATTCAGAAACAAGCAGATGGATTCCAACTCATTAGCCGCAATTAGCTTCAGAGCCTGCTTTTTTACCGTCTCAAAGGGCTGCTTTTGATCAATATTATCATCGATAAATAAGCGCAGTACTTCAGCCGCTTTACTGACATTTTTGGCGGCATTTTGCCAATCTTGATAGACCACTTCCTGAGCATAGGCCTTGGCTTTTTGCTTGGCCTGTCGAATATGGTGAACAAAACCATCCGCTATGCGCTCCAGTGCCTGTTGCCAACGTGACTGCAAATAGCACAGCAGATAAAGCCTCTGATTGTCCACAGACTGTCGCTTCATCTTGGCGCCATAGTAATCGACCCTCTCCGCAAGGTGTTGCTGATTTTTCTGAGACAAAGATAGCGTGCTCAAGATGGTATTAACTTCAGGTATCCAGTGCTGGATGTGGCGATGTACGGCCAGTTCTTTCTCCAACTCGGTTCCAGTAAAGTTACGGGCTGATTGGCGAAGGTGTTTAAAAGACAACGTATCATTACCATTCACAATATCAAATAGCGCGTTTTTTAGATCCTGAGATATCAATTGATTTACATGGCCGATCAGCCGCTTCTGTTCTTGAGTAATGACTTGGGTGATCACTTTTTGAAGTGTGCTGTAGGCCGGAATGGAAATCCTCTTGCTAGACAAATATTCGATAGCAGCATCAAAGAGGTGTCTCGGCAGCGACCATGCCCTAACTTGCTCAGTAAGATAATTTGCTAAATCGGAGTTGTGATGTGCGATATTCCACTGACTATAGTTCATCAGAGTGAATACCTTTTCGTATATTCTCGCTTTCTGCACGCGGTTAATTGTAAATCTGCTGAGTTTCAATCCGTCGAAATGAGTGTCAGTAATAAACTGTAGGTCGAGCAGCATTTCTTTGAACTTGGGTTCTAGGAGAACCGGCTTTGATTTTAAGTACCCCAACAGAGCAATGGCAATGCATCGGTATTTTCTTGATCTTAGCTGACTAATTACGGCATTTTCTTGGTCATTTAATGCGAAGAAATATCGCCGCTGCTCAGCTGTGAACTGAGGTCTCCCGTATAACCCGCTAATTTCGGGCTCAGATAAAATCAGAAGGCGCTTAGATTTGGCCATTTACAACCCCAAAAGGGGGAATACTACTCCAAAATGCCAGATCTCTGAATTCTTGGATCGCTACAGACCAGTAGTCACGGGCCTCTCAGGGGAAAGTGTTACATATGGAGGGGAAATCCCCAGTACCCCTTGATGGAGGAGTTGGGACGGTGTAACTGGTTCAACAACCTAAGCGCGTGCATGCAGCGGCAGCGAATCGAGCCAGGTGAAGGCCTCACCTTGGAATATGGCATCATCAATTCCGGATGCAACCGATAAGACTCTTGATAAGCATTCTTATTTGTATTAATGTGCACCCCATAATGTTTTAGATGACCATCTTTTGGGGAGTTATGTCATGTTCAAGCGATCCTTGTTCGCAGTGGCCATTGTGCTGGCCAACCAATCCTTTGCCGACGGCGGTCGCGTGGAGGAAGTCACAATCATCGGTGATCCAACAGATGCCCAACAGCTACCGGGTTCAGCCTTTGTCGTTGATGAGCAAGCGCTGGCGAAGTTTGAATACACCGATATCAATCGCATGGTGCGTCAGGTGCCTGGGGTTTATCTTCAGGAAGAGGACGGCTTTGGCTTGCGACCCAATATCGGTATACGCGGTGCCGGCGCTGAGCGTTCTGAGAAGATCACGCTGATGGAAGACGGTGTACTGATTGCGCCCGCCCCTTATTCGGCTCCGGCAGCTTACTACTTCCCGGTCGCAGGTCGTATGAGCGGAGTCGAAGTGCTGAAGGGCGCCAATATTTTACGCCACGGCCCATCGACTGTTGCGGGTGTAGTTAACCTGATCTCCACTCGTATTCCTGACGCAGCCAGTGGCCAGGTCAACCTCGAAGCGGGCGAGTATGGCAGCAATCGTGTTAATGCCAACTATGGCAACAGCGGAGAAAATTACGGTTGGATGGCCGAAACTCACCAGCAGGAGAGCGATGGCTTCAAGGATATTGATCGGTCCAGCAGCGACACTGGTTTTGACACCGAAGACTATGTCCTCAAGGCCCGCATCAATAGCGACAGTCAGGCGGCCATCTACCAGCAGCTGGATGTAAAATTTCAGTATTCGGAAGAGACGTCCGATGTGACCTACGTTGGCCTCACCGACACTGACTTCGAGGCCGACGAGAATCGTCGTTACGGCTTGACCTCGCTCGATCAAATGAACACCCGTCACTCCAGCGCCAATCTCCGTTACCTGGTCCAACTCAACCAACAGCTCAGTCTAACCACAACCGCTTACTACAACAAATTCAAGCGCGACTGGTTTAAGGTGGACAAGATCGATGGCAGTAGCTTCGGCAGTCTTATCGATGCGGCTAACAACGGCGATCAAAACGCTCAGGGCATACTCGACGGCGACGTCGATGCGGCAGTCAGCATCAAGCACAACAATCGGGAATACCTGAGCAAAGGCGTTCAGTTAGTCGCTGACTGGACGCTTGCGGATCATCAGCTCCAGGGCGGAATCCGCTACCACGAAGACGATGTGGACCGTTTCCAGCCCACCGAAGTCTACCAGCAGACCAGCGGTGAACTGCTCTTTGACGCCATTAGCGATCCCAGCTCCAGTAACAACCGTGTGGAGGAAGCGGAAGCGCTGGCACTGCACCTGATGGATGTCTGGCGTGTTACCGGGGCGCTGGAGTTGACCCTGGGCCTGCGTTACGAAGATATCGAAACCGAGCAGCGCCGCTACAGTGACGTCGTTCGTAGCTCCAGCACCGTTACCGCGGAAAATAGCGTTGATGAGTTGTTGTGGAGTGTCGGTGCTACCTACGATCTGAACAACCAGTGGCAGCTTTTGGCTGGTGTTCACTCCGGTTTTGCCCCGGCCTCCCCGGGTTCACAGGAAAACGTTGACCCGGAAAAGAGCACCAACTATGAAGCCGGCGCTCGCTTCCAGGCCGATAACTTGAGCGTCTCAGCTATCGCCTTCTACAGCGATTACGAAAATAAGGTCACCAACTGTTCGGTGGCTTTCCCCTGCGGCGCGCTCACCAGCGGATCGGAAAGTGAAGGGGAGTCGGAGATCAAGGGGCTGGAGTTTACCCTGAGCAGCAGCCTTTACAAAAACAGCGATCTCAACATTCCGCTGATGGTGAGCTACACCTACACCGATGCCGAAATTACCGATGCCGCCGATTCCAGCAATCAAGATGGCGATGTATTGCCCTATGTGCCAGAAAACGTCTTGAATGCACAGATCGGTGTTGAGCTGCCCTCAGGTTGGAGCACCTACCTGAACGCCAGCTATGTCGATGAAATGTGCGTGGAAAACAGTTGCGAGCGTAGCGGTGTCGATGACACCTTCCTGAAAACGGATGACCTGTTGGTATTTGACTTGGCCACCCACTATCCCGTTAATGAAGCGACCAGTGTCTATCTGAAAGTGGACAATCTGTTCGATGCACAGGATATCGTCGCCCGCAGTCCGGGTGGGGCCCGTCCTGGCAAGCCTCGCACAGCGACGGTGGGATTCAAGGTCGCGTTCTAAGGACGTCAGATTTAGTTCAACTTTTTACGGGGCGCTTAGTGCCCCGTTTTTGATTGACTGCTTTCCATTAGCATCCAGAGGCAGGCGGCGAGATCCTTCCTGAGAAACAATACTACAGATCGATTTAGGTCACCTCAACCCAGATCGATCAGTCGAAGGATAGACAGGATCTGCCTTAAGAAATCCTTAGATAAGATGTTTAGTATAAGTATAATTGTTGGGGTGAAGGTGCTTATGGTGACGATTTTCTTCACTCATTGGATTTATTGTCATTATTCTTTTCAAATTGACACTAGTTTGGCTGGGGTTCAAATAAGAGGTTCGCGATGAGCTGGAAAAACACTGACAAGCGATATGGGGTGGCCTCAATCGGGCTGCATTGGTTCATGGTTGGTTTACTTGTGGCGGTATTTGCCTGTATAGAGTTGCGAGAATTCTACCCTAAAGGCAGCGACACACGCGAGGCACTAAAGACATGGCACTTTATGTTAGGACTCCTTGTCTTCGTACTGGTTTGGTTACGTTTGGCCGTGCGCCTATCGCAAGCAACGCCTCGTATAGAACCAGAACCGGTTGCATGGCAGAAATTATTGGCGAAGATTGTTCATGTAACATTTTACGGTTTGATGATTGGAATGCCATTGGGGGGGTGGTTAATATTGAGTGGGGAAGGCAAGTCGATCCCATTTTTTGGTTTATATTTGCCGGCATTAATCGCTGAGAATAAAGATATTGCAGAGGTTGTCGAAGAAATTCATGAGGCTGTTGGAACTGTAGTTTATTTCCTGATCGGATTACATGCAGCTTCCGCATTATTTCATCACTATTTTCTAAGGGATAATACGCTCACTCGAATGCTTTTAGACAAGAAATGAAATTGCCACGTCCCAGTAGCGACCCGCCAATGTTATTGATGCCTATTAAATGTCTGAGTAGGGTGTTCAACAATATAGAGAGACAGTTACATCGTTAACCTTTTGTATTTATTGGGTTTTTATTCGCGGGAAAATCCGTGAATTTGGCCCATAAAACTTGGTAAAAAGCGAGGTGTACTCTCGAATATCGTCAAAGAGTTACACGTCAAAGTGTGTTATTTGTAACCGTACAGTGTTGTAAATCCATCATTGAGAAGCGATCAAACAATTCCTTTCTGCAATCTTTTAAATCGGTAACAAGATCGCCAAATGTCAATAACGGCACAACAATTGACAGACTGGGAAAATATCTTAAAACCTCTAACGCTATGAGAGTAAGAGTGGTATGGCGAAGGAAAACCAGGAGCTACGTAAAGTGGGGTTGAAAGTGACCCTGCCACGTATCAAGATTTTGCAGGTATTGGAAAGCGCTGCTGAGCACCATATGAGCGTTGAGGATGTCTACAAGGCACTGTTGGATGCGGGGGAGGATGTGGGGATAGCCACGGTCTACCGTACCCTCACGCAGTTTGAGGGTGCCGGGCTGGTGACACGCCATCATTTCGATGAGGACCATTCAGTCTTTGAACTCAACCGTGGTGATCACCACGATCACATGGTCTGTGTTGAAAGCGGGAAAGTGATTGAGTTTTACAGTGACGAAATCGAAACCTTGCAGAAGAAGATCGCCGAGGAGCATGAATTTGATCTGATTGGGCACACCCTCATCTTGTATGTGAAACCTAAGAAGTGACTACTGCGTCCCCAACCACATTGGTCATGCCGGCGGCATTTCCCCAATTGGTCTCAATGGCATTGGGCCGAATGGATTGGCTATCGCCCGCGGCTTGCCTCCAATGTCCGCTTTCCAGTCGATAGGGACGTGACCACTCCAGTTTGACGCATTGGGTAGAGCAGGCGGTCTGGATCATACTGGTATTCTAATACAGTCTGGCCTTTAAGGTAGAAAGAGCCCTGGCTGATCAGATGGATCGGCTCGCGAATTACCCCTTAAGTCCACCTATATGGATCTCGAGTTTCTGGTGGAGTTAGGGTTCACCGGCGCCCATAACGTTTTTCCCGTTTCTAATGCTAGTCTTTTGCCTGTATTGAAAAGGTGCTTTGAGCTGTCCCCAGTAGTCCGTAGGGTAGTGGGGGGCATGGCCGATACCGATGTCAGTACTGCGCAGGGGAGCGTTGCGTTTTTCAAAGTAGGCGGTACCGAGGGCAAAGTCCCAAAATGAAAAAAACAAGCCAAAATTCACATCGCCAGCCTGACCCTTGAGGTGGTGAAAGCGATGCACTTCAGCGCTCGCAAATACATGGCGCAAGGGACCGGTCCTCATGTCGGCATTGGAGTGCTGAATCAGTAGCTGAACAAAAATACTGAAAACCAACACAACCGCCACATCTTGGGGAATACCGATCAGGACCAGCGGGCCGAGAGCGACCAGGGCATCCATCAGTTGAAAAACCGGGTGCTTCATTATGCCGTTAAAACCGTAGAGCCGTTTGGGGGCATGATGAATAGCGTGGAAACGCCAAAAAAGCGGGCTTTTGTGGCTCAGCCAATGAAACAGGGTGGATCCAATATCAAACACCACAACGGCCAGCAGTAACTGCCCCCAAAAAGGCCACTCCTCAGGCCAGGCCGAAGGCAGCAAAGTGAGGCCGCCAAGTAGTGGCAGCAACAACACGCCCGCGTAGTTACTGGATTCGTTGATCACAAAATGCAGACTGTCGCGCAGGCCATCGGCCTGAGCCCGGTTCCACAAGCCGTTGTAGGGAATCAGGTGTTCGATGGTGAAAGAGACAAAAAGCGCGACCGCCATGAGAATCCAGAGTGAGCTATAAGCGACCTGAGCCTGCACCAGGGCAATGGCGACACCGTTGAAGCCGAGAAACATCAGGGGGAAATAGGCATATTTCAGCAGCCTGCGTATTCTTTCCATATGCGGTACCATTCGGCTTTGGTGATAGCTTTGCCTAATTGCGAGCGCTTTCTCAATGGGATCAGGGGGTATTATGCCGCTGTATTGATGAATCCCTTTGTAAAAACCGGTCACCTTCAAAGGCAATAGAGATAATGAAGGCATTATGAAAAGCCAACTGTATCTGTGGTCGCGACAGGTGCTGTATGTGGGAAGGAGCTTTGACAGCCAGGAGCATACTCATCACGCGGTCCAGCTGACTATCGCCCTGGACGGCCCCTTGCGGCTTAACAAAGGGGGCGATCAGGAGAGGCTGCTGTCGGCAGTCATTATAGACAGTGAAACCCGGCACAGCCTGTTGATCGAAGGGCAATGGGTGGCCAGCCTCTACCTGGAGCCCGAGTCTGAAGATTATGAACGTTTGGTCAATTTTTTTCCCGGTGATCAGACCGGTGGCTTCAAGAATTTTTCTGTGAAAGAGAAACTTAAAACCCAATTTTTAGATATGCTTAAGACGGGCGCAGATCCAACCCTGGCGAAACAGTTGGTGCAAAAACTCATTGAGCCCGCAGAGATCCAAGAAGCCCAGCCTTTGGACCCTCGGATTATCAAAGCGCTGAGATACCTGGACCAGAGTCAAGGCGTACAGGTACCTTTGGAGCAACTGGCCAAGCACGTCAGCCTTTCTCCTGATCGTCTTGCGCACCTGTTTCGACAGCAACTAGGCACTCCGATCCGCCGGTATGTGTTGTGGCAAAAGCTGCGGTCGGCCGCCAAAGCCGCCTGCCAGGGTAAACCTCTCATTTATGCCGCTCAGGAAGGGGGCTTTACTGATTCAGCCCACTTGACTCGCAGCTTCCAGAAATTGTTCGGCATAAATCCCAGTTTCCTGTTCAGCGCGCAGCATCAGTTGATCATGTATGTCGAATAAGCACATCACCCAAGTTGGTAGCCGCAAAGTCTCACCTTGTTTCAAGCCCGTAGTGCCTGGTTATAGCTCCATGAGAAGTAACTGGATTCAATATCAAACCAGCGCAAACGTGTGGGGAACTCATTCCGCTAGTTGGCATTTGCCCTCTATTTGAAGCTCCAGTCAGGCACTGTAGCCAAACAGGTGGACTACACTGTATAGGAAGAGGCGAGTAATCGTTGAAATGAACATCCGTTATATAGTTTTCTCTTTTATTATCGTTTTTGCCTATCATGGCTTGGCGATGATGAATGGAAGTACGACGATTTTCTCCATTGAGGAAGTCAACGTTGAGAGCCACAACCACAGCGGGCATTTGTCTGAAGGTATCTCTTCGCCTTCGGTTTCTTCCGATCCTCAGGACTGTCACCAAGTCGAGTGTCTGTGCTGTATTGGTGCGTGTGATGCTCTGCCAACACCCTTACAGTATACTCCGAGAGTGTTGAACATCTGCACAAATCCCAAACTTAAAAAAACATATCCTAAGCGACACATAGAGACCTTGCTGCGCCCACCTATTGCCGTTTAATCGCCTAAGGGAATTTTTGTTCCCGGTTTCCCATTTTCCGCCGACTCTTGTTATGGTCAGCCTTATAGGTGACTGTGATGTGTATTGTCAACATAGCCGCTTGTCGCGCAGTTGGCACAGTTGCGTTTTAACTGGGCGGGACTCGCCGATCTTTGTCCGAACGGTCATACTTCATGATGAGATCTTGCTCATGGCTATGCCGCGTACAGTTGATTATCTGGGGCTTAAGTTGTGCTTATGCCTCTGAGGTTGATATACGCCATTATGCGTTTCAACGCGAAGCCGACAATTTCGGAGTTTCGATTACGGCCCGCATCGAAGCACCTATCGGGGCGGTGTATGAAACCTTAACCGATTACAGCAAACTCCAGTGCCTGAATCCGGTTATCATCGATAGCAAAGTTCTAAGCTACGACCCTGCAAATCGTCAACGGCGGGTATTGACACGGTTTCGAGATTGCATTCTTTTCTTTTGTAAAGACGTTGTAAAAGTCGAAGATCTTTTTGAAGAACAGCCGCGGATGGTAACCGGTATTGTCGTGCCCGAACTGAGTGACTTTGTTGCGGGGCATTCTGTTTGGCGCTTGAGTCCAGACGGTACGGGAACCTTGATGGTATATTCTGCGAAGATGCAGCCTGCCTTTTGGGTGCCGCCGTTGATTGGAACCTACCTCATCAGATCCAGCTTCTATGGAGAATTTGTTGGGACGGCAAAGCGCATAGAACACGTATCCCGGCGACAAAATGGTACATACTCTCAAAACTCAACAGAGTCAAAGTGCACTTCATTAACAAATCGATAGAAGCGCTACCGGAAGGTCTTCTCTGCGCCCAGCTAGCATAATCAGTGTTCCAGAGACCTATTGGCGAGCAGGGAAATGGGTCATTATTCGACGTACTATTTTACGCAAAACCAGTTGATGCTCCGATTCAGTGTGTCTTTCATTCAGTACTTTGTCTGCCGAAACATGCCATGTAAGAATTCCTCTGTTATCGAAAGCTCCAACGTGAAGCGTTCCTTTTTGATAAATTCCAAGTTCCTTTTCGGGTTCATTGATGCCCGTGAAAGCTGGTTTCTCGCCCTTTTCAAGGCGCCACAGCAGCGCGTACGGGTTTGCATCGTACTCCGAAGGGTTTTCGTCACTGAATTCCGCCACCTGGTTTTTTTGTGTGAGTCGGTAGTCAATCGTGAAGTCAGCACTATCTCCCTCTACCTTTTGATATCCTTTATCTGCCAGGCTATCTTCCATTTCTTGTCGCAGAATTTTGTCGAACTCGGTAGTGCGCATCTCATCGGGAGCCATTTCCCCCAGGGCAGAATTATCCCAGCGATAAGTAGAGAGCTGAGAGAGGTCAGTGGCGCGTTCAATTGAGTCAATATTAAGACGAACAGAATAGGAGCAGGCTGCCAAAAATAGTACGGTTGAAACAATAAGAAAGCGTCTTATTGCTCTAATCACAGTTTTCTCCCTTCAGTTTAATCTGTTGAACTGTATGCATCATAGCAAATTACTCTGACTTGGTCGATGACAAGAATCAAAATAAACTCCAATTGCAGTCGTAATAGTTACTACATGTATTGTCGATTATAAGTGCCTTTATTGCTCGTATTATCTCCTCAGTGTTTCCGTAGCGGTGCAATGGCAGACAAAGAATGGGAGGAGAAAATACTTGGCATCGGAGATCTTTTACCTTGGGTAGCCAGATTCAATGTCGTCCAATATATAGGGGTACACCTTAGTGTGGCACTTAGGTTAGGCTCCCCAGTTTTATTCAGTATCGTCAGTGCAGTACCTACGGATTACCTTTACACTCCGCTGTCGTGAATGCGAGACGGGCCGTGTGATTAAGTTGCCGGTCTCAGACCCAATAATCCAGTAAACAGATACCGTTCGTTGGACCTAGTGTAATGTATTGAACTAATTGCCTTTATAGAAAACCCTATAAATGCAGCGTAAAACGATCATATCTTGCCATAAAGGCCATTTTTCGCGGTGTTTTATATCTGTACTTTGTTCAATACATAACACTAGGTATTTCTCTATCCCAATAATTTTTTAACAAGATTGATAGGGTCGAGTTTAAACTTGATTTTAATCAGACCATCTTGGAGAACGACATTATAGCCTGCTGCTGTTTTGAAGATTTTTCCCGGGATTAAATTATGTAAGGTTTGATGGCGATCGCCAATTTCCCAGTCCAACCTCCTGCGCCAGCCAGTGGGATCGGGCAAACGCCCTACCCAAAACGGTGTACAACGCAACAGATGCCAAGTATGTTCTAGCGTCCAGTTAGTCCAATCAACCATTTCAGTATAAAGGTGTGTCCGGCGTTTTTCAAGATAGTTGTCACCATTAGTCCATTTTTTATGCAGCCCGCTCACACTCGATATCTGGGCTATCCGGATTTAGTTCGACTTCCTTGACGTACTCCCACTTCCTAACTTCTCCTGACCATCGGTGTGGATTTTTGCTTTTGGCCAGTGCATATACCTCCTGGCGATTTCTTAGAATGGCTTCATCTTGGGAGCGATGACGTTGTGACGGTGTTACAAACCCAATACGGCTGTGACAGTGTTTTTCATTGTACCAATCTACAAACCCATTCACCCAATCGCGAGCTGCTTGTAGGCATTTAAATCCTTCTGACGGCCAGCGTGGACAATATTTCATTGTTCTAAACAGTGACTCAGAGTACGGATTGTCATTGCTGACCCGTGGACGGCTGTGAGACCCCGTGATGCATAACTCCTCCATTTTGGCTTTCAGTGTCACGGACTTCATTGGCGCACCGTTGTCTGAGTGCAGGATTATGGGTTTCTTAAAGCACTGTTCTCGCATTACCGTACGCTGCAATAGCTGGGCAGCCAGTTCTCCACATTCCCGGTCGTGTACTTCCCAGCCAACGATTTTTCGACTGAAAACATCCATAATCATGTACAGATAGTAATACAAACCACGCACGTTTGCGGAGCAATACGTGATGTCCCAGCTCCAAACCTGGTTCGGAGCTGTGGCTTTATGGCTGGTCGGCGCAGGCCGCTTTTGCTGCACTCGGCTTCGACCTCGGTGATGGACCTGATTGGGGTACTGGGGATTTTCCCTCCAAATGTAACACTTCGCCCTGAGAACCCCGTGATTACTGGCCTGTCGCAGAGTTACGTTTTGCAATTACGGGTAAAT
>PANW01000057.1 GCA_002707785.1 Cellvibrionaceae bacterium | reverse complement strand
TTGCTCGGACCCAATGGTGCCGGTAAATCCACCTTGATCAAATCCCTCGTCAATGAGCTGGCATTGATTCATGGCGAGCGCACCTGTGGTGAGCACTTAGCCATCGGCTATTTCAACCAACACCAGCTCGAAGCCTTAGATCTCAATGCCAGCCCGGCACTGCACATTCAGCGGCTCAGCCCAACTGCGCGCGAACAGGAAGTGCGTAACTTTCTCGGCGGGTTTGGTTTTCATGGTGATCGCTGCTTCGAAATCATCAAGCACTTTTCCGGTGGCGAGAAAGCCCGTTTGGCGCTGTCGCTCATCGCTTGGCAAAAGCCCAACCTATTGCTGCTCGATGAGCCCACTAACAACCTGGATTTGGAAATGCGTGAAGCGCTAACCCTGGCGCTGCAAACGTATCCTGGGGCAGTGCTGGTGATTTCTCACGATCGTCACCTACTGCGCAATACCGTCGACGATTTCCTGTTGGTGGCCAATGGTCGCGTGGAAGAGTTCAATGGTGATCTCGATGATTATCACCAGTGGCTGTCGCAACAACACGATACTGATACCCCAAAGAACGGCGACAAAGAAGACAGCACAGATAAAGTCGATCGAAAACAACAACGCCAAGAAGCAGCTGCGTTGCGCAAGCAGTTGCAACCCCTGCGAAAAAAAGTGCAAGCCGCCGAACGCCAAGTGGACAAGTGGCAATCCCAATTGGACGAGCTTGAGCAACAGTTGGGCGATACCACGCTGTACGATGCTGAGCGAAAGGACGAACTGCAAACGTTGCTGCAACAACAGGGGCAGCTAAAACAAAAGCTGGAACAAGCTGAAGAAGATTGGATGGAGTTAAGCGAAGCCTTTGAAGAGATGGAAGCGCAGGTAAAATAAGCGCTTCATTTAAGGTACACGGCGGCGCTTCGAGGTACTATTAGATCATTGTTTTATAGGATCTCTGATCTGCTGAGTCTTGCACACGGGTATCGCTTTCATGTCCAACCGCCGTCATATTGTTATCGCCGGAGCCGGCCCCGCCGGCGCTATCGCAGCACTGGGTTTGGCGCGCTTAGCCTTAGACATCGATATAACCGTTATCAGTAAACCAAGAGCCTTTGCCAGTTGCGAAGGTTTATCAGAACGCGTCCTACAAGCGTTGCATTCACAGCGAGCCCTACACGCACTCGCCACCATCCCAGCCCCTAGCCCTCGCAACGCCCATTGGAACGGCAACACCTCATCGGCCAATACCGAGCGCCTGATTCAACGTCCGCAATTCGATCACGCCTTACGGCAAGACTTAGCAGACGCGAAAGTCAACTTGCTCCAAGGTCAGTTGACACAAGTATCACAGGACACCCATCAACTCGCCTTGAGCGTGGAAGACAGCGATGGAAACCTCCGCCAACTCGAGGCCGATTATTTTATCGACGCTCGTGGGCGCAGTGCACCAAGTAAAGGACAAGAGCGTCTGCGCGGTCCGGAAACCCTATCGCTGTTGCAACGCTGGAGCGGCGGTCCGCCTATACAACAATCGATGGCGCTCAGCTTAGAGCAGGGATGGGCTTGGATGGCACGAACTGAAAGCGGAGAGGTTTACACTCAGCTGACGTTATCGGCCAGTGGGGCCGATTTACCGCGCAAAGATCAGCTGACCGATTTCGTNCATCAACAATTGCAGAGCTGTGAAGCTTATATAGATTTTGTCGGCGAGGCGAAAGCTCAAGGCGCTATAATCGCACGCAGCTCGACCTCGATTCTCAATTGTGATCCCATCAGCGATCGCAGTATGCGGATCGGCGACGCTGCCATGGCTGTTGATCCGCTATCGGGTAACGGTATCTTTCAATCCCTGTCGTCCGCCTTAGTGGCTCCGGCGATCATCAACACATGGCTTCATAAGCCGAACAACTACCCTCTCGCCCAGCAATTTTATCGCGAACGGATTAATCACAGCTTCATGCGTTTTGCCCGTATGGGGCGCGACTTCTATCAACTGGAACAGCAGTGGCCACAACAGAAGTTCTGGTTGCAGCGACGCCAGTGGCCGGACACGCGACCGGCCCATGAACCCATCGCCAGCAACGAGATCACTATCGTTGGCAAAGCCGTGGTCCACAATCACTGCATAGAAAGTGCGGACGTGGTCACCACACCGGATCAGCCCTTGGGCATTTGGCATATCGATGGCATTGTCTTGGCGCCGCTGGTTCGACAGCTGCAGCAATCGCCGCTGAGCGCGATCGACTGGCTTACCCAAATCGAGCAACAAACCGAAGGAGACAGTTCTGCTTACCAGGGAGTGTATCAATGGTTGCAACAACAGCGATTGTTTCTAGACAGCTCCAACCACTAGAGAGTCTCAACCACGAAATGGTCCCGACGATTAGAGCGTTCGCACTAGCGAATCGGAAGCTGTCCATCTCGTTGCGGCCCCAGCCAAGGGGTTTCATCGACACCTTGGTAGTTGGCGGCTCGACCCATGTGTTCAATACGCGGGTGGTGATCTGAGTAGCCTTCAAATCCTGCCAAGATCCCAGCAATGTGGGCTGCTGCCAAACTTGCTCCGCCCACATAACCATCGATACTCTTTGAGCTAGCTCCAAACAAGGCTTGCGCGTTGTTGAGATAAGAGAACTCTCCCAGCTCACAGCGTGCATCACCAGTGGCGGCCAATACCGAGTCGTAACCGGCTGGATACACTTTGGCACCATGCGCCGGTGATGAGGCGACCACATCAATGCCCAATGCCTGTGCGCGATCGCACAGCTGTCGAAGCTGCGGGTAGTCATTGGTCAAGCCTAAACTCAGGTTGATGATGTTGACTCGCTCTTCTAACAGCCATTCCATCGCCGCCACCAATTGCGCGACCGATGTCGTTAAGCGCTCAAAAAATACCTGCGCAATCACCAACTCCACCTTAGATGGATGCGCCAACACACAATCGGCGACGCGACTGCCATGGCCAAGTAAGTCGTGACACTGTTCAGCGGTTATCAATTGGCGATCGTCATCGAGTGCAAAACTTCGCGCACTGACAACACGATCGTGCAAGCTCGAGCGAACCCCCGAATCAATTATTCCGACGCGACAGACTGGGGACATAATCGAGACTCTAGGCGTAGCCCGGCATGATCAACGTGCAGGACATAATCGTAAGGGTTGTGTTGTTCGATTCGATGACTGATAAAGAAACAAGTGCAGTCTTTAAATCGTTGACGCACTTGCGCCAGTACCAGCGCTTCGGTGTCGAGATCCAAAGCCGAGGTCGCTTCATCGAGAATGACAAACAAGGGTTGCTGCAACATGGCTCGTGCTAAGGCAATACGTTGGCGCTGGCCGCCAGACAGGTGCATGGCGTTTTCCCCCAGCAGTGAATCCAAGCCATCGGGAAAAGTCTCAACCAACTCGGTCAGCTGCGCCGCTTCAATGACTTGCCATAAATCTTCATCACTTGCCGAGGGATTTGCGTAGCGCAAGTTCTCTCTCAGGCTGCCGCGCAATAGCACCGTGTGCTGATCCACCACCGCAAACGCTTGGCGCCACTGTTTTACATCAAAATCGCGAATGTCCCTATGAGCAAATAATACCTGTCCAGATTGCGGATCGTAGTGCCGCATCAGAAGATCCACCAAGGTACTCTTGCCGCTGCCTGATGGACTGTAGACACCAACTTTTGCCGCCGCAGGAATGGTGAGATCACAATGCTTGAAAATGGCTTGTGTCGAGTTGGGGTAAGAGAAAGACACATTGCGCAGCGCCAGCTCACCTACTTGATTTGGCAAAATCGACGGTGATTGGTTGTTCCTATCCGCCAACGGCTGAATATCCGCCGGCGCCTGAGTGAGATCTTCCACTCGCGCCAAACTCACTTTGACTCTCGCCAGCGATAAATACAAACCCAATAGAGAGTTTACCGGCCCTAAGGCCATGCCCAAATAAGTCGAGAAGGCGATCAAGCTGCCTAGGGCCATCTGCTCCTGAATTACCCAATAGCCACCCCACAGGAAAATCGCCGCTCGAGACCAAGAGGTTAAAGTCGATGGCACGGCATGGGTGGCAAACTCTAACCACTGTAAGCGCAGCAGCCCCTGCAGATAGTATTGATTCAGGCTGTTTAAGCGATTCATTTCACGGTCTTCGTTACCGGTGTTTTGAATCAGTTTCATGACGGAAATATTCTCGATAAAAAAGGCTGACAAGTCCGCCATTTTCTCGCGAATCGCACGCACGGCCACTTCCACACGAGGCCGCATCTTGTAGAGAAACCACCACTCCAATGGCAACAAAAATAGTGCCACCAGAGTAAGCTCCCAGCTGAGGAACAACAGTAACCCCACGGCGCCGACGAGACCAATGACACCACTGACGCCGGCGAACAATCCGTCAATGGCAAAACGTTGNATTTCAGCCACGTCACCNTCAATCCGAGACATAAGATCACCNCGNCTTTGCGCGGCGTAAAANCTTGGCGATAGGGTTTGTAAGTGATCGTACAATGTCGAGCGCAAAGCNAACAAAACCCGCGCGGAAATCAATGTATGCAGGTAGCGTGTTACTCCCGACAAGAGTGTCGACAACAGTCCCACCGCAAGTAGCCCCAATGCTAACTTGAGTAGGAGCGAGAAATCACCGGCGAGCATACCGTCGTCAATCATGCCTTTGGTAAACAGCGGTTGTACCAAGACTAACCCAGAGGCCAGCAGCGACAACAGCAGAAGCACAATAACCGATAGGCGATGAGGTTTTACGTAAGACAGTAACCAAGACAATTGCAACGACGATGAAGAATCAGAATTCGAGTGACTCATAACCGATCACTCCTTTAAAGCGTAATAACCGAATACATAATAGACCGTAAAAAAGGCCCCGGAATTCCGGGGCCAAACGATAGACACATGGAGAGTATCAATCGATGCGAATGGGTTTTTTACTGATCTTTGAAAACTCTTTACAGTAGATTGAAGACTCGCTACTGAAAGTTGTAGCTAACGCTTGCGCCCCACCAACGAGGTGTCCCATAGTAGTTTTCTGCCATGCCAAAACCACCCGCTGATGGATGCCCCGCCAAATCAAACACCATGGTGCGATACTCTTTATCGGTGGCGTTGTTGACGAAGGCTGAAACCACCCAAGCCTCATCTACGCTGGTGTAAGACACGCGAGCATTGGTAATGGTATAACCGTCTTCTTTACCTACCGGAGAGTTTTTCAACTGGAAGTAGTGATCATCCATGTAGGTAAAATCTGCTTGTACCGCAACCATGCCATTGAGCATTGGCCACTCGTAGCGAACCAGACCGTTGATGTTCCACTCAGGTGTCATCACCGCGGTGCGATCCACTAGCTCACCACTGGGTAGTTGGTAAGCATCTTCAACGTTGTTGTCGATGTAGCTCACACCCATCATGACATCTAAGCCTTCAATGGGAGACGCTTGCAGCTCAAGCTCAGCACCTTGCACGGTGGAGTCGGTGTTGAACACGTATTGAGTCAAACCTTCCAGTCGAAACGCTTGGTAGTCCTGATAATCGTAGTAGTAAGCGGCACCGTTCAAGCGGGCTAAGCCATCAAAGAAATCGGTTTTAAAACCAATCTCATAAGCGTTCAAGACTTCTTCATCGAACTTCATGTCGGCCGGTTCGCCATTGCTGGGATCACCGTCGATGAGATCGGTGGAATCCAACGGTGCGTTAAAACCGCCCGCCTTGATACCGCGGTTATAGCTGGCGTAGAGCAAGGTAGACTCGTTCAAATGCCAATCCAATTCCAATTTAGCGGTGATCAGATCTTTATCAATTTCACCGGGATCACTGCCGGCATCCAAGGCAACGCCACCACTGGAGGCGCCATCTTTGCCATAGCTGAAGTAGGTGCCACCCAAGCCGAGAGGATCCGGATCGGTAATGGTCAGATCAGTGGGTGCCACGAAGGAAACCAATGATGAATTGTACTCGGTGGTTTTCTCTTCTCGTGACCAACGCACGCCTGCGATAAACGTCAGGTTGTCGGCGAGATCGAATTCCACTTGACCAAATACTGCGTAGGATTCCGTTTCATTTTCGAAAGGGCTGCTCAAACCTGCACCGGTGCCCGCCAGAGGCGTTGCCAGCGCCGCAGAGAAAAAGTTCTCNGCGTAACCNCCGTTAGAAAAATCNCCGTCGATTTTTAGATAATAGCCGCCCGTTACCCAACGCANCCCATCCGTTTCACCGGTGAAGCGAACTTCTTGTGAAAACTGCTCCAAATCNCTGGTNAGGAAAAAGTTAAAGAAATCNTTCGGNCTGGCATCGGAGTCTTCNATNTAGTCTTTTTCAAGATCCCAGTAGTCCGTAATCAATGTNAGATCAAAATTNTCGAANGCCCAGGAAAGATTGCTGGTCACACCCCAAGATTCAATTTTGTTGTGACCGATGAAATCATAGGAACCTTCGTGCACACCATCATTAGGTTCTTGCCAACCCACGGCGGTAGAACCAGGCTCACCCGTCAAATCAGTACCGTTGAAGTGCTCCCCCAAGCCGGTCGCTGGATTGACTCGTGCCGAGCTGTGTTCGAAGAAACCGGAATCGATGTCTTGCTCTGCCGCGCGAGCACTCAATAGCCATTCCGCGTCGTCATTGATTTCAAACAACAACTGACCTCGAACGGCCCAGTCGTCGCCATTGTTCAAGTCTTTGCCAATGTTGTTGTCGATATAGCCGTCGTGCTCATTTCTAACAAAGGAGAAGCGTGCCGATACCGCATCACTCAATGGGCCACTGATCGCGCCTTCGAGTTTACGTTGGTTATAAGCACCGATGGTCGCCTCGCCATAGATCTCGAATTCTTCGGTCGGTTTTTTGGTGATGTAATGCACGAGACCACCGGTCGCATTGCGACCAAACAGCGTGCCTTGGGGGCCGCGGAGAACTTCGGTTCGCTCAATATCGAACAGCTGAAATCCCGCGCCTGAGGCGGCGCTGATGTAAGCTTCATCAACGTAGATGGCAACCGGTGACTCTTGGTGGTCACCGGAAAAATCGTTTTGACCAACACCACGGACACTGACAAAAAACGCCGAGGGGCCGTTGGGTTGAATCGTGGTCACGCCCGGTGACATCGCCGTCACCTGCTGCGCATTAGAATAACCCAGCTGTTTTAGCTGATCGCCGGTAAACGCGGTTACTGCGATGCCCACGTCCTGAGCGCTCTGTTCGCGCTTTTGGGCGGTTACCACCACCTCTTCCAGCACCGCAGCCGTCGTTTGCACACTGGCCGCAATGGCACTGGCTAAGAGTGCCGGTTTTAGATACTTCATGCTCTTCTCCTCATTTTGTTTTTATAGCTTTTTTACCCTCTCCAGAAGCTCGCCGAATTAAGGCGCGAGATCTGAAGTTTTGGTGAGGCTCACAAAAATAGTACCAGAGTCCTAAATTATAGGTAAACCATCATCCAAAATTCTTTGTTGTTATTTAGTCCTAGTTTTAGCCCTCGGTGTCACCCACCAAGGTTGGCAGGGCGGAAAATACTTGGGGCGTCGACATGCTCATATCGCCGCCGGGCAAGACAATTTTGCCTTGAGACTCCAAAGTATCGGCATCGTAGATGGCGATATCGTTATAGGTACCCCCCAGATAGATGGTTGAGCCATCCGTGGAAAAATTGATGCAATAGTAGGTTCTTTCAAGATCCACCCCCTGAATCACCGATTGGGTAGACACTCGATGACGCTTTAGTTGCGTCAACACCCCGTAAAATTCGTCTGGGTGATGGGGACGCAACATGCCAGTAAACAAAACTTCCTCCAGAGGGCCGAAGTCTTTCACTGAAGTTTCGCCGGTCACCAGGTCTACACGCTCGTAGCCCCATAGCAGCTCAGGCTCAGCACCGGGTTGTGAAAACTTTGGCACGCTGTACATTCGAAGAAACTCTTCGTTAACACTTCCCAGAGGCCAAACCGTGAGAATATCTGGCTGACCATAACCTTCACGTTGAGCGTTGCGACTGGCAATCGCCACCGAGGTCTCGCCGGTTCTGGGATCGAAGGCATACACATCGGGACCGGACAAATAGACTTGACCATCATGCCCTGTGGCTAGGATATTAACTTGGCGCGGGGCGGGATAGGATCGTACTGGCTTCGCATCGATGCCATCGGTTGCGCTATAGACCACGAACTTCGGACTGCTCACTTGGTAGTGATCATTCATGATCGTGACAGGGTTATGAATACTGTACAGTTCCGAACCGTCCCGGCTCACCGCAAGCGAGGCAATACTTTTGTTGCGCACATTACCTTGTGAAAATTGCGCGTCAAACACCAGTTCACAGCCATCAATGGCGATACCATAAAGCCGATCAAAACGACCACCCAAGATATAGGCCACTGATTTGTCGGGGCTCATGACCACCGTACCGGGAGCGACACTGGCTGGCAGTTCACAAGTGCGTACAATGCGACGATCTTCTAGGTCCAACAAATGAAACAAATTGGGGCGATTAACCACTGCCATGTAATCGCGATCTTGTTCCGCCTGCACAAACACAGTCGTCATCAATAGGCACATGACGAGCGCGACATATGGGTACGACCCTAGCTTACGGGAGATACAGCGGTGATTGTTTGCACCGCGGCGCAAGCCAGCGATGGATAGATTTTTCAGTTTCACAGTTACCACTCCGCTACTTTTTATCACCGGGAAAGACCTCCCCCAGCTTGCGCCAATCCTGCCCCGCAGATCCCGCACCTTTGTCCCAATCGGGATAGGTGTTCATGATGTCGGGCACTTGTGCCGGCCACCAACAGGGGTCCGCGCAACCGTACAAATCGGATTCCATCGGCTGACACAATCCAGCCACACCGCCAAAGGCATCCACTTCCCAACCGGGATCGGTGGTACCCGTACAACCAACGACGGTTTGCATTGCCACGACTTCATTGAGCTCATCGGTTGGCGATACGGTTGATTGCATTGCGCTGTCCACCAACTGCGCCTTTTTGTTAATAGGTTTTAAATGTTTCATGTGTTTCTCCTCGACGCGGTGTGATGTAGGTATCCATGAATGAGGGATTGCTTGACGTTATTTCCACGTAAGCCTTTAAGCCAAACTCAACCCAATCACGCATTAGTTCACAATAGTGATAGACCGGGTGTTGGGGATCTCCATAACGCGCATAACTTTCGTGATAACAGCCACCCGAACACAAATTTCGAATCCAGCAGGTATCGCAACCTTTGTTCGAACGATCCATGCGCTCTTGCAAAAAATCACTCAAGCCCTGTCGATCAATGCCGTCGTAAACGTTGCCGAACAACGGCAGTTCCGAGCCGGTAAAACGATGACACAGATTCACGCCGCCGCTGTGATCAATCGCCACCATGCCCGCACCTGCGCCACAGGGCAGGGCTTTCTTAGTGCCTTCGTGTATATCCGTTAACAACTGATGCATGTTGGAGAAGCCAATGCTTTTACCCTTTTTGGCCGCCTCAATGTAGCGTCGCCCCAAGGCCTTCATATTGTCGAAAATCTCCACCAGTTCAGAATCGGATAGATTGAACGATTCAATATCACCTGAGGTGACCGGCGCAAAACCAACTTCGTGAAAGCCGAGATCATTGAAGAGATGATCCCAAATGCCTTCCACATCGGTGGTACCGCGAGTCAAAGTGACTCGAGCACCCACCGGTCGCGCGTGGTAGTAATTCAGTAGACGTCGAATATTCTGTCGCACTACATCGTAGGTACCTTGGCCGCCAACAGTGATGCGATTTTTGTCATGCACAGCCTTGGGGCCATCGATACTGACAGCGACGGCAATGCGATGTTTATTGAGATACTCAACCACTTTTTGATTGAGTAAAGTCCCATTAGTCGTCAACGAGAAATCAATGGTTTTCCCTAGTACACCAAAGCGTTGCTCGGCGTAGTCCACCACCTCTTTAATCAAAGTAAGATTAGTTAGCGGCTCACCGCCAAAGAAAACGATGTTATAGCGTTCTTGATCGGGCGATTCCTGCAACATCTGTTCAATCGATTGAGTGGCAGTTTCTAACGTCATCTTTTGGCCGTTTGCCGGGGTATCTAGATCTTCTTTGTAACAATAGCTGCAACTCAGATTGCAACCGGTATTCACGTTTAAGACCAAGGTGGTAAGCGGCAGTTGCTCCAACGCTCTAACCGCAGGGTTATCCGCAATCACTTGTTTAGACGTTACCAACTTCAGCTGCTCAAGCTCATCCACCACATTTTCAACCGACTCTTCGGTGAGTCCGAATTTCTTGCTCAACAGCTCCAGACTCAAGGATTCATAGGAAGGTAAGTTGGAGAGAATATCTTGAGAGGTTTTGTCCATCTCAAACACACTACTCGTCGGAACATGAAACAACATGTCGCGATCATCAACGGTAAACGGATAGCCATTGGGTTCGATTATTCGCACAGTATCTTTCATCGTCTTACCCTATCTGATTGGAGGATTGTTCCAGCGTTGAACCGTGACTATCAGTTCACCGTCGGCTTCAATCGACTGCTGACCATTCTCAACGGTGGCAATAACACTTAAGCGTCCAGCATTGTTGGTACCGTATTTTCGATTGGGGTTTGGTCCCGCGCTCGCAGGAGTAAAAACGCCCGTGCTAGGATTCATGTCACCGACAAATTCAAGATCGCGATCTTCTACAGCTTGTTGATCAAAGGCTTCAATACGCCAATTCGCCTTCAAGCTGCCAATGAAGAAGTCGTCCTCAGTATTGAGCTTTCCATCACTGCCGGCGCTGTGAGCCTGCGCTCGAAAGCTGGCGTGTACTTTGGGTATCGGACCGTTGCCTCCGACTCGAGCCACTGCGTAGCTGGGTGAAACCTCTAAGCGATCAATACGATCAAAGATCGCCAGTGCATCGGTCATTTCACTATCACCCACGGCGACGGTGTAACGCTGTAGTGGTAGGCCTTTGTCCGCTGTCACCAACACACGAATTTCGTCAGCATCACGAGAGAGCACACGAGTTTCAGTGACGCCCTTCGGCAGCCGAATCGGGCCCGTAAGATTATTACCGCGCAAAAATAATTCGGTACTAGTACCCGCTTTGATGTAAGCCGGACTAACGGCCATCAGCGTTGAGTGGTCGCCCAGCTGCGCTCGAATATCGACGCCCATCTCTTCGTGTTGGGCTTCGAACATTCGACCCTTCATCATTCGTTTCTGATGATCAAATGCAAACACCTGTCGATANGCCACACCGTTCAACGACAGTGAACCGCGCCATTCGAAACCACTGTAGAGTAAGGCACTGCCTTCTCCCTTGAGTTTGTCACCGTTGGTAAATTGACCGTTCAAGCTCAATTGATAGTTGGTATCTTCAGCAGCCGTCACAGTCATCACTGCATCAAAATCACCTTTATCCGCCGCACTCCCCACTAAGCGCCAGCGGCCGATTACACTCGCGGATGACGACTCAGCCTGCTCGTGCCACTGCTGCCAAACATCTTGATCTAAACCATAGTTTTCACCGAGGAAAGGCACGACTTGAGTGGTTGCAATTCCAAACCAATCGCGGTCACGCCCCATGGCTGAAAATTCAACGCTGGGCCACTGACCCACGTGAAAGTGAACCAATTTGTCCCACTCGGGCTGTTCTCGACGCTGCAGGCCTATGCGTGCTTCGGAGTGACAACGGGCGCACATTTCTGCTAACTGCGGTTGCTTTTGTTCTTGATGATTGAGTCGACGCTCTAAGATATAGCGATAGGGTTGTGCTTCTCGCGGTGTAATCCCTTGCGTATCGGCAAGGTATTTCACCAACTGCGCTCGTTTGTCATCGTCGATTTGCAAACCGTGTACCTGTTGCATACGAGCGATAGTCATCGACCAACCTTCCGNTGTCTTACGCTGATGACTGATACGACTGAGNGACAGAGGCTCGGAAGCTTTGGCTTCCGATTGATGACAACCCAAACACTGTTGGCGCAATATTTCTTCACTGGCGAAGGTCGGCGAAAAACTAGCAGACATTAAGCCCGCCACCGTAGCGACACTTTTCATATACTTCATAGAAACCACCTTCAATTCCCTAGCTGGCCAGGGCCGTTTCTATATCACCCATTTCCACGGACGGATCTGAGTCGTAAGCAATGTAGGTGTATTGCACCAAATGTTTCGGACCAATATTTTCTGAGATTGAACTGCCACCGAAGAAACCCGTACCCACCGCACCGGTTTCCGGTAAGTTAGTGGAGAGACCGGCGTTGCCGGTCATTCCCGGGGTGTTAATGGAAATCCGACACACGGGCAAGGCCGCGGTGTATTTAGCGACGGCTTTAGGATCTTCTGTGTGCAAAACGGCGGAATGGCCTTTGCCCATCATGTCCAGCATCGCCAGTGCCGCTACAATGCCTGCNTCCACGCCGCCTTCGACAATGTAAAAGCCCAATACCGGGAACATTTTTTCTTTGCTTACCGGTTCATCGGGGCCAATTTCTTTGAGTTCAAATACGATTGATTTCACATTTTCTGGAATGCTGATGCCCACCTGCTCGCCAATCCATTGGGCGCTTTTGCCTAAGGCTTCGGGATTATTAACCCCATTGGGAAACAGAAAATCTCGCAGAGGTTGTTCGTCTTCAACACCGACAAACCAACCATTGCCGGCCACCATGGCGGCCTTTAGTCGTTCAGAAATTTCACGTTCAGCCAGCACCACTGATTCGCAAGTGCACGGCAAGCCATAGTCAAAACTGTTGCCGATGATCAAATCCGCACCGGCTTTTTCGATGCTTGCAGTGGTATCCACATAGGCAGCGACGTTACCAGCCCCCACACCGACGGCAGGATTGCCGGAACTGTAAGCGGCATGTACTAATCCGGGGCCACCGGTTGCCATAATCAATGCCGTGCGCGNATCCTGCATCAACAGGTTCACCAGTTGAATGCTCGGCTCTTCCAACACTTGCACGGCGCCTTTCGGTGCGCCTGCTTTTTCAGCGACGTCCGCCAAGTAGTGTGCAGCGTGTGAACTGCACTCCTTTGCGGCTGGATGCGGACACAAAATGACTGCGTTTCTCGCCACCAAATTGGCGATCACCTTAAAGTTCACGGTCATTATGGGATTGGTACACGGCATGGGCGCCAAGACCACCCCGGCAGGTTTCGGAATCCGAATCAACTTGCGTTCGTAATCAATGACCGGGTCGACGTATTCGGAGATATCGTAGGTTTCTTTCAGGCCAACAGAGGTCGCAAGATTTTTCGTCACCTTGTCTTCTGCATTTCCGTAGCCGGTTTCTTCGACTGCCCACTGGGCGTAAAACTCCGCTTTTGCTTCCGCGGCGGCCACCACGGCTTGAACAATCGACTCGGTTTTATGGGTATCAAATACACTGAATTTGGCAGCNGCGTCCTGCGCTACTTGGTAGAGCTGATCAATTTCCGGCTGAACATTTGGAGCTTCGTTCATCGCTTAGTTCTCCTCACTGCAGTGACAAAACGTAGCGTTTTGGACACTGTTGTTATTATTAATTTAGGACGTACGATCTATTTTGTAGANTGCTATCACCCTAAAACCCAAAATAAAATAGTTCAATCGTCCTATATTTGGGTGTTTTAATATNGTTAACACGCAGACAGAGATATTAATATTCTATTTAGCTATATAATTTGACCNTGCGTCCTAAATCTAAGAAAATGAGAATCACTATTACTAACGGAACTATCCCTCTTATGAGATCCATCAAACTGCAAAATAGACCCGGCACAGGCACTTACATAAAGGGTCAAGAACGGATAGAACAAATCCTAGTGGCTGCGCAGGGCATTCTCATCGACAAGGGCTACAGCGGTCTCAGTATGCGCAAGATTGCGACAGCCGTCGGAATCACCATCGGCAATCTGCATTATTACTATCCCAGTAAAAAAGACCTGCTGTCAGACCTCCTAGATCACGTGATTGAAGGCTATTTGCTGGAGTTCAATACCGCACGAGCCGAGGCAGGCAGCTCTGCTTTAGACCAATTTATCGCTATCATTAATTTTATCGTGGATGATTTGACCACCCACGACACCACCAACTTCTTTCCAGAGTTGTGGGCTTTGGCCAATCACGATGAACAAGCGGCTGAACGCATGCATGAGCTCTATCGAAAAGCACGATTAGATATCAATGACTTGATTGCGCAGATTAATCCCACACTCAGCCATCAGCAGCGAGAGGAAGTCGGATTGTTTATTTCGGCCTCACTGGAAGGGCTGACGCCCTTCATCGGCAATGGCAAACCATGGAATTCGAATGTAGCCAATATCAAACGTATCGCCATTAAGAGCTTTGTGGATTTGGTGACGGATATTCGTGACGAGGACATAGCGTCCTCAAAGAGTGAATTGATCGCAGCCTGCGACTAATTCTGTGGCATCGGTTGTGGACGCGCAAACGTAAATGCCGTCGCGGTTGGACCATGTTGTTGTAAATGCTGTAGGCGTTCAACACCTTCGCGCTCACTGGGAAGATGACCCGCAGGTACCCACCAAAGGGCTTGGTGTGCCTGCACCGTTTTATTGAACCAAGCATCACGATCGCGCAGTAAATCCACATGCGCGGAGCGATAGACATAGTGTTTAAGCGAATCGATATCTTGCCAGACACTCATGTTAATCAGCAGTAGTGGATCATCGAATACTTGGATCTCAGACGCATTGCCCGATTCATCCTGCAGACGCCAAATAAATCCCGGCGAGGCTTCAGCCAGCGCGTTGATTTCATCTAAGCGTTCCACGAAGCCCTTCATGACATCAGATTCCATCTGATCTTTGGCTTGGGCAATATTGATTTGAGCGAGATGATAGGCAGGCATAATTGTCGTTCCCTGTTAGATAGGTGGTCGCCAAAATGGGCGATCACTCCTTGCCCTAGAGATGGAGACTATCTGCCGCACTTTCAAGTGCCGCTGAGCTACGCCAGAGACAGCACTTTAGCCACCAGCTTTTCAATACCTGACGCCGCCTCGGCAATACTTTCAGCTAACATGTACGCCGGTGTTGTCACCAATTTATTAGCTTCATCGACGACGATAGCATCAACATCTGCCTTCACATGNTCGGCNCCCATCTCGCTGATAGCCGCCGCAGTGTCNAGATCTGAGCCNATGGTACATTGTACGTTGGCACCANAAATTGCGGCCGCCATGGCCGGTGCAATGCACATCAATCCCACAGGTTTATGCGCCACCTTAAAGCTCTGAGCCGCCAGTAAGGTGTCATCGTTCATCGTCATATCACTGCCATTGAGGGCAAAGTCACAGAGGTTTTTGGCAACACCAAAACCACCCGGTACGATCANNGCATCAAAATCGTTGGCATTGAGCTGCGCGANATCTTGCACCTCACCTCGAGCAATGCGGGCAGACTCGACCAATACATTGCGNGGCTCACCTTCGGCCACTTCGCCGGTGAGATGATTCACCACATGCAACTGATCTATATTTGGCGCGAAACATTGCACGCTGGCGCCCGCTCGATCCAGAGACAATAGTGTGATTACTGCTTCGTGAATCTCGGAACCGTCATAAACACCGCTACCGGCGAGTAATACTGCAACCTTCTTTGACATAGGACAAACCTCTGGAATCTTAAAACCATCTACACTGATATAGCTGACCATTGTAGTGAATTCCCATTGACCTACCAAGGAGAAACCCCATGAGACCCGCAATCCTGTTTGTTGTTATCGATCCGACCACACAATCACAGCGCGCCCTCAAACGCGCGGAACAATTAGCTGTGGACACTGGGGCTCAGCTGTATCTCTTTTGTTGTCAGTACCAGCAGGATCTTTCCAAATTCGAGTCTAGAAAAGACGCCAAACACGATGTCTTGCAAGAAGCCCGNGAACAGCTCGAGCTTTTAGCCCAACCNCTGCGTGATGAAGGCCTNAAGGTAGACTGCGAAGCTTATTGGAATCAGGATTGGCAGNNCTCGATCGTTCGCGCCGCATCGCGTGTCGGAGCGGATTTGATACTCAAATCATCCGATCCCCACTCGTACCTGCAACGTCATTTTCAAAAAACATCAGATTTCACCCTGCTGCGCCACGCCACTTGTTCGGTGCTGTTGGTTAGAGATGAAGGCCCCTGGGTAGAGCAAAATCTGTTGGCCGCCGTCACTCTAGATACGGAAGACAGCGCCCACGACCTGCTCAACAACAGCATCATCACCGAGGCACAACGCTTAGCCCAAGCAACACAATCCACCTTACACTGCGTCACCGCTATCAATCCCAATAGTGATATTGCAGATGTACTGAAGCTCTTGGAAAACGAAGAACTCCACAGCGACGAGGAACGAATCAGTGAACGCTTTGGTATCGATCCCGACAGAGTGCATATTCAGCGAGGACAAGCCGCTGANGTGGTGTGCACNACAGCGCGTGATTTACGTATTGATGTGCTGGTGATGGGGACGGTCGCTCGCCAAGGCGTGGCGGCGATGGTNCTCGGCAATACTGCCGAACAGATTATCGACAAGGTCGATATGGATATATTGGTGGTAAGCTAATGAGCTCNAATGAATACTCCGNGAGCGANCTATTCGATCACCAACAAAAACGCCACCCATTGGGTGGCGTTTTTAATCGAACTTAGATTAACAACTTAACGTTGCTGCATGCTCTCAACCTGTGCGCTGATTTCTGCAACAACACGACGATTGGCAGCACGACCTTCAATAGCATCGTTGGACGCAACTGGACGCTCTTCACCGTAGCCTTTGGCAGAAACACGAGATGCTTCAACACCGTGCTCGCTCACCAGTACTTGTGCAACGGCGTCGGCACGACGCTGTGACAATTTCTGGTTGTACTCAGCAGCACCGCGAGAATCAGTGTGACCCTGAACCTCTACTTGGGTATTGCTGTACTGGCCCATGAAATCTGCAACACGTTTGATTTCAGCGAAGTATTCAGGCTTAACCACGGCACTGTTGTTATCGAAGTTAACGTGCAATTCGATTTCGACATTCTTGCTCAACTTCATTGGGCAACCGTCCGCATCAACNTTCAGGTTAGCCGCCGTATCTGGGCACTTGTCAGCGTANTCAAAAACACCGTCACCGTCGGAATCTAGTGGGCAACCTTGAGCGTTAACCGCAGCACCAGCCGGAGTGTTTGGACAAGCATCAGCATCATCCAGGACACCATCACCATCGGAATCCAACACTTTCGGTGCAGAAGCTTTGCCCAGTGCGTAGGTCAGACCCAGCTGCAAACCCAGATCGGTCATTTCTTCGTCAAGGCTGTTGAATGCACGCAGGTCGCCACGGAAGTTCAAGTGCTCGGTTATTGCGCGCTTAACACCCAAACCTAAGTTCACGCGAGTCTCACTAGCATCGCTAAAACGATCCGGATCAAAAGTCATGTCGCCGATACCAGCCACTACATATGGAGTCCAGTCACCGCGCTTTGCCAAGTGATAGAGAGCATCCAGACGGTATTCGGTAGCATCAACATCAATGTTTGAGGCACCATCAACGTCGGTTTCACCTTCTAACCACCAAGCTTCAACGGTCCACTTAGGATCGATGACATAACCAATACCAACACCATAAGTCTCGGTGTCATCGATATTGCGATCGTTATCGAAGAACTGATAACCCAGAGCGCCATTGATTTCGAATTTGTGATCGTCGGCCAAAACAGCAGANGATACGAGCGCACTGCTCATGCCAATGGCAATNGCCAGNTGTGAGAGTTTGTTTTTCATGGTGTTGCTCCTTGCTTAAGGTATTGTCGGAATCCATTTACCCACAGGGTCTATCTCATCCGCTTTTAATAGTAGTCGTTATTTTTTATTGGTTTTCCAANGTCGCCATAAAACGATCCGCCGCGGCAATGGAGGATTCAACATCCTTGATCAAGACATTAATATCGCGCTTTAGATTACTGAATTCATTTTTTAGCGAGGCAATCGCACGGGCATTCAAGTTGTGTTTCAGATACAGGCTTTGATCGCGCAATGTATCTAACACTGGAGTCATTTTGGTTTCGGTGACTCTCATGGCGCTGAGCATGCGCTCGTAGTTGCGACGAGTGTCTTTCAGTTTGCTGGCGCTTTGGCGGCGCAGACTCGCGCTGGAATACTGCTGCAGTTCGGTGTCCCACTCATCAAACAAGGCTTCGGCAACATCTTCTACACTGTCGATATGAGCGCTCAATGCGTCGGCGCGCTCTTGACTCTCTTCGTATTCGCCGTTGACCAAGTCATAGGCTTCAGCCAACTCGCCGCCGTCAAANTTGAGTTCGTGNGTAAATCGTTCGAGTGCGGAGGAGAATTGCTCTTTGACGTCAACTTGTGCGTCGCGAACCTCTTCAATCCGGTCCACGAGAATNTCCCGCTTATGGAAACCTACCTGCTCCATGGCACCGTAGTAAGCGGTTTCACATCCGCTGAGTGTTAGAAGCATAGCCAGACCGAAAAAGATCCGTTTAAACATGGTGTTTCCTCTCATCCTTCATCGATTGCAATCCATTGTTAGGCTGCACNGTCATTGTACGCAGCCCCTTCTCTATACAGAACCCAGAGTGTGACGTTTTAACAGGATTTTACAAACAGTAAATCCCACACCCCGTGCCCCAATCGCTCACCACGTTTTTCAAACTTGGTGATTGGACGATGTTCTGGCCGTGGAGAAAACTGGTATTCACCCGCTTGGTTGTCGAGGTTATCAGCCAGCGACAGCACCTCCATCATATGCTCGGCATAGGGCTCCCAGTCGGTAGCCATATGAATCAATCCACCAGGCTTGAGCTTGGTTTTNATTTTCTCAATAAACGCNGGCTGTACGATGCGGCGTTTGTTGTGCTTCTTTTTATGCCATGGATCGGGAAAATACAATTGAAAACGATCGAGACTGGCATCGGCAATGCAATCGTCGAGAACATCGATGGCATCAGCCATGTAAACTTTGAGGTTCTTTAGCTCGGCTTTGCCGGCATTATTAATCAAACAACCAACACCCGGAGGATGAACCTCAATACCCACAAAATTCTTATCGGCCTCAGCCTCAGCCATGGTATACAGAGAATCTCCCATACCAAAACCGATNTCGAGAACCGTAGGCGCTTGGCGNCCAAAACACTGTTCAACGTCCAGTGCACCATCGAACAAACTGAGGCCATAACCCGGCCAATAACTGTCGAAAGCCTTCTTTTGGCCCACCGTAATGCGGCCACCTCGAATCACATAACTGCGGATCGCCTTAGGTTTGAATTCGGGTTTTATCTCAATCGTATCTGTCATGGGCGCTCTTACACCGATTTATTTAAGCGCCAAGCGCCAACTACTAACAACATCCATCCCGCCATGAAGCTTGCGCCTCCTAGCGGAGTAATGGGCCCCATCCAACGAGGAGCCCCGAACGCCAGTCCATAGAGACTGCCGCAAAATAGCACCAATCCCACGACAAACGCCCAAGCTGCTGCAACAAAAGCCGTGCGATTGGGGTACTGGATCAATAATATACTGACNCCACACAAGGCNAAGGTGTGGTAAAAATGATATTGCACCGCGGTTTGAAACGCCGACATCAGCTCAGCCGACAAAATCCCTTTCAGACCGTGAGCCCCAAAAGCCCCCAAAGCTACGGCGCACAACCCACTGATTGCAGCGATGATCAGGAAAATACGAGCCATANCCAATGNANTCCGCCAAAAGGCGCGTATTGTAGAGCTCTCAGGCTGAAAACAGAAGCAAAGCAGATAAACTATCTTTCATAAAAAAAGCCGCTGATAAGCGGCTTTTTCATATAGAGAAAGAGTCAGTTTGACCCTAGGCCTCCATAGCTACTCGAACTTTCTTCATGGCGTTCTTTTCGAGTTGACGAATACGCTCAGCGGAAACACCGTATTGAGCGGCCAAGTCGTGCAGCGTTGCCTTGTCTTCATTCAACCAGCGCTGTTGCAAAATGTCGCGAGAGCGATCATCCAAGCCACCCAACGCCAAGGTCAAATTGTTGTTATTGGTTTCTTCCCAATTCGCTTGTTCCAGCTGTACCGCCGGGTCAAAGCGCTTATCTTCGAGATAGTGGGCAGGAGCTTTATAGGCGGACTCATCATCCTCATCGGCACCGGCATCAAAGGCGGCATCATAAGCCGACAGTCGACCTTCCATCTCATGGACGTGTTTCACATCAACATTGAGATCTTCGGCAATGGCGTGAGCTTCGTTGCTATTCAACCAGGCCAAACGCTTTTTCGAGCCGCGCAAATTAAAAAACAACTTGCGTTGAGCTTTGGTGGTGGCGACTTTGACAATACGCCAGTTGCGCAGGATAAATTCATGCATTTCTGCTTTGATCCAATGCACAGCAAAGGACACCAAACGCACCCCTTTCTCAGGGTTGAAGCGCTTCACCGCCTTCATCAGGCCAACATTGCCTTCTTGGATTAAATCAGCTTGAGATAGGCCATAACCAGAGTAGGTTTTGGCAATGTGCACCACAAAGCGCAGGTGCGCCATAATCAAGCGACGGGCAGCCTCGACGTTATCGTTGTAGTACAGATCCTCTGCCAAGGTTTTCTCTTCGTCGGCAGACAGAACCGCAAAACCGGTAACGGACTGTATATAAGCATTAAGATTGGCGCCTGGTGCGAGCATACCAGCAGGCTGCAAACTTGTTCCCATCAATGAATCTCCGGAGTTTTACCTAAAATCGCGACTGAGTGTAGCACTCCTTTTGTCAGAGTGCTAATGGGCCAAAAGGTTCCTCGCGAAAGAATAATCAGCAAACCGTTAAGAAGTGTTTGCTCACCCCCAGCGGCCGCTGTGGTCAATAGACAGTCGGTAGATCGTCGCTAAGTGGGCTCGATTTCGCCGAGATGACGGGCCACCGCCAGCCACGCGCCTAGCCACCCGATCAAGGCCCCAGTAGCGATCAATAATAAGCTGCCATCGACCCCCAATCCATGTAGCTGGAACTCACTCTGATAACTGTCAGCCAGATGCCCTACCGGACCAGCCAGTAACATCAGTAACACCGCCAGCATCAACAGAGCAATCAAACCGCCACCCAGCCCATACCACAGGCCGGTGTACAAGAACGGGCGGCGGACAAAGGCGTCGGTGCCGCCCACTAACTTGATGATCACAATCTCGTCGCGCCGACTTTCGATCGATAGGCGAATGGTATTGCCAATCACCAGCAGCACGCCTAAGGCCAACAGCACC
Organism: Cellvibrionaceae bacterium; assembly: GCA_002707785.1. Classification (GTDB taxonomy): domain Bacteria; phylum Pseudomonadota; class Gammaproteobacteria; order Pseudomonadales; family Cellvibrionaceae; genus Pseudomaricurvus. The sequence goes on along the minus strand of PANW01000057.1, from coordinate 4,622 downwards.
CCTAGCCCCAGTACCAATTGCTCCGCCAAGGCCAATAATTGATGGAGCCGTTCAATCCAAGCGCGATCAAACACCACTTCATCGACGAGCAGTTCGGTGTTGAGACGATCGCCCAGTTGACCAAGCTCCAAAGCCGTCAATCCCGCATTGGGTACGATCAGTAAAGTGGGGGGCAGTGGGTTGCGATCTAGCGTTTCCAAGGCATTTCCCATACCGGTTTCCGCTTCGAACTCAAGCAGGGCTTGTTCGGGAGACACGTAAATCACATCACTAATGGAGCTATCATTGAGCAGATTTGAGCGAAAACTGTCGATGGCAGCAGGCCGCGCCCGGCCATTGAGAAATACCGACAATTGTGGCGCGCCGTCCCAAGACTGCCCCAGAGACTGCACATTGTTCAGGCTGCTGTAGAGCGTAGCTGGCAAGGCTAAAGCCACCGCCATGACCAGCCAAGTCATCAGGCTCTGTAAGGGGGTTGCTATCAGGCGCATCAAACTGTCTTTGGCACTGTGACGATGATGGCTCAGATAGCTGTGCCAGCGGTCTCCCCAGCCGGTTTTATGGGCGCTGGCACCAGCGCTTCTAGCGACGGGTGCTGTGGCGCTGTTGTCGCTGGGCGCACGCTGCGCACCGCGACGCTGATTAGGCGATTTCCGGGCTTGACGCATGGCGCAACACTCCATCGTGAACCAGCTCGCCTTTGGCTAGACCTAAGACTCTTTTGTTCAATTGTTTGATCAAGGCGATGTCGTGACTGGCAATCAGCACGGTCACTCCCACGTCGTTGAATTGCTGAAACAGATTCATAATTTCCGCCGACAAGGCGGGGTCGAGATTGCCTGTGGGCTCGTCAGCCAACAACACTCGTGGCTTATTCACCACCGCTCGGGCAATACCCACTCGCTGTTGCTCGCCGCCAGAAAGCGTAATCGGGTTTTGATTCTCTTTGCTCAAGAGTCCGACTTTGTCCAACGCTGCCCGCACTCGACGAGCCGCCTCTTTGGGGTGATAGCCTTCAATCATTAACGGCAAGGCCACATTGTCGAAAACACTGCGATCGAACAACAACTGGTGATTTTGAAACACCACGCCGATTTGGCGACGCAGCTGCGGAATATGGCGAGAGCTCAAACGATTCAGGTTTTGACCATTGACGAACACTTGGCCCTGAGAAGACCGCTCCATCAACATCATCAATTTCAGCAGAGTACTTTTACCGGCGCCGGAATGCCCCGTTAAAAACGCCATTTCCGCTTCGTTGATCTGAAAAGAAACACGGGTTAAGGCCTCGTGCCCCCCGCTATAGCGTTTACTCACCTGATCAAAACGAATCATGCACAGAATCCAGTGTGTGTGTGCCGAAAATAGTGCGCACCTGAGAGCATCTCGGTTCGAAGAGCTAGCAATAGCATGGTCGCCCCAGTGCTCAGCATAGCGTCAAATCCATCAGTCACGCTGTTCATTAAACAAGGCTTGCACGAAAGCATCCGCTTCGAAGGGTTGCAAATCATCAATGCCCTCNCCGACCCCAATAAAGCGTACCGGCAAACCGAACTTCTGGCTAAGCGCAAAAATCACTCCGCCCTTGGCGGTNCCNTCCAATTTGGTCAGAGCAATACCGCTGACATCAGCGGCNTCNATAAATTGCTGCGCCTGATTGAGNGCATTTTGACCGGTACCGGCATCCAACACTAACAAGACTTCNTGTGGCGCGCTGTCGTCGAGCTTCGCCATNACCCGCTTCACNTTGGACAGTTCATCCATCAAGTTGCTCTTGTTGTGCAGACGGCCTGCGGTGTCGGCAATGATCACATCAACGCCTTTGTTCTGAGCCGATGCCACTGCGTCATAAATCACCGAGGCACTATCGGCACCGGTGTGCTGAGCCACTACCGGTACTTGATTGCGCTCACCCCACACCTGCAACTGCTCGACAGCGGCCGCACGGAAAGTGTCNCCTGCAGCCAACATCACGCTTTTNCCTTCCGACTGAAGACGCTTGGCCANNTTNCCAATGGTGGTGGTTTTACCCACACCGTTCACACCCACGACCAAAATCACCGCCGGTTTATGCTCTGGCAGCACCAGCGGCGCTTCGACCTGATGTAACAATTCCACTAGGGACTCTTTGAGTGCGCCATAGAGTGCATCGGCATCGGCCAGTTGCTTGCGAGCGACACCATCGGTGAGCTTGTCGATAATTTCAGTGGTGGCATCTAAGCCAACATCAGCCACGAGNAATTGGGTTTCGATCTCTTCCAGCAGGTCTTCGTCGATTTCTTTGCGCCCTAGGAACAGATTCCCCAAGCCTTCGGCAAAATTGCTACTGGTACGAGACAAGCCTTCGCGGATACGAGCGAAAAAGCCCTTCTTCACTTCGGGTTTGTCTTTCTCACCTTGAGAGACACTGGGAGGCGCTAGGCTGTCATCGGTCGGGGCACTGGATTCATCGTCAGCGGTATCGGTCTTACTCTTGCGAAATTTAGAGAAGAAGCCGCCAGATGCTTTTTCTTCTGCATCGATATTTGCTTCTAAATCGACCTCGGCAGCTGCACTCGAATCCTCGGTTTGGCTCTGCTGGGAACTATCGTCCTCAGACAGAGTAGCTGCCGGCTCGGCACTGGTTTCGTCTGGCACCGGTTGTGCAGTGTCTTGAGTTTCTAGGTCCGAGGGGGTGGTTTCCTCGGCTGGAGTCTCTTTACTGCCTCTGCGAAATCGCTTAAAAAAACTACTGCTCACTATTGACCTCAAACCTTGTGACCGAGCGATGTTAAAATAGACGTCTGTCATCATCGCGGAATGCTGAAAGCCGGCGAGTTTACCGGCATACTTGGCTTCGCGCATCCTATCACACTCTACCTAGACAGTTTTAAGGCTCCCCGTTGAAAAGACCTCGTCACTCTCAATCCGCCCACAACAGCAAATCACCATCAACCCTTCGACTGATCGGTGGCAAGTGGCGTGGGCGCAAGCTCAATTTCCCAGCCGTAGAAGGCCTGCGCCCCACCGGTGATAGAATTCGAGAGACACTGTTCAACTGGTTAATGGCCGACCTTCCTGGAGCTCGCTGTCTCGACGCTTTCAGCGGATCTGGCGCGCTGGGCTTGGAGGCTCTATCAAGAGGCGCACAAGCCGCTACCCTGGTAGAAATGAACCCCGTCGCTGCTCGTCAGCTGCAGGACAATCTCAAACTACTGCAATGTGAGCAGGCAGAAGTCATCAATGACAGTTGCCTCAACTGGCTGGCCCGCGCCCCAGAAAACGCCTTTGATGTGGTGTTCCTCGACCCGCCTTTTCAACAAAACCTCTGGCACGAGACCATTGCTCTACTTGATCAGCGCCAATGGCTCAAACCCGAGGCGGCCATCTATATTGAAACACCCCGCAAGCTCGCCTTGGAGGTGCCTCAAAGCTGGCAATTGCATCGAGAGAAACACGCCGGTGATGTCAGTTATCGGCTGTATTATCGCCAACAACCCGACTAGGCAAAAAAATATCCGCGTAGGTTTTGTACTGATGGGGTAAATTGTTTACCATCGCGCATCCCAAAATAGAGTGATGCGCGCCACAAGCGTAACACCGACACGACAACAAGTGAGAGATTCCCATGAAGCACGTGGTCTATCCGGGCACTTTTGACCCTATCACCAACGGTCATATCGACCTCGTTGAACGCGCCTGTAAGCTGTTTGATAAGGTCACCGTAGCAATTGCATCCAGTACCAAGAAAAACCCTCTGTTCTCTTTGGAACAGCGAGTTGAACAGGTGTCAAAAGTCCTGGGTCATCTCGACAATGTCGAAATCTGTGGTTTTGATATTCTGCTGGCAGATCTGGTTAAGCAAAAGCAGGCCAACGGCGTACTGCGCGGCTTAAGAGCGGTGTCGGATTTTGAGTATGAGTTTCAGTTGGCGAATATGAACCGTGCGCTGATGCCTGAAATGGAAAGCCTGTTCCTCACCCCTGCCGAGCATCTGTCCTATATCTCATCGTCNCTGGTGCGAGAGATTGCCTCTCTGGGCGGCGATGTGAGTAAGTTTGTACACCCCCTCATAGCCACAGACCTAAAAACAAAATTTGGCAACTAGTCTCCGACTGGAGAGCTATGAGTTGACACTAAACAAAGGGCTTCTGCTTTCGTAGAGAAGCCCTTTGTTGTGTTTCATGCACTATTCTTTTCTATCGTAACCTTCACCAACGCAACCCAAGCAGCGAACAAATGTCGCTTTACCTGGCCCTACGACCAAGGTATCGGCCGCCTGCTTCATGTTACCGCCCGCCGCAGAAAATGGCAGTGACACCAGCCATACCGCCGATCCAATCACGGTNGTNGCNANCATAACNGGNCGNANNANNAANANATCNGTTCCCATNGCNAGNGCNGNNGGATCTTCGNNCACCGCACCAANCNCTGACTCCGCCANNGANAGNGGNCTCAATGCTAACAGCGACGCCATAGTCGCGGCTTTTAACCAGCGAGCTGTTTTGAANTTATTATCGCGTCTCAACACAGTATTCTCCTTAAATTCGACCCAATGTCGGTGCTTTCAAATAGATAAACAACCCCAATTGTAGCCCTAGCTTTGACATGCCGTACAGTACACAGTCGATCNTTGCCCCAAT
>PANW01000056.1 GCA_002707785.1 Cellvibrionaceae bacterium | reverse complement strand
CCGGCGGTAGCGGCGGTGTTAACAGAGCTGTCGCAATCTACTAACATGTCACAGTAGCGCCTTGATGGGTATGGGCGCGTCATACACTCCTATTCTTATNGCGGTACANNCTATGCAGTCTCAATCNTCTCAAGAGTCTCTGCCCTCAGAANNGTCTCAACCCNCTNGAGAGNCTCTCGCGCCAGNAAATGATCTGACCGTGAGNGTGATTCAGCAGCCATTGGTTTGGCAAAATGCCCCAGAGAATCGTCGGCGTTTCGAGCAGCTGATTCGGGACAATTGCCGAGAATCCGATCTGGTGGTNCTGCCGGAGATGTTCACGGCTGGCTTCAGTATGGATTCGCGCAAGGTGGCNGAGCCCGCNGAGGGCGANACTCTGGAATGGATGAGANCGCTCGCCCGAGAGGTTGATGCGGTNATCACCGGCAGCTTCGCCGTTGCGGCCGAGAGTGTCGAGGAAAAGAATGCGGATGNNGGCGCCNACTTACCCGTTAATCGGCTGGTGTGGATGCGCCCCGATGGCAGCTACGAAAGCTACGATAAACGCCATCTGTTTCGCATGGCGGGAGAGCATAAACGTTACCAAGGCGGTGATCAGCGCCTGTTGGTGCAGCACAAAGGCTGGCGCATCTGCCCGATGATTTGTTATGACTTGCGCTTTCCTGTGTGGTGTCGCAATCAGAACGACTACGATCTACTGGTGTTTGTGGCCAACTGGCCGGCGGCTAGAGCCTATCACTGGAGTCAGCTGCTCAAAGCACGGGCGATTGAGAATCTCGCCTGCGTGGTGGGCGTCAATCGGGTGGGCGAAGACGATAACGGCCACCAATACAGCGGAGATAGCATTATCCTCGATGCTGAAGGGCGTGCGCTGGTTGAGCCTCTGTCTGCCAGTGGGGTATTTACGGCGACTCTTTCAGCTCAGGTGTTGCGAGACTATCGCGAGCGTTTTCCGGCTTATTTGGATGCCGATGGCTTTTGTTTGGCCTGATACTGCTAGGTGGAGCTGAAATTACTCATCTGTCGCATAGACCTGACAGCTACCTAACTTCCGCCGTATAATGCCGGCCAAATTCATCAGACTGACTGAAAGAGAGTAGCCATGCCTGGATTACTGCCTGATGTAGACCCAGAGGGTCTGCTGGAATACTCCGTTGTATTCACCGATCGTTCCCTTAACCACATGTCGCAAACCTTNCAACAGGTGATGCGAGACGTCTCTTCTACCNTNAAGCAGGTCTACAACGCCGAAGGTGTTGCAGTGGTGCCTGGCGGCGGTACTTATGGGATGGAAGCGGTTGCTCGTCAATTTGCTACCGATCAAAAATGTCTAGTGATTCGCAATGGTTGGTTTAGCTTCCGTTGGTCACAGATCTTGGATATGGGCAATATCGCCGCGTCCACCACCGTTTTGAAAGCGCAATTAACCAGCGAAGATGCTCAGGCCTCATTTGCACCTGCAGCGATCGAAGACGTTGTGGCTGCGATTGCGGAAGAAAAACCGGCGATGGTGTTTGCTCCCCATGTAGAAACTGCATCGGGAATGTTGCTGCCGGATGATTACATTAAAGCCGTCGCCGACGCCGTTCACGCCGTGGGTGGAATGTTTGTCTTGGATTGTATCGCTTCAGGTTGTCTGTGGGTGGATATGAAAGCGCTGGGTGTGGATGTGCTTATCAGCGCGCCGCAGAAAGGCTGGAGTGCTTCTCCTTGTGCTGGTTTGGTGATGATGGCTGAATCCGCCATGCAGCGTCTGGAAGAAACCACCAGCAGCAGTTTCGCCTGCGATTTGAAAAAATGGACGCAAATCATGCAGGCTTACGAAAATGGTGGTCATGCCTATCACGCCACCATGCCCACCGATGCATTGACCAAATTCCGAGACACCATGAAAGAAGTGGAAGCCTTAGGTTTCGATACGGTTAAAGCTCAGCAGCTGGAATTGGGACAGCGAGTGCGAAGCTTGTTGGCAGACAAAGGTTACAACAGCGTTGCCGCCGCCGGCTTTGAAGCCCCTGGTGTGGTCGTGAGCTATACCGCTGATGCCGATGTTCACACGGGTAAGAAATTCTTGGCGCAAGGCATGCAAGTCGCCGCGGGTGTGCCACTGCAATGTGATGAACCCGCTGATTATCAAACGTTCCGTATTGGATTGTTTGGCTTAGACAAACTGGCCAATATTGATCGCACCGTTGCCCATTTGGAAGACGCTTTAGCAAAAGTCTAAATCGAGCAGTGATCGAATAAAAGGGCTGTACCCATAGCTGTCTATGTATATAGGTAGTTAGGTACGGCCCTTTTTTTTGAGATGCGTTTGCCGCAATGTTTATTCGCCCATATCGCCAGAACCCCATGAGCGACAAATGCACATTGAGTGATCTCTCTTGTGGTTTGCTCGGACGAATGCGGTGAGAGGCAAAAACAATCAATTTGTCGTCAATTGATAACAAGAAGTTCAGCGAAAACGGTATGCTCTAAATAGAATAAAAATTTGTCGGAGCTCGAACATGCTGTTACATCGTTATNTCAAACATCAGCTTATTTGGATAGTCGCAGCGGTTGCTTTTAATCTCGTCAGTCTTTGGCGCATGTCGCAAGGCGGTGAACCGCTCTCGCCNACCAAACCAATGGTTGGATTGATTCTATTTNTCGGTTTCACTTTNGTGNTGGGGNTGGGTTGGAAAGGCTACTTAAAAAGCTATCTTCTTGNCACATCANTGTTCACGCTGATGATCGCCTACGGCGGTGTACTGCTCCATTTNATCAATCTGTTGGGTGGCAATGGATTGGAGAACTACGCCTCTATTTGGGTGTGGTGTATCGGCGTATCGATCAATACTTACGGTGTCCTCATGAGTATTCTGGCGCTACGTGAAGTGATCAACACTCTACGCTCAACTGTTATTGCTGAGTGATGGCGAACAGTTTTTGACGTGCCTGCTCGCTTTGGCGAGCGTCTAGAGACCTGCACTAGAGCGTCGAGTGCTCTGCGTATTTTTTCTGAGAAAGCAATATCACGGGCTCGGTTTTCTGCTATCACACAGCCTGATTAACCGTCGAAGTCAGACGTTGGTTCGTGCACCTCACTAGAAATCAGCGTATTGTTAGAGCGTTGATGACGNGTCAAAAANACTGGCGGTGATCAATTTTTCTATCGCTAGCACTCCTGTTGAGTCGCTGTAAGCCGTTACTATTTGTTTCGCGACTAAGGAAGTCGATATGCCGTCATGTTCAACAAAGTTCTCTATACCTACTCTTTTGTTGACTCTGTTTGCATGCCTTGCGCCAGCGACGGTATTGGCGGGCAGCGTTGATGAAACCATCAACGCATGGATGGCGCCTGTCAGCAAAGCCGTTGCCAGCGTCGTATTCTACTCGGTACCCCTGCTAGGCACGCAGCTACCACTGGTCGTGGTCTGGCTGGTATTGGCCGCGGTGTTTTTTACCTTCTATTTCAAATTTCTTAATATCTCCGGCTTCAANCACGCCATTAAAATTGCGCGAGGTGACTACGCCGATAAAAGCCATCCCGGTGAAGTGACACACTTTCAAGCCTTAGCAACGGCGGTGTCAGGTACTGTCGGTATTGGCAATATTGGTGGCGTGGCGGTGGCGATTTCCCTCGGCGGGCCCGGCGCGACTTTTTGGATGGTGTTGGCGGGGNTGTTGGGCATGTCGACAAAGTTCATTGAATGTACCCTCGGCACCATCTATCGCAATCACAACGCCGACGGTTCTGTCTCTGGCGGCCCTATGTACTATCTCAGTAAGGGATTTGCAGAAAAAGGCATGGCTGGTGTCGGGCGTTTTCTGGGAGGCTTCTATGCCCTCGGTATCGTGTTTGGCTGCTTGGGCATCGGCAACATGTTTCAGTCGAANCAAGCCTATCATCANTTTGTTAATGTGACGGGTGGCGATAGCAGTTGGTTTGCGGATANAGGATGGGTGTTNGGCATCTTANTGGCCGCAGCGGTGGGTTTGGTGATCATTGGTGGGATCAAGAGTATTGCTCGGGTGTCGGCTCGCGTGGTGCCGTTTATGGCGATCTTCTATTGTGTCGGTTGTCTCGTCATTATCGCCATGAATTACGAAGCGCTGCCGTTTGCCTTCAATGCCATTATTCAGGGNGCGTTTAGTCCGGAGGGAATGGGCGGTGGCTTAGTCGGGGTGATGATTATTGGATTTCAGCGCGCGGTATTCTCCAACGAGGCGGGCATTGGCTCGGCGCCCATTGCCCACGCTGCCGTACAAACCAATGAGCCTGTTACGGANGGTTATGTGGCGCTGTTGGAACCCTTCATTGATACCGTCGTTATTTGTTCAATGACCGCTTTAGTGGTGATTACGACCTTCTACTATCAACCGGATTTCAATGCGGGATTGGATGGTATTCAAATGACTTCTGCGGCCTTCGAGCGAAATATTTCTTGGTCACCTTATTTGATCGCCATCGCCGGTTTGTTGTTCGCGTTTTCGACCATGCTGGCGTGGGCTTATTACGGCCTAAAAGGTTGGACCTATTTGATGGGCGAGAAGGGGCATTCGGAGCTGTTGTTCAAGTTGATGTTTTGTACTTTCGTNGTGATTGGATGTTCTATCCAGCTAACGTCNATTTTGGATATTTCNGACGCCTTGGTGTTTCTCATCTGTGTGCCTAATATCATCGGGCTCTATGTATTGGCGCCGCGAGTTAAGCAAGAGNTGCATAAATACCAGCAGCANATCAAAGCCGCCAAATCCGGTGGAGACGTTTCGACAGAAACCGTGTGATTCATCTACACACTATTTTGTAGACGCTAGGGTTTAGTAACCACGAGCACATTATGTTGAGTGGTAGTCGTGACGTGCCAAAGTGACAGAGATCAGAAGAAGTTGTTGAGGCAGGCAAACCCTGCCTCATTTTAAATGGAAGGATTCACGCCTAAATAGTTCGAACCACCTCTTTCAATAACTCCCAAAAGGGCGCAACTGTCGCTATTTCTAAGCGTTCACGNGGTGAGTGGGCGCCGCGAATGGTGGGGCCAAAAGAGATAGCTTCAACNCCCTCGAGCTTGTCGAGCATAATGCCGCATTCCANACCCGCGTGAATGGCTTTGCGCTCAGGCTTGTNGCCAAANATTCTCTCNTAGGTATCACTGACGTGAGTGAGTAGGCTGCTGGAGAAGTCGGGCTGCCAGCCAGGATAGGCAATGGTTTCTTCGGCCTCGGCGTCAAAGCTCTCCGCAATAGATACCACCGTATCNGCCAGTGCGTCGGCTTCGTCGCGATTAAAGTAGCGCAAGCTGGTTTCGACGAACATTTGTTGTGCGTCTACCTTGACCACGGCCAGATTAATACTTAAGTCCACCAGATCTGCCGGTTGCTCGGCGTTGTAGCTCTGCGCACCGTTCGGCAGCGCCATGAGTATTTGGCGCAGAGTCTTGTGGCTCTCTGACGACAGCATAGTTGTCGAATCGGCATCGGCATAAGTGAATTCGAGATTTTTATCAGCGGCTGGTAAGTAAGCCTGCCAGCGCTTCACCAGCTGCTCGGTCAGCGCGTCCAGTTGCTCAAGGTTTGAGGTTGGAAAAGCAATCTCGAGAGTGGCTGAGCGAGGGATGACATTGTGGGCGACTCCGGCCTGCATTGTACAAACGCGCAGCCCCAATTTTTTAGTTTGAAACAACCACCGCCCGATGAGCTTATTGGCGTTGCCCAGTTGTTGATGAATCTGAATGCCCGAGTGTCCACCGGCTAGTCCCCGCAGAAAATAGCGTCGTAAAGTGTAGTCGCTGGGAATGGATTCGACAGTGGTGGGTTTGGTGATGATCCAATCGCGCCCGCCAGCACAGCCGACAAACAGCTCGCCCCAATCCTCGGTGTCGAGGTTGAGCATCTTACTGCCCTTGATCAGCGCGGGATCCAAGTTAATGGCGCCGCCTAGGCCTGTCTCTTCATCCATGGTGAACAGCAATTCCAGTGCGGGGTGCTCAACGTCGGGATCACTCATTAGCGCGAGAGCTGCGGCGCAACCGAGGCCATTATCCGCTCCCAAGGTGGTGCGGTCAGCCATTAGCCAGCCATCTTCTATTTTTAGGTTGAGAGCGTCTTGATCAAAATCGTGCTGTTTGTCTTCGGTTTTTACCGTGACCATGTCCACGTGGTTTTGTAGGGTCACTGTGGGCCGCTCTTCAAAGCCGGAGGTTGCAGGCACGTAGATCACAATATTGCCTATGTCGTCACGTTTGTGGCTGAGCCCTCGCTGCTCGGCTAGGTTGATCAAATACTCGCAAATCTTGTCTTCGCGTTTGGACGGTCGTGGGGTCTGGGTAAATTGATAAAAATGCTCCCAAAGATGGGCGGGTTGGGAGGGGTAGTTATCGGGTTTACTCATGAGTCTGTTCTCATTTGTGAGGGGTACCTTGGTAAGACTGCTGAGTTGCCAAGAACCACAGTGTTTTTTTTCAAATGGTTGAGTTTGTTGCCACAGGATAGGTTGGGCTTACTTGAAGTAAAGCCCTTGGTCTGGTTTCACATCTTCGATCACGACATAAGTATGGGTTTGTGCCACACCCGGCAGCTCCACCAGCTGCCCTAATACGACACGATAGGCTTCCATATCACTAAAGCGCAGTTTCACCAGATAGTCGAATCCGCCCGCCACCATATGACACTCGGCAACCTCGGGTATCTGCACCAGTGACTGTTTGAAAGTATCGAACACATCGCCAGTGGTGCGGTCCAGTGTGACTTGTATAAACGCCGACATCGCTTGATTAAGNTTGGCCGCATTGAGGCGCGCTTGGTAAGCCTCNATGTAGCCCTCGGCTTCCAGTCGNTTNACNCTNTCTAGGCAGGGGCTGGGGCTTAGATTGACCAANATCTGGCCAGTTCGACATTAGCGATACGCCCGTCGGCTTGCAGATTCTTCAANATGGCCAAATCGATACGGTCCAGCTCNCGATGTCGTTGGGTTTTCATAGTGTGATCGAGTCCATACTAGGGTGAATATAGGGAAGTATAAGCAAAAATAGAGATATAAATAGGGTCTAAGTCGTTTTTTNAAGCTAATCTGATGGCTGAGGTTGAGGCTTATGGGGGTNCTGCNGAGGACCTAAATAAACAGGGCAAATAAGCGCAGATTCGTGCTGTGAATGTTGAGTCGGTGAGGGTGTTAAATAAGTGCCATACTCATTCACAAATGCGACAAGGATGGTCGATTATGCTATCGATAATCACTCAAAATTCGATAGAGTAAGTCGCACCTGACTGCCCAGTTATCGATTGAGTAGTTTCATAAGCTGACAATAACGAAAAGTAGGAAACAGAGATGTCACAGTTTGCGGGAAAGACAGCCATCATTAGTGGTGGCGCTGAAGGAATTGGATACAGCGTTGCACAGGCGGTAGGCAAGCAAGGCATGAATGTGGTGTTGGGAGACATCGACGCCAGCCAACTTGCTCAAGCCAAAGAGAAGCTGGAAGCGCAAGGCATTGAAGTACTGACCGTGACCATGGATGTCAGTAAGCAAGAGCAGTGGAAAGCGGTAGCCGAGCAAGCCAAGGCTCGCTTCGGCAAAGTTCATATGCTGGTCAACAATGCCGGNGTCGGCGGCACGCCGGGCGCTATTGAGCAAACTGACGACAAAGACTGGCGTTGGGTACTGGATGTGAATCTGATGGGCGTGATCTACGGCGCTGAGGCCGTTGTACCCATGATCAAGGAACACGGCGAAGGCGGTTGGGTGATTAATGTTGCTTCTATGGCCGGTATGATGGGTGTTCCATTTGCAGGTTCATACACAGCAACTAAAGTTGCGGTTGTGGGCATGTCGGAAAGCTGGCACGCNGAATTGAAACCTCACAATATTCAGGTGTCGGTATTGTGTCCGGCGTTTGTAAAAACTCGTATCAACCATTCTTATCGCAACAAGCATTCTGAGTATCAGAACGAGACTCAAGCCGATCCCGCTGCGAGCGCGGGTTTGTCCGATATGGCTGAGCATATGCAAAAAGTTATTGATGCAGGTTTGGCTCCAGAAGTTGTGGGCGAGCGTGTGGTTGAAGCCATCAGCGCTGGGGAGCTTTACATCTTTACTCACCCGAATTATCGCAAAGCGGTTCAGGCTCGCTTTAAAGCGATTGATGATGCCTTTGAACGTTCCGCNAAGAGCCCATTGTTACANCANGTATTGAATGAAGAGATTGTTGGCTTTTCCTGAGNCAACCATCTCGTTATTGATNAAGTAAAACACACAAATATATAAGAGAGAGATAAACATGGCAGCAGCAAGAGAGTTTGGCATTATCGTTTACGGCGCAACCGGCTATACCGGTCGTTTGGTTTGCGAATACCTTAATAATCAATACGGCGTGAATGGTGATGTGGTGTGGGCGATGGCCGGCCGCAGTCAAGAAAAGTTGGAAGCGGTTCGCGACGAAATGGGTATCCCTAAGGATGTCCCCTTTGTCGTTGCCGATGCCAGTGATTACGGCAGCATTGAATCCATGGTGAAGCGCACGCNGGTTCTTTTAACCACCGTTGGTCCTTACCAGTTGTANGGCAGTGATGTGGTGAAAGCCTGTGCCGAAGCCGGTACCGATTATGTGGATCTGTGTGGTGAACCAGCTTGGATGCACGAAATGATTGGCGCNCAGCAAGATGCGGCTAAAGCCAGCGGTGCTCGTATCGTCTTTTCTTGTGGCTTCGATTCTGTGCCGTTTGATTTGGGCGCTTACTTCTTGCAACAAACCGCCAAAGAAAAATTGGGCGCGCCGGTTTCTCGCATTAAAGGTCGTGTACGCGCGATGAACGGAACTTTCTCCGGCGGTACTTTGGCGAGCTTCAAAGAAACCATGAAGGCAGCGGCGAAGANCCCNGAATTGGTTAACGTATTGATGAACCCGTTCTCCTTGACNGAAGAGTTCAACGGCCCTGAGCAGCCTTCAGGCATGGCACCCATCTTCGAAGAAGATTTGAACAGCTGGTCTGCGCCGTTTGTGATGGCAACGATTAATACCAAGAACATTCATCGTTCGAACTACTTGTTGTCCCATCAATATGGCGACGACTTTGTCTANGACGAAATGATGTTGACCGGCCCNGGNGACCAAGGTGAAGCTATGGCAAAAGCCGTTGCTGAAGATAAGTCGATGGCCAATGATCCGATGAAGCCTGGTGAAGGTCCTACCAAAGAGCAGCGCGAAACGGGTTTCTACGACGTGTTGTTTGTTGGCTCCAATGCCGAAGGCAAGACCGTTATGGCCAGCGTTAAAGGCGATAAAGATCCCGGCTACGGCTCAACCTGTAAGATGATTGCGGAAAGTGCGGTGTGCTTGTTGAAGAACCCAGAGGCGGCCAGTGGCGGTATCTGGACGCCGGCTTCAGCGATGGGTTCTCTGCTGATCGATCGTTTGCAGGCCAATGCGGGTTTGACCTTTAGCGTCGAATAATCGCTAGTTGGTTTTCAGTATAAAAGCCGGCCCCGCTTGAGTGGTGCCGGCTTTTTTGTGGCTGTTGAATAATTTTATCGACTGAGACGGGTATCAGTCTTCGTCGATGTTCTGTCGGTATTGATGCGGCGTCATTGAAAACCAGCGTTTAAAGGCGCGTCGAAAGCTGGCGCTGTCGTGATAGCCCAAAAGTCCCGCGACGGCTTCAACGGATAGATTGGAATCGCGCAGATAACTGCCGGCTAGGTTGGCAAAGAGTTCATCACGCAACTGTCGAAAACTGGTGTTTTCTCTGTCTAAGCGTCGCGCTAAGGTACGTTTGGTGATGAACAACGCATCGGCCACCATTTGCTCGTTAAATTGCCCTGGTGGGTGCGACAGCATATAGGCCTGAACTCGATGCCGTGTGGTGTTTTTTTCCAGCGGCAATTGTGCCAGCATGGTTTGGCATTGTTTTAGCGCCAGATCGTAGTTGTCGTGATCGGCCGACGCGTTGGGGGTGTAACACAACTCTAACGGGATCTGTAAAAGACTCTCTGTTTCACCGAAACTCACGGTTCCAGGAAAATAGTCCGGATAGAGATCGCCATAATCTGGCTCTGGAAAACGAAAGAGAAAACGTCCTTCGACTAATGGACGACCCAATATGAATTCCAGTGTCGATAACAGCGAGAGGCTCACCGCTTCAATCAGCGCGCGATAGATGGCGACCTCTGCTTCAAAGTCGACTCTCAAGTGACATTCCAACCACTGCTCATTGTGACTGACGTCAAGACGTATAAAACTCATGCGAGTAGGTAAATACTCTTGGAAGGCGTCGACGGCTGTGAGCAAATCAGGGCTGCTATTGGCCAAAAAACCCAGAGCACCATGAGCGGGGGGCGTTAGTCGTTTTCCCAGTCGCAAACCAAAGCCATTGTCGCCAGACAAGCGCAGAGAATTTCTGAGGATTTGTATTTGCTGTCGTGGGCTCAGCAGTGTGGCGTCTGAGGTGATCTGATCACCTTCTACGGTGGTGCCGCGTACCAGCTCTCCCAGAGATTTCTCATGCAAATTGAGTTCATTCGCCATGAAGCGTGAATAGCTGGTGGGAATACAGGCGGTATCGACCGAGGGGATGATGTTCTTTACGGCCGAGGGTTGTTGCGCAAATTTTGTTTGGGTCATGGTCTACCCGTAGCAATGAGTCGAGAGTGAGTAATAGGCGACGCTTTTTACGTCGACTATTGTTTGCCTGTGGTTGAGCAGCGGCTCACAGTTACCAATGATCTATCGCCTATTTCCCCATGCGTTGCGCTATGCTCATGGCTCAGGGATGGCTGTTTTGAACTCTTGGATTCGCGAATGAAGCGTTTGTGGCGTCATATAACGCTTTTCTCACAAGATTAATGAGCTGACTAGTTTCCCTTCAAGTGTCTTAAAATGTCTCGTTAATGTCAATATATGTCCTCCCTGAGGCGGGCGGCACTGCCTACTATGATTCGACACTCATTTGAGCGACCCTTGGTCTGACTGCCATGTCAGACTGAGACCCACTATAAAATCAATAAAACAGGCGGTATCCATGGCAAAAGTGACATTTATTGAACATTCCGGAGAGCAGCACTCGGTTTCAGCGAATGACGGTCAGACGCTGATGCAAGTAGCGATTGATAATGGCGTTCCCGGTATTGATGCAGACTGCGGCGGCGGTTGCGCCTGCGGTACCTGTCACGTGATCGTGGCCGAAGCTTGGCGCGGCAAGCTCAATCCAGCCGATGAAAACGAAGAGGCCATGCTGAGCATGTCGCCCGAACCTCAATCGGGCTCGCGTTTATCCTGTCAGGTTGAAATGAGTGACGATCTCGATGGACTGATCGTTGAGCTACCCGAATTCCAAATGTAGTCATCGCAAAACAGAGCAAGGAGAGACGTTATGAATATTATGTTTAAGCCCTCATCAGCCGACGATATTTTGCGACCGGCCAAAGACATTCCTCTGGAATCCATGGATGTCAGTGATCCTCGGTTACTGGAAACCAACACCTGGCACGAATACTTCAAACGATTGCGCGATGAAGATCCTGTGCACTATTTGCCGGACAGCCCCTTTGGCCCCTTTTGGTCGATTACACGTTTCGAAGACATTAAATTCGTCGACAGCAATTTCAAATTGTTTTCTTCTGAACCGGTGATCGTAATCGGTGATCCCGATGAAGAAATGAGCTTGGAAATGTTCATTGCCATGGATCCTCCCAAGCACGATGTACAGCGTCGCGCTGTGCAAAGCGTGGTGGCACCGAAGAACTTGGCCGAGATGGAAGGCCTGATTCGTGAACGAGTGATTAAGATCCTAGATGATTTACCCATTGATGAGACCTTCAACTGGGTAGATCGTGTGTCTATCGAGCTAACCACTCAAATGCTGGCAACGCTGTTTGATTTTCCTTTTGAGGAGCGACACAAGCTTACCTTCTGGTCGGACATGGCAACCTCTTCACCGGAAATGACCGGTGGAACCACCTCCAAAGAAGAACGTTTTGCCGCCATGAATGAGTGCGCCGCCGCGTTCATTAAACTCTGGCACGAGAAAGCCGCGCGCCGTGAAGCGGGTGAGCCACAAGGATTTGATCTGATTACCTTGTTGCAGACTAACGAAGACACCAAAGATCTGATCGATCGCCCGCTGGAGTTTTTGGGCAACATTATTTTGCTGATCGTTGGCGGCAATGACACCACTCGAAATTCCATCAGCGGCGGTGTTTTAGCGTTAAATCAGTTCCCGCAAGAATACGATAAATTGCGTGCTGATACCGACTTAATTCCCAATATGATTTCTGAGATCATTCGCTGGCAAACGCCTCTGGCGCACATGCGTCGTGTTGCCACAGAAGATGTTGAGGTCAATGGCAAAACCATCAAGAAGGGCGATAAGGTTGTCATGTGGTACCTATCAGGCAATCGCGATGAGCGAGCCATCGACAATCCCGATCAGTTTTTGGTCGATCGTGAAAATGCTCGTCATCATTTGTCGTTCGGTTTTGGCGTGCACCGCTGTATGGGCAACCGTTTGGCAGAAATGCAGTTGCGCATTCTGTGGGAAGAAATCATGCAGCGTTTTGAAAAGATTGAAGTGGTGGGCGATGCCCAGTATGTCCGCTCAAATTTTGTCAAAGGTTATACCGAGCTGCCGGTGGTACTGCACGCTAAAGCCTAGTAAGCACTTGACTATCAATCGCTAGCCGAAATCGAATGCGGTACCGGTGGTCGATAGCCATAGAGTTAAATACAAGCCCAGCACTCGCTGGGCTTGTTGTTTTTGATCACCTAAGGTTCTGCGTTGATAATGCTTGATGAGTTTGCTCAAGTGATCGAGGTGCGATTGTTCGGAGGCCGACCAGAAAGCGCCGGTGGGACTTACCGGATCTAAGCCATGTGCCTGTTGCCAGCGCGCATGAATCACTTCGTAGCTTCTGCCTCGTTCTTGTACTAGAGATTCGTGGATGAGCGAGAACTTCTGCAGGGACAGATACTCACGCAAGTCGAACTGAGTGGTGGTTGGACAGAATAAAAAGTCCAACTGATGGTCCGAGTGACGTTGCAGCAAAGGCTTGAGTATATTCACCATATGCTCGCCACCGATGCCCGCAAGAATAATCAAACTCTTGTTCTGAGGGTTGATTTGCAGTTGTCCAGCATCTGCGGCGCTGGCGCTATAGGAGGGGGTAATCGCATCAGCCGGATAGTCGTCAAGGCGCTGCTGTAGGTCATCGATTAGATGCGGCACTTGATCGTTGAAATGCAGGTGTTGGCACAAGTTCTTACGCAGCAGTTTGATCCCCAAATAGCCATGATCACAGCAACAATCGTAGAGCGTGTGATAGGGCTCGGTGCTAGATTGTACCTGCTCAATGAGCGTCAATAGGGCTCGCAGACGGGCGCCAAGGTAAGGCATAGGGGGAAGTGTGGGCTGCATAGGAATGACGTACGGACTCGGCGGGAGGGCAATGTAACCAAGTGTCGATGATTTCACAAGCCTGCTGGCCGTTGTCGTGGAAGTCTATTGGTTTAGGGTATCGATCTCGGGCTAGAACCAATCTTGCTCCCCAGCAGAGATCCAAAAAGTTGGTTTAGATCTATGCAGGGGACAGCCATCCAGTAGGTGCAAGTTCACTACGAAGCCAGTGCCCGTTTATTGCGAGAGTCCTGCAGGTAATCAACCAGATCGGTGTAGCCACCAATGTGTTTATCGCCAAAGAATATTTGTGGCACGGTGTGACGATTGCTGCGACGACGCATGGTCTTTAAATCCACCGGGCTGCGCAGCACGTCGATTTCTTTGAACTCAACGTTCAGGGTGTTGAGTAGCTTTTTGGCCGCCTTGCAGTAGGGGCAATAGTCTTTGCTGTAAACAGTCACGGTTTTCATCGTCTGGCTCCTATGTGTGCTCTAGTATCAGTGGTGAATCCAGCGTCGTCTCGTTGTTCGCTGTAGTGGTGTGTACTATAGTCGCTTGCGTCGCCGCAGCGATGGCGAAGAGTCCAGAAGATAAGTCAGATCGTCCAAACTTCTGGCGCTGTGCGATCATTTCGATGCCTTCGCTTTAGATAGATGATCATTGATGGGCTCAGCATCCACCGAAATTCAGCTCGAGCTCTGATGTCACTCAGTATTATTTAGGAGCAGATTCACATGCCGACATCCCACGCATTATCTTCGGCGCTGCTGGAGCAGCTGGAGGCTGTACTCGGCCGCTCTCATATTATTCGTGGCGATGAATTGCGACAAAGGCCGATAAGCCATTGGAATGCCAAGCCGACCGAAGCGCTTGCATTGTTGCGCCCAACCACGACCGAGCAGGTCAGTGACGTGTTGCGATTTTGTCATCAATTTGACCAACCTGTGGTAACTCAAGGCGGGCGAACAGGATGCGCGCAGGGGGCTGAAGCGCTGCCCAACGAACTGATTCTATCGCTAGAGCGAATGACCGCCATTGAGAGCATCGATACCGTCGGCGGAACGGTGACGGTTCAGGCAGGCGCCATTTTGGAGGTGGTGCAGCAGGCGGTGTTGGAGCATCAATGGTGTTTTCCGCTTGATCTGGGGGCGCGAGGCTCCTGCACTATTGGCGGCAATGTGGCGACCAATGCCGGTGGTATCAATGTATTACGTTACGGCATGATGCGACAGTTGTTGTTGGGGTTAGAGGCCGTATTGGCCGACGGTACTGTCGTGTCCTCCATGAATCAAATGCTAAAGAACAACTCGGGGTTTGATCTCAAGCAGCTGTTTGTGGGAACCGAGGGTTGCCTCGGCGTGGTTACGCGAGCGGTGTTGAGATTGTACCCCAAACCATTGAGTTGTCAGTCGGCACTGGTGGCGCTTGAACGTTTTGAGGATGTGGCCGAACTGTTGAATATTGCTCAGCGCTCTTTGGCCGGTACTCTAAGCGCCTATGAGGTGATGTGGGGTGATTACTTTCACCGGGTGACAGAGCCTGGAGGACATCGACCACCACTCTCCAGAGATTACCCATACTATGTGATGCTGGAGGCGGAGGGCGCGGATCCGCATAGGGACGACGAGCGATTTCAGCGACTGATGGAGCAAGCGCTAGAAGATGGGCTTATCGTTGATGCCGTATTGCCACAGTCGGAGTCTGAGCGTCGCCAGTTGTGGGAGATTCGCGAGAACTTTGAGGCTCTGTACCAACAAGGGCCGACCTATCTCTACGACATCAGTCTACCGATTACCCATATGCCGGCTTATGTCGACGATGTGAAGCGGGCGCTAGCTACACGCTGGCCCAGCGCTCCCTGCTATGTCATTGGCCATATTGCCGATGGCAATCTGCATCTGTTCATTACGCCGCCCAACGATGGCAATGATCATCACGCTGAAGCTGATCAAGATGTGTATCAAAGTTTGTTGGCCTATGGCGGAGCCGTATCGGCGGAGCATGGTATCGGTTTCGAGAAAAAGCCGTGGCTAGGCTACAGTCGCAGCGCCACCGAAATGGAATTGATGAGACAGCTCAAGCGCAGTCTAGATCCCAAATCTCTACTGAATCCCGGGCGAGTATTTGATCTCACTTGAGGGTTAAGTTGTAACGAGAGTATTAATGGTAGTGGCGCTCAGCGGCGGAACTTTTTCGTTTTCATTGCGCTCAATTCACCGCTCATTCACAAGAGCGCGAAAGGGTCGTTTGATTGTTGATTTAGTCGCTCAATCTAAACCGGTTTGGCCATTGCTGACTTAGCCAGCTTGTTGATTCCATCGTATAGTGGGTGCGTTAATTCCACGCCTTCGGCGAAGTTGATTACAAAGGAGAAAGTTATGATCGGATATACCACCATTGGTGTTAAAGACCTCGAAAAAGCGAAAGCATTTTATACTGAATTATTATCGGAGTTAGGCGCAAAAGTTCAGGTAGACGTGGGGCGTTTGGCGATGATCGGTGCTTCTATGGCTGAGCCTATGCTTGCTGTTTGTACTCCATTTAACGAAGAAGATCCGCATCCCGGTAATGGTAATATGGTGGCCTTAAATCCAGGCTCGAAAGAGATGGTGGATAAGCTCTATAAAAAAGCCGTTGAGCTAGGCGCGACTTGTGAGGGTGAGCCTGGTCAGCGTATTGAAGATATGTTCTACGGAGCTTACTTTCGCGATCCAGATGGCAATAAGATTTGTTTTTTCCAGTTCGGCTAATGATTTAGTGAATGGTGAACAATAAAAAAGGCGTGATATGTATCACGCCTTTTTTGTCGGTGCAGATTCTTGCGTCCGTTAGCTGCTTTTTTCAGCTTCTTGTTTGGCGAGATACTCTTCATAGGTGCCTTGGAAATCGTTCAATTTGTGATCTTTGATTTCCATAATACGAGTCGCAAGTGAAGACACAAATTCTCGGTCGTGACTGACAAAAATCAATGTCCCTTCGTAGTATTCCAGCGCAAGGTTTAGTGCCTCGATGGATTCCATGTCCAAGTGGTTGGTAGGCTCATCCATCAGCAAGACATTGGTTTCTTGCATCATCAATTTACCAAACAACAGGCGGTTTTTCTCACCACCGGAACAGACCTTGGCTTTCTTTTCAAAGTCATTGGAGGAAAACAGCAGTCGCCCGAGTGTTGCACGCACGATTTGATCGTCGTGATTGGGTTTCTGCCACTGACTCATCCAGTCGAACAGATTCAAGTCGCTATCGAATTCATCACCCGGATCCTGTGGGCAGTATCCCAATTTGGCATTCTCAGCCCATTGGATTGTGCCGTGGTCGGTTTTCAATTGATCCATCAGGCAGCGCAAAAAGGTGGTCTTGCCGACACCGTTCTCACCGATCACCGCCAGACGGCTACCCGCTTCTAAAATCAGGTTGCCTTTTTCGAATAGCGGCCCTTCGTCAAAGCCGTGGCCTAGATTCTCAATGGTCACCGCTTGGCGATGCAGCTTCTTCTCTTGGTTGAAGCGGATATAGGGGCTGACACGACTGGAAGGTTTGATGTCTTCCAGTTGGATTTTCTCGATGCGTTTGGCGCGAGAGGTGGCTTGCTTGGCCTTTGAGGCATTGGCTGAGAAGCGGCTGACAAACTGCTGAAGCTCCGCAATCTGGGCCTTCTTCTTGGCGTTTTCACTTTGCAAGCGTTCACGCGCCTGAGTGGAAGCGGTCATGAAGTCGTCATAGTTACCCGGATACACGCGCAATTCGCCGTAATCGATGTCGGCCATGTGCGTACAGACAGAATTCAGGAAGTGACGATCATGCGATATGATGATCATGGTGCTTTTGCGCTCATTGAGCACTTGCTCCAACCAGCGAATGGTATCGATATCCAAGTTGTTGGTCGGCTCATCGAGCAGCAGGATATCTGGATCTGAAAACAGCGCTTGGGCCAGTAATACTCGAAGTTTCCAACCAGGTGCGACCGAACTCATGGGGCCAAAGTGTAAATCCTCGGAAATACCGGCTCCGAGCAAAATCTCTCCAGCGCGGCTCTCGGCGCTGTAGCCATCCATTTCGGCGAATTGGGTCTCCAGTTCAGCCACTTGCATGCCTTCTTCTTCGGACATCTCTGGCAGCGAATAGATACGCTCACGTTCCTGCTTGACCGCCCAAAGCTCCGTGTGTCCCATGATCACCGTGTCGATCACGCTGAACTCTTCAAAAGCGAACTGATCCTGGCTCAGTTTACCAATGCGTTCGTTGGGGGTGATGCTGACATTGCCGGCGCTGGGGGCTAGGCTGCCGTCCAGAATCTTCATGAAGGTGGATTTACCGCAGCCATTGGCTCCAATAAGCCCGTAGCGATTGCCATTGCCAAATTTCACGGAGATGTTTTCAAACAGCGGCTTGGCGCCAAATTGCATGGTGATGTTTGCGGTGGATATCACAGCGGGACCCTACGGCTAAAAATTGCACAAAAAAATGAGCGCGTACTATAGGGATTTGCCGAGGAATCGTCGAGTTTTGTCTGCAGATATTGCCCATTTTTTGGTGATCTCTGCCGGTCCTAGGGGTATTCAGACGCTTTTGCCCTAATGGTGCTGAGTTTGGCAGGGTAGTGGCGCCTGGTGAAATGAGACCGACAGTGGCGAAAATGCTAGTTTTCAGCGCTCTTTAGCGGGCGGAAACGATCCTCTAGGCGGGTAGCCGGAGAGCCCCGATGAGGAGCTCTATGGCTGCGAGCCCTGAGCGAGGCCGCAGCTGGCAGTTATTGATGGTAGTCGACGGCCGTTGGTTCTAGATCTCTCAGGCGTCGGGATTGCTTGCGCGGAATCTATCGGGAGGTGAGTCTCAATCCCAGCATCTGAGCCGACTTTAATCGCTCTTTGGCATTTTGGTATTGCTCGGTTTGTTGATGCAGCTCAGAAAAGCACTGGCGCCTATCTTGACCCTCTCGCTGCGCGCAGGAGATACGCAGTTGACGATAATCGTCGACGATATCCCGGGGGTTCAGTTGAGAGGGTTCGGAATTGGCAACACTCAGCGAGGGTGCCAGTAGAGACGCCAGCAATAGTGCACTTGTGGTCACCAAGGTTGAAACTTTCAGGCTAGATAGACTCAACATGAGGGATTCTCCTAAGTCTCTATCGCGTGTTGTGTTCGATAGAGTTCCATCAATGGATGCGGGTTTGGAAACGCTTTGCTCAGTCACATCGATCCAATCGGTGTGACAGCTTTTGTTGGCTGTTGACAACCGTTTTGTAACCGATCGAGTGTAGGTGTTTCAAAACCGCGCCTGTATTTTTTGGAGCAAACAAAGTATTTACGTTTTTAATGGAGCTTGCAGTGTTTTTGTCGATCGGAGTAAAAAATTGTGATCAACTTTGCGTTTGTTTTGTGAAGGCGCAACAAACGGATTGGTACGATCGTTTCAGTTTGGCACTATTGGTTAAAAGTGCGTTCTATCAATCGTGTTCCAAACCATTAACATTCTAAGCCATTAAAAAAGTAGGAACATGTGCTCTCTGATTGAATAACATAGATGTTTGATTCAGTTGGGTAGCATAAATACTCGGTTTATAGTGCTTTTTACCGATTCTCAAACCGCTAAATCCACGTGTTGAACGCTGCCATGTTGACCGGTCGCCGATACGTAAAAGCTGCTCTGACGAAGCTGTGCTTGAGTATTTCCCTGTCTATCTTTGAATGTGAACGGTGTGTCAGCGGCCGACAGTCCAATGGCCAATACTTGCGCTTCATCAAGGCTCATTAAGTGATCGTCATCGGTACGGTACAATCTCAGTGCGCTAAATACAGCATCTCGTTCGTCGATCAAACCATTGCCATCGTCATCATAGTGGCGTAAGTCGGCAAAACCGTTTCCGCTTTGTGTGCCAAACAGTTCACTGCCATTGTTTATTGTGTCGTCACCATTGATATCCAAGGCGAGAAAAAAGCTGCCACTACTGAGTTGGTGAAATTCTTCCGCGTGACCATCGCTGTCGAGATCAAACTCAGTGGTGTCGGATTGAAAGCTCAGCGGCCCGTAGAGATTGATCACAAGGGGGTCAATCAGTGCGGCTGCTTCGCTGGCGCTAACACTCAGGGTTTGACGATGTTGGCGTTGGTGAGATTCGGCGACGTGAACCTGATGCACACGGCCGTCGCGGGTGGTGACCTCTGTGCTGAGGCTGAAGTCTAAGCGCTCGGCCTCACGTACACTAATTTGATAAGTGTTGGCGGAGAGAACCATAGACGCATTGGTAGATGGCTCCGTTGTTGATGATACCGCTGCGGAAGCATCCAACGATGAAAGGTCGAAGGCGGCTCGCTCAACAGTATTTTTCCCGGCATAGTCATCGCTTGAACTGCCGAAACTCTGTTGAAAGGTGGTCACTGCTTTGCCTGAGAGATAGGCCACCATGGCAATCATCAGCCTGAGATCCGCACTCAGTTCCACCTCGGGTGAATATACCCGTTCAGCGATGGGATTGACTTTCGGTTCCGGTGGTTTGATGTCTTGGGGAGACAGTAGGGCGCTGAGCTTGGGACGGTCATCGCGGCGATTTGTGAGCGGTGTGAGCAGCATACGGCTGCTGCTGCGCATATGTTGAATCTGAAAATCCAGCACAGAAACCTCCTGTGTGTTCGCATAGACGCGACACGAAGACGAGTGAGTGCGGCGATGGAACCGCGGTCATCGATGGTTTTCTTCACTCAAAGCTAGCGGCCGATTGGGTTAGAAAATTAAGACGACTTACGTCTAATGGAGTCTAGGTTTTGAAGCAATTAGGAATGAGCTAAGCGGTGCAGTGGCGATGAGCGTGGTGTGAATAGGGTTGGCGTGATCGCGAAAGATACAGTGGGCATTCGAATAAACGCGCTGGAGGTATCTAGACGAAAACCTCCAGCGTGTTAAAGAGTATTACTTGGTGAGCATGGTTTGCGCGCCTTTCACAAACTCTTCTTTATCGACCTTGATAGGTTCTGGGATCTCAATGCCTTTTTGGGCAGCGGGACGAGCGGCGATAGTTTCAAGCCAGCGCTGCAAATGATCGAGGCCTTCAATATTGATGCCGGACCATTCGTGGGTTCTCGCCCAGCACCAGTTTGCCATGTCGGCGATGCTGTAATCTCCGGCCAAAAACTCTCGATCTTGCAGTTGCGTGTTGAGCACTTCAAATAGACGCCGCCCTTCATTTTGATAGCGATCAATCGCCGGCTGAATAGTTTCTGGGAAGTAGCGATAAAACACATTGGCTTGGCCCATCATCGGACCTACGCCACCCATTTGAAACATTAACCACTGAATCACTTCTGAGCGGCCTTTAGTATCATTGGGTAAAAATTTGCCACACTTTTCTGCCAAGTAAATCATGATGGCGCCGGATTCAAACACGGCGAAGTCGTCATTGTCACGATCGACAATGGCAGGAATTCGGCCATTGGGACAGAGCTTTAAAAATTCAGGTTGCTTCTGCTCTCCCTCGGTCAATTTGACCGCATGCACCGTGTAGGGCAGGTTCATTTCTTCCAGCGCAACAGAGGCTTTCCAGCCGTTGGGTGTGGCGGCAGTGTAGAGATCAATCATGGTGTGATTCCTATGTAAAAGAGAGCCCAGCATACGGGGCAAACAATCACCGGCGATCGTCGTCAGACAACAGCCGGCTTTGTTGAAGAAAAACGAGAGGTTTAGGCCTTAGCGCTAGGGCGTGCAGAAACGTCTTGATACCAACGCAAAAGATGGGTGTGCTCGTCGGACATTTTAATTTTGACGACCCGAGCAAAATCCAGAGCGCATATTAGGTTAATGTCGGCGATTGAGAAGTAGTCTCCCACTAGGTACTTTGAATCCGCCAATTGGGCATTGAGATCATCGAGGTACTTGGTGGCGGCTTTACCGGCAACTGCGCCGTATTCTGGCACTGGCGTCATACGATCTTTGAAATAACCGGTGGAGTGTTGGAAGCACATGCCCACTTGCATCATGAAATAGAATTCCACTCGGCGCTGCCACATTTCTACTTGGGCTTTCTCTAGAGGCGTTCGCCCCATGAGCGGGTTGTCGCTGACGGTTTCTTCAAAGTAGCGACAAATCGCCAGGGTCTCGCCAATACAGGTGCCATCGTCCAGCTCTAGAAATGGAATTTTGGTGGTGGGATTCTTAGCACGATTCTCTGAGTTCAGGTTTTCACCGGCGGCAATGTCCAGCTGTACATACTCCATATCCACGTTCTTTTCCGCTAGAAACATGCGCACACGACGGGCATTGGGGGCGGTACTGGCTTCGTAAATCTTCATAGAGTTCTCTCGTTTGGTGAGGATTCCAGAGGCCGTCAAAGCTGTGTTCACAATTCGACCTCGTTATATTTCCAACCTTTAGGTTAGAAATATACGTGGTTTCTAAACAATCGGTCAACAATGGGGTACACTCGGCTCATAATTTCCCTGCCAAGAGAGTAGCCCGCATGGCTCGTCCATTAGCGTTCGATCCCGACGAAAAACTGCATCAGGCCATGATGCTGTTTTGGCAGCGTGGCTATGAAGCGACCTCGTTGAAGGATTTGGTTGAGACTCTGGATATCAATCGATTCAGTCTCTACAACACCTTTGGTGATAAGCAATCGCTGTTTCTGAAGGTGGTTGAGCGCTACGAGCAGAAAGTGTTTGGGCATTTGTTGTCGAGCTTAGAAGGGCCTGAGCAAGGACGAGACTCGCTACTGCAGTACTTTGGTGCGTTGCTGGCAGGGTTGAATGAACAATCTGGGGTGCGTGGTTGTTTTCTGCAAAATACCCTACTCGATGGCGGTGTTCGCGACCCACGGGTGAGAGTTCGTATTCAACAGGTGTTTTCACGATTGCGAGCGGCGTTGCTGCATCAAGTGAAAGTGGCGCTGCAGCGAGGCGAGATCGATGGTCTGCTACCCAGTATGACCTCGTCCGCGGCACCCACCCCAACGCCTGCTGAGACTCGGGCGGAGGCTGTCGCCGACTATTTGCTGCTGCAGGTTCAAGGTTTTATCGCTCTGGCGGGGCTCGGTTTAATGATGCAGGCTAACAATGCCTTGTTGGTGCTAAGGCAGCAGTTGGCTGACGACTAATTTCCTCGTCGACTGAGGCTGCACAGCGGCCACTAAAGCTGGCATAATCCTTGGCCCCAGATCGTCGGTGTTGCCATTGCGAGCATCTTATCCCAGTGTGTCTCGGCGAAGTTGGTACTGGAGTTTATTGAGCCGGTTGAGGGGGCGACTGCGGAGCTGCTATAGCTTTAGAGTGTCTCATCGCAATCTTGTCCCTTGCCGCTATTTATCGCTGACGCAGACCTATGCGTCGCAGACAGAATCGAGAGTAGAAATTTATGCAACCTCAGGTGAAACCCAATAACCCCAACTTTTCTTCCGGCCCCTGCAGCAAGCGCCCAGGCTACGATGTCGCAGCACTGGATATCAGTACCCTAGGCCGTTCACACCGCTCTTCGTTGGGTAAGGCTGCTCTGCAGAAAGCCTGTGAGCAAACTGCTGAGTTGTTGGGTTTACCTGAGGGCTATCGGGTTGGAGTGGTACCGGCATCAGATACTGGCGCGGTTGAAATGGCCTTGTGGTCTCTGTTGGGTGAGCGCCCAGTCGATGTCGTGCATTGGGAGTCATTTGGATCCGGTTGGCACAGCGACATCACTAAACAGCTGAAACTGGACGACGTTCGTTCTATCACCGCAGACTATGGTCAACTGCCAAATTTGAATGACGTCAACACCGACAACGACGTCGTCTTCACTTGGAACGGCACCACCTCTGGTGTCAAAGTCGACAACGCCGATTGGATCGCTGAGGATCGCCAAGGGTTGACCATCTGTGATGCCACTTCTGCCGTATTCGCCATGGAAATGCCTTGGGAGAAACTCGATGTTGTGACTTTCTCTTGGCAAAAAGTGCTTGGCGGGGAGGGCGCTCACGGTATGTTGGTGTTGAGTCCTCGTGCCGTTGAACGCCTCGAAAACTACACTCCCGCTTGGCCACTGCCTAAGATTTTCCGTATGACCAAAGGCGGAAAACTCATTGAAGGCATCTTCAAAGGCGCCACCATTAATACTCCATCGATGCTGTGTGTGGCAGATTACTTGGATGCGCTGAATTGGATCGAGTCCATTGGCGGTGTGTCAGCAGCGATTGCTAAATCTGAAGGCAATTTGTCGGTGGTCGAAAAGTTTGTGGCGGAGAACGAGTGGATTAACTTCCTGGCTCAAGACAAGGCCACACTGTCCAACACCAGCATCTGTCTGACGCTGGACGCCAGTGCCGACGAAGTCAAAGCCATGACCAAACTGCTTGAGCAAGAAGGCGTGGCCTATGACATTGGCGCCTATCGCGATGCTCCGGACGGTTTGCGTTTGTGGGGCGGTGCCACTGTGGAGCAATCGGATCTGGAAGCCTTGATGCCTTGGTTGGCATGGGCCTATCAACAAGTTAAATCTTAAGTGATGGAAGCGAGAGCGTTATGTCGCTCTTGCTTCTGGTCTACCTGTTGGAAAGATAATAAAAATAACCACAGGGAAGCTTTGAATCGATAGTGTCATCATCCTGTCGTCGGCTTCTCCGATTAGGAGTAATACGATGTTCAAAATTAAGACCTACAACGCAATTTCTTCAAAAGGCTTGAATCGTTTCGAGCGCGAACGCTATGAAGTCTCCAGTGAAAGCTCTA
This sequence comes from Cellvibrionaceae bacterium, assembly GCA_002707785.1. Classification (GTDB taxonomy): domain Bacteria; phylum Pseudomonadota; class Gammaproteobacteria; order Pseudomonadales; family Cellvibrionaceae; genus Pseudomaricurvus. The sequence goes on along the minus strand of PANW01000056.1, from coordinate 41,493 downwards.
CCCCGGATGCCTATGTGCTGAGAAGTCACAAACTGCACGGTGAAGCCATACCACAAACTCTGCGAGCAGTGGCCCGTGCCGGCGCCGGCGTTAACAATGTGCCCGTTGACGATTACACCAAGGCCGGGGTAGTGGTGTTTAACACTCCAGGCGCCAATGCCAATGCGGTAAAAGAGCTGGTGTTGGCGGGATTACTCTTGAGTTCTCGAGATATTGTGGGCGGCATGCAATATTCACAGTCGCTCAATCATATGACCGATGCCGCCGAAATGGGCGCTCTGTTGGAAAAAGAAAAGAAGCGCTTTGCTGGAAATGAGCTGTACGGGCGCACCTTGGGCGTTGTGGGTCTCGGTGCCATTGGATCAATGGTTGCCGAAATGGCGTTGGCATTGGGCATGAATGTGGTTGGTTTTGATCCTGCGCTATCGGTCGAAGCGGCTTGGCGCTTGCCAAGCCAAGTGGAGCGCATGGAGAACCTGCAATCGCTGTTGTCTCATTCAGATTTTGTGACCTTGCACGTCCCCGCGATTGAGCCCACTCGTCATATGATTAACAGTGAGGCGTTGCAATCGGTGAAACCGGGCGCGATCTTGTTGAATTTTGCCCGTGATGCGATCGTTGATGCGCAGGCGGTGGTGGATTCTCTGGATGCCAAACAACTAGGCATGTATGTGTGCGACTTTCCTGAGCCGTGTTTACTGGATCGCAATGATGTTTTGGCGATGCCACACATTGGCGCTAGCACCGCAGAAGCGGAAGAAAACTGTGCGGTGATGGCAGCCGATCAGGTGAAGGATTATCTTGAAAACGGCAACATCAAAAACTCGGTGAATTTTCCAGCCATTAGTTTGTCCCGCGCCGAGGGTTATCGCATCACTTTTGTGAATGACAATGTCTCTGGTGTGTTGGGTAATGTGTTGTCGGTATTCACCGAAAACGATATTAACGTCGTCGATATGTTGAACAAAAGCCGCGGCGATATAGCGTACAACATCATTGATATTGAGCAACAACCCAGTGAGCAACTGCTGGCCGCAATCACTGAGGTTGAGCACGTGATTGGTGTGCGAGCGCTGGGCTAATGACGGCTCCCTGTTCCCTATTTAAACTGGCTTTTTTTGTACCCGAGTCTCATCTGGAGACCGTAAAGCAAGCCGTGTTCAAAACCGGAGCGGGAACCATTGGCAACTACGATCAATGTTGTTGGCAGGTGTTGGGTGACGGTCAATTTCGCCCGTTGCCGGGCAGTCAGCCCTTTATCGGATCAGAAAATACGCCGCAAACGGTGGCGGAATACAAAGTGGAGATGGTGTGCGCCGATTCAGTTATCAGCGCCGCTGTCGCCGCCCTAAAACAATCGCACCCCTACGAAGAGCCCGCCTACGATGTTATCCGCCTAGAGAGCTTCTAGCACCTGCTACAAACTGTAAGCCCGTAGCCCGTAGCCCGTAGCCCGTAGCCCGTAGCTCGACTCTCGTATCTCGAACTTAGCTAGATTTATCTTTATAAGCCGGCGGTACAAACTGTGCTTTTTTGTCGGTACCTGGCATATAGAGAGCTTCACTACGCAAAGGAAAACTGCCGCTGCTGACATCGCTAAAGTAATGGCGCAAGGTTTTTTTCATCACCGGAAACGCAATCTCTTTCCAAGGGATTTGATCTTCTCTAAACAATTCTACTTCGAGCGATTCTGGGCCCGGACCGAAATCGAGGTTTTTCAGCTCGCCTTTGAATAACAGATAGACCTGATTAATTTGTGGCAGGCTGTACATGGTGTAGAGGTTGTGCAGCTCCAGCTCCGCTTGAGCTTCTTCCCAGCATTCGCGCAGAGCCCCTTCTTCAGTGCTTTCGCCGTTTTCCATGAACCCAGCCGGTAGCGTCCAAAGACCGTGGCGCGGTTGAATCGCACGTCGGCAGAGCAGGACTTTGTCTTCGTAGATGGGCAGGCAGCCGGCAATAATTTTGGGGTTGTGGTAGTGGATCGTGTCGCACTCGGGGCAAATGTGCCTCTCGCGATCATCGCCTTGCGGGACTTTTAGATTGACGCCTGTGCCACAGTTACTGCAGAACTTCATGTTGATTCTCATTGCCTAGGGAGCTCAACACAGTATAAGGCTTTGCTACAGCAGGGTGGAATAGCTTTGCTTCTTCTGCACTGCAGATTTTATCGAGAAGTCGGTGAGTTGGCTGAAAAGGGCAGTATCTTGGCGCTTTTTTGCGGCTGCTTGGGAGGCGCTATGTTATCCAGTAGGCTGCCATCGGTCAGTCGCTCTAGCATTGCTTGAAGCTGTTGAAAAGAATCTTGCATCATTTGGCTGAGCTTGATGCAGGTGCCCATGGGGTTGTGATGAAGACTGCGCTGCGCGTCGATTTGAAATTGTAGGCCTTCAAGTCGCGCGCGTATGCACTCCGGCGCTTCGCTAAGGGTTAGTTCAATTTGCTGTTGACGATAGCGCTCCAGAGCTTCCGGATCGGATTGAGCCAGTTCGAGCAATTCGTCAAATTTCTGCGGTGTAAATTTCATGAGACCCTGGCGACTGGTTTTCGTTGGCTCTACGGCTGTATCACGAGCTTGCCTCTTTGCTGAAACGAATCGAACAAGGCGCGGCAACTTCGACTAAAAAACAGTCTATCATGGCGATATTAGCTATGTGTAGAGGGGCGTTTATACAAGTCTGCTATATGAGAGACTTATCTCAACGGCTGTCTTGTGGCTGGATTCTTTGAGGTAAATTGGGTAGTTTGAGAGGTCATCATCTTCAAGGTCTCAAAAATGTTGCAACAACTTCGCTCTCATTTGGCGGCATCAAGGGTACAAGCGCCTGAAGCGACAGCTCTTTCTAAGCCTGCAGCGGTTTTGATTGCCCTTACCGATAACTCTGACAATCCGTCGGTGGTGCTCACGCGTCGCTCCCAGCATCTGAGCAGCCATAGCGGTGAGGTTTCCTTGCCCGGCGGTAAGTGGGATCCAGAGGATGGCCCGCTGCAGGTCACTGCATTGCGAGAAAGCCATGAAGAGATCGGTCTAGAGCCTAATCGGGTGGATGTGTTGGGATCACTGCCCGTGTTTCAAACCTGGCAAGGGGTGCAGGTAGTTCCGTTTGTGGGAGTTGTGCCTGAGCGCTTGCAATATATTCCTAATCTCGACGAGTTAGATGCAATATTCCAGGTGCCTTTGCAATTTTTTATTGATGATAATCGCTTAAGAACCGATGTGTTTGAGCGCAACGTCGGCCACGTATGGTCGCCGGCCTACGAATACGAAGGTTTTGAGATATGGGGCTTTACCGCTCGTTTACTGGTTAATTTCCTCAATGGCGCTTTTGATGTGGGCATAGGCCCAGACAATCCAGCCCCGGTAAAGGATTGGTCAAGAGCCTGACAGTTCCTCAGCTTATAGATTGCGGGCAAACTGAGTTATACTCTGCGCCCATTCAAATTGCGCTGTGATCGTTTTCTATGACTGATTCTGTTCAACTCCACAATCCACAAACGGCCGAAAAGCCGATTAAGTCTCCCTGCGTGTCCATTTGCGTGCTCAATGATGAGGATGTGTGTGTGGGCTGTTTCCGCACCGGTAATGAAATCAGTCATTGGGGCAGCTATACCAACAGTGAGCGTCGCCAAGTGTTGGCCCAGTCTGTAGAGCGTTCAAAGAAATCCAATCCCTTCGCATAATCTTCGCTAAGCGAGGTTTCACACCGCCTTCCGCGGTATGTGGATAATACGTTTCACCTAGGAGCCTTCTTTTGGGATGATAAGCGCTCCTTTTTGACCTTCATAGGAGCAGGCTCATGACCACCATAGGAACGCCATTTTCGACCACCGCAACCAAAGTACTCTTGTGTGGGGCCGGTGAGTTAGGTAAAGAAGTTGTCATTGAGCTACAGCGTTTGGGGGTGGAAGTGATCGCCTGTGATCGTTACGAGAACGCGCCAGCCATGCAGGTGGCTGATCGCAGCTATACCTTATCGATGTTGGACGGAGAGGCTCTGCGAGCCGTTATTACCGAGGAAAAACCCGACTTAATCGTTCCAGAAATCGAGGCCATCGCCACCGATACGTTGGTGGAACTGGAGTCCGAAGGCTTTAACGTGGTACCCACGGCCAAAGCGACCAAACTCACCATGAATCGAGAGGGGATACGTCGCTTGGCGGCCGAAGAACTGTCGCTACCGACCTCGCCGTTTGAATTCTCCGATAACTTCGAGGCTTTTAAAGCCTCGGTAGAAACCATTGGTTATCCCTGTGTCATCAAGCCCATTATGAGTTCGTCTGGCAAGGGGCAGAGCGTGGTTCGCTCGGCCGCTGATGTCGAGTCATCGTGGCGCTATGCTCAAGAGGGTGGCCGCGCTGGTGCCGGTCGAGTGATCGTGGAAGGGTTTGTGGATTTTGACTATGAAATTACGCTGCTGACCATACGTCATCGCAATGGCACCAGCTTCTGCGAACCTATCGGGCACTATCAAGAGGAGGGCGACTATCAGCAGTCCTGGCAGCCTCAGGCGATGTCGGAAGTGGCTCTTGAGGCGTCCAAAGAAGTGGCTAAGAAAGTCACGGATGCGCTAGGCGGCTGGGGGTTGTTCGGTGTCGAGTTATTTATTAAAGGCGATCAGGTCTATTTTAGTGAGGTCTCGCCGCGCCCGCATGACACAGGTCTGGTGACGCTAATATCCCAAGATTTATCGGAATTTGCGTTGCACGCTCGCGCCATTCTTGGGTTGCCTATTCCCAATATCCATCTGCATGGACCTTCGGCATCGTCGGTTATCTTAGTAGAAGGCAATTCTCAGCAGGCGGCCTTTGGTAATTTAACGCAAGCCTTGGCTTTGCCTGATACCGGCTTGCGGTTGTTTGGAAAGCCTGAGGTGGCTGGTAAGCGACGTATGGGCGTGGCCTTGGCGCGCGCGGAAAGTGTTGAAGCGGCCAAGGATAAGGCAATGGCCGTTTCAGCTGCCGTTACTGTGGAGCTCTGATCGCATGTTCTATCTGTCTGCCGGGTTCCAATCGCAAGGCCATGGAACCCGTTAGGTAGGAGTGGATAGATCAGGGTAGAGAGAGGCAGGCTAAGGTGCTGTAGCGCTTTTCACTCGAGCGCTTTCAATCATCTTCTCAGACAGGGCTTCGGTCTCAATGCAGTAATTGCCCAGCTTGATGCCTATATGCCCTTCGGGAATATTTTCCAGCTGCTCTACGATCAGGCCGTTGAGTGTTTTGGGGCCATCGGTGGGCAGCTCCCACTGCAAGTGTTTATTGATATCGCGAATGGAGGTTCCCCCTTCAATCAAAAACCAGTTGTTTTCCAGCGCTGAAATCTCAGGGTTCTCCTCTTCCGCCAGATTGGTGGTGAAATCACCGACAATCTCTTCCAGCAGATCTTCCATGGTGACAATGCCCTGCACGTCTCCGTATTCATCCACAACAATCGCCATGCGACGTTTTTGATGCTGAAAGTGCATCAACTGAGTGTGCAGTGGTGTGCCTTCGGGAATGAAGTAGGGGTCACGGGTAAAGCGGCGAATGGCTTCGTGGGTGACGGTTGCATTTTCACCGTGAATAAAGCGCGCCGCATTGCGCAAATGCAAAATACCGATGATGTTGTTGATGTCGCCCTCGTAAACCGGAAGACGGGTGTACTCGGCGGTGCGGATTTGTTTCAACAACGTAGGAATATCGTCTTCGAGATCGAGGCCAAACACTTCGTTGCGAGGAATCATGATGTCCTCGACCGTGGCTTTCTCAAGATCTAAGACATTTAGCAAAATACCTTGGTGCTGGTCGGGGATCAGGTCGCCGTGTTCATCCACCGCGGTGCGTAATTCTTCGGGGCGAAGTTGCTCGCTAGCCGTGGCTTTACTGGGGTCGACGCCAAACACGCGGGCCAAGGCGTTGGAGATGGTATTCACCAGCCAAACTGCGGGGTAGAGAATCCATAGCAGGGGCTTGAGAATAAAGCTTGCTGGAAAGGCGATGCGCTCTGGGTAAAGGGCCGCGATGGTTTTGGGGGTAACTTCCGAGAAAATTAACACCGCTAGCGTCAGAATAATGCTGGCCAAGGCAATAGAGCCTTCACCGTAGAGGCGAATGGCGATAACTGTCGTTAGCGCCGCGGCGAAATTATTGACCAAATTGTTGCCGATCAAAATCACACCGATCAAGCGATCTGGGCGTTCGAGCAAGTCTGCCGCTCGCATGGCGCCGCGGTTTTTCTTCTTCGCTAGGTGTTTAAGCCGGTATCGGTTGAGAGACATCATGCCCGTCTCGGAGCTTGAAAAGAAACCGGACAGCAGAATCAGAATGGCCAGTATCCCAAATAAGAGGCCAAGGGGAGCGTCGTTCAAAGAGGTGAAAACCTGTATCGCCTAGTAATGCGGCGTATAGTCGCGCAGAAACCGAGGCTAAGCAACCGTTTTTAAGGGCTAGAAGCCTTTAATTAGCACGTTCGCCGAAGAATACTTCCTTTACACCCGTAAAACCCTAATTGAGCAGGATTTCGATGACAAATTTGCTACCGAAATAGGCCAGCATTAGGGCTAAAAAGCCGCCCAAAGTCCAGCGAATAGCCGTATTGCCGCGCCAGCCTAGGCGCATGTGACCCCAGAGCAAAACCGCGTAGATGCACCAGGCCAATATGGACAGTACGGTTTTGTGTGCCAGCTGTTGGGCGAACAGATTCTCAATGAAGATAAAGCCGGTCACGATGGACAGTGTCAGTAGCGTCTGTCCGACCCACAGCAGTTCAAACAATAAGGTTTCCATGGTTTGCAGCGGCGGCAGTACACGGATCAGCCCGGTGGGGTGTTTATGCTTCAGTTGATAGTTTTGAAAGGCCAGCAACAGTGCCTGCAAGGTAGCAATTATGAGCAGGCTGTAAGCCAAAATAGACAGCAATATATGGGTCAATATTTTCGTATCAATATGGGTGATGATGGTATCGCTGTCGCTTGCCATGGACATTAATATAGAAAATGCCGACAGCGGAAACAGAAAAATAAACAGTGTGTGCAGGGGTTTGCGTAAGCCGCTGATTAACACCACAAGATTGATGACCCAGAAAATCAGCGAGCCGACTTTAAACACACCGAGATTGATGCCGTCATCGATAAGCAGCAATTGATAGCTTCCAATCCCATGAAAGGCCAGAGCGCAGAGCGTAAATGCCATCAACCACTGAGCGTTGCTAGAGTGTTTGTGTAGGGCCGCAGAAATAAGGTAAGCAGAACCGCCGAGGTACAGAACCGCGGCTGCGATGTTCATAGCCAAAGACATTGTCAGGATCATAGAGAGCTTAATCGGTGTGGCTTTAGGGTGGTAGTGTTGTTACTTCAGTCAGTAAACAGTTGAGAGTGGCTTTAGTGTGTCATAGCGGCTGCTTAAATAGAAGAGGCGCACCAAGTGCTCAGTAACCACTCAATCTTGAGGGGGATGAAAGTGGTTGAAAACTGTGCAAGTCATCGCGTCGTTGGCGCTCTCCACATCCGTTCTTGAGGTGTTAAGTTGAAAAGCAGTTGATGGATCTTTGCTTGGCGAGCCACGCTGGGAAAAATTGGGTATACTGCGCCTTTTAATGTCGACACACTCAGCTAACGGTCAAGATTTACCATGTTTGAGAATTTACAGGATCGATTGTCGCGCAGCCTTAAAAAGGTTACGGGCAAAGCCAAATTAACCGATGCCAACATCAAAGATACCTTGCGTGAAGTGCGCAAAGCGTTATTGGAGGCCGATGTTGCGTTGCCCGTGGTTAAAGCGTTTATTGAAAGCGTACGCAAACGTGCGGTGGGCCAAGAAGTTTCCCGGGCACTAAACCCGGGTCAGCAATTCGTTAAGATTGTTGAGAGTGAAATGGTCGCCATGATGGGTGAGGCCAATGAAACCTTGGATCTCGCCGTCAAGCCCCCGGCCGTAGTGCTGATGGCCGGTTTGCAGGGGGCGGGTAAAACCACCTCTGTGGCGAAGTTGGCGAAATACCTGCAAGAGCGCGAAAAGAAGAAGGTTGTCGTCGTTTCGGCGGATATCTATCGTCCAGCCGCGATCAAGCAGCTCGAGACCTTGGCTGAAGAGGTTGGCGCAAACTTTTTCCCATCGACACCTGATCAAAATCCCGTTGATATCGCCAACGATGCGATTATGTACGCCCGCAAGCACTACGCTGATGTGGTGATTGTGGATACGGCGGGTCGTTTACACGTCGACGATGAGTTGATGGACGAAATCAAACAAATGCACGCGGCCATCGAGCCTGCGGAGACCTTGTTTGTAATTGACTCCATGATTGGTCAGGATGCGGTGAATACCGCCAAAGCGTTTAACGAAGCGCTGGAGCTGACCGGTGTCATCCTCACCAAAGCCGATGGTGATGCCCGTGGTGGTGCCGCTTTGTCGGTTCGTCATGTAACTGGCAAGCCCATTAAGTTTATGGGTATGGGTGAGAAGGTCGATGCCTTAGAGCCATTCCATCCCGATCGTGTGGCGTCCAGAATTCTCGGTATGGGTGACATCTTGTCACTGATTGAGGAAGCTGAACGCAAGATCGATAAGAGTAAAGCTGAAAAACTGGTTAAAAAGGTCACCAAGGGCAAGAAATTTGACCTCGAAGATCTGCGTGATCAGCTGCAACAGATGCAAAACATGGGCGGCATGGGCTCAATGCTCGAGAAGTTGCCAGGTATGGGCAATATCGCGCAAATGGCTGAGCAGTCCAACATGACCAGTCAATTCAAGACAATGGAGGTGATTATCGACTCCATGACGCCCGCTGAGCGCTCCAATCCCGACATCCTCAACGGCTCTCGTAAACGTCGTATCACCGCTGGTTCTGGCACTCAAATTCAAGATTTGAACCGTTTGCTCAAGCAGCACAAGCAAATGGCGAAAATGATGAAGAAGATGAAAGGCGACGGCATGGCGAAAATGATGCGTGGCCTTGGCGGAATGATGGGCGGCGGCGGTGGAATGCCACCCGGTGGCATGCCCCCAGGTGGTATGCCGGGCGGCGGATTACCTCCAGGCTTCAAATAATCTCCTCTTTGGGTGAGTGATCACAGAGTCTCTGTGGTCATTCGCCAAAAAATCTATACATCTCATCGACTTTCCCTTAGAATGTCGCGCCTTTCGTGGGCTATGTCCGCGTGAAACAGCATTTAACAGGTGTTCTGCCGAGAGGCGTTACACAAAATTTGATTAACAGGAAGTAGACTTACATGGTAACCATTCGTCTATCTCGTGGCGGTTCTAAAAAACGCCCGTTTTACCACTTGACCGTAACCGACAGCCGTAGCTCACGCGATGGTCGCTACATTGAGCGTGTTGGTTTCTTCAACCCAGTTGCTAAAGGGCAAGAAGAGCGTCTGCGTATCGACAACGATCGTATTGCTTACTGGGTAGAGAAAGGTGCTAAGTGCTCCGATCGTGTTTCTAAGTTGCTGAAAGACCAAGCTCAAGAAGCCGCTTAATTAACACTGATGTAGTGCAGGCCCTATGACTGATCAACCACCAGGAAACGCGAAAAAGCGCTCCAATCTTGTTGACATCGGTCGCATTACGACGGTTTTCGGTGTTAAGGGATGGCTGAAAATCCATTCTGAGACCGAACCGATGGAGAATATTTTCTCCTACAGCCCTTGGTGGTTGAAAACCCGTCACGGCGTAAAAGCCGTGGAAGTGGATGAACATCGTCCACACGGGAAAGGTCTCGTGGCTCATATTAAGGGCGTCGACGACAGAGATCTGGCACAGGAACTTTGTCAGGTCACTATTGCTGTCGAACGAGATCAAATGCCAGAGCTGGATGCTGGAGAGTTTTACTGGTATCAGCTCGAAGGGTTGGCGGTAATTACTGAATTTGAAGGCCAAACCAGCCGTTTAGGTGTGGTAAGTCGCTTGTTGGAAACTGGTGCCAATGATGTGCTGGTGGTTAAAGGAGATGCAGATAGCATCGATCTTAACGAGCGCTTGGTACCTTACGTGCCGGATCAATTCGTAACCTCGATTGATTTGGACGCGGGTGAAATGAGAGTTGTTTGGGATCCGGCTTTTTAGTCGACTCAGAGAGCTTACTTTTTGCAAACACCGACAGGCATAGCGGAGGAAAGCAGCCCCGTGTCGAGATCCTCGAAACGAATTGCTGTTGTCACGCTGTTCCCGGAAATGTTTTCCGCTATCAGTGATTATGGCATTACCAGCCGGGCGATTAAGCAAGGCCTGGTTGAGCTGGAGATGTGGAATCCCCGGCAATTTACACAGGATCGTCATCAAACTGTAGATGACAGACCCTATGGTGGTGGTCCCGGCATGCTGATGATGATTCAGCCGCTCAGAGATGCCATCGCTGAGGCCAGAGCTTGGGCGGATTGCCGCGACAGCGGTGGGCCGGGTTGCAAAGTGGTGTACATGTCCCCGCAAGGGCGACAACTAACCCAGCAAGGTTCGCAAGAGCTGGCGGAAGAGCAAAACTTGGTATTGATTGCCGGGCGCTACGAAGGCATCGATGAACGCTTAATCGCGTTGGAAGTCGATGAAGAGTGGTCCATCGGTGATTATGTGCTGAGTGGTGGCGAGTTAGCTGCCATGGTATTGGTCGATAGTGTCACGCGATTGATACCCGGTGCATTGGGGCATGCCCAATCGGCACAGCAGGATTCCTTCACTGAAGGGCTTCTGGATTGCCCGCACTACACCCGCCCTGAAACATATGAAGGGCAGCAGGTTCCGGAGGTTTTACTGTCTGGTAACCATGAAAGAATTCGGCGCTGGCGATTACAGCAAGCGCTTGGCAGAACCTGGCAGCGACGCCCGGATCTGCTAGAAAAACTGGCTTTGACTGCGGAACAGCAAGCCTTGTTGACAGAATTTCAGCAAGAGCTGGTCCCAGACCAAGACGATTAACCGGTGAACTTACGGTCGGATTAGCTGACTATCGTTCATCAACTAGCTGTGAAGCTACACTACTGACTCAGGAGTCAACCATGAGCAATATCATCCAAGAATTGGAAAACGAACAACTGAAAAAAGACCTACCAGAATTTTCACCAGGTGACACCGTTGTTGTTCAAGTAAAAGTAAAAGAGGGTACTCGCGAGCGTCTGCAGGCTTTTGAAGGCGTCGTTATCGCTATCCGTAATCGTGGTTTGAACTCCGCTTTTACCGTGCGTAAGATTTCTCACGGCATCGGCGTAGAGCGTACTTTCCAAACTCACAGCCCATTGGTTGACAGCGTTGCTGTTAAGCGTCGCGGTGATGTTCGTCAGGCCAAGTTGTACTACTTGCGCAACCTGACTGGTAAGGCTGCTCGAATCAAAGAAAAGCTGTCTAAATAAGACGTATTTTTCTTCAAGAAAGCCGGTTATCGCAAGATACCGGCTTTTTTTATGTCTGCTAGTTTTATAAGTTGTTGATTTCTGTAGGTTTGTTTCACTGTGTGCGTCATGGATGGTGAAATCTGGTCTACACTGGAAGGAAAGAAACAAGAACCGTCTATGTCCAATCTTCCTCCTGCTAATGACGCCTCTCCAGCGTTGCTCGCCAAAATTCCCGGCATCCTCTATCGCTGCCTAAACGATAGTGACTGGACCATGTTGGAGCTCTCCGGCGCGGTCGCCGATATTACCGGTTATGAACCTTACGAGCTGCTTAACAATCATGTGTTGAGTTTTGCGGACTTGATTGTCGAAGACGATCGCAGCTTTGTTGCGAGTGTGGTGGCCGATGGGTTGGCGGCGGATGGCAGCTACTACATTGATTATCGCATTCAAACTCGAGCGGGAGAGCTCGTGCATTTGTGGGAGCACGGGCACGGTCTGTACGACGACGCTGGTCAGTTAATAGAACTCGTGGGTTACATATACAACGCCACCTCTAATGTCAGGAAGTTGGAGCGTAAGCGTCAGCTGCGAGATGCGGCGGTTCAATTAGCGAGAAATCCCCACTTAGCTCGAGGCGATGTCGAGGTGTTTGCCCGTGAAGTGGTGACGGTCTGTTGCGAGGCGTTAGGCGTTTCCAGCGCGGATATTTGGTTGTTTGATGAGTCCAAGACACGCTTGGACGTGATCGTTTATTACAACGTCAAGGGCGATCGTTTCGGCTCGGGGATGTCGATTAGCGCCAGCCAGTATCCAAACTATTTTGAAGAGGCCGTGAAAAGTCGGGTGATTGACGCTAGTGACGCGCAAAATGATCCGCGCACCAGAGAATTTAACAAACACTTTTTGCTGCCCTTTAATGTGGAATCCATTCTTCATTGTCCGATTCGCCAAGGTGGGGATTTGGTCGGAGTCGTCGCCTTAGAGCAGGTTGGGGATCGTCGTCGTTGGCGCGATGCAGAAATCAACTTTGTGGGTGACGTGGCCGATCAAATGGCGCATGTGCTCAGCAATCGAGAAATAAGAGAGGCGGAAAATCGCTTGCTGGCAGAGCAGTCGAGCAGTGAGGCCAAAACCCATTTTCTATCGATTATGAGTCATGAAGTCCGCACGCCACTCAATGGTGTGTTGGGCGTTGCTGATCTTCTTAGCATGACCGATTTAAACCCCAAGCAGATGGAGTACGTGGGGCTCATCGAAGAATCCGGCAAGTTATTGTTGAAGATTATCGGAGACATTTTAGATTTCACCAAGATTAACTCAGGGCAGTTGGATATAAGATCTCAACCCACTGATTTAAGAGGTTTATGTCGTGACTGTATGGAGTTGGTGCGCCCGCAAGCCAGTGGCAAGAAGCTCAAGCTAGACATTGCGATAAGTGAGTCCGTACCGAAATTGTGCGAGTTGGATGCCTTGCGTCTTCAGCAGGTATTGCTGAATTTATTGGCCAATGCCGTTAAGTTTACTAGCGAGGGTGAGGTGGCATTGCGGGTTGAGACTCTGCAGCGCGGAAAAACGTCCTTTTTGGGGTTGCGAGTGGTCGATACTGGGGTGGGTATCAGTGATGAGCTGGCGACAAAAATATTTGAGCCTTTCACTCAGGATCGTGCCCAGAATTTAAACGCATCACTTAAAGGCGCTGGACTGGGCTTGCCGATTTGTCGAGGCTTGGTTTCTCTAATGGACGGAGAAATCGAATTACAGAGTGAGCTCGGCCAAGGCAGCGCTTTCCAAATAATCCTGCCGCTAAAGGCCGCCGACAGTTCGTTAGCTCCCTCGGTAGCGAGTCGTGAGCCGGAGTTCGATTTCTCGCATTTGCGCGTGCTCGCAGTGGAAGACAATCTGGTTAATCAGAAAGTGGTTGCAGGTATGCTAAAGCGCTACGGCGTAACGGCGGATATATGTGATGACGGCAAGCAGGCGTTGGAGCTGATTGAGACCACAGAGCGGGCTTACGATTTGATTCTAATGGATTGCGAAATGCCGGTGATGGATGGCTTTGAGGCGGTGGAGAGAATCCGCCGTCTACCGCCGCCCAAAGGTAGCGTATTTATCGTCGCTTTAACCGCCCATGCCTTGCAGGCTTATCGCCAACGGGCTGAGCAGGTTGGGATGAATGACTATTTGACCAAGCCTTTCAAGCGCCAAGCGCTGCAGCAATTGTTGAGTCGTTTTCCTCGCCCAGAATGAGGGGGAAATAAGGCACAGATGTATTGTTGAGTCGGGTGATTTGTGTCTGTACTCAGTCTCGCTGATCCGTTACTTTAGCGCTTATGGTAGAACTCCCTGAATTCATCGCCCCCCAAGATCAGCACATCATTGATCAATACCTCGACGCTGTGTGGATGGAAAAGGGTCTGAGCGATTCGACGCTGTCATCCTATCGACAGGACTTAAAACTCTTTGCTCGCTGGTGCGCAATGAATGGCAGCGCATTACTTGATGTGACAAATGCTGATCTAAGAAGTTACTTGGCTTTTCGCATAGAGCAACAAAAGTCTTCGGCGCGTTCTAGCGCGCGTTTTATGTCCTGCTGTCGGGGATTCTATGGCTACTTTCTTCGTGAAAGGGTTATCTCGCACGACCCTTCCGCTCTGATCGAAAGCCCTCGGCAAGGGCGGCCACTGCCTAAATCATTGAGTGAATCCGATGTAGAGTCTTTGCTCGCAGCACCTGACACTGAGGATGCGATTGGTTTGCGCGATCGCACTATGTTAGAGGTGCTCTACGCATGCGGGCTGCGAGTGAGTGAATTGGTTGGCCTGACGCTTGCGGATGTGAATTTGCGCCAAGGAGTTGTGCGGGTCATGGGTAAAGGCGGGAAAGAGCGGCTGATTCCTATGGGGGATGAAGCGGCAGCTTGGCTGATACGTTACGCCAAAGAGGCACGGCCGCTGTTGCTAAAGCAAAGTTCTGACGTTTTATTTCCCAGCAAGCGCGGTCAACATATGACGAGACAAACATTTTGGCATCGCATCAAGCACTGGGCGCTGGTGGCAGATATTGATAAACCCATCTCTCCCCATACTCTCCGCCACGCTTTCGCTACCCATTTGATTAATCATGGTGCCGACTTGCGTGTTGTGCAGTTGTTGTTGGGACACAGTGATTTGTCTACCACGCAGATTTATACTCACGTAGCCATAGAGCGGATGAAAGGGTTGCACAGCGAACATCATCCTCGAGCGTAGTGTAGGCGCTCTGATTCCAGCCCATATAACGCTTGAGCAGGAAACCTAGAGGGCGCAAGTGAACCGGTTCATAACTTCGCTGGAAAGCCGAATGGGGAACTAAGGTGCATGCTCACGTTCCAAGCTGGGTGTGTTAAAGTGCGCCAGAAGCGCAAACTATATTTGATGTTTAATTTATGAGCAGTTTGAGGTTAGTAATGCAGCGTATCGCAACAGGAATTCTGGGTTTTATCGTGCTGGCTTTTACCTTGTCGGTAACAGCGCAGGCTGAAGTACCCGCTGAGGTGAAGAAGGCCATTCTAAGCAAGCTCGAAGGCGCGCGCCCTGATTTTGCCTACGGCAAGGTTGAGGTCAGTCCAGTGCCCGGCTTTTATCAAGTGAAGGTTCAGTACGGCCCTCTATTGTACGTTAGTGGTGACGGTAATTATGTCTTCTCTGGTAATTTGTACGGTCTTGGAAGCGGCAAATTCGTTGATTTAAAAGAGCTGGCGTTAAAGCCTAAGCGTCAAGATAGGCTCAGTCAGCTTTCAGCCTCCGATATGGTGGTGTTTCCGGCAAAAGGTGAGCGCAAAGCCTATATCAGTGTATTTACCGATGTTGATTGCGGTTACTGTCAAAAATTACATCGTGAAGTTCCTGCATTGAATGAACGAGGCATCGAAGTGCGCTATTTGGCCTATCCGCGCGCAGGCATCGGTTCTCGTTCCCATCAAAAAATTGCGGCGGCTTGGTGCTCCGAAGATCGCCAAGATGCTATGAATCGACTCAAGAGTCGCGAATCTGTTGACGCTCCTGATTGTGAGACCCCTGTGGCTGAACATTTTCAGCTTGGACAAGAGTTAGGCGTTAGCGGAACACCGGCTATTTTCTTGGCTGATGGCACCTTGCTGCCGGGTTATATGCCAGCCGATGAGCTGGCTTCTCGTTTGGGGTTGTAGTTCAATTTTTAGTGGTTGGTTAAACCGCGAATAGGTATATCTCCCGTCCTATTTTTATGAAGGCCCGCAATCGCGGGTCTTTTTCGTGTTATCGAGCGAATTCCTCACCTAATATGCCTAATTTGGCCCCAAGGCTGGCCTAACTTCCCGTATAATGACCTCCGCTGTGATTGACAGCTATAGGGGGCGCCAGTAATGTTCCCCTTTTTTTGTTTCCGAAGCCTGGGATTTCGATGAATCTAGGCGCGGAAGTGTATCCAAGTGCTTGAAACAGGGGATTAGAGCTTGAAACCGGTGAGAGTAGGTCTGTGTGGGTTGGGTACCGTGGGTAGCGGTACAGTGAATGTTCTACGACGCAATATGCGTGAAATTAGTGCCCGCGCCGGTACCGACATTATCATCGAGCAAATTGGTGCTCGTCGTGATAATCCCGCTTGTGATACGTCTGCTGAAAATGTCACCCGCGATATTTTTGATGTGGCTCGCAACCCCAGTGTCGACGTGGTGATTGAGCTGATCGGCGGTACGACCATTGCTAAAGAGCTGGTCGAAACAGCCATTGAAAACGGTAAGCATGTAGTCACTGCTAATAAGGCGTTGATTGCAGAGTTTGGCAATGAGTTATTTGCCAAGGCTGAGGCCAAAGGTGTGAATATCGCTTACGAGGCCGCAGTGGCCGGTGGCATACCCATCATTAAGGCGCTGCGCGAAGGGCTTGGAGCCAATAAAATCGAATGGTTGGCCGGTATCATCAATGGTACGGGTAACTTCATTCTGACCGAAATGAAAGACAAGGGGCGCGACTTCGCCGACGTGCTCAAAGAAGCGCAAGAGTTAGGCTACGCCGAAGCCGATCCCACCTTCGATGTGGAAGGTATCGACGCTGCCCATAAATTGGTCATTCTGGCTTCCATTGCCTTTGGCATGCCATTGCAATTCGACAAAATATTCACCGAGGGCATTAGCACCATCGAGCCCCAAGATGTGACCTTCGCTGAAGAGCTGGGTTATCGTATCAAACACTTAGGGATTGCTCGTCAAAGCGACAGTGGTATTGAACTTCGTGTACACCCGACTCTGATCCCAGAGAAGCGCCTCATTGCCAACGTTGATGGCGTGATGAATGCGGTTTTGGTCAAAGGCGATGCGGTGGGGCCCACTCTTTATTACGGTCCAGGCGCAGGCGCAGAACCTACCGCGTCGGCTGTTGTGGCCGATGTTGTTGATGTGGTTCGCAGTTTCTCTGCCGCGCAAGAGACGAAAGTAGCCCATTTGGGTTTTGCTTCGAGCAGCTTGCAGGATTATCCGGTGCTTCCCATTGAAGAAATTGAAACCGCTTATTACTTGCGTATGACCGCCGAAGATCGCCCGGGTACTCTGAATCAAGTGACTCAAGTTTTGAGTGATTCTGGCATCAGTATCGAAGCTGTTATTCAAAAAGAACCTGCCGCTGGCGAAAGCGCGGTGCCCTTGATTTTGTTAACCAGCCGCGCGCAAGAAAAGCAGTTGTTGGCTGCGGTTGAAAGCATCGAAGCTTTGGAAGCTATTCAAGGAAAAATTGCTCACATACGTGTGGAAGCATTGGGATAATTTTTCTTGGCGACGCTTGAACTGTCGCCAGTACTACAAGAATTGAGGTTATTGTGAAATATATCAGTACTCGTGGCGATGCCACTCCGCTGTCCTTTGAAGATGTTGTACTCACGGGGCTAGCGCCCGATGGCGGTCTCTACATACCCGAGAGCCTGCCAAAATTCAGCCAAGAAGAAATCGCTTCTTGGGCGGGTTTGAGCTACCAAGAGTTAGCGTTCAAGGTCATTTCCCCGTTTGTTGCCGGTGAAATACCCGATGAAGATCTGCAAAAGATCATTAACGAGTCTTACTCCACATTCCGTCACGACGCTATTGCCCCCATGGTGCAGACTGGTCACAACGAATGGATTCTAGAGCTGTTCCAAGGCCCGACTTTGGCGTTTAAAGATTTTGCTCTGCAGTTCTTAGGTAATCTACTCGATTACATTCTTAAAAAACGCGACCAAAAAGTGGTTGTGATGGGCGCGACTTCGGGTGATACCGGATCCGCTGCTATCGAAGGTTGTCGTCACTGCGATAACATCGATATTTTCATTTTGCATCCGCACAACCGCGTGTCAGATGTGCAACGTCGTCAAATGACCACTGTGCTGGAAGACAACGTGCACAATATCGCCATGGAAGGAAACTTCGATGACTGTCAAAACATGGTGAAAGCCAGTTTTGGCGATCAATCTTTCTTGCCTGAAGGGCGTCAGTTGGTGGCGGTAAACTCCATTAACTGGGCTCGTATCATGGCTCAGATCGTCTACTACTTTTACTCGGCGTTGGCGTTGGGCGCTCCTGCACGCCCCGTGTCTTTCTCAGTTCCGACCGGTAACTTTGGTGATATCTTTGCTGGCTATCTGGCCAAGCAAATGGGGCTGCCGATTGATCAATTGGTGATTGGTACCAATGCTAACGATATTTTACATCGTTGCATCAGTGACAATGATCACTCTAAGAAAGAGCTGATTCACTCTTTGTCTCCGAGTATGGATATCATGGTGTCCAGTAACTTTGAGCGCTTGTTGTTTGATTTGTACGGTCGCAAAGGCGCCGATATCAAACAGTTGATGGAAGACTTCAAGTCCGGTTCTATGTCGCTCAGCGATGAAGCTTTGTCGACCGCTCGTGAACTGTTTACCTCTTATCGTTTGGGTGATGAGGAGACCATTGATGTGATTCGTGATGTCTTCGAGAGCACCGAATATCTATTGGATCCACACACCGCGATTGGTGTACAGGCTGCGCGCAAGACTCGTCGTCGTCAAGACATTCCCATGGTGTGCTTGTCCACGGCTCATCCAGCGAAGTTCCCTGAGGCGGTGCGTAAAGCGGGTCAAAGTGAAGATCCTGCCCTGCCACATCATATGACCGACTTGTTTGATCGCGAAGAGCGTTTGCAAGTTCTGGATAACGATTTGTCCGTGGTACAGCAATACGTCACAGACAACGTTCGTACCTAATTGGCGCGAACGTCTAGAAAAAGCTCGCTTTATGCGAGCTTTTTTTTGCTCGCAGTTTATTTGCTTTAGAAAGATCTAATAGTCCGCGTGACGGCTGGGCCTAGCCTCACCCCACAGATAGCACTGCTTACCTTCTCGCCACTGCATGAAACTGATCGATCCACCGACAAGGGCGCGGTATCATTCACTCACAAGTCGCCATCTACATCGAGTAAATCATGCCTATTACTATCTCAAGACGCGTTGCTAGACCAGCGGCTATTCATTGGCCGGATACCCTGCACCCACGTCTGCAATCTATCTATGCGGCCCGGGATGTTCAGTCGGTTGTGGAGTTAGAGCGAGGACTCGCATCCATGTTAAGGCCTCAGCAGCTGAAAGGTCTTGAGGAGGCGGTGCTATTACTGGTCGACGCTCTAGAGAAACGGCAAAGAATTCTCATCGTCGGTGACTTAGATGCCGATGGTGCCACCAGTTCAGCGTTGGCGATGTTGGCACTGCGCGATATGGGCGCCGCAGATGTTCAATATCTGGTGCCCAATCGTTTTGATTTCGGTTATGGACTGACACCGGAAATTGTCGAAGTCGCAAAAACTCGGCAACCCGATCTGATCGTTACTGTGGATAACGGTATTTCCTCTCTGGATGGTGTTGCTGCGGCCCATGCGGCAGGTATCAAAGTGTTGGTGACCGATCACCACCTACCGGGAGCAGTGTTACCCGATGCGCAAGCAATCGTTAATCCCAATCAACCCGGCTGTGAATTCCCCAGTAAAAACCTCGCCGGTGTCGGTGTTATTTTTTATCTAATGAGTGCGCTGCGCTCGCGCCTGCGAGACAAAAATTGGTTTCAAGCACAGGCTTTGAGCGAACCCAATATGGGCGTCTATCTCGATCTGGTGGCACTGGGTACCGTGGCGGATGTGGTGCCGCTGGACAGCAACAATCGAATTTTGGTGCATCAAGGATTGCAGCGCATTCGCAGTGGTCGCGCGCGACCGGGTATTCTGGCGCTACTGGATGTGGCTGGGCGCTCGCGACAACGTCTGGTGGCATCGGATCTTGGTTTTACCGTGGGCCCGCGTTTGAACGCTGCCGGTCGATTGGATGACATGTCCTTGGGTATCGAATGTCTGCTTTGCGATAGCCCAGATTTAGCCCGAGAAATGGCCATTGAGTTGGACGATCTTAATAAAGATCGCCGAGCCATTGAGGCGGGTATGCAACAGGAAGCGTTGAAATCTTTGGAGTCATTATCGCTCGACGGCGATCAACTACCTTGGGGTGTTTGCCTCTATGATAGTCAGTGGCATCAGGGGGTTATTGGTATTTTGGCATCTCGTATCAAAGAGCGGTTCCATCGCCCAGTGATTGCTTTTGCTGACGCCAACGAAAAAGAAATTAAGGGCTCTGCGCGATCCATTCCCGGTCTGCATATTCGCGATGCGCTTGATGCCGTTGCCAGCGCTAATCCAGGCTTGCTAACCAAGTTTGGCGGTCACGCCATGGCTGCGGGAATGAGTCTAAAGAAAGAGGGTTATCCTCGCTTTCAACAGGCCTTTGATCTAGTCGTCAGAGAGAGTTTGAGTGCGACGGATTTACAGGCAGAGATACTCTCCGATGGGGAGTTGATGGCGGAAGAAATGAATCTACCCTTGGCGTATACCTTGCGCGAAGCCGGTCCTTGGGGGCAGCATTTCCCGGAGCCGATATTTGATGGTGAGTTCTACCTAGTGCAACAGCGGATTGTGGGTGAAAAACATCTCAAACTGGTATTGTCGCTGGACGCTCAGGGACAGCAAATCGTCGATGCCATTGCCTTTAATGTGGATGTCTCACTCTGGCCGAATAACGGCGCCAAAAAAGCGAAATTGGCCTATCGATTGGATGTGAACGAATTCCGCGGGCGGGAATCCTTGCAATTGATGGTGGAATATATCGAGGCGCTGCCAGAGGCCTGAAGCTTTGAGCCGCGTGCCTAGCTCGTCTCTAACGTGACTGTGGCTGTAGGGATTAATTCGCTAGAGCCGAACTCGTGGATGGAGATTGCGACAGCGCGGTATCGGTGTTCACCTCTTCCAGCAGAGTTTGTAAGGACGGCCAGACATTATCCAGCATCTGTGGTTGTCCTTCGGCCGTCGGGTGAATACCATCTTTTTGCATCAGCGCTGGCTGAGTTGCAATTCCCTCTAGAAAAAAAGGTACGCTGAGTGCGTCTTTCTGATCTGCGATTAGAAGATAACTTTCTGCAAATAGAGTGCTGTAACGCGAGCCGTAGTTAGGTGGAATTTGCATACCCAGCAATAGGACTTTGGCCTGCTGTTCACGGCTCAGCTCGATTGTCTCAATCAGTCTTTTACGCATGGCGGATATGGGATAACCGCGCAAACCATCATTGCCGCCCAATTCGATGATCACCACACTGGGTTGGTATTTTGCCAACAATTTAGGCAGGCGGCTTAAACCTCCGGCTGTAGTTTCTCCGCTGATACTGGCGTTGACGACGTCGATTTCCAGAGCCTGCTGATCCAAACGTTGATCCAGCAGTGCTACCCAACCTTCCTCGGGAGCGATACCGTATCCGGCGCTGAGGCTATCTCCCAAGACTAAAATAGGCCCGGTGGTCATTTTTTCGCCCAAGCCAGACAGAGGAAACAACAGCAGGCTTAGTATCAGCATGGTGAGGGAGCGGCGGGTCTGGATCATTGATGGTCCTAGCGGGTTCTGTCTAAGGCGCGCGAGCCATACGACTGAGTTCTGAGTAATGCCCCTATGCTACCGGAGCTTGACGTAAATTGGGTTACCCCAAAGGTAAAGTTCTGTGAAAGCTTTGGACAGGCGTGGCATCCGCAACAACAATAAGCCAACGTCCAAGATTATGGCCGGTTGGCATAACCAATTAGCTATAGCGTAGATAACCCAAATCGAGTTTGCCCATGCTAAATGCCCAATCCCTTACCAAGAAAGTATCCACAGCTGCCGGAGAACTGATCATTCTCGACGAGGTGTCGCTGCAGTTGCAGGCAGGGGATAGCCTCGCGATAACCGGGGCATCAGGTTCCGGGAAGTCCACTTTACTGGGTATATTGGCAGGCTTGGATGAGCCCACCTCGGGCAAGATTTCACTGCACCAACACGAATTGACCGAACTGGGGGAAGAAGGGCGAGCTAAGGTTAGGGCGGCACATGTCGGTTTTGTTTTTCAATCGTTTCAATTGCTACCGGGATTGACGGCCTTAGAGAACGTCATGATGCCACTAGAGCTGCACGGTATCGATAACGCTAAAGGCAAAGCCGAGTTCTTCTTAACGCGCGTAGGGCTTAATAAGCGTTTGGACCACTATCCGCAGCAGCTCTCTGGGGGAGAGCAGCAACGAGTGGCTATTGCCCGCGCCTTCGCCAGCGAGCCCGATGTGTTGTTCGCCGATGAACCTACGGGGAATCTTGATTCTGCCACCGGCGCTCATGTGATTGAGTTGCTGTTTGAACTGAACCGAGAGCAGGGCACGACGCTGATCTTGGTGACTCACGAGCAGCGCTTGGCGCAGCATTGCCAACAAAGAATCAGTCTTGAAGCCGGAAAGGTGGTGGAGCGCGTCTGCGAACAAGGCGTGGCCTTGTCTGAGGTGGGCTAGAGTATGTTGGCATTAAAGCTGTTGTGGCGAAATTGGCGTGCCGGTGAAGTAAAGATTCTGGCTAGCGCTCTGATATTGGCCGTCGCGGTCGTCTCCTGTATTTCCATTTTTACCGACCGCCTCGAGCAGGCGTTGATTTCTCAAAGCCATACCTTTCTCGGCGCAGATCGCGTAATTCGCAGCAGTCAGCCAATACAAGATAAATGGCGTTTATTAGCCGCAGATTACGACATGAAAACGGCCACCACCACGCAATTTGCGTCAATGGTGTTTCGCGATGATCGTATGCATTTGGCGTCGGTGAAAGCCGTTAGTCGGGGCTATCCATTATTAGGTCAGCTAAAAGTTAGTGACGTCCCTTTCGCGACCGATGCTGAACTCATTAAAGTGGCGCAAGGTGTGCCTGCGAGTGGCGAGGTTTGGGCGGATTCTCGTTTGTTGCCATTGCTAGGATTGAAAATCGGTGATCAGTTTACCGTCGGTGAAAAGTCACTGACGTTAACTCGTGTCATTATTGATGAGCCTGATCGCGGCAGTAACTTCTCCGCCTACGGTGCGCGGGTGATGATGAATGAAGAGGATCTCGCCGCGACTCAAGTGATCCAACCGGGCAGTCGAATTCGTTACCAATGGCTGCTGGCTGCCGATGAATCGGTATTGGAATCCTTCTTGTCGCAACTTGAGCCCCAGCTAAGTCCCCATGAGAGAATTGTGGATGTCGAGTCGGCTCAGCAAGGCTTGGCGAAAACCCTAGATACCGCACAGAAATTTCTATTGTTGTCCGCCATGATTGGTGTGCTGTTGGCGGGAGTGGCCATTGCCATTGCCGCTAGACGCTTTGCACAGCGACATGTGGATCAAGTCGCGCTGTTAAAAAGTCTGGGCGCAAGCAGTGGCAAGGTGCGCAAAATTTATGCGGTACAGCTTTTGGTGCTTGGCGCTATCGCTGCGATACTCGGTTTGGCCATTGGCCAAGGCCTGCAAACGCTGATTGCCTCGGCTTTGGCCTCAGTGTTTCCGGTTGAGCTGTCGCCAGCCAGTTGGAGCGCCTATATTCCTGGACTGGTCACGGGGGTGGTGTGTCTGCTGTGTTTCGTTGCGCCACCATTGTGGCACTTACCTGTGGTTCCGCCCATCAAAATTCTACGACGTGAGCTGGAGATCGGCGGTGTGGCCTTTTATTGGCAGGCGACCTTAGGGGTACTTGCGATGATCGTGCTGGTGGCAATCTTCAGTCGCGATCTGTGGCTGAGTGCCAGCATTGTTGGTGCGATGTTGGTATTAATGGTGTTAACCGCGCTCTTTGCTGCATTGCTGTTGCGATTGGGCAGTCAAGTCGGGCGCAAAGTGGGCAGCGTTTGGCGCTTAGCATTGGCCAGCTTGAATCGAAATGCACAGCAAAGTGTTATCCAAATGATGGTGTTTGGTTTGGCAATTATGTTGTTGCTAACCTTAACAAGTTTGCGCACAACATTAATTGAAGATTGGCAGTTACAGTTGCCGCCAGAAACCCCCAATCACTTTCTGCTCAACGTATCTCCAGCCGAGAAAGATGACGTTATTGAATTGATGCAGTCGCAGGGGCTGACATCTCAATATTTGTTCCCTATGGTGCGTGCGCGCCTAACTCACATTAATGGTGTGGAGCCATCTGAGGAAGTAAAACAGCGCGCAGAGATGCTGAGACGAGAAGCCAATCTGAGTTGGTCGGAAAGTCTCAATGATGACAATAAAATCATTGAAGGTAAGTGGTGGGATCAATGGCGAGAACCTGGTGTTCATGGCATCTCGGTAGAGGCCGAAGCGGCTCAAGATCTAGGCGTGGGCCTAGGGGATGATTTGCGTTTCAGCGTCGGGGGATTGATGCTCGAGGCGCGCATTGCGAGTATCCGTACCCTCAAATGGGATTCTATGAACCCGAATTTCTATTTCCTCATGTCACCGGGGGCGTTGGATGATTTCTCGCCGACCTATTTAACCAGTGTATTTTTGAGCCCAGAGAACAAGATTTTCGTGAACCGCTTGTTGGAGCAGTTTCCTACCATCGTAGTGATCGAAATGGATCGTGTGATTGCTCAAATTCAATCCATCGTGGCTCAAGTAAGCGTGGGTATTGAGTTGATGTTGTGGTTGGTTTTACTGGGCGGCTTTATGGTGATGTGGGCGGCTGTCAGTGCGACCATGGATGAGCGCAAGCAAGAAACGGCACTGTTACGCGCTTTGGGGAGTCCACGAAAACGACTGCTTGGCAGCCTATTGATCGAATTCAGTTTACTGGGTGGTCTTGCCGGCGTGATGGCGGTGATCGGTGCCGAAGTTCTATTGCTGTCGATTCAGTATTGGGTGCTCGATATGCCCCTGCAATTGCATGTTGCTCTGTGGGTATGGGGTACGCTTGGGGCAATGGTGTTGATCGGTGCTTTGGGTGTTTTCTCCTGCCGTCGAGTAGTAACTACACCTCCGGGTTTGATTCTGAGAGAAGTGGGTTAGATTGACAGTATTTGCTGCGCGAGCGTTGAGTTTTTTCAGACCTTGAAAACCGTGAGTTATACTGCGATTTGGTATTTAGAGGCTTTGATAAAATGACTGATTCTCGCCCCAGTGTTGCCGAACTAACACACTTTATGCAAACCGAATTTCCGCAATGTCCGCTGGATATAGAATCGCTTGGGCATCACAGCTGTCGGGTGCGACGCAGTATCGGCGTGCAGCAGCTTCGTCCCGGTGGCACTGTCTCAGGACCTGTGTTGATGGAAGTCGCGGATGCCGCCCTCTACGTGGCAATTTTAGGAGAGATTGGCTTAGTTGCGTTGGCGGTTACCACAAATCTCAATATCAATTTTTTGCGTAAACCGCGAGCTGATGCGGATGTAGTTGCGGAGTGTAAGCTGATTAAACTGGGTAAGCGATTAGTGGTCGGGGAAGTACTGCTATATTCCGATGGCGATGAAGAACCCGTGGCTCATGTGACCGCCACCTATTCAATTCCGCCTCGTTAGGCGACTTAGCTGTCGATTCTCTCTTCCAGCTTTTCGTAACGTTATGACCAATGTTGGTTGATTATTCTACCTAACAACATAAAACCTTTGCACCGAACAGGCTCAATAACCTGCTCGGTGCTTTCGCTATAGTTTAGTTACAGCTTCGCTATATTCTCGCCATAGTTTCGTTTTGTGGTTCATCTTGAGGTTATAAATTGGCCTCGGCATATTCTGCCAACAGTGAGCGAGGCACGCCTTGCAGTTTTATATTTCCTCCGTGAGTGAAGCCTTTAAAGCGCTCCGTCAGATAAGTGAGACCTGAACTGGTGGCATTCAAATAGGGCGTATCAATCTGCGCCAAGTTGCCGAGGCAGATTACTTTGGAACCATTACCTGCGCGAGTGACAATCGTTTTAATTTGATGAGGGGTTAGATTTTGCGACTCATCGATCAGGATTAAACTGTGCTGAAAGCTACGGCCGCGAATGTAGTTTAACGACTTGAAATGCAGTGGCACTTTGTTAAGTACATAGTCGATACTGCCGGAACAATCTTCATCGTCACAATGTAGAGCTTCCAAATTATCGGTAATGGCGCCAAGCCAAGGTTCCATTTTTTCTGCCTCCGTTCCCGGCAGAAAACCGATGTCTTCATCCAGTCCTTGGGTACTGCGGGTGGCGATGATACGACGATACTGGTTGGTGGCAACGGTCATTTCAATGGCGGCTGCCAGGGCCAGAATGGTTTTCCCCGAGCCTGCCGAGCCGGTTAGATTCACTAGGTGAACATCTGGGTCCATCAACAAATTAAGTGCCATGCCTTGGTAAACATCGCGCGGTTTTAACCCCCAAGCCTCTTCCTCCATAAAACGATGAGTGTCGATGTGCAGGAGACGAACTTCGTCGTCATCGACGTCTACCACTCGACCAATAAAGCCTAATTCGTCGATGATAAACTGATTGGCAAATACTTCGCTGTGAAAATCTTCCAATGGAATGCGATGAACGGTGCGCCCCATCTGTTGTTCGGTTTCTACCTTTTGAACTTGATCCCAAAAGTTTCCTTGGTACTCAATGTAGCCTTTGTTGAGTAGTTCTATATCCGTTACCAATTGATCACTGTGGTAGTCATCGGACTCGATGCCACAGCCGCGGGCTTTAAGTCGCATATTGATATCTTTGGTAATGAGGATGACGCGGTGGTTGGGATTGTCGTGTTTGAGTAAACACAGATCGTTGATGATTTTGTTGTCGTTGAGGTGGTTGGGGAGGAGTGAGACGTTGTCGGGTGGAGTGGTCATTAGTATCGAGAGTTTGCCTTGGTCGCGGTTGCTGCTCTCTCGTCGTATGGGGACGCCTCCTTCGATATTTTCAGGGCTGGCTCTCCCCAAAATTTTGTCGATTTCTCGAATCGCTTGTCGGCAGTCTGCGGCTTGGGCTTTCTTGCCGCTTTTGAGTTTGTCGAGTTCTTCTAACACCGTCATGGGAATCATGACATGGTGTTCTTCAAAGTTGAGTAATGCAGTGGGGTCGTGAATGAGTACGTTAGTGTCGAGAACGTAGAGAATAGGCGTTTCTTTGCTGAGGGGTTCAGCGAGTTGTATATCTACCATAAGCGAGCATCCTTCCTTCTGGTGATAACCTCGCACTGGGTAGTTCGGTGTTGCACCGTTTACTCAGTGCCTAGATACAGTTGTACCAGAAATGAAACTAGGCTGACAAGATGACAATTCAATGAAAGTTGAACTTAGAGAGAAAATTAATGGCGAGAATGTTGTCAATAACTGGAAGAGCGGAGCATAAAAACCGTTGCGGCCGATGCATTTACATCGACCATGATCGCCCTTTATGCCCGTTTTTCAGGGTAGCAGCCCGCAGCCCGCAGCCCGTTAAGCCCAACCCACCGCAGCTCGACAGCGTTCGAGATAGATGTGCTCGATACGACGTGATTTAGGATGCTTGGAATGACGAAAGTTGTGATGGTCCGCCGTTGAGCCCATGTATTCCCAACAAAGACCCTGGTTAATACACAGCGGATCGCCGTTGTTGATGGCTTGTGCAGACAACTCTTCCCACATGTCATCCCATTCTGGATGCGCTGAATCCAGATATTCCATCGTTTTCTCCCCTAAATTGTTGTCTAAATCGTTTTATAACTTCGCTGACAGACTTCAATAATCATGGTTAGTTTGATTTATTAAATTATTTTGTCAAGAAGGTCTTGTAACTGATTGATTTTTATAGTTTTTATTTTTTCTTTGGGCCGCATTGGGTGGCGCAAAGAAGTTAAACAACGATTTTCGCGACAAATACTAACACTGGAAGGAGAAATATCCTATTTTCCCGTTTTCGGGGGGCGTTATTTTTTGCTCTAGAGCAGAAGTTGATGCCCGTGTTCCCGCAACCACCGTTTATCCTTGCGATAATTGGGCAGCAATTGCTCCACCAGCGCCCAAAATTGCGCACTGTGGTTGTGGTGAATGAGGTGACAGCATTCGTGGACGACCAAATAGTCGATCACAGGTTCAGGCGCTTGAAGAATGAGCCAGTTAAACTGCAGGTCACCTTGGATCGTGCAGTGACCCCATTTGCTCTTGGTGCGTCTAAGCTTGATGGAGCGATAGCGAGTATGCAGTTGATCACACCAGTATTGAGATTTTTGCGTGAGTAGCTCCAGCGCCTGTTGCTTGTACCATTCTTGAAGAGAGAGTTTGATTTGTTCGCTCTGAGGTTTTTGGCTGCGCCGAGACAACTGAATTGACAGTTCACTATCTTGTTTCAGCGTTTGGCTTTTATCATCCACGCGGATACGAAGACTGAGAGCTTCTCCCATAAATGGCCATTGAGCCCCCTCCGCATAGTGGCGAGTGGGAATCTGTTGGCGCCGCTGTGCTTGCGAACGCAGCTTTTGTCGTATCCACGGCGCTTTCTCTTCCACCCATTGTTTGAGTGCTTTTTGCGTGGTGCTATGGGGAGCGGACACTCGCACCTCTTCTGCTTTGATTTCAATGACCGCCGATTTTCGGTGCGATAAGCGGATCACATAGTCAAACCCCAATGACGCTTTGGCGACGACAGGAATAAGTCTGGGTGTTTGACGGGGAGTTCGACGGGAGCGGGTGAATAATGGCATGGCGTCATTATAACCATGAAGGGGCGTTTGCCCATTGTCTTTCTAGGGTTTCAGCACACGGCTGTCTATTGTTGCAACTTGGGTTGACCTTCCAGCAAGTGTAAGGTTTATGGTAAGTGTTATTGATCAACGATCTGTTTGTTAAGGGAGTAGATGATGAATATCAGTCAAGCAGCGAAAGCCAGTGGATTGTCCCCCAAAACCATCCGTTACTACGAGAGAATTGAGCTCATTGGCCCGGCGAGTCGGGGGACAAACGGTTATCGAGACTACGATGATCGCGATTTGGATGTCCTGCGTTTTGTGCAGCGCGCGCGCTCCACCGGATTCAGCGTCGAGGAATGTCGACAGCTGTTAGCACTTTATCGTAACAGTGGTCGCCACAGTTCCGAAGTAAAAGAACTGGTGGCTGAGAAACTGGTGCGAGTCGAGCATCAGATCTCCGAACTGTTACAGATGCGCGACACGTTGCAAGAGTTGGTCGAGGCCTGCCCTGGCAATGAGCAAGCGCAGTGCGCCATTATTGATTCGTTGGCTGACGGGCGGGATCACTGATGAGTAAGTGTTGTCCCGACTCGAAGGTCTCCAGCGTTGATCCACAGCAGTGTTCCAGCGCCGCGCAACTTAACACTCCCGACTCTGAGCAATTAGCTGCAGCGACTAGCGATGGTTCACGGGAGGCCACGCCGGCATCGACAAGTTGTTGCGCTCAGAGCGCTGAGGCACTCGTCACGGAATCGTCCACCGGCGATCATAGCTCGGAACAAGCCACTTCCAGTTGTTGCCCATCGGAACAACAGTCGTCTATCGATTGGTTGTTATGGGGTTCTGCCATCCCGGTATTTAGTGCCTATATTTTGCACTGGAGTGGTTTGGATGCCGACCTTCCTCAGTGGTTACATGTCATGTCTCATGGGGTGTTCGAATTGCTCAATACCATGTGGTGGGGTGTGATCTTGGCGGCCTTATTTGTGGGTTTGCTGTCACGAATTCCTCAGTCGATGGTCACGGCCGTGTTGGGGCAGGGGGGCAGCGTTGGCGGGGTACTGCGGGCGACTATGGCCGGTGTGTTAATGGATCTGTGCAGTCACGGTATCTTGATGGTGGGTATGCAGCTCTATCAACGGGGCGCGAGCTTGGGTCAAGTGATGGCCTTTTTGGTGGCCAGCCCATGGAACTCTCTGTCGTTGACGATCATTCTGGTGGCGCTCATTGGTTTACCTTGGACGCTCGCCTTTGTGGTCTTATCCATGGTCATCGCGATTGTCAGTGGGGTGATTTTTGATGCTTTGGTTCGACGCAAAGTGCTTCCCGACAATCCTAACGCGCAAGATCTGCCCAGTGATTATCAACTCTGGCCTGAATTCAAACAATTTCTCGCTCAGGCGGATTGGAGCCTGGGCAACGCAGGAAGCTTGCTGACGGATGGCGTGAAAGGTTCACAAATGGTCTTGCGTTGGTTGCTGTTTGGTATTTTGTTGGCCACGCTTCTGCGCAGTTTTGTTGAGTTAGAAGATTTTCAAACTTGGTTTGGGCCGACTCTACTGGGATTGGCGGTAACCTTGGTGGCGGCCACCATTATTGAAGTTTGCTCCGAAGGCTCGACTCCCATTGCCGCTGATCTACTGACTCGCGCCGATGCGCCGGGCAATAGCTTTGCGTTCATGATGACCGGTGTTGCCACTGATTATACGGAGGTGATGGTGCTGAAAGACACTACACGATCTTGGAAAATTGCCCTGTTTTTACCGCTAGTGACCGTGCCCCAAGTTGTGGCAGTGGCCATCATTCTGAATCAGTTTTAGTCTTGGCGCAGCGGTGATTGGCTTCGGTTATCGAATGTCCGAGAGAGATTGAAAAAATTGTAAAAAAATCGAAATTTCTCTTGACCTGTAAGTTTGAAAGTCGGGCTGGTTGCGGAGTGATCAAAGTGCTGAATCCCTTGGCCTGTCTGGCCTGGACGCTTTTTTCCGAAAGTTGTTCAGGTACTTATGCACACCAGCTGTGGATATCATTTCCGCAAAACAATATTAACTACTGAGTAAATAAACAGTACAAAATCCACGTTGAAATGCTTGACAGTGGCGGCCTCCATTTGCATTGATTTACCGTTGGGGTTTCACTGAGATTCTTATTTCTTCGATCAACGCCAAGGTTGATCATTCGCATAAGGGCACTTTCTAGTATGGAGCTTATCAGTCTGCAGCGGGATCAATTGACCTTGTCTGCTTATGTGGCGGGCGAGGGGCCACTGGTCGTATTGCTGCACGGCTTTCCCGATACCCATCGCAGTTGGCAGCAACAGTGTGCAGCGTTAGTGGAGGCCGGTTATCGCTGCTTGATGCCTGTTATGAGAGGTTATGATCGTGGATCGGCTCGCTCGGATATCAGCTTCTACGCAATCGAGTCTATCGCCGCTGATGTGATCGCTTGGCTGGATCACCTCAATTGTCGCAAAGCCCATGTGGTGGGGCACGACTGGGGAGCGGTGACCGCCTATATTGTCGCTGCGACCTACGCTGACAGAGTGCAATCGCTAAGCACCCTAGCAATACCCCATGGCAGTGCTATGAGGGCAGGGATTCGCAAACACCCGATACAAATTCTCAACTCGTCCTACATGTTACTGTTTCAATGGCGCGGTTTTGCCGAGTGGGTCGCCGCTCGAAAAGATTATGCTTTTATTCGATTCCTATGGCGGCGTTGGTCGCCCAACCTACATAACTCCACTGCAGCCGTTGATGAGGTCATTGACGCCTTACAGCAACCTCAAGTGCTCACCGCCACTCTCAACTATTATCGCGCCTATTTTTCCCGCCGCTATCGTCCTCAAGCTTCCGTGTTCACTGGGGCCCTTTCGGTGCCGACTCAGATGATTGCTGGCGGCACGGATGGCTGCATGAACATAGGCCTCTACGATTGGATAGAGCCCAGCGCCTTTGCTTGTGAGTGGCGAATAGAGCGCCTGCCGCACGCCGGCCATTTTATGCAGTTGGAAGCACCAGAGGCGGTGAATCAATTGTTGCTGGAGTGGATTCAAGCCCACGCCGAGTAATCCTCAACAGGTCTACTGAGCAGAGCCTCAAGGCATCGCTGAATGTTGGATCATTCATCAAATAAAGAGCTTCACGCCGATAATCTGTGGACAATTTAATTGCCTCCAAGTTAAATGAGGATCTTTCCTTGAATACATTGATGTCCCTATACATTTGGAGTCTTTGACATGATTACTCTGCATCACCTCAATCGTTCCCGTTCGAAGCGCATTATTTGGCTGCTCGAAGAAATCGGCCAACCCTACAAAATTGAAGCCTATCAGCGAGATGCGGAATCTAATCTCGCGCCGGAGTCGCTAAAATCTGTGCACCCGCTGGGAAAATCTCCTGTCATCGAAGAAGACGGCGTCGTACTCGCTGAGTCGGGCGCGATTGTGGAGTACCTAATCGACAAATTTGCCAGTGAGCGTTTGGCACCAGCGCGAGGAAGTCGAGAATTCGCCGAGTATCTGCAATGGATTCAATTCGCCGAAAGCTCCGCCATGCTGCCGCTGTTACTGCGTATGTTTCTCACCCGTGATGGCGCTAAAACCAATTTTCTTGGCGACTACGCCGATGCAGAGACGGCCAAAGTGTTGGGGTATCTGAGTGCTCATTTGGATGGCAAACGCTATTTGGTTGGAGATAGTCTCACCGGTGCCGATATCATGATGTATTTTGTGGTGAATGCGCTTGAGCAGAGCGGCGCGCTGGGCTTTTTCCCAGTCTTGGAAGCTTACCTACAGCAATTGCGTACGCATTCCGGTTGTCAAAAGGCGGAAGCTCTAGAGACCGAGCTGGATACTGCCGAGGCCTAAGCGTCACTCAGTGGATCCGCTTCACCCTCTGTGCTGTCGATAAAGTCGTCAGTATTGAGGGGCGTTAGTTGTTTTTATATCTCTGGAATTGCCCGTTCACGCCATTAAATACCTATAAAAACTAGGGGATTAGTTATACTTAGCTTACGGCAACGGCGGTGGTGAGTAAGGGTGATTAGAGTTCTTGTTTTATTTTTCGGATGCACAATAGCTGCGCTATCGACCGCTGCTGAATACCTCAATCTATATACTTGGGACGATTATATTGATCCGGTGGTGCTGGAGCGTTTTGAACAGCGCTATGACGTCAGTGTGGTTATCACAACTTATGCCGATGATCTGGAGCGCGATCAGCAAGTCGCTTCATCCGGTGGCGAAGGGTTGGATATTATTCTCCTCGATGATTCTTCGTTGAATAGCTATATCCGCAATGGCTGGATCACTCGTCGAGTGACAAAAAACATCCCCAATAATCGCTATATCAACTGGCAAACCGTTCGCTTGTCAGAGTTAGAAAAACAATATGCGCAGCCCTACGCAGAGGGCAGCTATGGTCTAGCATATCGTTCCGAATTGATAGAAGAGTCAGTCGATTCATGGGCCGCACTCTATAACCCTCCCAAAGAATTTAGGGGGAAAATCGGCTTGGCGGGACAACCTACTGAGCTGCTTCCTACCGTATTGTTGTATCTTGGTTACGATCTTTGGAACCCGACATCTTGGCAATTAACCGAAGCTGAAAGACTCTTGATGAAGCTGAGACCCGATGTGACTCTGTTTTCGTCGAGTACACAAGATTTGGATGCCGGATTTCGTCAGGGTACCCTCGCCATTGCGCCCACTTATAGCACCGATTTTGTCCTACTACAGCAGGAAAGCCCGGACCTGCGTTACGTCATCCCCAAAGAGGGAGGCTTCTATTGGCTCGATAGTTTAGTGATTGCGGCTGCGAGCCACTCCAAAGATAGGGCTCACCAGTTTCTAAATTTTCTATTGGAACCAGAGATAGCTGCTAGGCAAATGATGTACAACAATAGTCTTATTTCCCATCCAGAAGCGATTAAGCAGCTACCCGAAGAGGTGAGGCAACAGCTAGAGAAATTTCGCACACAGGCACGAGATCAATATCGTTTTAAAGACTCAGGGATATGGTCGCTACGTCAAATGATGTCCACTTGGTATAGCCTTGATCCCGAGGGTAAATATTAATGACGCTGAAACGACAAGCATTTATTACCGTATTTGTTTTATCACTCATATTTTTGGCGATTGGTGCGGCGAGTCTTAGAGCCATCGTTGAAAGAGCTGGTGACCAGGCCTATGGGCGACAAATGACTGAGCTGAGCAGTAATTGGATCATTGGTCTCGATCGGGCAAGCAACGAGTTGATGTCTATTGCCGATCTGATCGAACGCGACGAGATGACTCATCGATATTTTCGCAGCGCGGATAGCATGGAGGATGTAAATTTCTATCCGGCTTATACAAATTATGTGGCGGGAATTTTGAAAGTGTTTCCCCGAGTTGGCGAATTGAGTATTTTGTTTCCCGATGGTAGTGAGGATGTGCGGGTTGCCTTTGGCGTGAGCAATAGTTCACGTCAGGTTCAAAGTGAATTGTTTGAATCCGTGTCTCGGCAGAAGTTGTATAACCAAGTAGGTTTTGAATGGCATGAAGATTTTCAAACCACAGTGCTGGTTTACTATCGCGCAATAGAGCTCGAGAGTCGTATCAATACTACAGGGCGCCCGAAGCATCAACGAGTGGGTTATATTCGTATAGTGACACCGATTGAGAATATCTTCGTATCATCGAGGAACCTCGCGGATTCGACAACGCACCCCTTGATTATCGATAGTGACGGCGAGTTTTTATACGCTGGAAATACGTCTAGCTTGTCCCAGTATCTAAATACTCTAGATACCAATAAATGGCACGGCTGGCACAGCGTAAAGTCACAGCGATGGTTGGTTGATGTCAAACAGTGGAGCGCGGATATTCAATTGGTATCCGTTTTGCGCACTAGAGACAGCCTTGATGAAATTCCTGTCTTTATGATTCTACTCGGTCTTAGTGCCATCTTTCTTTTGGTCCTTACTCCGTTGCTGTTGGGCTTTCTTCTAAATCGCCTGGTGTTAACTCCACTCAGCACGCTGGTATTTGCTTCTGAAAACACCGAGTATCAAATGCCAGAAAAGGAAGTTTCCCGAAACGATGAGATAGGAAGCCTTGTCAGAGCCTTTTTGTCCATGCGAAGTGACTTGGTCAAGCAAAATGCATCTCTTAAAACTCAAGTTTACAAAGATGGTTTGACAGGCCTGCCTAATCGAAATGCCTTGCCATTACTGTTGCAAAATTGTGTAGATCACAACGTGAATAACTTTGCTTTGTTGTTTCTCGATTTGGATGGTTTCAAGAAAGTAAATGATGCTTACGGGCATGCCAAAGGCGATCTTCTATTGCAGGGGGTGGCGGAGCGTATTTTGTCTCAGTTGCGAGTGAATGATTCGTTTGTTCACTATCAGGGTGATCGATTTACCTTAGATCCCAGTTTGGTGCGTTTAGGCGGTGATGAATTTACGATCGTATTGCCGGGCGTTAATGGCGGTTATAACGCCAAAGAAGTCGCCATGAGAATTATTAAGAGCCTAAGAAGCTCTTTCAAACTCGAAGACACTGAGGTGACCGTTGGTGTCAGTATCGGTATTGCACTCTATCCATTGCACACCGTTGATCTTGATGAGTTGATCAAATTCGCCGACTTTGCCATGTACGAAGCGAAGAAACGAGGAAAGATGCAGGCGGTATTGTTCGATTCCTCGTTTGAAGAGTCCGAAAATGCCTTATTGGAAACAGAAAATGCGGTAGAGTTTGCTATAGAGAATGACGAGGTGGAGACTTGGTTTCAGCCTAAGGTGAATCCAAAGACTCAATCCATTGAGGGTTTTGAAGCCTTGGTTCGAATTAACTCCAGTAAATTTGGCTTTATTTTCCCTGATAAATTTATTCCGATTGCGGAGCGCAATCATCTTATTGACGAGCTGACACTGGCGGTCGTGAAAAGCTGTTGTCGATTGCATCAACATATTAAGGTGGAGTTTGATCAGTATTTGCCAATGTCGATCAATCTTTCTGCGGTTCAATTGGATAGAGATGATTTCTTTGAGGCGGTAAATGACGTATTGGATTCCATGAACGTGGATAAGCAATACATAGAATTTGAAGTTACCGAAACATCGATCATGCAAGATGAATCTGTCGGTCGGAATCGATTGAAGAGTTTGCGCAAACAAGGTTACAGAACATCACTTGACGATTTTGGAGTGGGTTATTCGTCATTGGCCTATTTGCAGAAATTTGAGTTTGATGTGTTAAAAATCGATCGCAGTTTCTTTAGGAACGTCAGTGATGACAAAACCTCACAGGCTATTTTGCGATCTATTCGGGAGCTGGCTAAGAGTTTAGAGATGAGCGTCGTTGCGGAAGGTATTGAGACGCCTGATCAATTGCGGATGATGTCGAATTTTGGCGTCGATTTAGTGCAAGGCTATATCTACTCTAGGCCATTGCACGAGAATGATATTCTGATGTATATGAAGTTATTTCGGCGTACATCCGATCATTTGACCAACAGAGTGAGTAGTTAATCATTGCCCTTGTTGGGGAAGTCGTCACAGATGATGTGGGACGATTTTCTACAGCGGCCGGTGTTGATCATAGGGGGCGCGCAAATTGTGATAGTACGCTATTTATCTGGTGTGAAGCCTTCACGCTGGAAATAGGCGAGATTGCGGCGATAGGCAAGAACTCTATGGGCAGAGTGAATAATCAACAGGAGCCAGCCTGATAGCAGCTGACTCGATGCAGTCTAAGGGGTAGCTAGGGAGTTCTTTAGTCGGCATAACCCCAGTAAGTATAACCGGCAACTTTTGGTGTCGAAGGGACGTACATGCTATCGAGTTGTTTGATGTCGAAGCCTCCTTCCGTGAGCAGCTTGGGAATATCTCGATTGAGATGACAGCCACCGCCAATTTTTTTCCACACCGGATTAATGCGATCTTGCCATTTTCGGACGGCCTCGTCCGGCGCCTTTCCATGTTCACTAAACAGCAGCTTACCGCCGGGTTTGAGGACTCTGCGCATTTGTTCGACGGCCGCACGCCAGTCGGGAATAGTGCAAAGTGTGTAGGTCAGTACGATGGTGTCTGCGCTGTCGTTATCCAAAGGGATTTCTTCACCGGGTAATCCCAGCCACTCCAGTTCAAAGGGCGCTGCTTCGACGCGCGGCCGGGCTTTTTCACGCATGCCTTCAGAGGGCTCGAGGCCCCAGACTTTTTCAACTTTATCGGGGTCGTAAAAGGGAATGTTGATACCCGAGCCCATACCGATTTCCAGAATTCGCCCTTCAGCTTGCGGCACAATTTTCTCGCGCTGTTTCAGCACGGGTTTAGAGCCGCAGGCTAGGTCAATGACGTGGGGCAATATGTGGTTATCGTAAAAGCTCATGGTATCGCTCTCTCGTTAAGGGTGATTTGTTCTTGTTGTTGGTTGGCGAATGTTTCCACCGCCTCCATGACTCTCAACACGTTGCCGCCGAGAATCTTGGCGATGTCGCGCTCTTTATAACCGCGGCTGAGTAGTTCATCAATCAATACGGGATAGGTAGAGGCATCTTTAAGACCAGTGGGCAAGGTGTCTCCTACGCCATCGTAGTCTGAGCCTAGACCGATGTAGTCAATACCCACCAACTTGCGCGCGCGGTCGATGTGATCGGCAACGTCATCGGTGCTGGCATAGGGGTAGGGGAATCGGGTGCGATAATTCTCACTGAAGGTTTTGCTGGCGGCGTCGGTTAAATTGTCCCCCTGCAGCTTTTCAAAGGCCTCTTTGGCCGCTTTGTATTTGTTGGACCAGTTCATAGCTGCTTCGGTGAGAAAGAAGCTGCCGAAATTGATCATCAGCACACCGCGGTTTTTGGCCAATGCCTTGAGCATCTTGTCATCCACATTACGCTCCAAGCCAGGTGTGAAATGGCGCAGTGATGAATGGGAGGCGATGACGGGCACTTCGCTCACTTCTAGGGCGTGGTAAAAGGCGGGGTCAGATACGTGAGAAATGTCGATCATAACGCCTAGTTTGTTCATCTCTTTGACCATTTCCACCCCAAACGGGCTGAGGCCATCCCAGATCTTAGCGTCGTCGTAGGAAGAGTCTGAAATATGATTGGATTTGGAGTGGGCGAGCGTAATGTAGCGAATGCCGCGATCGAAAAAATGCTGCAGATTATCGAGATTGCCTTCAATGGCGGCGCCGTTTTCCATGCCCAAAGGCAGAGAGATTTTGTTTGCCGCAAAGTTATCTCGAATGTCTTTGGCGGTGCGAGCAATGGCGAACTTGTCGGGAGCGCGATAAACGATGGCCTCCACCTGATCAATTAGTACATCGGCCAGTTCTTTTGCTCCTTTGCCTTCTTTGGTCGCGGGGATGTAGATAGACATAAATGGAGCATCTAGGCCTCCGGCTGCCGCACGCGGGTAGTCAAAATCGCCGTTTTCGGTAGCTCTGGTCACATCTTCCCAGTGATTTTGCATGCGGTAGGGCACATCAATATGGCCATCGACAATGGGGTATTTGTGGGCGATATCAGTGGCTTTTTGGCTGGGTTTTGTCTCTGCTGCGAAGGTCGTTGTCGATAGTAGGACGCTGAAAGCGGTGACTTGACAGATTTTCTTGAGCGAGGCGTTAAATGGAGTAAACGTCATCAAAACGGTTCCTTGTTGCGGCTTCTCATACGAAGGCCAGATATTCATTGTTGCAGTCGATAAATCTATTAAAACACCGACATGGAGACCTTACCATAACGAGCGACAGCTTGATCACCTCACTGCTCGGCTATAGGGACTTGTGGCTACTGAGAATACCCACATGGAACTCTAGTGATCTCTCGCCGCTCACGTCTATTTAATAAGTCAGGGGGAAGGGGCTGTCTGTATCGAACTTTATGGTAGGCTGGGCGTCTATTGATACGGATTCACAACACTCTAGTGGGATCTGAGACGTTATTGATTGCTCCCTTGGGGCGAAATGGATGAGAGCGAGAGCGCTAGTGAACTCACACCGGGGGCAACTGTTTACGCGAGCACTGATGATGGCGACTGTCCTCATCCTAGCCGGTTGCGAATCTCAGCAATTGGAAAACCCAACCCGCAAGACGATACGCTCTGACTTCTCTGGCAGCTGGGAAATGGACTACAGCCTCAATGACAGCGTAGAGGCTAAAGTAGACGCTTACTTTTATCGCATGCGGCGTCAATTGGCTCGGCAAAGCAATAATCGCAATTACGAGCGTCGATCGGATATCCCCATCAGCAACAGTACCGCTCGCACCGTGATTGCAATGGCGCAATTTGTCGATCGGATTTCGCGCACCCAAGTGATGGATATTACCCAGAGCTACGCGGATATCGAGGTAGAGCGGGAGAATACCTTTACTTTGCACTGTTCGTTTGAAGAGAACGGCCTGCATGTTAGCACTAACTTATTTGGCGCTGAGGCGTGTGGCTGGGATGGACACCAGCTGATATTTCATTTGAAGTTACCGGAAGGGTTGAGCGTACAGCATCGCATGACACTCTCTGCTGATGGTTCGCAGATGAATGTAGCCACTACCATGACCTCGGATCGGGCGCCCGAACCTTTCACTCTGAATCGCTCCTATTCAAAATTTGATCGTCAGGATCGCGGCTACCAATGTGAGCAAACCGTAGAAAAGGGCAAAGTGTGCCGTGTCATTCAGAGAGACCCGAACAATCAGCCTCGCGATCCCAACGCCCCTTCGAGTATTGTGACCAATGCTGATGCCAACTAAATTAAACGCGCGATGCCTTCGTCGAAATGGTTTTATTCGTTTAGAAAAGCTGGGTAGTCGACATGTCGCTTCAGGCAAAACATCTATGAACCGCACGCTAGCGTTTGCCTCACAAACCGGCGGTATATCGCTCGCAGGTCGCTGGTTGGTGGCATTTCTTATGGTTTCGATGTTGGGCTGTAGTCAGCAGCCCTCTGAGCAAACGTCGGCAACTGAAGGACGCTATCCCGGATACACCGATATTGGTGATCTTACCGCTAATGCCAATGATGGGGGCTTGTTCGCCGCGATGTCTTCTCACGGCGAAGAAGGCACTAGCCAAGCCAGTCCGTCACAGCAGCCCTTGCTACCAAGGCAGGTCGTTCAGGTATCGCCGGCGAAAGCACGAACCACTCTCAATCAGAATTCCAGTAATCCGCCCTTGTTGGATGTTGGGATTGTTGTATTTCAACCGCTGGCGTCCAACATGCAGCGCTCGCAATCGCCCTTAGTGCGTAAAGCAGAGGCACGTTATCTGCCCTATGTGCTGAAGCAGACCTTGGAGCAATCATCGCGCTGGGGTGTAGTGCGGGTCATGCCGGACCGACACGGATCAGCGGAGTTGGCTATTGAGGCGATTTTATTGGCCTCAGATGGTGAAGTTATGGCGTTGCGATTGGTCGCCCAAGATAGTGCCGGTCGTCTTTGGTTGGATAGAGAGTACCGTATGAGGGCCAATGACCGTGCCTATGAGCATATTGGTCAAGAGCCGTTTCAAGCCTTGTTCGATCGCATTGAATCTGATCTGTACTTGGCACGCCTGCAATTAACAACCCAGCAATCGAAGCAGCTACAGCCTTTAGCAGTGTTGCGCTACGGTGAACGCATGGTACCGGATGGCTTCGCTTCCTATTATCAAGAGAGCGACGACGGTAGTTACAAGCTGATGGGGTTGCCGGCAGCGTCGGATCCTATGTATCGACGCATACAGCAATTGCGTCGCTATGAGTATTTCTTCATCGATACCGCCGATGAGCAGTACTTGTCTTTGTTCAACAACATGCAGCGCACCTATCATCATTGGCGCCAATACAGTCGTGAGCTAGTGGTGTACATGCGCGATTATCAACAGCGCCAAGCGGGGCAGGCCAGCGGCTTTCGACGGGGAAGCTTAGCGTCAATGAACGAAGTCTACAGCGACTACGAGTGGTTCCGGATGCAAGAGCGCTATCTTAAAGAACTGTCGTCTGGTTTTAACAATCAAGTACTGCCAACGGTTCTCAATCTGGATGATCAAGTGGTGCATCTAGAAGGTGGCTATGAGCAGCAATACCAACAGTGGCAGGCCATCTTAGCTGAAATTTTCCAGTTGGAGCGCGGGACATCCCATAATTCTAACTAGCCACTATTTATGCCCTTTAGGGTAGCCACTAGCCACTATTTATGCCCTTTAGGGTAGCCACTGGATCTATTCTTGTTCCAGCCTGAGTTGCTCTCGCAACCAATCAGCCTGTTCTGGAAAGCGCCATTTATGGTGGTCGAAATCCTCTTCTTCAATCCAAAAGACTTGATCGATTTCAAGAAAAAATGGCACGGAATTTTGTACTTGTTGCGTGCCGCTCCAGCGACAGCGATAGAGGTGAAAGCCATTGTCGAATACCCGCATCAGCTTTTTGGGGCGAGTATCGAGTCCCGTTTCTTCCCAAGTTTCTCTATGAGCGGTGCAGTGACTGGGTTCATTGGTGTTGCCGCTGCCGCCGGGAATGCTGACAAGTCCGTTGTGCGCTTTGGCAACCAACAGCTGTTGGTTTTCGATCACCAAACATCCGGCACTGAGAGCCGGTGGTGAGTGAATCTCCATGGGACAGTCGGGCACTGGATTGCATCCGTTGAGCAAAGTTGCCAGCAAAACCGCTAACGCGCTTTTGAGATGGGGTAGAGGCGTCAATGGCACCGTGAATAAGCGAGGAAATAGGGTCAGTTTGATTGTCTGTGAGAGGCTATTAAACATGGGTGTTAAGAGGCAGCGACGATGGCAACAAGCTGGCATGATACCCCTGATTGTATTGCTAGGATATGACGAGTGTGAGTTGCTGTCGTGATTATCTTCTATTCACTAGAGTCGGTTACTTCCAACCCTGCAACCATTGATTTGAGTCTCTGAGTTGTCGCCAGTCTAGCGACAGCTCTCTGTTGGAGTAGATGGCTTCAAGGGTGCAGTCGATGACTGTACCAGATTCATCAAACTCAATGGCCGTGATCAAAAAATGTTTCTCTTTGTTAACGACTTTAACGGCAGTCCATTTGCTGTTCAGTAGTTTACGAGGATTGATTGGCGTCATATCTTTTTAACACTTGGTTGAGCTCTAAGCCGAGGTAACTTTAACGGCTCACATCGGCTCGTTGAACAGGGTTACTTGTCATTGCGTATATGGACTCCCCCGTTTTCGCAAGTGAGATATTCAATGACAGGCCTATAAGATGCGAGCGTATATTCGGGCTCTAACTGGGAGAG